>JAQCEA010000016.1 GCA_027620495.1 Pseudomonadota bacterium | reverse complement strand
TTACTTACAATTAAAAAACTACTCCCACTCAATAGTGCCCGGGGGTTTTGACGTCACATCATAGACCACGCGGTTCACGCCTTTTACTGCATTCACAATCCGGGTGGCTACATGCGACAAAAACGCATGATCAAACGCATAGCTATCCGCCGTCATACCATCGCTAGACGTCACCGCCCGCAACGCACAAACATATTCATATGACCGGGCATCACCCATCACCCCAACCGTTTTCACTGGCAACAACACGGCAAAAGCCTGCCAAATTTCATCATATAGTCCGGCCTTGCGAATGGCATCGAGATAGACCGCATCAGCCGCCCGCAATATATCCAGCTTTTCAGGTGTGATATCGCCCGGAATACGAATAGCAAGGCCCGGCCCGGGAAATGGATGCCGCCCAACCAGCGTATCTGGCAGCCCCAATTCACGGCCAAGATCGCGCACTTCGTCCTTAAACAATTCGCGTAAAGGTTCAACCAGTTCCAATGCCATATCATCAGGCAGGCCGCCGACATTATGGTGCGATTTTATTGTCACCGCATCGCCGCCAGCAGCAGAAATGCTCTCGATCACATCCGGGTATAGGGTGCCTTGTGCCAAAAATTTTGCATCAGCAATTTTGCTGGCTTCGGCATCAAATACCTCGATAAAGCTGGCACCAATGATTTTACGCTTTTGTTCCGGGTCGCTGATCCCTGCCAGACGGTCCAAAAACATATCTGACGCATCAACATGCACCAGCGGAATATTATAATGATCGCCAAATAAACGCACCACCTCTTCGGCTTCACCAGCGCGCAACAGCCCATGATCAACAAACACACAGGTCAGCTGATCACCAATCGCCTCGTGAATTAAAACCGCGGCAACGGATGAATCAACCCCACCAGACAGCCCGCAAATCACCCGCGCCGTACCAACCTGCTGACGAATGGCCGTGATCGCCCGCTGTCGATACGCCGCCATAGACCAACTGCCGCTGCACCCGCAAATGCCAAGCGCAAATTGCCGCAATAAATCTGCACCGCCATCGGTATGCACCACTTCTGGATGGAATTGCACCCCGTAATAGCGCCGTGCCGCATCTTCAACCACCGCATAAGGCGCACCAGCCGATGTTGCGACCACCCGAAACCCATCTGGCAAGGCCGCCACATGGTCCCCATGGCTCATCCATACAGTGTGGCGGCTATGTTGCGACCAGACGCCATCAAACAGGGCTGAATTTTCGGCAATCTCCAGCTCGGCGCGGCCAAATTCGCGGCTTGTGCCGGGTTCCACCCGCCCGCCTAGCTGGGCGCACATGGTTTGCTGGCCATAACAAATGCCCAATATAGGCACGCCAAGATCAAACACAATTTGCGGCGCACGCGGTGTATCGGCAAGCGCCACCGAATTCGGCCCGCCTGATAGAATAATGCCTTTTGGCGCTGCCGCCGCGATGTTATCTGGCGCGGTGGTACATGGCAGAATTTCTGTATAGACGCCGGTTTCACGCAAGCGGCGGGCAATCAGCTGGGTCACTTGCGACCCAAAATCAATAATCAGAATTGTATCAGCCATGATGATTCTCGTTTCTTGAAATGCTTATCCGACACAGTGACTAGCGTAATCTGGCTTGCAGGATAGCAATAAAAAACCCATCTGTACCATCCCGCCCCGGCAACAATTGCAACATGCCCGGCTGATGCGGTGGACACGCACCACCCCCGGCCGCCGCCACCGTATCCTGCCAAATATCGCCGATATCAGCAGGTTCAAATTCGGTGGCTGTTTGCAGAAATTTTTTTATCTGTTCGGCGCCTTCGCTCGCCAATAACGAACAGGTGATATAAATAATCCGGCCGCCGGGGGCGACCATGGCCCGTGCCTTTTCCAGCAAAATCGCCTGTGTTTCTTGATAAAATGCAAGGCGTTCCGGGGTCAATTGCCAGCGGGCGTCAACCTGCCGCCGCCAAGTACCAGACCCAGAACAAGGGGCATCAACAACCACCCGGTCAAATTTGCCGCGCCATGACCGGCTCGACCATTTTTCGGCAACCAGTTTGCGTTCCACATTATGCACCCCGGCCCGGCGCAATCGCTCGCCGCCGCGCTCTAGACGCTCTGCCGCCGTATCAAGTGCCAGAATGCGACCTTTATTCTGCATCATCGCCGCCATCAGCAGGGATTTGCCGCCTGCCCCCGCGCACATATCGGCAATTTGCATGCCGGGCCGGGCATCACATAACAAGCTGGCCAATTGCGAACCTTCATCCTGAATCTCAAACAGCCCATTTTTCCAGTCTTGCAAATCGTCAAGACGAGTCCGTTTTTGCAGACGCACACCAAATGGCGACAAGGGGGTTGGATGGCCTTTGATGCCGCGCCCGGCAAGCCGGTCACGAAGCTGGCGCTGATCAGATATTTTTAGTGGATTCACCCGAATATCGGTTGGAGCCGGCACCGTCAGCGCCGATAAATTAGCCGCCACATCATCACCAAGCGCGGCGGCTGTGTCTGCCATCAACCATTCCGGCCATTCCAGCGCAATATGCGGCGGCATTGCCGGGTCAACAAAATGCCGGTCTGCCAGCTTTGCCACCATGGTGATTTCAGCGTCACTTAGCGGGGCTGGGGCATGCGCGACTTCAGCGGAAAACAAAGCTGCCAAGCTGTCATGCTGGCGATCCATCAATACCAATGCGGCCAGCACCAAATGCCGCCCAGTGACCGCGGCGTTGCAGCCTTCTAGATGCCAGCATAGCCGCGATAACCCCCGCTGAATTTGCCAGAACAAATCGCTGATGGCGTTACGGTCACCAGACCCGGCATAGCGCCGCCGCTGCATTGATGACCGCAACGCTTGTGCCGCCGATGATGTCACCGCACCATCCGCATATAGCCCGTCCAAAATATCTATCACTGCGGCAATCCGCGCGGCTGGTGTCATATCACTCTATCCACATACGGGCGCGAACCGGCCCTTTAAAAAACGGCACCCTTGCACGCTCAATTCTTTGCCGGGTTGCGGTGTAAACTTCATGTCGGGGCTACATGCCCGGGCGGTAATTTGGTGCCTCGCGGGTAATGGTCACATCATGCACATGCGATTCTGCTAGACCCGCCCCAGTGATTCTTAAAAATTTGGCATGCTTCTGCAAGGTGGCAATTGACGCATTGCCGGTATAGCCCATCGCCGCGCGCAATCCGCCAAGCAATTGATGCAATACATTTTCCACCGGCCCTTTATACGGCACCTGCCCTTCAATACCCTCTGGCACCAGTTTAAGTGGCTGTGACACCTCTGCCTGAAAATACCGGTCTGCCGAACCGCGTGCCATTGCCCCGGTTGACCCCATGCCGCGATAGGCCTTATAGGACCGGCCTTGGTATAAATAGACATCACCCGGGGTTTCATCGGTACCCGCGAGCAACGATCCAATCATCGCCACATTGCCGCCAGCGGCAATGGCTTTGGCCAAATCACCGGAATATTTGATACCGCCATCGGCAATCACCGGAATATTTTGCGCCCGGCATGCCTCGGCAGCATCCATAATCGCGGTTAATTGCGGCACCCCAACACCAGCCACCATACGGGTGGTGCATATTGACCCCGGACCAATACCAACCTTTACCGCATCAGCCCCGGCATCAATCAACGCTTTGGCACCTTCAGCCGTGGCCACATTGCCACCAATGATCTGGACTTTGTTGGCAATTTTGCGAACCGCTGATACCGCCTGTAACACACCTTCTGAATGGCCATGTGCGGTATCAACCACAATCACATCAGCACCGGCATCAATCAGCGCTTCGGCACGTTTCAATCCATCTGGTCCAGCGCCAGTCGCCGCCGCCACAAGCAACCGCCCGCGGTCATCCTTTGACGCCAGCGGATGGTTTTGGGCCTTTTCCATATCCTTGACAGTGATCAGCCCAATACAATTATCGTTAGCATCAACGACAACCAGCTTTTCAATGCGGTGCTCATGCAACAGGCGGCGGGCTTCGTCAGTTGTTGTGCCGTCTTTTACCGTGACAACATCGCGCGTCATCAAATCGGCCACACGCTGATTCGGGTCGGTGGCAAAGCGCACATCACGATTGGTCAAAATGCCCACCAATTTGTTGCCAGCCCCCTTGCCATCAACCACGGGAATACCACTGATATGATGCGATTCCATCATCTGCAAGGCGTCTCGCAACGGCTTTTCTGGGGTAATGGTTAATGGATTAACGACCATGCCAGCTTCAAATTTTTTGACCTTGGCAATTTCTGTGGCCTGTTCATCAATAGTGAAATTTTTATGGACGACACCAATGCCGCCCGCCTGTGCCATGGCAATGGCCAGCCGATGTTCAGTTACCGTATCCATTGCCGCCGACATCAGCGGAATTTGCAAATTGATGGATTGTGTTAATCGGGTGGTGATATCAGTATGAGCTGGCAAAACCGCCGATCTGGCTGGTTCCAGCAGCACATCATCAAATGTAAATGCATCGCGAATTTTCATGGGGGCGCCTTCCGTTCTTCCGGTGGCACCGGACTATACCCAAAGCCATCTGGTTTTGATAGGGAAATAAGTGAAAATATTCCGGCAAAATGACAGGGTGGCAAATTTCCGCCAGAACCGGGTGACACCGCCAGCCATTGGGCAAAATATCAGCTGTCTATTTCCTGCATCGCCGTGCGGTTACGGCCATGAAACCCAGTTGCCAAAACATAGCTTTCGACTGATTCTGACCGGCTGGCCGCTGGTTTGACATGACGCACCGTGGCAAAATTCTGCTGCATCACATCAAGCACTGTTTTTTCAGCCCCGCCGCGAAAACATTTTGCCAGAAAAAATCCGTCTTCATTCAATATACCGAGGGCAAAATCCAGCGCCGCTTCTAACAACGCCGTGGTACGTAAATGATCTGTCGGCCGGTGCCCGGTGGTATCGGCGGCCATATCGCTCAACACCCCGTCAGCCGCTCCGCCTATCGCTGTTTCAACCGCGGTTAGCATCTGCGGGTCGGTGACGTCTCCTGCGAAAATATCAGCCCCGACTACCCCCTCAGTTTCCAGCAAATCAATACCAACAAGGCGGGCGGTGCCTTGGCCTAATTTGGTGCGCATCGACACAACCTGCATCCAGCCCCCCGGCGCACAACCAAGATCAACAACCGCCATGCCGGGCTTTAGTAAATTGTAGCGATCGTCAATTTGTTCAAGTTTTAGCGCCGCCCGCGACCTAAAACCCCGTGATTTGGCTTCGGCAACGAACGGGTCATTTAATTGCCGGGTCAACCAACGCTGGGACGACACCTTGCGGCCACGCATTTTTTTAGGCTGACGAGTAAGACCCGTTGCATTGCGGTAACTGCGGCCTGATGGGCCTTTTTTCCCGGCATTGCCGCCATTTTGCTTTGCCATTTTTGGATACCCACCAAATCGATAAATCAGGTTAAACTCTGCATCACCGGCATGTCATAACACCGGACAAAATTGAGTAAAACGACCTTAGCATTACTATGGCTTTTACAGTAAAATTTTTACGTGATATTTTTTCGCGCCTAATTCCGGCGGCCCCTCACATGTTTAAGCAGTACCAGATGATATGACCCGCCGCCCTCCTGTTACAAGCCAGACCATGTCTTGGACCGTGCATTTTCGCAAAACACTGACCCTCGCCATCCCACTGGCACTCGGGCAATTAATGTCAATTGGCATTAATACGGCGGATATTATCGCGATGGGCCAGCTTGGCACGCATGAGCTTGCCGCCGGGTCATTGGCGGCACGTTATTTCCAGCCATTTTTCTTTATGGGTATGGGCTTGATGTTGGCGGTTGGCCCATTGGTGGCACAGGGGCTTGGGGGCAATGACGACCGTTTGGTCCGCCGTGCATTTCGTCAGGGCCTGTTTCTAGCGGTAGCTGTTGGTTTGGTTTTTATCTTGCCTATTGCGAAAGGGCGCACCGTGCTGATCTGGCTTGGCCAGGACCCAGACATCATCGCGCATGCTGATGAATTCTTGTTGTGGCTGGCAGTTGGCATCCCCTTTGTCTTTATTTATTTTGTCGCCCGGCAATATGTCATTTCGCATCAACGACCAATTCCACAGGTTGTAGCAGCCGCCCTTGGGCTGGGTGCCAATATCATCGCCAATCATATGCTAATCAATGGTATTGGCCCATTTCCGGCCATGGGGCTGAATGGGATTGCCTTGTCAACAAGTGTGATTTATCTGCTGATGGGCGGCGGTTTGCTGATTTATATTGGCCTCAGCGCGCCCTATCGTGCCTCTGCCCCCTTTCATCGTATCTGGGTGATGGATTGGCAAATTACCTGGCGCATGTTGAAAATTGGCACGCCTATTGGTCTGACGATTGTGGCTGAAACCGGCATGTTTATTGCCGTGGCGTTGATGATTGGTTTGTTTGGTACAGCGCCGCTGGCGGCCTCGGCCATTGCCAACCAGATTGCCGCCGTTGCCTTTATGATACCTCTTGCACTTGGACAGGCAAGCTCGGTACGGGTCGGCCATTTTGCCGGGGCCAATGACCGCAACAATATCGGGCGGGCGGCATGGGCGGCGATGATTGCCGCGCTGGCCGTTACCTGTGTTACGGCGCTGTTTATTGCGCTGTTTCCGGTACCGCTGATCGAATTATTTTTGGGGGCGACAGATCTATTAACAAAAGATGTCATCAGCCTTGCCATACCGCTGGTGATGATTACCGCAATGTTTCAAACGGTTGATGGTGCACAAGTGATCGGCATTTCGGTTTTGCGGGGGCTGAATGATACAAAATGGCCAGCCCTGCTTTCAGTTGGCAGTTTTTGGGGCATTGGCGTGGTTAGCGGTGCCATTTTCGCATTTTATTTTGATGGGGGGCCGGTTGGTTTATGGCTTGGCCTGCTGATCGGTCTGACCGCCGCGGCGCTCTCGCTTGGCTGGCGTATGCATCGGTCTGTCCAGCGGATAAATTCTGGCGGATCGATTTTAATGGGGTAACATGACGCAATGGATTCGCGTGGTGAAAGATTTTTTGATTCTGTCTGCCCTGACATGCCAATTCTGCATGGGGCGGATCAGGATATTTATGCTGAACTGGCGGCCAATCTGACCAGTCAAACGGTCGGCACACCCGCATTCAGCGCTGAAAAAATTGCCAGTATGATTGTTGGCAGCCAACATTTGCGGCGTATAGCCCTGAAACATAGTGATGATATTAACAGCATCCTAAATGGCCATGGTGCAGATGTCATGGCACGTGCCAAACAGGAATTTTTGGCCGAAATGGAGCGCGCATCCGATGATGCTGGTGCCATGCTGGCCATCCGTCGTTGGCGCGGCCGAAGCTGTCTCGCCGTGGCGCTTAGCGATCTGGCTGGCTTATGTGATACCGAAACCCAGATGGCGTGGCTCAGCCATGCTGCCGATACCGCACTTGGCGCAAGCCTTGCCTTTTTGATTAATCTTGCCGTGACCCGCGGCAAAATTGGTCCGGTTGACAGTTCAATGCAGGGATGTGGCTGGACAATTATTGCCCTTGGCAAGCTTGGCGCTGAAGAATTGAATTATTCGTCTGACGTTGATCTGCTGATATTGCACGATCTGGCAATAGCGCCACTTAGACAAGAACAGGCCCAGCCATTTTATGTGGGATTGACCCGCGATCTAGTCAGGCTGTTAAGCGCGACAACCGCTGATGGCATTGGCTGGCGTGTTGATTTGCGGCTGCGGCCCGACCCCGGTGCCACCGCCGTCAGTATCGATGTTGATGCGGCGATTGGCTATTATGAATCACTGGCCCGCACATGGGAACGCGCGGCATTTATCCGGGCGCGGCCTGTTGCTGGTGATGTGCAGATTGCCAAGCGGTTTCTATCTCAAATCCAGCCCTTTATCTGGCGGCGCACGCTTGACTACACAGTCATGGAAGATATGAAAACAATGCTAAGACGCCCGCCGCAAAGCAATGGATGGCTTGGCTATAATCTGAAAATTGGCAAAAACGGTATCCGGCAAATTGAATTTTTTACCCATGTGTTGCAACTTGTGGCGGGGGGCAGAGAACCCTCGCTGCGGCAACATCAAACGGCAGCCGCTTTGCGCGCCCTTGCCAAGTTTGACTGGATCACATCTGATCAGGCCAGCGCATTAATCGCCGCCTATCATCAGTTGCGCCGGACTGAACACCGTATCCAGATGCTGGCAGACAGCCAAACACACAGCCTGCCCCGCAGCCAGTCTGAACTGGCGCATTTTGCCAATTTTATGGGACATGCCGAACCGGCAGATTTATGCGCCGCACTCGCCGCCGTGCAAGATATAATCGCCCTGCATGCCGAACATAAAATTTTACACAGCCCAGCTGATCATACGGCAAGCCATAAAAATATCCTGCTTGATGATTACGACTCGCTGGTGGCGTGGTTGGCGCAAAACGGATTTGCCCGGCCGCATGATGTTGCCGATACATTATCAGGCTGGATGGCAGGGCGGATTGCTGCCACGAGAAGCGAGCGCGCACGGGTTTTGCTGAACCGGCTGATGCCTGACATTTTGATGCATTTTGCAACCGCGGCCGCCCCTGATGATATTTTTGCCGCGCTTGCACAATTTATCGAAGGGTTGCCAGCCAGCGTGCAAATTTTCTCGTTGCTTGATTACAACCCGCAATTAACAAGATTGCTTTGTGACATGCTGGTGCTATCGCCGCAAATTTGTGACCGGTTGCGCCGCTATCCAGCTTTATTTGACCTGTTGCTATACCGGGCTTTTTTCGCACCCATTGAAGAACCGAACAGTCTGAAAAAACTGTTTCACGAAAAGATAGCGGAACTGCCAGTTGAATTGGCGTTAGATCAAATTAAGATTTTGGTGCGCGAGTTAAAATTTCGCGCACAGGTTCAAACATTAAGCTTTGCAAATGATACAGATCAACTCGAAGCTAGCCTCACCGCCATTGCCGAGGCGGCGATTGACAGCGTTTTGACATTGGTGCGTGCCGATATGGTGCGGCGTTATGGTGAAATCGATGTCGAGATCAGTATTGTCGCGCTGGGGCGGCTTGGGGTCAAACAGCTCACCGCTGGGTCTGATCTTGATTTACTGATTCTTTATGATGCCGACCCAGATGTTGTTTCAAATGGTCAACGAAAATTGCCAGCTGCCAGTTATGTTTTACGGTTGGCGCAAACCATGGTCAGTTGGATCAGCACACCAACCGCCGAAGGCACACTTTATGATGTCGATTTAAGGTTACGCCCCGAAGGGCAAGCTGGCGCTGTCGCCACATCGATTGACCGTCTTGCCACATATTTTGACCGTGACGCATGGATTTGGGAAAAGCAAGCCCTGACAAAGGCAAGACCGATTGCTGGTGATGCTGACCTGAACGACAAAATACAGCAACTGATCAACAGCATCATCAACCATAATCAGCCAAAAGATCGTTTGGTGACGGCAATTTCAGATATGCGCCAACGTATTCAAAAACAGCAAAAGCCCGCATCACAATGGCATCTGCGACAGATCGCTGGCGGCTTAACCGATTTTGATTTGCTGACACAGGCGTGGCGCTTGCAATATGGCGCGCTATTTTCTGGCAGTGGCCAATCCGCCCGTGTCATTCTGCAGACCCTTTATGACAAGGGCGTGATTGACAGCAACTGTTATGAAGATATGACCGAGGCTTCAAAATTTTTGAACGAAATTCATCATAGTTTGCGTCTGACGCTGGGCCCGTTGGCACCAGCAACAGATAGCTTGCCGCACGGGTTGCATCATTTTATGCTGCGGCGGCTGGATTTTCCGGATGAAACGCAATTTCAACATCATTTTGATCTTATTGTCAGCACAGTCATTCAGGCGATCGACACCTATATGACACAAGCATGACACCAGCATGACACCAGCATGACACCAGCCGAAAAACCGTCATGAAATCAGCCCAACCTGCAACGATTGTTGTTAAAACGACGACCTTTCAACGCATTTAAGACAGACCTGTAAAGCTTTGTAGCCGTATCAGTGGCGCATGAAATTCAGCCGCTTTACAGCTTGTATGCTGAATTATATGCGTGACAGCGTCGTTGGTGTTGCAGATAGGCAAACAGACGGCTATTCGCACCACTTCATTAGGACTCCAGCCATATGTTTCGCTCGGTCATAGCATCTTGGACATTATTTTTTGGTCTGCTGATGATTTCGTCTGGCAGTGGCCTGCAAAATGTTTTGCTTGGTACACGCGCGCCTGAAATTGGCTTTAGCAATATTGCCACCGGTTTTGTGATGTCTGGGTATTATGCTGGCATTTTTTTAGGATCGATCATCGTGCCAAATATTTTGGCAGGTGTTGGCCATGTCCGGGTTTTTGGCGCTATGTCAGCGATCGCATCGGCCGCAGTTTTGATGCATGTTGCCTTTGCTGACCCTATTTTGTGGGCCTCCATGCGGCTTGCCAGTGGCTTTGGTTTTGCTGGCATGTATATCGTGTGCGAAAGCTGGTTAAACGACAAAGCCACCAATGCCACCCGCGGCCAATTGCTATCCCTTTATATGATTGTGAATATGGGGGGCATGGGTTTAGGCCAGTTGATGATTGGCCTTGGCGAACCCGGCGGTGTGGGCCTATTTTTGATGGCATCAGTCATGGTGTCAATTGCGGTTGTGCCAATCTTGATCACGGTAAATGCGGCGCCTAATTTTGAGGCCCCAGACCGGCTAAGATTTCGCCGGCTTTTGCAAGTATCACCGCTATCGGTTGTTGGCATGGCCATAACCGGTCTTATCATATCAATGCTGTTTGGTATGGGTCCGGTTTATGGCCGCAATCTTGGCCTGAATAATACAGAAATCGGTTATTTTATGACAGCGATCACGGTCGGCACATTGCTTTTGCAATATCCGGTCGGACGTTTGTCTGACAAGTTTGATCGGCGGCTGGTGATTTTGGGTGCCGCCTCTACCGGTGCGGTTTGCGTTTCTATCGCCGGTTTTTTTGGCGCTGATGAATTTTTATCATTGCTGATTTTTACAGTGATCTTTGGCGGTTTGACGTTTTCGCTCTATTCGCTTTTTATCGCACATGCCAATGATTTTCTGCCTCCCAGCCAGATGGTGGCCATGTCCTCTGGCCTGCTTATGGTGAATGGTGCTGGCGCGGTGGTTGGATCACCCTTTGCCGCAACCATCATTGAAATTTTGGGGTCGCGCAGCTTTATGCCAGCAATCGCCCTTATCCTTGTAGCTTTATCAATATTTGTTGTGATCCGGATGCGGCTTCGTACCTCTGTACCAAACCAAGCACAAGGCCCCTTTGTCGCCTTTCCAAAAAATATTACCAGTGTCGCCGCTGGCCTGAACCCAGAAGCTGAATGGACTGACAAAGACAAAGATGATGCGGCCAAAGATCCATTTAAGGATAATCCCTACGTAAATTAACAGCATCAGGAATTAACAGCATCAGGAATGAACAGCATCAGGAATGAACAGCATCAGGCGCTGGCAATTTCATCGTAAACATTATACCGTTTCGTATGTGTTTTGTGTTTCGGGTTGTTTTTAAATGTTTTGCCATTTTTCTGGCCGGGGCAACTGTTCTTTCTGATACAGCGCGCGCCACTACCTATGATTTATCAGGGCGCGTACACATCACAAAAGTCAGCGATGGTGACAGTTTGCGAAGCGGCGATTTGCGGATACGCCTTTTTGGCATTGATGCCCCGGAATTAAAGCAACAATGCACAGATCAAAACGGGGTGCTTTGGGGCTGCGGCAGCGCCGCACAACGCCAGCTAAACGCGCTGATAGGTACAGATAAAGATTTGCAATGTAGCCTGCGTGATGTCGACCGATATGGGCGGTTGGTCATGCAGTGCTTTAACGGGTCAACCGACATTGGCGCGGCCATGGTGCGGTCCGGACATGCGGTGGCGTATCGGCAATTTTCTGATCTTTATATAGCAGATGAAGAACAGGCAAAAACAGCACTCAAAGGTGTCTGGCGCGGGGCATTTATTCTGCCGTGGGAATGGCGCCGCCAGAATTAAATACCCAAGCCCTTACGCCCCATCGCCTATTTACAACACACCAAGCTCGCGCAATTCCGCCACCAAGGCGGGCGGCATGCTTTCGTCAAACGGGGCGGTCAAATCTGCCGGTGCGTCTTCAGTCTCTAAATAGCGCCAGCCCTGAAAAATCCGCATTTTTGTCGGCACTGTAGCGACAAGATCAGGGCTGAGCACGAGACCACATGCAACTTGACCATCAGCACGTTGCACTTCGGCCAAATCAATAATGTTTTGGCGCGCGCTCATCACGCCTTTGATAATCCAGTAAATCGACCCGCCATCTAAAATTTCCTCGGCCAGGCGCGGCCGATTGCGCGTGACATGCATTAATCGGCCGGTTTCCGACAAACGTAACGCCTGCCATGCACGCAAAGTCTCAAGCGATTGCGACCCCACCGATAATTTTTTCAAATGCACTGTCATCAAAGACTATCCACCGGGCAATCAAGAGCGCCATGACCCGCCATTCAGCTAGATCAAATACATCGCCGCCAACCCCAGAAAAACGAAAAACCCAACAACATCAGTAATGGTGGTAACAAATACGCTAGAGGCAACAGCCGGATCAACACCGGCGCGCATCAGGCCAACCGGCACAAATGTACCGCTTAGCCCGGCAACCAGCAAATTGGCCATCATCGCCACCGCCATCACTATGGCAATGTTCTGATCCCCAAACCAAAAATAGGATAGCCCCGCCGCCAAGGCAGCAAATAACAACCCGTTGGTTGTCGCCACAATCAGTTCACGCAAAACAAATTGGCGTGTTGCCGCCGCATCAAGTTGCCGCAGGGCAATGGCGCGCACCGCCACGGTCATGGTTTGCGTCCCCGCATTGCCCCCCATCGAAGCCACAATCGGCATCAATATGGCCAAGGCCACTAACTGTTCAATCGTGGCATCAAAAACACCAATCACCGCAGATGCCAGAACCGCCGTTAGCAGATTGATAAATAACCAAGATGAACGCCCCTGCAATGTTTCCCATAGACCAGAACGCAGATTGGCATCGCCCACACCAGCCAATGCCAACAAATCTTCTTCGGCTTCTTCATCGATCACATCGATCACATCATCATTGGTAATCATGCCAACAAGCCGGTTATGCGGATCAACAACACCAGCGCTCACCATACCGTAGCGGCGAAACAATACCGCCACTTCTTCCTGATCCATATCAACCGGAATTGATCTGAAATCGGTATCCATCAGTTCCGAGACGCGCCGTGGCCGCTGCGCACACAACAAACGGCTCAGCGCAATTTCACCAAGTGGCTTGCGTGACGGGTCGGTCACGAAAATAAGATAGAAATCTTCAATCGCAGATTTGCCACTGCGCAAAAAATCAATGGTTTGCCCAACCGTCCAAAATGATGGCACCGTGACGATTTCACGCTGCATCAATCGACCAGCCGAATCTTCTGGAAAGGACAGCCCCTCTTCGACCAATACCCGGTCTTCTGCAGACAATGCCGCCAGAACATCCTGCAAATCATCCTGTTCCAGTTCTTCGATAATGGTGATGGCATCATCTGTTGACAGGTCCTGAAGCTGTCGTGCAAGACCATCCGTGCCGATGGCCTCAATAATAGCTTCGCGGGTGGACTCATCCACATAGGTAAGGGTTTCGGCATCTAGATGATCGCCAAGCAAACGCACCATGGCGGTGGCGCTGCGGGTTGGCAATCGTTCAAGCAAATCAGCCTGATCTGCCGGATGCAACGGTGCCACTAATGTTCGAAGCCGACGCACCGCACCAGACTGAACCGCGTCAATGATGGCAGATTCCACCTTTGGGGTCAGACCATACAAAGAGGTCAGCCGGTCCGACTGGTCATCCTTGCGTTCAGAAACCTGTGTGGTATCTGCCATCGGTGCCTGCTCCAATTCCCTTTATGGGCTGTATATTTACAGCGCCGCCAGCATAGCAGACTGAATGGCCTGACGGAACTACCGTTTGGGTCATTACTGGCAAAAATCAAATTGAAATATTATTTCAAAATCCTAATCGCGCCCGCTTTGAAATTATATTTCAAAAGCGGCAGAACGGCACCCATCATCTGCGGCGTACCAAACGACTCATCCTGACCAGACGATTAAAACAAGATCAGCAAGGTTGGTACCCGTTGCCCCAGTTTTAACCAGACTATTTTGCGCGGACAAAAAATGATAACTGTCGTGACGTTGCAGCGCATTTGTGGCCGCACCAAGATCAAAATTCTGGCGTGATGTAAAAATCCCGCCAGCCGCATCTGTTGGCCCGTCACGGCCATCGGTCCCCCCGGCCAACACCGCCCAATTGGCAGGGGCCGAACGGCCAGCTTGTCGCATATGACAAGCAAAGGCGAGCGCCAGCTCTTGTGACCGGCCGCCACGCCCGGCCGTCATGCTGTCAATAGACACCACCGTTTCGCCGCCGCTGACAATGCCAAAAATTTGATTGGCACTGCCCTGACTTGCCTTGTGTTGGCAAATTTGGGTTACAAGCTGGCGCGCCATTTGCTGTGCTTCACCCGCTAATTCTGGCGCATCTATTTGTGCTAGTTCCGGCACCTCTTTGGCCAGCCAACCCGCCGCCGCATCACGGCATTGCGCATTGCTGGCTAAAACCGAGCTATGCACCAAGTCCAGACACGGGTCGCCCGGGCGCACAGGTCGCAATTCATCATTTTTTTCCAGTGCCGCCATATGTGCCGCAACAAAATCGAGCTGGTCTAGGCGGTGTTTTTTGACAAGGTCTTTTGCATAGTCAAATGGCACCGGATCAGCCACCGCAACACCGCTGGCGATGGATTCCAGACGGTCACCAGGTACATCAGACAGTAAAAATTGGGTGATTTTTGCAGGGGCCGCCAAACGTGCAAGCCGCCCCCCCTTTAAAGCGGAAAACAGCCGCCGGATCACATTCATATCGTGAATATCCAGCCCGCTTGCCAGCAACGCATCATTCAGTGCAATTTTTTGTTCCAGTGAAATACCGGCCGCTGGTGCTGGTAACAAGGCGGACCCACCGCCACTGATTAGCAACAGCAAATGATCATCTGCCTTTAGCCGCATCACCAAATCTGTAACCTTTTCAGCAGCGCGCAACCCGCGCAGATCAGGCACCGGGTGAGACGCGGCAACACAATCAAATCCTTCAATTTGACGGTGGTTTTCATCGGTGGTGATAATGATACCAGGCGCGGTCACACCGGCCGCCCGCGCCCCTTCAGCCATGGCCCCGGCGGCTTTGCCAAGCGCCACAACAGCCGTTGGCGCGGCAATCGATTGACAGGCGGATTGGGTGATGCGCAACGGTTGTCCAGCCAATAGGGCTGCATCAAACGCCACCCGTATCCAGCCACTAAAATTGGTCACATCATGGTCTAAACGGCCATTCATAGGCGCTAGACAACCGGATCAATCAGACGTTCACCTGCAAAAAAGGCACGGGCATTCTCAACCACTTTCAACCCCATAGCGGTGCGGGTTTCAACAGTTGCAGACCCAAGATGCGGCAACAAAACCGTGTTCGGTGCGGTCAAAATATCTGGATGTATATCTGGCTCACCTTGAAAAACATCAAGCCCGGCACCGCCGATATTGCCGCTATGAAGCGCCCTGACCAGCGCCGCTTCATCGATCACATCGCCGCGCGCTGTATTGATCACATAGGCATGATTTTGCATCCGCTGAAGCCGGTCTTCATTCAAAATATGAAATGTATCCGCGCTTGCCGCGCAATGTAGCGATAGAAAATCTGACTGGGCGCATAACACATCAAAATCATCAATTTGTTTGGCTTCATAATCGGCAATGTCAGTCACTTTTGAACGATTATAAAAGATAATTTTCATGCCAAAGCCAAGCGCCGCCCGATGCGCCACCGCCTTGCCAATGCGCCCCATACCAATAATGCCAAGCGTTTTACCCGACAAAGACCGGCCCATAAGATGCGTTGGCCGCCACCCATGCCATTCGCCAGCGCGCAATTCGCGTTCACCTTCACCCGCCCGGCGCGACACCATCAGCATCAGCGTCAAGGCCAGATCGGCCGTGGCATCTGTTAAAACACCGGGGGTATTGCTTACCGCCAGCCCGGCAGATGCCGCCGCGTCCAGATCAATATGATTGACGCCAACACCAAAATTCGCAATCAACCGACCAGACCCGGCCGCACCAGCGGCAATAATATCGGCGGTAATCTGATCAGAAACGGTTGGTGCCAGCGCGTCATGGCTAGCGAATCCTTCGGCGATTTGCGCCGCTGATAACGGCACATCACTGTCATTAAATGTTGGATTAAAATATTGTTTTAATGCCGCTTCGGCCGCATCAGGCCAGCGCCTTGTTACAAAGATAGTTGGTTTTGCAGATGTCTTTGACATGGTCAATAAATGCGAAAATGCACCCCAAAAAGTTTGATTAGATATGTTGCAAATGAAACGAATATTTAGCAAGGCAGGCGCGGCCAACCGACCGCGCCCGTCAGATTTATCGTGTTAATGGCACCCGCGTTAGCCGGGAATTTTACCAACGATACCCTCGACATAGTAATCAAGGGTGGTAAACAACTCACCATCATTCAGGGTTTTTCCTGCCGGTACTTTTTCCGCACCTGTATTGTCACGGATTGGCCCAGTGAAAATTTTATTGGCACCTGACTTGATATCATCCGCCGCCTTTTGCGCCGCTTTTGCCACATCATCAGGCATATTTTCAAATGCGCTCAACACCAGAAAATTATCGGCCATACCAGCCCATGTGTTCCCTGCCCAATGGTCTGGCCCCTCACCTGTGGTCCAACTGCCATCGATTAAAGCCTGAATCTTGTTGATATAATAGATGCCCCAGTTATTGACTGAGCTAAATAGCTGGGCCTTTGGCGCAAATGCCTTCATATCACTCGATTGACCAAACCCGTAGACACCAGCTTTTTCGGCTGTTTGCAACATGGCCGGGCTGTCGGTATGTTGTGCCAAAATATCCGCACCCTCGGCAATATGCACCTTGGCGGCATCGGCCTCTTTTACCGGGTCATACCATGAATTTACCCAAATAACAGACACTTCCGCGTCTTTGTTGACAGAGCGCAGACCAAGACCAAACGCGTTGATCCCCTGAATAACTTCTGGGATCGGGAATGACGCGATATAGCCAATCTTGTTGCTCTTGGTCATCAGACCGGCCACAACGCCTTGGACATAGCGCCCCTCATAAAACCGGATATTGCCGGTCGCCATATTTGGTGCCCGCTTATAGCCAGTAATATGCTCGAATTTAATTTCGGGGAATTCCTTGGCCACTTTCAAGGTCGGATCCATATAGCCGAATGATGTGGTAAAGATTATGTCATTACCCTGTTTCGCCAGATCACGAATAACGCGGGCGGCATCTGGGCCTTCCGGCACATTTTCGATATAGGTTGTTTCGACTTTGTCGCCAAAACGCGCGATCACATCTTGACGGCCAACCTCATGCGCATAAGTCCAGCCATGATCCCCGGGCGTTGTCAGATAGACAAATCCAACTTTCACCTTTTTGTCATCAGCAACACCCGCGGCTTTTTCCGGGGCTTTTTGAGATGACATGATGAAAGCCAGACCAGCTAAAACGACAATACCCAACAAAATTACGAATTTATTGAGCTTCATTTATGTCTCCTTGGTACGATAAAAATTGAAATCAATCTTAAAACTCATTTTGTGCCGATAAAAATGCGCCCAAGATGGGCCGGCGCACGCATGAGGGCAAAATTACGATTGCGCGATATTAACACCAATACGGCGATGGTTGCTAGATAGGGAAGCATAGATAAAAATTGTGATGGCATTTCCCAGCCGCGCGCCTGTCCGACAAGCTGCATAATGGTGATCCCGCCAAATAACAAAGCCCCAATCAAAATGCGTGATGGCATCCAAGATGCAAAGACAACAAGCGCCAGCGCAATCCAGCCCCGCCCGGCTGTCATGCCTTCGGACCAATGCGGGGTGAGAACAAGCGGCAGATAGGCGCCCGCCAAACCAGCCATGACCCCGCCAAATATGACCGCCACGCAACGCACCCGCAAAACAGAATAGCCAAGCGCATGTGCCGAATCATGATTGTTGCCAACAGCGCGTAAAATCAGCCCTGCACGGGTATTATTCAGGAAAAACCCCACAAGCCCCAGCATCAAGATTGACAAATAGGCCAACAGGTCAAGTTTGAAAAACAAACCGCCAAGCACCGGCAAATCAGATAAAAACGGAACTACGATAACCGTCAACCCATCGATCGTGCCGCCAACATAGGGCGCACCAATCAACCCCGATAAACCAGCACCAAAAATTGTCAGCGCCAAGCCAGTCGCCACCTGATTTGTCGCCAGCCCCAGTGCAAAAATGGCAAAGACACCCGCGGTAATGCCGCCAGCACATGCCGCCGCGATCATGCCAAAATAGGGATTGCCAGATAGGCTGGTCACGGCAAATGCCGCCACCGCCCCCATCAGCATCATGCCTTCTACCCCCAAATTCAACACGCCGCTTTTTTCGGCAATCAACTCGCCTGTTGCCGCCAGAATCAACGGCACAGATGTCAAAATAACCGTGAGAACCAACGCATCCATGATCAGCGCCCCCGTGCCGCTGGTGCCCGGCTCAACGCTGGCCAGCTTATACGCAGTTGAAAGCGGTTAAAGGTCTCACCCGCCAATAGCATAAATAGTAAGATGCCCTTAAACACGCCGGTGACGACCTTTGGCATGCCAAGCGCCATTTGCGCGCTATCGCCGCCCAATTCAGCCAGCGCAATAACCAGCCCCGCCGCGATCACCCCAAGCGGGTTTAGCCGCGCCAAAAACGCCACGATAATGGCGGTAAAGCCATAACCAAACGACACTTCAGGCTGAAGCTGCCCCATATTGGCCGACACTTCGACCATGCCAGCCACACCGGCACAAGCCCCAGAAATACATAAAACACCAATCGTTGTGCGTGCCGCACAAAATCCGGAAAATGCGCCAGCCCGTGGGGCATCCCCCATCACCTTGACCTGAAAGCCAAACAGTGTCCGCGACATAACAAAATAGGCAACCAACGCCAGCACCAGTGCCGCCACGACCCCCCAATGCAATTGGCCCAATGTGCCAATGCCCGGCAGATCTACACGCTGAATCAGCGCCGCCTCGTCATAAGATTTGGTCAAAGGAAAGCCAAAAGATTGCGGATCACGCCATGGCCCGCGGACCAGCCAATCAATAAATAGCGCGGCCACATAGGTCAGCATCAAAGACACCAAAATTTCATTGGTGTTAAACCGCGCTTTTAAAATACCCGGGATCAGCGCCCACGCCATGCCGCCAACCATCGCCGCCAGAATCATTGTTGGCATCAGTAAAATATCTGGAAGACCGGGCACAAACAGCGCGACACCCCCAGCACAAACCGCCCCCATCACGATCTGGCCTTCTGCCCCGATATTCCATACATTGGCCCGGTAACAAAAAACCAGCCCTGTGGCGGTGATGATCAATGGGCAGGCTTTGACAAATAAATCTGCCACCTGATCAGGCCGCGATAATGGCGCGATAAAAAACTGATAAAGTGCCGCGAGCGGATCATATCCCAAAATCGCAAAAATTGCCGCCCCCACGCATAATGTCATCATGATGGACACCACCGGTGTGACCAATGTGCGTTGAAGTGAGATATGTTTTCGCGGGGTCATAGAAATCATGCGCTGGCCCCTTCGATATCAGCGCCGCCGCCCATCAATATGCCAACCTGTTCGGCGGTGACCTTGCTGGCCAGCATCACATCTGACAAACAGCCGCCATGTAACACCGCGATTTTATGCGCAATCGCAAACACCTCTTCAAGATCCTGCGAAATCATAATGACGGCCGAACCGCGCGCTGCAAGATCTAGCATTGATTTGCGGATTGATACGGCCGCCCCCACATCAACCCCCCATGTGGGCTGTGCCACCACCAGCAATCGCGGCGATTTTATGATTTCCCGCCCCACGACAAATTTTTGCAAATTACCGCCGGATAATGATGCAGCCATTGGATCATCTGACGGTACACGGACATCAAATTTATCAATCACCTCTGCGGCGATTGCTTTTGTGGCGGCACCGTCGATCACCCCATGCTGAACAGCTTTGCCAAGCGAATGACTGGTCAGCAAGGCATTATCAGACAAGCTCATTGACGGGATCGCGGCATGGCCATTGCGTTCTTCTGGAACAACACCAAGACCAACCCGCCGCCGCGCCGCCGGGCCCAAATGGCTGATATCCTGCCCATCCAGCAAAATAATATCGGCAGATGGGGGACGCCATTCCCCCGAAAGCGCCGCCATAATTTCATCTTGCCCATTACCAGCAATGCCAGCAATGGCAAGAATTTCACCAGCATTGGCGGTGAATGAGATGTCTTTTAATGTCACAGCAAAGGCCGTTGGCTTTGGCCTTTGTAAATTTTTGATCACACACACAGCTTTGGATTGGTCTGGTGCTGACTGGCGGGTGACATCAGCAATTTTGCGACCAACCATCAATTCGGCCAGCTGGCGATTATTATTTTTCTTGGTGTCAACCGTTCCCACATTACGGCCCCGTCGCAACACTGTTGCACGGCTTGTTAATGCGCGGATTTCATCTAATTTATGCGAGATAAATAACACCGCCATGCCGCTATCAGCAAATTGCCGCAACACCGAAAACAGTTGGTCTGTTTCTTGCAGTGTCAGCACCGATGTTGGTTCATCCATAATCAGCAAGGACGGGTTTTGCAACAAACACCGCATCACCTCTACACGTTGTTGCTGACCAACCGACAGATTATGAATATAGGCATCCGGATCGATAGCCAAACCATATCTATCCGACATGTCGCGGATGCGGTCTGACAACGCGGCCAAATTTTCACCGGCTGGCAAGGCAAGCTGAATATTTTCAGCAACACTCAATGATTCGAAAAGTGAAAAATGCTGAAACACCATGCCAATGCCAAGTTGACGCGCTTGCAAAGGCCCAGAAATATTTACCGGCTGACCTTGCCAGAAAATTTGCCCCTCATCCGGCTGCAACAAACCATAGACAAGTTTCACAAAGGTCGATTTGCCCGCCCCGTTTTCACCAAGCAACGCATGAATTTCGCCGGGCTGTATCGAAAATGAAACCGCATCATTGGCCCGAAAATCACCAAATGATTTGGTAAGGCCAACAGCGTTTAGCACCGGCGGTGTTTTCAAAGATGTGGCAGCATGCGGTCTGGTCATGAAACGCCCGGCTATGAACAAATTATGGCGCGTCACCTATGACGCAAACTTCAACACAATAAGGGGCCGGATGGTAAGTCTCGGCGCCTGAAAAGTAAAGCCATCCTGCGCCATTGCGTGGCTTTATTGCGCTATTGCGACCCCCGCCAACACCGCCACAGATTTTTTGCCGGCCAGCAAACGCAAAACAGCCCCCAGCTTGGTCATGCCGGGGGCTGTGCTTTTAGATAGTTTTGATATTAGCGGGTAAATTCAGGATAAGAATCCATCCCCAGTTCCGCACTGTCCAACCCGGCGATTTCTTCATCTTCAGACACCCTGATTCCCAACACCATTTTGATCAGGATCCACACAACACCGGAGACCACAAAGGTAAAGGCACCGACGATGGCAATGCTGATAATTTGCGTACCAAAATTGGCGTCACCATTGGTCAGCGGCACCGCCAGCGTACCCCAGATGCCAGCAATCAGGTGAACCGGGATCGCCCCAACCACATCATCAATCTGCATCTTGTCGAGCATTGGCACAGCAAACACAACAATCAGACCACCGACACCGCCAATCAGTGTCGCCGCACCAAGCGTTGGTGTCAGCGGTTCAGCGGTGATTGATACAAGCCCAGCCAGCGCACCGTTCAAAACCATGGTTAAATCCACCTTGCCATACATGATTTGAGTCAAAATCAGTGCGACAATGGACCCCCCAGCCGCCGCGGCATTGGTATTCGCAAAGATACGCGAGATATCAGCAACATCACCAATTGTACCCATAGCCAATTGCGAACCCCCATTAAAGCCAAACCAGCCAAGCCACAAAATGAACGTGCCAAGCGTTGCCAGCGGCAGATTAGCACCCGGCATGGGGTTCACCCGGCCATCTTTGTATTTGCCAAGACGTGGGCCAAGAATGAGCGCACCCGCCAAAGCCGCCCAGCCACCAACTGAGTGAACCACAGTTGAACCAGCAAAATCCAAAAAGCCCATCTCATCAAGAAAGCCGCCGCCCCATTTCCAGCTTGCCTGCAATGGGTAAATAAACGCGGTTAGCATCAGGGTGAAAAGCAAAAATGGCCATAGCTTGATTCGTTCAGCCAACGTGCCTGATACAATCGATGCGGTTGCGGCACAGAACATCAATTGGAAAAAGAAATCAGACCCAGTTGCCGCATAGCTTAGATCATCCGCCTGTTCTGCCGATATCCCCACCGCTTCCAAAATGGCAACTGACGGGAACACAGCGGACAACACGCCTTCGATCGACCAACTGCCCAATGGATACATCAAATTATATCCAATCAAGTAATAGCCAACCGCCGCGATTGAAAACAGCGCCACATTCTTGGTCAACTGCATGGTGGTGTTTTTCGCCCGCACCAAACCAGCCTCGAGCATGCAGAACCCACAGGCCATAAACATCACCAAAAATCCTGCCATCAGGAATAATAGTGAATTCAGGATAAACACGCCATGTTCTGGCACTTCTTGTGCAAACGCCGGACTGGCAATGAGTGATGCCGCCAAAACCGGCAGCACATATTTGTAACTAGTTGTCATCATAATGATCTCCTAAAAATACAGCTCTACAACGCGTCTGCGCCTGTTTCTCCGGTACGGATCCGCATCGCCTCGGCCAGTTCAAATGTGAAAATTTTGCCATCACCAATTTTGCCAGTGGCGGTGCAAGATTTGATAGTCGCCACCACCTTTTCAGCAATTTTGGCTGGCACGGCGACTTCAACTTTGACCTTTGGCAAAAAATTCACCACATATTCGGCGCCGCGATAAATTTCGCTTTTGCCCTTTTGCCGGCCATAGCCCTGCACCTCACTGGTCGTTAAACCGGTCACGCCAATTTCAAGCAGAGCGTCATGGACCGCCTCTAACTTTCCTGGCTGAATGATTGCCACAATATATTTCATTGTTGGTTTCTCCTATTTGCGGCGTGATTGCCGCTGTTCTGCGCTGTGCCTTGCGGGCATCGTTTAAAAATTTCGTGACGGCATTTACGAGTGATCCCCGATGGCGCCGCCTTTCCAGCCGGGGGGTTTGGTGCCCAAAGCCCCGACAGGCATTGTGGTAGCAGGCGCATGTGATAAAAAATTCTGCTAATTTTGCATAATAGCGATGCGTTTTTTGCACCACTTGCTATAAGGGCAAGACAGGCTTTTGTTTTTTTGGATCAAGAGAGGGTATTTTTATGCGGTTTATGACATCACTTCGCTTTATTGATGCGGTTGCACGGGAAAAATCGATCAGAAAAGCCGCCGAAAAACTGGCCATCACCTCGACCGCATTGAATCGCCGTATTCTTCAGATCGAAGACGAAATCGGTCAACCGCTGTTTGAACGGCTTGCTTCTGGGGTGCGTTTGAATACGGCTGGCGAGTTATTTGTCCAGCATATCAGGACGCAACAAGCCGATTTGGCCCGTGTCCAATCACAAATTGCAGATTTATCGGGTATCCGGCGGGGGCATGTGCGGGTGGCAAGCGGTGCTGAAACACTGCGGCATTTCCTGCCTGATGTGATTGCCCGGTACCGTTCAGAGCATAACGCGGTAACATTTGACATTAGCCGCCAGCATGGTGAAGCGGCAGAGGCGGCTTTGGCGTCACTCGAAACTGATCTTGCGCTTATTTTTGAACCGATCCGACGCAGTGATTTTCAGACCATTGCGACCACAAGGCAGGCTGTCTATTGCTGTATGGCTGAAACGCATGAACTTGCCAGTTTTGACACCATCCGCTTGCATCACCTGCTTGATATCCCAGTCATTTTACCAACAATTCATAGCGGCATTCGCCAGCTTTTAAATGTTGGCCTGATGCGCCGTAACATGCAACTTGCCACGATGCTGGAAACCGACAGTCAGGAATTCACCCAGAATTACCTGCTCAATGAACGGGTGATCGGCTTTCAAATCCCAATTGGTTTGCCGCAAAACATGGCTAATGGACAACCAGAAAATGGTCTTATTGCGCGCCCAATAGACAGCGCAGATGTCCCGCAAGGCAAATTGCATATTGGTCATTTGCGCGGGCGGGTTTTGCCAGTTGCGGCGGCTAAATTTATGGATCTTATGATTACCGAACTTGGTGAACGCTTTCCAAAAGACCTCGATCAATAACGGTATTTTGTCCGTCTTTACTGGATTTTTCGGTAAATAACCGCTATCAAGGACAGACCAGTTTACATCGCTCACCAAGGATGATGATCATGACGGCAACGCCTCTTCCTTCTTATCTTGTACAGCGCTACAAGGGCTGGAAAGCAACGAAATTTGTCGAAAATAAAAGCTGGTTCAAACATCTAGCCGATATGGGACAACACCCGCGCGCCATGGTTATTTCCTGTTGCGATAGCCGGGTGAACGCTTCGGCAATCTTTGGTTCGGATTCGGGCGAATTTTTTATTCACCGTAATGTTGCGGCACTTGTCCCTCCCTATCAACCAAATGGCAATCATGCTGGCACCTCAGCCGCGATTGAATATGCGGTGATGGCGCTGAAAGTTGCGCATATCATTGTTCTTGGCCATTCAAATTGTGGTGGCGTTAAAGGCTGTCACGACATGTGTTCAGGGGCCTCGCCGGAGCTTAAAAAAAGCGCGAGTTTCATCGGACATTGGCTAGATATTTTGCGCCCTGGCTATGACCGCGTGACAGATATTCAGCCGATAGATGCACAACTAGAGGCACTAGAGCGCCAAGCTGTGATTGTGGCAATTGAAAATTTGATGAGCTTTCCCTTTGTCAGCGCGGCAGTTGCCAATGAAACATTGTCAATTCACGGGCTGTGGAACGATATCGGCGATGGGTTGCTTTTGCAATATGACCCCACCAACGAACAATTTGACCCGCTGGATTAATCAACATTGCGCGTCATCTCAATTCGTCAGCCTAATGGCCTAAACATGTTGTCCAGCAACAAAGCCAGATGACCACGCCCATTGAAAATTATAGCCACCAAGATGACCGGTCACATCCACAACCTCGCCAATAAAATACAGGCCAGGCACATGTTTTGCTTGCATTGTTGATGAGGATAAATCTGCCGTGTCGACGCCGCCAAGCGTGACTTCGGCGGTGCGATATCCTTCGGTGCCTGCTGGTACCAACTGCCATCCATTCACCGCCGCACCAAGCTGGCCAAGCCGGTTATCATTATGCGCGGCAAGCTGCGAATCCATCCCAGCTTGCTCGCAAATATTAGTGGCAAGACGTTTTGGCAAATAATGACTAAGACAGGTTACCACATCCTGTTTTGGGTGCTGCCGCTTGCCGGCTTTCAGCGCCGCCGCAATATCGGTGCCAGGTGCCAGATTGACCGTCACCGGCATAGCATCATGCCAATAGGATGAAATTTGCAGAATCGACGGGCCGCTCAACCCCCGATGGGTGAATAGCAAGCCTTCGGCAAATTCTGTGCGCTGGCAATGAACCGTCACCTCAACTGACAGCCCAGACAATGATTTGCAACGCGTTAACATTTCTGCATCAAATGTAAGCGGGACCAAGCCGGGGCGCGTTGGCACAATTGTCAGACCGAATTTTTGCGCAATCTCATATCCAAATCCGGTCGCCCCTATTTTTGGAATTGAAAGCCCGCCGGTGGCAATTACCACTGATTCAGAAGTAATTTTGGTAAAATTACCCGCTACAACAAAGCCGGTATCCATGCGTTGGATATCTTCAATATGCTGGTCTAGACGGATGTTGGCACGGGCGCTGGCACATTCTGTTTGCAGCATGGTGATGATGTCTTGCGATGAATTGTCACAAAATAATTGACCTAGTTTTTTTTCATGAAACCCGATGCGATGCGCATGCAGTAAATTTATAAAATCATGCTGGCTATATTGACGCAGCGCAGATTTGCAAAAATGCGGGTTTTGCGACAGAAATTTTTCGGCATCTGCATAAAGATTGGTGAAGTTGCACCGCCCCCCACCGGAAATACGGATTTTTTCGGCCAGTTTTTTGGCATGATCCAGCACCAACACACGCCGACCGCGCTTGCCTGCCTCTATCGCGCACATCAACCCGGCGGCCCCGGCACCAATAATCACAACATCATAATCAAAAGTCACAAACGCAATCCACGGATGATAGGCTACTGACAAAAAAAACCGCAAAAATAAGGCTTGGGCGATATTGAATTGCCGCTATGCTAGACCAATCGCAGAGCGGAGACGACCGTTTTCATGACATGGCATGTCTATATCATCGAATGTAATGATGGCAGCCTTTATACAGGCATCACAAATGATCTGGAAAAACGGATCACCGCCCATAATGCGGGGCTTGGTGCCAAATACACCAAATCACGCCGCCCGGTATATCTGCGCTACAGCGAAACTGCGCTGGACCGAAAACAGGCCAGCCAACGAGAATATGCGATAAAATCCTTGGGAAAATCAGCCAAAATCGACCTGATTGCCAGTCAGTTTGCCAACACCTGATCCAGCGCTTTTTCAAAATTTTTGACTGAGCGCGATATGTTATGCAACTTATCCAGCCCGAAAAGCCCAATGCGGAAGCTTTTGAAATCTGGCCCCTCGCCGCATTGAAGCGGTACGCCTGCGGCAATTTGCAAACCAGCCGTGGCAAATTTACTGCCATTCTTGATATTGTCATCATCGGTAAAGCTGACGACAACACTAGACGCCTTGAACCCGTCAGCCGCCACCGAGATAAAGCCGCGGCTTTCTAGCAGTGACCGTATGGCCGTACCAATATCAATCTGTTCTTGCCGCACCGCTTCAAACCCATAGTTTTTGGTCTCAATGATTGTGTCACGAAACACCAACAGCGAGTCAGTCGGCATCGTTGCGTGATAGGCATGCCCACCATTTTCATAGGCCTGCATGATGCCAAGCCATTTTTTTACGTCGCAGACATAACTGGATGACTCCGTCTCGGCGACGCGTGCCAGCCCACGATCAGATAGCATGACAAGACCGGCACATGGTGAAGCACTCCAGCCTTTTTGCGGCGCGCTCAGCAACACATCAACGCCAAGCGCCACCATATCAATCCACAACGCGCCAGACGCCACACAATCAAGAACAAAAATACCACCATGCTCATGCACCGCGTCACTGACCGCTTTGATATAGGCATCTGGCAAGATCATGCCAGCAGAGGTTTCAACATGCGGGGCGAATACAACAGCTGGTTTTTCCTTGTGGATCGTGGCAACAACCTCATCTAGCGGTGCTGGTGCAAATGGTGCCAACTGGTTACTGCCAGTGCTGTCTTGGCGTTGGGCCGCCAACACGGTTGTACTGGACGCGATTTTGCCTTTTTCCAAAATTTCACTCCAGCGAAAGCTAAACCAACCATTACGGATGATCAGCACATGCTGGTCATTCGCGAACTGCCGCGCAATCGATTCCATGCCAAAAGTCCCGCCACCCGGGATCACCGCAACAGCCGACGCCCGGTAAGCCTCTTTCAGCAACGCCGATAAATCCCGCATTACATGCTGAAAGGCACCGGACATGGAATTTAATGACCGGTCGGTAAACACCACTGAATATTCAAGCAATCCATCTGGATCAAGGTGCGGCAGAAGTGACGGCATGGGTTTGTCTCTCTACAATTTCGGGGCATTACGCCAATTTAGCATAACAGAGCGTGTCGATAAAAATTTCGGCGTGCAACAAAATAACTTGCAACGAAATAACCAAGCTGACTGATAACTAAGGTTACTGATAACTAAGGTTGTTGGGCATGGATCGGGTCAACGCCAAAAATCCAGCCTTCTTGCCGTGCAGTTAAGCCCATCGGGTCTGGCAAGTCAAACATCGTCTTGGTTGTTTGTTGGGCAAAGTGACGCAATGCCGCCGCCGCGATAATTGCGTCTGCCTCGTCTGCATCTGCCCCTTTTGCGATAAATTGTGTGGCGACACCGGCACTGTTGTAAAAATCCAACGCCGCGTTTAAAAAACTGGCCTCGGCGGCGGCTTGTTTTGCTGGCACCATACCCGCCCGATAAAAATAATAGCTTGGAAAAATTTCCACAAGCACCAGCCTGACGCCGGGCCAACATTGGCGAAGATCATCAAACGGCCACACCGCAAGCCGCGCACCAAGTTTTTGACGCAAATGATGAATACAGCGCATTCCAGCCATTGACCCGGTGCTGACATTATCTGCACCAACCGCTTTGAATGTTGGTGACGGGCTGCGCCCAGATGCCTTGGCCGCCAATTCAGTCACCCGCCGCCGCGATTGATAGCGCGGGGCAGAAAAATGTGGGGGCGCCAGATAATATGCCCCCCATACCGGATGCCGGAACATCGCACCACCATAAAAATGCGGCAAATCCCCATTGACCTCATCAACAAGCCGCCATAGCGCGGCGGCATCTTTGGGGGCATCGCCGCAATCAGGAAAATAGGTGCCATAATCGGCAAATGGATGGGCAAAGGCAAAATCAATCCCCACCAACAGCGGGGCCCCGGCTGGCACCTGTGCGGCTTGATCAAGCAGAAATGTCATCACATCCTGCCGCGACCAATGGTCATTTTGTGGCGGCAAAATGGTGTCTGGTACAGTTGTGCCGGGTCTGGCCATGGCCAGTTGAATCCCAGCAATAAATTGACCGTTCGCACCAGACCAATCAATGCCAACAAACCCTGACCATGCGTGACCAAACCCGTTTGCAGCTTGGCAATCCTGCATCACATCATGCCTTTGTTGGATATGTTCGTCATGGCTATCATCAATTCAAATCATTGGTACGGCGTTATTCACAGCTTTAGCATTTGTCAATTGCTGGCGATAGGGTATAGGAAAAGCCCGACCAACAAGGATTTTTACATCATGACTGCACCGCCGCCATCATCAACAGCCTCGCCGCATTATGACCTTTTGATCATTGGTGCGGGCATCGCCGGGCTTGCCGCTGGCCGAATGGCACAAAAAGCTGGTCAAAAGGTTATGTTGATTGACAAAGGGCGGCGCGTTGGCGGGCGCGTATCAACCCGCCGCAGCGATGGGTTTGTGTTTAATCATGGCGCCCAATTTGCAACCAGCAAATCATCTGATTTTGGCGATATCTTGCGCGCCGCCAGCACCGCTGGCATGGCAACCAACTGGCAGATTGAAAATAAAAAAACGGTCGTGGTCGGCACGCCGATGATGCGCAACCTCCCGATGTTTTTGGCCGCTCATCTGCCAATCCAGCAAAATCGCCGAATTGCTAAAATTATTCGCAAAACAGACCATATTGCGTGCGTTGATACAGATGATGTGCCACTTACCGCCAGAAAAGTGATCTGCACAGCCCCGGCGCCACAAACCGCGGTCTTGCTGGCAGATGATTTCCCCGATCTTGCGGCCACCGCCAGCCACGCCGCCTATGCGCCTTGCCTGACGGTCATGCTAGGGCTAGCCGATGACGAAATGTTACCAAAAATGCCGGTCAAATCAGCCCAGCATGATATTGGCTGGGCCATGTGCGAGACCGCACGGCCCGCCGCCGCACAGCATCGCCCGGCTTTGACCATTCAAGCTGACGCGGACTGGAGTGCCACCCACAAAGATGATACAGCCGACAGCATCATCAAACAGCTGATCGAAAAATATCAACTGGCGACCGGGTGCCAGATTGGTGCGGTTTTACATGCGCATGCGCATCGCTGGCTTTATGCAAAAGTGACAACGCCAAGCCCGGCGTATGCGATTATTTGCCAAAATAATCTGGCCATAGCCGGTGATTGGCTTGGCGGGGCGCGCATCGAACATGCGTTTACAAGCGGACAGCGGGCCTTTCTGGCGTTGAACCAAACAAACGCATGACGATCTATCTGATAAATTGAAATTTTGGCCGTTTTGGTCGCTGCGAGTCGGGCAGATGTCTGTTAAGCCGCCGGTTGACACAACCGAAAATCCAGATGATCAGCACCGTCACAAGAATAAAATAGCCAGCCAAAATCGGATAGGGAATAAATGGATTAAATGTCTTATCAGCAAGATAGCTTGCGTAATAGAGCGCATCACCCTTTTGCCGCCATGCCGGAAAACTTGAGAAAAACACAAGCGCGGTGGCATGAAACAGAAAAATTGCCTCATTTGTATAAGACGGCCAGCCAAGCCGAAGCATGGTGGGCCATATAATACGGGTAAATTTCTTGGTGCCACTCATGCCAAAACTGTCAGCTGCCTCTATCTCGCCGACTGGAATGGATTTTAGCGCCCCATAAAAAATTTCCGCTGAATAGGCCGCTGTATTACAGAACAAAACCAGCAAGGCCCCAAGCCAAGCCCGCGTCAGCCATCTGGTTTCCGCCGCAAACACAGTGCCAAAAATTTCAAATTCAATACCGACTTTCGGCAGTAATACAAACGCTTCATAAGCGAGAAAAAACTGGATAAATAACGGCGACCCGCGAAACAAAAACACAAACCAGTTTGACGGCAATCGCAACCAGATTAAATGGCTGTTTTTCCCAAGTGCCAGCGCTGTTGCCAGCCAAAATCCCAATAACAAGGCAATAAATCCAAAATAAATATTCCACAAAAGGCCGCTACCAATCAGCACAAACTGCTCGCATAGCGTGATATCGCTTTTTGGCAACAGCCGCTCGCCAATGCCAATCGCGCGAAGCCCATAATCCTGAATGGTATCAACACAGCTTGTCATGATGCCGCCTCACTACCGCCAAGCGTGGCCTGACCAAAAGAAAACCGCGCCATAAGCTTGGTGAAAAATTTCTCGCTCAACCAGGTCAGCGCCAAATAAAACACCAACAGCCCTAAAAAATACCACAGCCGCCAATCGCCATGCGGGTAGCTATGCGCGGATGTCTTACTGCCGCCCAGTTCACGCGCCCAATAGACGACATCTTCAACGCCCAACAGAAATAGAAGCGGCGTTGCCTTGACCAAAATCATCCAGAGATTTGACAAGCCCGGCAATGCGAACACCCACATTTGCGGCAGGTGAACACGCCAGAATATTTGCCGCCGTGTCATGCCAAAAGCGGCAGCCGCCTGAAGCTGGGCATCTGGTACAGCGCGCATCGCCCCGCGCAATGTGTTGCCTGCAAAGGCCCCAAACACAATCGCAAATGCCAGCAGGGCGAGCATAAATCCATAGATTTCATGCACCCATTGCGGGGAGGTTCCAAGTGGCAGTTTTGCCGCATCGCAGACCAAAAATTCATTGCCCCGCCACACCGGCTGGGTGGTCTCACTGCAAAATGTTTTATGGCGTAAAAATTCAAAAGCCTGATCAAGTGCCACCGGCACAAACAGGAAAAATGCGATATCAGGAATACCGCGGACCATGGTGATATAGCCCTGTCCCAAAAATCGTACCGGGGCCACACGCGACCGACAGGCCAATGCCCCGACAAACCCAAATAGCATCGCCGCCGGTGCCGCGAGTGCCATCAACACAAGCACCACCAAAAATGACAGATAAAAGGCCATATGCTTGCCAGTCGTCAGATAGCAAGACAACCAGGTCAGCCCTTCTATGGCGGCGGGATCAGCGCAAAATAAAAACATCAGTCAGACAAAGATTTGGCCAGCCACACCATCTAACAGCTGGGTGCCAACTGGCCAAATCCACAGGTCAATTAACCTAGAATTGCGGCGCGTCAGCACCAAACCATTTGGCAATCATCTTGTTCAATGTGCCATCAGATTTTACCGATGCAATCGCCGCGTTCAGTTTCGCACGAAGCGCCCCATCAGATTTGCGCATGCCCATGCCAACACCGCCACCGATCTGGATCTGGTTGCCAACAAATACCAATGCGCCGTTTGATTCCTCAACAATTGGCTTTAAATAGCCGCTATCGGCCAGCACCGCATCGGCCTCGCCATTGCGCACCGCGGCGATGGTTTCTTCGGCGGTTGCAAATTCAACCAATGTCGCGCCAGAACTGGCCACATGTCCAGCATGAATGGTTGCTGTTTGTGCCGCAACAACACCTTTGGTGACGGCGTCACCAGCACCAGCCAACCCAACATATGATGACGGGTCTGCAGGATAGTATTCTTCTGTGAAATCAATGGCTTTTTGACGTTCTTCAGTGATCGACATGCCGGCAATAATGGCGTCATAATTGCCTGATTTCAAATTTGGAATAATCGAATCCCAATCATTTTTGACCCATTCACAGCTGAGGCTTGCACGTTTGCACAGCTCATTACCAAGCTCAATTTCGAACCCGTCCAGCTTGCCTGCATCATTTACAAAATTCCACGGTTCGTAGGCGCCTTCGGTGCCAAGACGGACTGTTTCTGCAAATGCACCGGTGGCGGTGAAAACGGCCAAAACCGCAGTGAGCATAATTTTTTTCATAGGCATCTCCCTTTATTGTACTTTCGTAATCTTCGTCGATTTTAAAAATTGCTGTAACCGATCAGACTTTGGTGTCTTGAATATAGTTTGCGGCGAACCCTCTTCAAGGATCTTGCCCTCATGCAAAAACACCACATGGTCTGATACGTCATACGCTAAATTCATGTCATGAGTAACTAAAATCATCGTGCGCCCCTCATCTGCTAGCGCCTTTATGACCTGCACTACTTCCTGTTCCATTTCTGGGTCGAGCGCGGATGTTGGCTCATCCAGTAGAATGGCTTTTGGATTCATCGCCAGCGCCCGGGCAATTCCGGCGCGTTGTTGCTGGCCGCCTGACAATTGTGCCGGGTACATACCCGCCTTGTCCAGAATGCCAACTTTTTTGAGCAACGCACGGGCGCGTGCTTCTACCTCGTCAGGTGATTCCTGCAAAACGGTGATCGGGGCTTCGGTGACATTTTGCAAAATGGTCATGTGTGACCATAAGTTAAATTGCTGAAACACCATGGATAGCTGGCTTCGGATATTGCGAAGCTGATGTTTGTCTGACGGATGACGCGCCGCCCCTTGTCCGGCCCATTTTACCTTGTCACCATGGAATATGATATCGCCATGCTGGCTGTTTTCAAGCAGGTTGGCACAACGTAGCAATGTTGATTTGCCCGATCCAGACGCCCCAATAAGGCTGACAACGCATCCTTCATGCGCCACCAAATCAACGCCTTTTAAAACATCAAGATTGTCATAGCTTTTATGTAAATCGAGAATTTCGATAACCGGCAATTTTTCCGTCATAACGCGCCTTTATTTCGCTTGGACTGCTACTATCATCCATCTTTGCGGCGCAATCAACTGGGGAACGCCAGATACCGCACTTGATAGGTGTTTTGTCTTATCTTGTGGCTGTCTCATCTTGCGGCTGTCTCATCTTGTGGCTGCCTCATCTTGCGGTCTCTACGCCCAATCTCAACACAATGCTGACGCCAATTGTGTATTTTGCCGAACATCTTGCCGAACATCTTGCCGAACAGCTTCCTGCGACAAATCGTCTTTTGAGCACCTTGTCCGCTATGGTAGATGTTGGCGGCCATCATTATGTGTTAAGGTGCAGGCCCGGCGCCGCGATGGATAGGGAGAGATAAATGGGACTGACTGAATTTGGCCATTTTGCATTGATCTCGGCCTTTGTTCTGTCATTGATACAATCGGTCGTTCCCCTAATTGGGACTGCACGCCATAACATGCAACTTATGCTGGTTGGCCCAGCCGCCGCAATCAGCGCCGCTGTTGCCTGCGTGATTGCTTTTGGCGCGTTAGTCACGTCATTTATTCGATCTGATTTTTCGGTGGCGCTTGTTGCCAACCATTCGCATTCTGCAAAACCGCTGATCTATAAAATTTCCGGCACTTGGGGCAATCACGAAGGGTCGCTGTTATTATGGATTTTGATTTTGGTGATTTACGGGGCGGTTTTGGCAATATCGGGACGCACCATGCCAGCCTTGTTAAAGGCCCGTATTCTGGCTGTTCAGGGTATGATCACCAGCGGCTTTCTGGCCTTTAGCCTGTTTACATCAAACCCTTTTACCCGTCTTGCCAACGCCCCGATTGACGGCAAAGGATTAAACCCCATTTTGCAGGACCCCGGTCTTGCTATTCATCCACCAATGCTCTATCTCGGCTATGTTGGTTTGTCCATTGCCTTTGCCTTTGCCGTTGCTGGCCTGATCGGCGGAGATGTTGACAGATTATGGGCAAAATGGATGCGCCCTTGGATTATGGCGGCGTGGTGTGCGCTGACCTTAGGCATCGCGCTTGGCAGTTGGTGGGCCTATTATGAGCTGGGATGGGGCGGTTGGTGGTTTTGGGACCCGGTCGAAAATGCCTCGCTTATGCCATGGTTGGCGGCGACAGCCCTGTTGCATTCAGCCATTGTTGTCGAAAAACGCGGGCAATTAAAAAGCTGGACCGTATTGCTGGCCATTCTGGCCTTTTCACTGTCACTTGTTGGCACTTTTATTGTTCGGTCAGGCTTATTAACCTCGGTACATAGCTTTGCCTCTGATCCGGCGCGCGGGGTCTTTATTTTGGGCATTTTGCTGGTGGCCGTTGGCATCCCCTTATTGCTCTATGCATGGCGCGGGCCACAATTGATGAGCGTTGCTGATTTTAATTTAAAGAGCCGCGAGGGCGCTTTGATTGCCAACAATATGCTGTTGGTCGTTGCCACCGCAATCGTGTTGCTTGGCACATTTTATCCGCTTGGTCTGGAAATGATCACCGGTGCGCGCATTACCGTTGGCCCGCCATATTTTGACGCCACCTTTAACCCGGTCATGGGCATATTGGTGGTGATTATGGTGATTGGCCCGGTGATGGCATGGCGGCGCGGGGCCACACCACGCGCCAAAACAACCTTGCTGGCGGCCAGTGTCTTGGCGATCATCGCGGGGGTCATTGGTGTTGCCTTGCTGCAGGATATTGCCATTGGTGCGGTTGGCGCAATCATGCTGATTGCGTGGCTGGCGATCGGCATTGCCACAGATATCTGGACTCAACTCAAACCCCTGCAACGCGGCGGATTGGCGGCGCGCTGGCACCGTTTGCCAACCGAAGTGTTAGGCATGTGGATCGCACATTTTGGGATTGTTGTATTTTTGCTAGGGGCGACAGGTGACGTACTTTTTCGAAGCGAACAAGTGGTTCGTGCCAAACCGGGTGAAGTTGTTACTATTGCCGGGCGTGATGTGACATTGGTGCGGGTGTTTGAGCGCCAAGGTCCAAATTTTCAAGCCCTCACAGCCGAGCTTGAATATAAAGATGCCGCTTCTGGCAAATTTATTGCCAGATTGATGCCGGAAAAACGTGTCTATACAGCAGAACGGCAGACAACCACCGAAGCCGCCATTCGCCCTCGATTGGGCGGTGATGACTATGCGGTGCTTGGTGATGGTGATGATCGTATTGGCTATAGCTTGCGGCTATATTACAAGCCGCTCATTAGCTGGATTTGGGGCGGCGGCGCGCTGATGGCCGCTGGGGGGCTTGTCGCGATGATTGGACGGCGGCGACAATCTGCGGTCACGGCACCACTGCCCAACAGCGTGGCACGAGATACAGCATGAGCCGCTTTCGACCGACATTTTTTATTCCGCTTATCGCTTTTCTGGGGCTAGCCATTATTGGTGGGCTGGCATTGCAAGGCACCTTGTCAGGAAGCCGCAACCCCAACCAGTTACCATCGGTGCTGATTGGAAAACCCGCCCCAGACGTGCCGCTACCTTTGTTGCAGGACAGTCAGGCCGAACTGGCATTAGACGCCTATCGGGGACAGCCTTTATTGGTGAATTTCTTTGCATCATGGTGCGCCCCCTGCCGCGCCGAGGCCCCCGCACTCGAACATTTGTCCAACCAAATCAGCATCATTGGCATTGCCTATAAAGACCGACCACAAGACACGCAGAAATTTCTGCAGCAATATGGCAACCCGTTTGTTGCGATTGGCCGGGATGATGATGGCCGTGCGGGCATGGCATGGGGCGTTTACGGGGTGCCGGAAACCTATTTGATTGACCCATCCGGCCAAATCAAATGGCGGCATGCTGGCCCCCTTACCCGCGATGTAATCACTAGCCAACTCATGCAAAAATTGGCCGAAATGCAATGATCCGTTCTTGTCTCTATATTTTGCTGATAAGCGGTTTTGTCATTGGTGCTGGTACGCTGATGCCGCCGCTTGTTGGCACCGCAACTGCGATCACGGCCGAAGAAATGCTGGCCGATCCCTTGTTGGAAACTCGTGCCCGTAATTTATCCCAGAAATTGCGCTGTCTTGTTTGCCAAAATCAATCGATCGATGACAGTGATGCCGACCTTGCCAAAGATTTGCGGCGCGAGGTGCGCACACAGCTTGTCCAAGGCAAAACTGACGAGGCTATTTTATCTGATTTGCGCGCCAAATATGGTGACTTTGTTCTTTTGGCCCCGCCAATGGCAAAAAACACCATGGCTTTGTGGCTGGCCCCGATTGGTTTTTTGCTTCTTGGCATTGGTATAACGTTGGGTATACGGCGGCGGGCGACTGTACCAGCACCCTCGCCAATCAGCCATGCTGACCGCGCGCAGATTGAAGCGCTCAAACAAAACCATAAAACAGCCAGCAAACCTGACCAGCCATGACAATAATGGATGGGGACATGAGTGTGATATTTATCGTTGGCGGCATGTTCTGTCTGCTGTTGGTCGGGTCGATGCTGGTCTATATACGCCGCCACCAGCGCGGCATCGACACCGCTGACCGGGATAAAAGCCTGCATGATCAGATTGACCAGCTGATGCTTGCCCGCACCACCCTCGATAAAGATCACCAATCAGGCCGCCTTAGCGACAGCGATTATGCCGCCACTTGCCTTGATATTGACCGCCGCTTACTTGGCCTTGGCCATCAATTGGCAAAAGGCGGCGTATCAGACCCGAAAGACCAGAAAGACCAAACATTTACCCGGCTAGCTGTCGGACTGGCCATGATCCTGCCATTAGGCGCGGCGCTTATTTATGCCGATTTGGGCCGTCCTGACTTGGCCGACAACCCGCTTATTGGTCGTACAGCCGAAATCGCCAGCCGTAGCGAGACGATAAACGCCACAAAAGAAAATCTGGCACAAAATTTGGCCCGCGCACAAGCCGCAACAGTGGCCACACCAGATCATATTGAAAGCTGGCTAAAGCTGGCCGAAGCGGCGGCGGCGGTTAATGACAGCGCGACCGAGATTCGTGCATTGCGTATGGCCCAGCAATTAACTATTGACGACCCCGGCGTGCTTTCGCTTTTGGCCGAGGCGTTGAGCCGCGCCGCCGATGGGCAGGTCACTATACCCGCCCGTGATTTGATTGATACGGTATTGGCAAGCGAACCTGATGAGCCACGCGCGCTGTTTTTATGGGGGCTTGCCGCATTTCAAGATGGCGATTACCAGGCCGCCATCACCCGCTGGCAAACTTTATTGTCGATATCCCCCGCAGATGCGCCATGGCTGCCGATTGTTCGCGAAAATATCAAGCAAGCTGCCGAAGCTGGTGGTATTGCGTTACGCCCGGCAATTGGCACCGATGAAGACAGCATTGCCGCGGCGGCTGATATGAGTGCTGATGACCGAAACGCCATGATTTTATCGATGGTGGCGCGTCTGCGTGACCGTTTGAACACAACGCCAGAAGATACCGAAGGCTGGCTCCGGCTGGTGCGTGCTTATGATGTTTTGGGCGATGTTGATGCCGCCTTTACCGCATTGGCACGTGCCACAGATTCCGCACCCGGCGATGCGCCACTTGCTTATCAATTTCTTGAGCGCACAATTGGCATAGAAATGTCAGCCGAACAAATCAGCATGGCACAAACCGTGTTAGCACGACTTGCCGCAAACGGCGCAAGCGGCCCGCAATATCTGTTTTTCAAAGGTCATATCGCCAGATTAACAGGCGACATCGATACCGCCCGGATTGTCTGGACAGAATTGCTCGGCACCATGCCAGCTGAAAGCGAAATGGCCGCGGCCCTTGCCGCCGAAATTGCCAAGCTGAATTAGCCTGTTTTGCTGGCTGATTTAATCGCGGCGGCGGCGGCTTTCACCCGATCAAATTCAGCGCGGCGTTCGGCGATTTCTTTAGCCGAAAGCAATGCCGCATTTGAATAATCTTTTTTCCAGTCAGGCGCGCCGGACCAAACCAGCGGTGATTGCCTTGTGGTGCGCGGTGCTGTTGCCTCGGCAAGCAGATCAAGCGCCAGTTTTGCCGCAAGATTTTGCGAACCTGCGTCATGCGGCAGACCCGCCGCATTGCCAAGCGGCAGATCATTAAACAATAGACGTGGCACCCCGACATATTCGATGATATCCTTGGCACAGCCCATTATCACCGTGGCGATCCCGGCTGATTCAAGACAATGCGCTGCTAGGGCCACCGACTGATGACATACCGGGCAATTCGGCACCAACACCACCGCATCTACATTATCTTCTTGGCAATATGCCAGCAATGCTGGGCTATCAATATCGCGCGTTGTGCGTTGTGACCGATTGGTTGGCAAGCCGTAAAAACGCGGTGATACAGACCCAATATAGCCAGCCTCGGCCAGTTTCATCATGGCGGTAAGCGGAAAATAACTGGCGATATCGCTTGCTGTTGTATGCGCCCGGTCAATCGCGATATGCGCAATTCGGACATCTGGGAACGGATCAACCTGGTTGGCATAGACCTGAAAGAATTTTGACTCACCATTATACGGCGCGCCGGGGCCTTGGTCGCCTTTATCAGGCTGAAACGGTGCCGCCGTTGTGACAATAGCAATACGGGACTCACCTAGCGGCTTTTGCAATGGGGTAAATGGCACGTCATTGTGACAGGCCCATTCATAGGGCGCCCCATAACCAAGAATTTTATAATAATTCCTGATCCGTTCGATATAGGCTAGTGGCTGATCATTCTGCATGACAAAGCCGTCACCCCCTGTATCGTTAGCTGCGCAACCAGCGGCCGATAAAAGCCCCGGCAAGCAACGTGACTAAAAACGGCAACATATCCGCTGGCTGAAGCAGTAAGGTGGCCACAACAGGCCCCGGGCAATATCCAGCCAAGCCCCATCCAATGCCAAAAATCGCACTGCCGATGAGTAACGGCCGATCGATAATATTCGACGTTGGCAAATCAAAACGGGTATCAAAAACTGGATGATTGCGTTTAATCACAAAATAATGCCCGGTAGCATTCACCAAAATGCCACCAGCCATCACCAGCCCCAAAGATGGGTCCCACATCCCGAAAATATCCAAAAACCCGACAACTTTAGCTGGGTTTAACATGCCTGCAAGCGCCAGACCTGCACCAAAAATAGTCCCGGCGCCAAGTGCTGTGATCATCATCAACATAACGCCCACCTCACCCGAAAAATCTTACAAGTGCAACGGTGATCACGGCGCTGACCATAAATGCCATAACCGCCGCAAATGAGCGCAGCGACAAACGTGACAAGCCGCAAATGCCGTGACCCGATGTACAGCCCGACCCGACGGCTGTACCCAAACCAACCAAAAACGCCGCAACATAGACAAGCGGGCCTGACATAACCGTCTGGCGTTCTATCGGCGCGCCAGCAACGGCCATAAATAGAAATGGCCCCACAATCACACCAATAACAAAGGCAAGCCGCCAAGGCCAATCTGGACGTTTGACCAACAAGCCACTCAAAATACCACTCATCCCCATGACGCGGCCATTAAGCAGCATCAAAAACAGCGCAGCTACGCCAATCATTGCACCGCCAGCAAATGATGCCACCGGGGTAAATTCAGCCCATGCAATTTCCATTTAATTTGTCCTCAGTTTCGAAACTATGTTCAGCCGCAGAATAAGTACCGCGCGGCTTTTGATATAGGCCATTGCCACAGACATGGCAATGATGCGATCGGCCGTTGCATCCAACGGTTTTATGCCAACAGTCGGATATAGCTATTGAAATTCATCACCGGTACTGCCAATCTTCCCCAAGATCAGGCGCAGGCAAAAGGCAAAAAAGATTTTTGCCCTCAAATTGCGCACCGGCGACCAGTTTGTTCCGCGTCACTGGCCGCTTGTTCTGCGCCCCTTTTCTCATATGCGGCTAAAACAGGAACAGAAGAATGAGCAAAGCCTATTGGATAAGCACCTATCAAAAGATCAATGATCCAGACAAATTGGCGGCCTATGCGGCACTTGCTGGCCCGGCGATTACCGCCGGTGGTGGAAAATTCATTGTTCGAGGCATGCCTGCAAAAACCTATGAAGCCGGCGTAAATGAACGCACTGTGGTGATTGAGTTTGATTCGGTTGACGCGGCAATCGCCACACATGACAGCCCGGGCTATGCGGCGGCGCTGGCGGCACTGGATGATGGTGCCATCCGTGAAATTCGGATTATCGAAGGGGCATAACGCCCCGCTATTTCAAAACAGTGGCAGTTTAGCCATGTTGCAGACAGGAAGTTTAAAGCCTGTCTGCATGATCAAACCAAGATAAATCTGGAGAGGTTTTATGGCAAAAGGCTATTGGATCACCACGTATAAATCAATTTCAGACATGAACAAAATCGAGGCGTATGCCAAGCTTGCTGGCCCAGCGATTGAGGCGCATGGCGGCATATATCTGGCACGCGGTATTGCCCTCGCCACCTATGAGGCTGGCATCAAAGAACGAACAGTTTTGTCGGTCTTTCCTAGTGTCGAAGCCGCGATCGCGGCCCATGACAGTGACGGCTATGCGGCAGCGCTGGCGGCACTTGGTGACGGGGCTGTGCGCGAAATACGTATCGTTGAAGGCACCGAATAACTGGGTAAATCAGAAGTGGTTAGCGGCCTTGGACTGGGCTAATTGCTTGCGGCTAAGTTAGTCAGGGATAACAAACGGGGCGAATGCCGCCCGATCCCGCGCGGGAATAGACGCCGGGCGATAGCTGTCCCGTGTCACATGAACATGCACAAAAAATCCGCACGCCGCGGTGTAATCAGCGCCTTTTTTAAACAGACCAAGATCATAGGTAACCGAACTGTTGCCAAGTCTGGTGACTGCAAGGCCAACCTCTAGCTTATCTGGATAGGCAAGCTCGCTAAAATAATGGCAGCCCGACGCCGCCACCAAAAACACATGATCGCCCGATTCAAAATCAAGAATATCATGATCGATCAGCAATTGATTGATTGCCGAGTCAAACAATTCGTAATAGATGGCATTGTTCAGATGGCCATAGCGGTCATTATCACGCCATCTTGTGTCAAATGACGCAAAATGAAGAAAAGCCGCACGTGGTTTTGCCTGGGGCTTAACCCCGAGGTTTGTTTTTGGCTTTTGATTTTGGTCACGCTCTGACATGAACTCGCTCTTATCTTGCCGATGCTATCCCAATCCGGCGCATTGACGGGCGTCAAACGCATGGCATGGGAAACGGCGCGTTACCTATAGCGCTTTCTGCATCACTTTGGCCAGCTTTTCAGCAAAGGTGTGCGGGTCATCAACCTGCTTGCCATCTGAAATAAGTGCTGATTGATAAATCAGTTCAGCAAAATCATCCGCCTCGGCAAAATCGCCTTTGGTCAAACGATCATTCAAAGCGGCGATCAACGGATGCTTGGCGTTGACTTCGAGTATTTTCGGAGCGCCTTTGAAATCGGCGTCATGCATGCGCATAAACCGTTCCATTTGGGCATCCATGGCGTTTTCATCGGCAATCAGACGGGCCACGCTTTTGGCCAGATTCTTTGATGGTTTTACATCGGCCACCCGCGCGCTCAACACATCTTTGATTTTGGCAACGGCGGTATCGGCTGATTTGGTTTCATCTGCCGCTTTTTGATCGTCATCGGCGTTTTTGCCATCGGCAGATTTAATGCCTGTCAGATCAACATCACCGCGCGAAATCGAACGGAATGTCTTGCCCTTATAATCCGCGGTATTGGCCAGCCAAAAATCATCAACCGGATCAGACAATATCAACACATCGACGCCTTTTGCCTCAAACCCTTCAAGATGCGGGCTGCCACTGGCAAGTACTGGGTCTTCAACCGACAGATAGTAAATTTCTTCCTGACCTTCGGCAAAGGCATCGATATATTCATCAAGCGTTAGCATTGTGCTTGATTTTGCAGATTTAAAAAAGCTCACTTCCAGAATTTTGGCGCGGTTCTCGGCATCTTCATAAATGCCTTCTTTGACAACGCGGCCAAATCCATCCCAAAAATTCTGATACGCATCACGGCGTTTTTCGATCGATTTCTTCAGTTCTGACAGCACCCGTTTGACAAGTGATTTACGAATTTTTGTAATCACCGGGCTATGCTGCAGCATTTCACGGCTGACATTCAGATTCACATCCGGTGTATCAATTACCCCGCGCAAAAACCGCATCCATTTTGGCACCAACTCATCACATTGGTCGGTGATGAATACGCGGTTCACATAGAGCTGTAATTTAGATTTGCGGTCCGGATCGTAAAGATCATACGGGGCCACAGACGGAATGAACAAAAGATTAGTGAATTCAACAACGCCCTCTGTCTTGTTATGAAGCGTCGCAAAGGGCGCATCATAGCTGGCGCTGACGCTGTTATAGAATGACTTATATTCGTCTTCAGAAATATCCTTTGCCGGTTTTGTCCACAAAGCTGTCGAGGCATTGAGGCGTTTTAACTCGCCATCTTTGTCAAGCCAGTTAATGGGAAAAGAAATATGATCGGAATATTTTTTGATCAGATGGGCGATGCGTTCTTCTTCCAAATATTCTTTGGCATCAGATTTCAGGAATAATGTAATCGCCGTACCGGTGTCCTGTTTGTCTGCCGGGCTGATGGTAAAGCCAGACTTGCCATCGCTGGCCCAGCAAAAAGCTTGGTTGCTATCTGACTTTTTCGACAATACCTCAACCCGTTCGGCCACCATAAACGCTGCATAAAACCCAACGCCAAACTGACCAATAAGCTGGCTTTGGCTGTTTGATTTTTCGCCAGATTGTTCGATTTGTTCAAGAAAGGCTTTGGTGCCAGAACTGGCGATGGTGCCAAGGGTGCTTTTCAAATCTTCGTCGTTCATCCCGATACCATTATCGGTGATGGTGAGGCGCTTTGCCTTTTTATCGACGGCAATCGAAATCATCCCGTCAAACGATCCGGCCGCCGCCCCCTGTAGCGAGTCAAACTGCCGCTTGCTGATGGCATCAGACCCATTCGATACCAATTCGCGCAGAAAGATTTCCTTTTGCGAATATAGTGAATCGATAACGATATCGAGAATTTTACCCGTATCAGCGGCAAATTGATACTGTTCGGACATGGCCCCCTCCACACAAAACCGTATGTTGCAGATTTGGGAAAACCAGCCTGTATTTTCAAGAGAGTCGCACCCAGAAAAATGCATCATGGGGCTGATTATCAAAAATAGTTTTGATTATTGCCCAGCGCGCCAGTTACAGGCATGATATGCGCTGGTTTATTGGTCAAGGTGAGTGATGAAAACTGTTCAAGCCAAGCGCGTTAAAATCAGCGTCTCAACCAAATATGTGGGCATGTTTATAGCTTGTATGGTGTTGGCATCTTGTTCCAGCGGTCAAAATGCATTTTTTGCACAAAGAGATGCGCTGATCAGCCAAGGATACACATGGGAACAACTGGATAGATGCAGACCAGCAAAAGAAAATACGCCATCGATTCCGGCTATCAGGTCCGATGGGCGCAAATTGGTATGCTATAGATTGGTACCGCCGCAAAATGGCACCGCCGCATCAATCCCGGCGACACCATCCCCGGCAGCATCATCCCCGGCCACATCAACCCCGAAGACACCATCCCCGGAAGCACCATCCCCGGCCACATCAACCCCGGCCACAACCCCAGATACCAGTTCTGGGACATCGGGCGTCATCTGGAATTTTTCAAATTTTTGATCGGTCTGGCATGCGATTGCCATATATATAAATCGAGATGATCACCCCCCATGCGCGGTGCCAGCCAACCCTGCTATAATTGGACAATCTGGCCGGTCATCCCCATCACACGCATGGGCCAGCGCCGCCAATTCAGATTTCAACCGCCGCAATTCGCCCAGCCGCCGATCGATATCGGCAATTTTATTCATGGCTATTTTTTTGACGTCACGGCTGGGCCGGTCTTTGTCTTCATAAAGCGCCAGCAATTCGCGGCAATCTTCGATGGAAAAATCAAATCGCCGCGCGGTGCCAACAAATTTCAGCTTGGCAATATCGCTGGCGTCATAATGGCGATAGCCGGTGGCGATGTCGATGGTCGGGCAGACAAGCCCGATATTGGCGTAATAGCGCACGGTTTTAACGGTGAGGCCCGATTCCGCCGCGGCCTGACTGATTTTCATTAACGCCCCCCCTTTATTTGAAGCGGTGATAGCCGCTGACAGATACCGGCACCTATCTGTGCAAATGATACCAGAAAATGATACCAGCTAATGATAAAAAACCCGCCAGACCAAATGCAATGGCCGGATGGGCTAGACCCGTCTGACATACCAATTTACCCTAGCCGATCAACCAACAGCAAAACTCTGTGAAAATAAGATGATAAAAACGATCAAAACCGGGATTATTTTGGTGCCATTGCTGGCCTTTGCAACGATTTCACATGCCAGTGAAAGCTATCAAAAAATGCATGATGAACATCATGGTGCGGGGCATCACGGGCATGGGCATCATGGGCCTGGGCATCATGACGAATCCTATATGGGGCATCACAATGGCGAAACCGCACAAAATGCCGAAAAACATCGTCGTCATCAGCATGACCAGGTCAATATGCCGGGATTGCGCGGCATCGACACCACAGAGGTGGAAATCAGCGATCTAAAAAATATTTTCATAAATCACATGAAAATCAGACGCAGCGTTGAACATCTGCCAAATGGTATCAAAACCATTACCGAAACCGATGATGATGATCTGCGCGAGTCAATCGTAACCCATGTGGCGTTTATGGTTACGCGGCTGGAAGACGGGCGAAACCCACAGGTGATTATTCAATCCCCTACCCTCGATTTACTGTTTGATCGCTATGATGAAATAGACACCAGTGTGGAAGTAACAGACCGCGGCGTGCAAGTTGTTCAGACATCTTCAAACAGCGAGGTTGTCGCGTTGTTACAGCAACATGCCGCAGAGGTAAGCGATATGTCGGAACGAGGCATGCGCGCGGTTCATGAACGGATGATGACGTCACGCTAGCTGTATGACGGCCATCTGGCTGGCGCAACGTGTGGGCTGATTTACGACACGCCTAAATACGTTCAAAACGGTTTAGGTACGCAGGCTTGTTTTCACCGCAACTGGCGTCTTTCGAATGCCCTCGCGGAAGAAAATATAAATCCCACTACAGGCAATCAACGCCATGCCGATAACCGAATACAGGTCTGGAATTTCGGCAAAAAGCCAATAGCCATTGATGATGGCCATCACCAACAGCACATATTCAAACGGCGCGATTGCCGATGGATTGGCCACCCGATAGGCGCTGGTCAACAGCAACATACCGGCACTGCCAATGACCGAGATGGCGCCTAGTGTCAGCACCGCGTTCATGTCCGATATCACCCACGGCCGCAATAAATAGGCCAAGCTTTTCGACGGGCCGATTTCGCCGCCAAACAGCGCAATTCCCACCGATGCGACCGCCCCCAGCGCAAAGCTGCCCCAATACATATGCATCATTTGTTCCCACACCGTATCGCGGTCGCGGGTGAATTTTGCCATCATCATCGACACCGCATAGGAAAATGCCGATAACAGCGGCAATAACGCAATCTGTTCAAATTGGCTTGGGCTTGGTTTGACGATCAACAACACGCCAACAAACCCGGCAAGCACCGCGCCAAGCCGATGGATGCCAATTTCATTTTTAAAGAAAAATTTGGAAATCAAGGTCACGAAAATGGGGCTGAAGAAAAACAGGCTGGTTACTTCGGCCAGCGCCATTTCGCTCAAGGCAAAATAAAAACATAAAAACCCGGAAAAAAACAAACAAATGCGGATAAAGGCCAGCATTGGATAGCCCGATTTAATCGATACGGGCCGGCCGGTAAATTTCAAAAACCCGATCAGAATGATGCCGCCAAACAGGCCCCGCACAGTCATGATCTGGATCAACGACCCGACATCTGACAAAGACCGTACCAATATGTCCTGCACACTAAACAAAGACATCCCGATTAAGATAAACAGGATGCCGCGCCGATCATCACTCATAAAAAGCATTCCCACACTGAAAACGCTTTTACAGTTCATCAAAAAAAATGTTTAGACAATAGTTTTTTTAATGAAAACAGTCGGTTGCAGAACAATTGCTATTCTCTTTTCGTCTTTATAATAAACGGCCGCAGATGGGCCCAACCGCCACACATTCTTGTTGGACATACAAGATATCTTAAGACTATCCTGCTACTCCATTGAGCGCTCTTGATACCGGCGGTGTTTGGGTTGTCTGGATGTTATTTTATTTTTGGCACAAATTCATGTGAAATGAAAAAATAAAATCTATTGCCTTTGTTATCGTTCTTTATGTTTTTGCCTTTTGGCATATTTCGGCAAGTTGGGCAGATAATTTGAAACAGACCGAAATTGTATCAGGGACACTTAAATTTTCTGACTATTTCTTCGGAAAAACAGTTGGCGAAAAAGGGTGTTTGAACGGAACTGTTCACCCGGTGCTGTTAGATATTAAATCTGACGAAGAAGCAGAAGACATAATAAAATCGGTTATTGGTTTTGACTGGGTGACTGAGCATGCCAAGAACAGCAATTCGCTGTCTGTAAAGCATCAAAAAATCTCTGTTCCTGCGCGGCAATTATTTGTATTGGCACAACGGGCTGTATCTGAAAATGATGCTCCACTGAAATCCACCACAACAAAATTGTTGGTTGATATTGCTGATGCGAATACTCTGCTGGAAACGCCATCCATCAAAGAAATCAGATCCAAAGGTGGGCGTTGTTATGCTGGTAGCAATGACACCACCGCGGTCTGTAAATTTCATGTGACACAATTTGCGACACAATTTGGTGGGAACTTTTTGATAGCGGCCAGTCTGTTAAAGGCAGACATGTCGGCTGACCAGCAGTTTCGTATTACACAATATGCTGATGCGTTACATAAAAAATTTATCCATCCAATGTTCATTGAAATGCATCAACAAAAAACGCAGTTTTCGCAAATGGCCAATGGTGGAATAAATGTTCTAGCATATGCATTTTGGAAGAATGATGAAGATTTGGCACGAGATACTCTGGCTAAAATCTTTGCCAATATTGACCGTGTTTTTATGGATGACGGGTATATTAAAGGAACTTCGTTTCGTGGTGTAAGAGGGTTTTGGTATCACTCATATGGGACGAATTCTGCATTGACGGTAATCGCGCTGGCAGATTTATGGAATGTCAAAACGCCCGACCATATTTATCATAAAGTGAAAAAGGCGACTGAATTACTAAATATAGGCATCAATAATGTGGATGATTTTTATGCCAGACCTGATCCAGACGTTACGCAATATAACGCGTCATATGACGAGAAAGATTCACGGCATCATCTTCATCAAATGGCGATAGGCATCGCCCAACTCGCAAAAATAGCAGTGGGGGTCGAGGTGAACATAAAAGATGACAGGCACTAAAAAATAAATTCGCCGTCTGAATATCCATCTGATTTCACGATTGGGTTTAATCCAAATTGCATGACCAAAGAGTGAAACTCAGATCTTAGACTTTAATCCGCGCCATGGCGGGCGTATGTAAACCGCAAATAATCAAGAAAACATGAAGAAAAATTGGTGCGGCTGAGAAGTGGTTATGTGCCACTAATATGCACCAATCTCATTGCTACATAAGCAATAGAGC
>JAQCEA010000004.1 GCA_027620495.1 Pseudomonadota bacterium | reverse complement strand
ATGCCCGAATTGATATCTATTTTCCAGTCCCTAGCCACCCCCCGGCCACCCCCCGGCCACCCCCCGGTCAATAATCCAGCATAGATTGACAATGGCGTCATCTGGGCGCATAAACCGGGCATTATGCGGCGCGCTATGGGGCGATGCTGCCCAGCGAACAGCAATGCGCTAGAAATTAAATTTATGTCACAAATCATATCAGACGCGCCCGCCGAAGCCGGCAATGCCAGCGGTGCCGATTTTGCCAATTTTGGCCTGCCGGAAACGATGCTAGTCACACTTGCCCGCGAGGGACTTGTCGAACCAACGCCCATTCAGGCACTTTCAATTCCTCTGCTGCTTGATGGCAAGGATTTAATCGGGCTGGCCCAAACCGGCACCGGCAAGACAGCGGCATTTTTGCTGCCATTGATGACTCATCTTGGCTTAAGCGCGGCGGTGCGTGCCGGGCAACCTCCAAAAGCCCTTATTCTGGCGCCAACCCGCGAACTGGCAAACCAGATTTCGCAAAATGTGCAAAAGCTGGCTGCTGATTTAAATATCCGCCATATCGCGGTATTTGGTGGGGCGCGCTATGATGCGCAAATCCGTGGGCTACGCCGCGGCGTCGATATCGTTGTCGCAACGCCTGGCCGGTTGCAAGATTTGATGGAACGTGGCGCGTTTGATCCAAGCGGCATTACCCATTTTATATTGGACGAGGCCGATCATATGCTTGATCTTGGCTTTTATCCGGCGATTAAGCGCATTGCCGCCAGCCTGCCTGCGCGCCGCCAAACCATGTTATTTTCGGCAACCATGCCACCAGAAATAGAGGCACTCGGCCAGCAATTTCTTCGCGAACCGGCCCGGGTCAAGGCACCGCAAGCCGGGATCACGGCGGATAAGATTACACAACATGTCACTTTGCTGGCAGAAGGCGAAAAACGCGACAGGCTATGTGACATTCTGCGTGAACAGGCAACCGGACAGGCATTGATTTTCGTGCGTACCAAGCGGCGTGCTGATGAGCTCGCAAAATTTTTGTCTGTACGCGGGTTTGCGGTAGACGCGCTGCATGGCGATATGCGCCAGACATTGCGGCAAAAAGTGTTGCGCAATTTTCGCGGCGGCGATTTACAGGCATTGATTGCCACCGATGTAGCCGCGCGCGGTATTGATGTTGCCGGGCTTAGCCATGTGGTGAATTTTGATTTGACTGACACGCCTGAAGCCTATGTGCATCGCATTGGTCGTACCGGGCGGGCAGGCCTTGGCGGCTTGGCCTTGTCATTCTGCGCCCCAGACGAACAACATAAGCTGGCCGCGATCATTTCCGTTGTTGGCGGGCGTGTCGAATTATTTGAGGCTGATGGGACAAGGGTGGAAGATTTCAGGGCGGCTTCTGCACCATCTCGGCAACGCCGCCGCGGGCATAAACCCAGCAGAACCGCATCTGGCGAGCGGCAGTCTGGCCCAAGAAAATCTGTTGAGGGAAAATCCGCTCCGAGACAGTCTGGTGAGAAAAAATTTGGTGAGAAAAATTTTGGCGAGAAAAAATTTGCTGACAGCAAATTTGGTGGGCGGGCCGCAGCTGCTGAGCGATCACCTGCCAAACCCGATAGACCGGGAAAGCCAGCCACAAAAGCCCCGCACCAGCATAGATCAGCTGAAGACAGCCCACATGATCGCGCACATGGTCGACCGCATGATCGCCCTTATGACCGTAAAGCTGGCAGGCCCGTCCGGCGCAAGACCGATAATGACAGCTTTGCACCGGCGCATGATAAATCACGGCGGCCAAAGCACACCGGTCAATGCACAAAGCGATCTGCTGGCAAGACTGCGCCAGCGTCAGCCGAAAGCTTGTTTAGCAAACGCCCGAAATTTACCAGCCGGCCTAGCTTTGGTGATGCCGCCACAACGAAACGACCGGCCAAAGACCAACGGGCCAGCACCGCGGGTCAATCTAAAAAATCTGGTACAGTCAAAACCGCTGGCAATTATACTGGCAAGCCAGCAAAACCGCGCCGCGATGGGGCCGGTGCGCCGTTTGGTCGTGCCGGAAATGACGGCAATCGGCCGAAAAAACCGGGCCAAGAACGCCACGGGGCCGCTGGTTCTGGGGCCTCTGGTTCTGGGGTATCCAGATCAGGGCCATCCAGATCAGGGCCATCACGATCGAAGCAAGGTGGGCATGGCCGCTTAAAGCGGCGCCCCTAATCCTAGGCTCGGGCGCGCTCGCGCAACAGAAATTTTTGAATTTTGCCAGTTGCCGTTTTTGGCAATTCACCAAAGACAAAATATTTTGGCCGCTTAAAGCCCGCCATCTGGTCGCGGCACCAAGCGGTCAAGTCTTCGGCCGTCAATTCCGCGCCATCTTTCAGCTCGATAAAGGCACATGGCACCTCGCCCCATTTATCGTCAGGCTTGGCAACAACTGCCGCCGCGACAATCAACGGATGTCGGTATAAATAGCCTTCAACTTCGACCGATGAAATATTTTCACCCCCCGAAATAATCACATCTTTCAGCCTGTCTTTAATTTGAATATAGCCATGTTCATGCCATACGGCCGCATCGCCTGAATAAAACCAGCCATTACGAATGGCCTCTTGATTGGCTTTCGGATTTTTATAATAGCCTTTCATCACCGTATTGCCGCGGATGACGACTTCGCCTTGGGTGGTGCCATCACGCGGTACAATTTGCCCGGTTTCAGTATCAATTACCGCCACTTCTTCGTTCATCGGAAAGGTCACGCCTTGCCAGCTTTGCAGTTCGGCCTGTTCAGAAAATGGCAAATCATCCCATTCTTCACGCCACACACATTGGGTGACATGGCCATAGGTTTCGGTCAGCCCATAGACCTGCATCACACCAAACCCCATTGCCGATAGTTTTTCCAAAATACTGGCTGGTGGCGGCGCGCCAGCTGTCATTGCGCGTACGGTGCGGTCAGACAAATCAGGCCGCAGCGATTCTGGCGCATTCACAAGCATACCAAGAACTATCGGGGCGCCGCCAAAATGTGTGACCCCATGCTTGTCAACAAGACGGAAAATTTCTTCAGCGGTAATGGTACGGGTCAGGACAATTTTTGCCGCCATTAACGCCATCGTCCACGCATGGCCCCAGCCATTACAATGGAACATTGGCACTGTATACAGATAGGTGGGATGCTGGCCCAATTGCCACGCCGCCACCGTACCAAAGCTCATCAAATATGACCCGCGGTGATGATAGACAACGCCTTTTGGTCGGCCTGACGTACCAGATGTATAGCTAAGCGTCAGCGCCTGCCATTCATCTTCAGGTAGGTGCCAGTCATAATCTGGTGCGCCGGTGGCGATAAAGGCCTCATAATCAATCTTACCAATTGCTGGCAAATCCCCAAGCGCCGCATCGCGGATATCAATCACCTCTATATCATGGTCCAGCATGTCCAAGGCCGCCGATATAGTATCGCGAAACGCGGTATCTGCGATCAGCAATCTGCTGTCGCTATCGGACAGAATATAGGCGATTGTTTCTGCCTCTAGCCGCGTATTGATGGTATTTAACACGCATCCGGCCATGGGGACGCCAAAATGGGCTTCATACATCTCCGGCGTATTCGCCGCAATAATCGATACGGTATCGCCAAGCCCAAGACCATGGTGCGTTAATGCCGACGCCAGCGCCCGGCTACGCTCATATGTCTGTTGCCAGCTATAATGCCGGTCTTCATAGACAATCGCCGTCCGAGCGCCAAAAATATCTGCCGTGCGGGCAAGAAAGCTAAGCGGCGATAAGGGAATATAATTGGCCTTGTTTTTTGTCAGTTCCTGATAATGCTTTTGCATTTATGTCCCTCCCCGATTGCCGGTTCCGCCACCATAAATTGAACGAATGGCAAAAATGGTAATCCGCACCAAACGGCCAATCAAGACCGTAAACGCCCCGATGTGCGGGGAGTTTTGTATATTTCTCAATCACTGAAGTTATAAAAAAAAGGGCATGCCCATATCCCAGAGCATACCCCCTATGTTTTATTACAGCCGCTATCTTTAGCCGCCGAGGAACAACCGTCCTACATCCGGATTTTCCAGCAGGTCATCACCATAGTCGGCAATGGCGGTTTCACCTGAAACCAGCACATAGCCGATATCAGCAAATGCCAGACCTTTTTTGGCGTTTTGTTCAACCATGATGATTGTCTTGCCGTCTTTTTTCTGCAGATCGTCAAGGATTTCAAACACCATGTCGATAAAGCGCGGCTCAAGACCAATGGATGGTTCGTCGACCAACAAGACTTCTGGTTGCATGACAAGTGCACGCGAGATTTCCAGAAGCCGACGTTCGCCGCCTGACAACACACCAGCAGGCTTGTCGCGCCGGTCAGCCAAACGACTATATTTGTCGAATACCATCTCAGCCGCTGCCTTTGCCTCGGCCGGACGATCTTTCAAAAACCCACCCATCAGCAAGTTTTCTTCAACAGTCATTTGCGGGAATACTGACTTGTCCTGCAAAATATAGGCAATGCCAGCCCGGCCCAGCTTTTCTGAAGGTGTCAGTGCCGTGACGTCTTTGCCATCGATAATGATCGACCCCGAGAAAATATTGGTAAAACCAAAAATTGAGTGCAAAACCGTTGACTTACCAGCACCGTTCGGGCCAATCAGACATAGCGACTGTCCACGACCTATACGCAGGCTGAATTCATGCAAAATTTCCATTTTGCCATAACCAGCCCGCAGATCATTAATCGTCAGGTAGGCGTCATTCGTTACCAGCTTATCAAGCTCTTTTTTGGTCGGGGCATTCGCCGCGATAGAGGCGGCCTCGCGGGCCACCTGATCAACCGACATAACGACATCAACGCCGCCAACGCCATAACCGCTGACATTTTTGCCAGTTGTCTTAAGAGGCGCGGCCTTTTTTACCGGTGCTTTTTTTACCAATGCTTTTTTTACGGCAGCTTTTTTGACTGGTGATTTTTTCACCGCGGCTTTACTTGCGTTTTTTTTAGCCACAGGCTTTTTGGTCGCAGCTTTTTTTACTGATGCCTTTTTTGCCGCAGCTTTTTTTACGGGTTCTTTGGCCATCAGTGTCCTCCAAGATACGCATCAATAACACGTGGATCATTTTGTAGTTTTTCAGGCTCGCCATTGGCCAGCATTTTACCGTTCGACAGACAATAAATATGTGACGCCAAATTCATGATCACCCGCATATTATGTTCAATCACGCAAAGGGTGATGCCCAATTCTTCATTGGCTCGCCGCAAGCGATCAATCAACCCATTGATAAGCGTTGGGTTGATGCCTGCGGTTGGCTCATCAAGAAGCAACACCTTTGGCTCATTCATCAATGCCATAGCAAATTCGAGAAGCTTTTGCTGGCCAAATGACAAATCACCAGAGATCAAATTGCGTTTTGAATATAGCCCAACAAATTCAAGAAGATGTTCGGCCCGTTCGCGGATCTCACCTTTACGGCTAGCAAACATACTGTCTTTGGAATCTGGCCGGTGTGAAACCGAAATTTGCATGTTGTCTACACAATTCATCTCGCCATATATGCGAGTTTGTTGGAATGTTCTTAACATCCCTAAACGCGCAATTTCATCAACCATTAAATGTGAAATTTCGTTTCCTTCAAAAGTTATCGAGCCGTTGTCGATTGGATGGTAGCCAACGATGGAATTGAATAGTGTACTCTTTCCACATCCGTTGGGTCCAATTATTCCAGTTATAGCGCCTCTTTTCACAGACATGCTTATGTCAACGTTCGCTTTAACACCACCAAAGGATTTGGAAACATTTTTAATTTCGATCAAATTTTCTGACATTAGGCGTCTCCCCTCGAAACATTGCCAGACCTGTCTACCAAAATACCAAATTTTTCAGGATATTTTGTTTTAAGCCACCCTACGATGCCTTGCTGAAAGAAAACAATGTTGACGATAAGAACAATTCCGAGAACGATATACTGCCAATCGAGTAAATATGTCCAAGTGGTTTCTTTAACTATGTGAAAAAGGATTGCGCCAATAACAGGCCCCCAAAGTGTTCCTTTTCCGCCAAGCAAAGCCATTGCAACCATGAAGATACCAAAAGTTGGTAAAGGAAAAGCAATGTTTTGTGGCTCAATGTAACCACTGATATTACCAAACACAGCCCCGATACAACCCATGTAAAACGCCGCAACAGCCCATCCAACCTGCTTGTAACGGAGTGTTGGTATTCCCATGGCTTCGGCTTTATCTTCATCATCTCGTATCGCGTTAGCAGCAAGTCCAAATTGGGTAGAAAACATCCAACGGATAGTGAAATGTGCAGCTACCGCAAGTGCAAAGCACAAGCAATAGAAGAACAATGACCTTTGCTCAATCGGAAGGGGCAAAAACGGCATTGAGATACCTGCCCCACCACCAACGGTTTCCATCGTGGTAACTATTTCACGTGCAGCAACTGCCACGCCGAGTGTTCCTATAGCAAAATATGGTCCTCTCAAGCCAAAAACTGCCAGCCCAATAATTAAGGATAAAATAACACAAGAGAAACCGGCCGCGAGGATGCCTAATATCAAACCTCCAAAATACTGTGTCTCTGTGAAAACTGGTTTGATAGCACCGTATGAAGCCGTGTATTGAGCAAGGTCATAAAACATCGAAACCTGAATAGAGGCGCTAACATACATGCCAACTCCAAAAAAGGTTATATTTCCCAGTGAGTTATACCCCATTTGCCCACCAGTTATATCCCAGGTTGAAGCCATCAAAACCATCATCCAAAGCATGGCGATTTGAAGTGTATATTCTGGAAAAATGACAGGACCCATTACACCAAGTAAACCAAGACCCGTATAGAGAAGCTTCTCGTTCATCATGATCACCTAACCACCTGTCTGTGACGACGTGCTTGAAGTTGCCTCCACAAAAGGACAAAAATTAGTACAAAAACGGAGGCAGCAATCTGCCATTCAGCGCCAGCCAAAACACCAGCGTATTGTTCAAACCAACCAAGCACAAAACTCATACCTATTACGCCAGGGAGATTTCCTAAGCCCGCAGCGGTAACAATCGCAAAAGTCCTAAGCGAAAAAATAATTCCATAAAATGGCTGAATTGACCAAATCATTGAAACTAAAACGCCTGCAACACCACAAATCGAAGCGTTCAAAGCAAACGTAAAAGCGTACACTCTGTCAGTATTAATACCCAGAACTCTGGCAGCACGGGCATCCTGTGCGGTAGCACGGATTGCCTGACCCATTCTGGATTTTTTCATAAACAACACCACCACGGTGGCGAAGAAAGCAGCAATTAACAATGATATGATTTTGATTTTCGGCACAGTTACGAAATCGCCTAAGAGCAATATTCCAAAATGAGAGTCCAAAGTCTGAACTTCTGGGCCAAAAATCAAGTTCATAACCTGCTGCAAAAACAGAGACAGACCAAAAGTGGCAAGCAGCGAGACAAACATATCATTATCGATCACTCGCTTGATGATGAGTTTATACGTTATCCAACCAAAACAAAACATAAACGCAATAACAACTGGTATTGCAAATATGGGATGGACGCCAGCATTGCTCACTGAAAAAGCTGCATATCCCCCCATAATGACAAAGTCACCCTGCGCAAGATTCTTTACGTTCATGACTCCCCAAATTAGAGCCAACCCATATGCAGATAACGCAAAAACCGAACCAATAAAAACGCCCTCAAGCAGAACCTGGACATTCATTATTGGCGCAGTAACAAATAAAAGCTCAAACATCGCTTACCGCCTTAATTTCTGCTTTCAAAATGCTCGTGGTTAAAAACTGGCCCAATTTGTTTTTGATTTTTAAAATAGTGGAGCCACTCAAGTTGTCGATGAAATCAGACACTGTTTTTAAATAAGGAAAGCCTGATATGACAGGCTTTCCTTTGGTTTTTGACGAAGGACTTATCAGTAAGCAACGTTTCGTATCTTGATGTTATCAGAAGACACAACAGGCTGGTATTTGCCATTTGCATCGATCTGCCGGTAAAACATTGGTTTGGCAATGTTATTGCCTTCTGGGGCAAACTTGATTGAGCCGTAAAAAGTGTCCATATCAGTGGCTGCTAAAGCATCTCGAACTGCGTCCTTATCAAAGCTGTTTGCTCTTTCGAACGCGTCTTTGAAAACTAAAACTGCTGCAGCTGCCTGAGTTAATTGGTACGGAATATCCTTGTACTCGGGATAAGCTTCTAAAACATCTTGGTTGAATTTTGAAGCATTTCCGAAGTAATTATCCTTATTCGGAATTCCAGGCAACCATTGTGTTGGGCATAGCACACCAGTGGCACCTTTCGGGAACTTTTCGGGCATTTTGGATGCCTCGCAATGAGTAATTCCCACGTAAGGCGCCTGAATTTGCATCTCTTCCATTTGACGAGCGGCAGTCGCAGCGCCTTTATCATGCCCAGAGACCAAAAGCACATCCGGTTTTAGAGCTTTGAACTTTGTCAAAGTTGCTGACATGTCGGAAAGATCAGCAGGCAACATGTCATCAATCACGATTTTCATGTTATGCTTTTTGGCAACATCAACGACGCCCGCTTTGACGTCAAGAGAGAAACCGTCACCTTCAAAGGCCATACCAATTCTTATGTCCGATGGAGATTTTCCCTCAGCCCGAGCTCGCTCAGCAACAAGATCGAGAATGGGTGCCAGATAGAATTCTGATGTTGACAGCACAGCAAACATATATTTGTAACCCTGGGTAAATAGAGCACGAGATGCACCTTCTGCCTCTACCATGGGAATTTTGTATTTTTCTGTCACCGGCGCAATTGCCTTGGTCATACCGGTAGAATAGGGCCCAAGCATAAACTCAACACCGTCCTGATTTATTAGTCTCTCAGCCAGTTGAGCAGCTCGCGACCCTTGTGATTCGTCATCGTAATACTTGACAGCAATTTTATATGATTTACCGCCAACTTTAACGCCGCCCATTTCATTGATCCGATTTGCAGCAAAATCATACCCTTTCTGGGTGTGAAATCCATTTGCTGCATACTTTCCAGTGAAAGAGAGAGCTGACCCAAGTATGATGGTATCACCCTCAACCTTTGCCATTGCGCCACCTGACACACCGACCACACCCATCGCAAGGGCGGCGCCAACGGCTACTAAATATTTTCTAAACATTCCCATTTCCTCCCAGAATCATGGTTAGTTGGCCTGCCAGGTCGATCCCGACACGATTTGGGAACCCCCACCAGACAAGTGAGCTATTAGAATGAAATTTTAGGCACCGCGCAACCCCAACGAACAGGATTACCGCGAGATTTCGTCATAAAAACGGTCATTTTTTTGTCAAAGTCGCATCAATCATGGTTCATTAGCACTTTGTTTGTGACAATAGGTCGCAGTCTTCCCACCAGTTTGCAAATCACCAAAACGCCCACGTCACCGTCACTTGATACTGCCAGCAAAACAATGTGATAGCCGGTCAAGTCGCGTTATTGACATGAGTCAGACTGGCGCGTCGCCTTTCAGCGTGATGCGATGCAACATCCGACGATATCCGTGGTAATCATTTAACGGGTAATGCAATGTGCATCTATTGTCCCAAATTGCGATATCGCCAGCTTGCCAGCTTAAGCGGCATTGAAATTCTGGCGCAATTTGATGTGCGAATAGAAACGCCAACAGCCCCGCGCTTTCTGCTTCAGTCCAACCGTCAAAGGAAATCGTATGCGCCGGATTAACAAAAAGCGATTTGCGACCAGTCTCAGGGTGGGTGCGCACCACCGGGTGTATGCCGCTCATCTGTTCGGCGCTTATCCCGCGTCCAGCCTCTTTCACACGCTCACTTCGCGTTGCCGATACCTGTTTTTTGCCAGCAATATTGACCCCGTGCAGCGATGCAAGCGTGCGTTTCAGCCCATCCGACAATTGGTCATAAGCCGCATATTGATTAGCAAACAATGTATCACCACCAAGGGGTGGCAATTCTTTTGCATAGAGCACCGTCGCCATCGGCGGGCATGACTGGTAGGTCGTGTCACTATGCCACACGCCGCCAAAATTCACCGTTTCGGTTTCCTTTTTCAACACTTCGGTGATCATTGGGAACCCGTCTAAACCTTGCAAAAACGGATAAATATCCGGCGCGCCAAGTGACTCGGCAAAGCGTAATTGCTGTTCTGGGGTGATAGATTGTCGCCTTATCACAATCAATTGATGTTCGAGCCACGCGGCCCTGATATCTGCCATCAGCGTGTTATCGATGCTATTGGCGGTGCTATCAAAATGTACCGCTAGATCAATATCTGTAATTTCAGCCCCCATGCTTGGGGCCAGAGGCGTCACTTTCATCTTCAACCCATCCTTGTTTATCGTGCCAACAAAGCCACCGTCACTGCATCACAAATTGCCGCAATCATGGCCATACAGTATCTTCACGAGGCCGCGACAAAATGCAAGCCACTAGAAGTGGACCCATTTTTCACCAAAACTGGTTCCAAAGTTGGCTTGGCTTGGCAAAGAAATGATAGTAAAGAGATGCGCAATCGAGGCGCGTTCGGCAAAGGCCCTGAGTGGCGACTTGGTTCAGACATAAAACATCTTAGGTAAAAGAGGGTGACCATCAATGAAAATGACAACTGAAGAAGCATTTGTAAAAGTTTTGCAGATGCATGGGATTGAGCATGCGTTTGGCATCATTGGTTCAGCCATGATGCCGATTTCAGATCTGTTTCCACAAGCTGGCATTACCTTTTGGGATGCGGCGCATGAATGTAACGCTGGCATGATGGCAGATGGGTTCACCCGCGCAACCGGCAAAATGTCGATGATGGTGGCACAAAATGGCCCAGGTATCACAAATTTCGTTACCCCGGTGAAAACCGCCTATTGGAACCACACGCCATTACTTTTGGTGACCCCGCAAGCCGCGAACAAGACACTTGGCCAAGGCGGATTTCAGGAAGTTGAACAGATGGCCCTGTTCCAAGATATGGTTGCTTATCAAGAAGAGGTTCGCGACCCATCACGCATTGCCGAGACATTGAACCGGGTGATTCTGCAAGCCAAGCGCGCCTCTGCACCAGCACAGATCAATGTCCCTCGCGATTTCTGGACACAGGTCATTGATATCGAACTGCCCGCCATCGTTGAATTTGAACGTCCAGCAGGCGGCGAAGATGCGATCGCGGCAGCTGCCGAGATGCTGAGCAACGCTGAATTCCCGGTTATGTTGAACGGGGCTGGCGTGGTCATCGGCGGGGCGATTGAAGCTTCGATGAAGCTGGCTGAACGTCTTGATGCGCCGGTGTGTTGTGGGTATCAGCATAATGACGCCTTTCCCGGGTCACATCCGCTTTTTGCCGGACCCCTTGGATATAACGGGTCGAAAGCCGGTATGGAACTAATTGCCAAGGCAGATGTTGTTTTGGCGTTGGGTACAAGGTTGAATCCGTTTTCAACTTTGCCGGGCTATGGCATCGATTACTGGCCCAAAAATGCCAAAATCATTCAGGTTGATATTAACCCAGATCGCATTGGTCTTACCAAACCGGTAACCGTTGGCATTGTCGGTGATGCCAAAAAAGTCGCTGTCAGCATTCTCAACAAGCTTGGGCCAAAAGCTGGCGATACTGGCCGTGCCACCCGTAAAGAAGTCATTGCCAAGACAAAATCAGCTTGGGCGCAAGAACTCACCTCGCTGGATCATGAAGATGATGATCCCGGCACAACATGGAATGAGCGGGCGCGCACACGTGAACCACAAAAAATGTCACCGCGCATGGCGTGGCGTGCAATCCAGTCAGCCTTGCCAAAAGATGCCATTATTTCATCTGACATTGGCAATAATTGCGCGATTGGTAACGCCTATCCAACATTTGAAGCTGGTCGCAAATATCTGGCACCCGGCCTGTTTGGCCCTTGTGGGTATGGATTGCCATCGATCATGGGCGCAAAAATTGGCCAGCCTGATGTGCCGGTTGTTGGGTTTGCCGGTGATGGTGCCTTTGGCATTTCAATGAATGAAATGTCAGCCATTGGCCGCAAAGAATGGCCGCCAATTACCATGATTATCTTCCGTAACTATCAATGGGGCGCAGAAAAGCGCAACACTACTTTATGGTTTGAAGATAATTTCGTTGGCACCGAGCTTGACCAGCAAGTGTCTTATGCTGGCATTGCCAAGGCCTGTGGTGTAGAGGGCGTTGCTGTTTATGGCATGGATGAGCTACGTGATGAATTGACCAAAGCCGTTGATGCACAAATGAAAAACGGTGTTACAACCTTTATCGAAGTGATGCTCAATCAGGAGCTTGGCGAACCATTCCGGCGCGATGCAATGAAAAAACCTGTCAGCGTTGCTGGCATTAACCGCAATGACATGCGCCCCCAAACAAACGCCTGATAACAAAAGCGCCGAGCATCAATTAAAACAAATACCCGAAAATAAAACAGCCGCCCATGGGCGGCTGTTTTTGTATCTTGTCTTGCCGGTTAAACGGTCAGAATGGTAGATCCAGTTGTGGCCCGACCTGTCAGCGCATCATGTGCCTTGGCAACATCTTCAAGCGCGAATTTCTGATTGATTGAAATATTCACCGTGCCATCTGTCACCGCGGTAAATAGCTTTGCGGCATTCGCCTCTAGCCAGTCACGTTCACCAACAAAATGGAACAAAGTTGGGCGGCTCAATTTATATGACCCTTTGGCTAGATCCGTGATTTTAAAATCAAGATACGGGCCGGATGATTGCCCAAAGGCGATAATCGTGCCATGACGGCGGGTCGATGTAAGGCTGCGCGCCAGAGTATCATTGCCAACCGAATCATAGGTCACATCAACACCTTTTCCATCCGTCAGCTTCATGACTTCAGCTTCAAAATCAGCAGATTTATAGTCGATCACATGGTGATAGCCATTCGCCTTGGCCAGTGCGCATTTATCGGGGCCACCAGCGGTGCCAATGACCGTTGCACCCAACGCATGCAACCATTGTCCGGCAATCAGGCCAACCCCGCCAGCGGCGGCGTGAAACAGGACAGTATGGCCAGCTTTAACCTTAAAACTATCATGAATGAGATAGGCAGCTGTCAGACCTTTTAGCATGATTGATGCGGCAAGCTCGCTCGATACATTATCTGGCAATTTCACCACATATCCAGCGTCAATCACCCGGTGGGTGGCATAGGCACCATTAGCCAGCGTATAGCCAACCCGGTCGCCAACCGACAAACCGGTCACACCATCCCCAATCGCCTCGATGATGCCGGCACCTTCTGACCCCAGCACATGGTCTGTTTCCACCGGCCATGGGTACAGGCCATTGCGGATATAAATATCCAGAAAATTGATGCCAATCGCCTGATGACGAATAAGCACCTCTCCGGCGCCCGGGGCAATGTCACCAAGAGCAATCTTTCTGATAACTTCCGAACCGCCCGGCTTGGCAGCCGCCATTGCGTAACGCATGTTGATTTCCTTTATGTCTGTCGCATGTGACCTTCTACAGCCACTGTAGATGAAGCCTTATACCGCGATCTGCCGATCACATTAGTTTGATGCAGATAATATCTCTTTCGATGAAAAGCCAGCTTTTTGCGTGATAATACCGCCTTCTATGTTATCACGCATCTGATGATTTCGTTGCTTTTGCGATGGGTGTTTTTTCGCTAATGTGAAGCTGGGCAAAGCGCTTCACAGCTTACCAAACACGCCAAGGACCCCCAGATGATATGAGTAGCCGTTCATGACAGCATCTACATTATTGCTTAAAAATGCCCATTTGCTTTGCACGATGGATACCAGCACAGCGCCGCTGGATAGGGGCGCAGAAATTGTCAATGGTGGTGTGTTTGTGCGCGGCGGCATCATTGAACAAGTTGGCAACAGCGATGATCTGCCAGACCATGCCGACCGGGTGATTGACCTTGCTGGGCATATTGTGATCCCCGGCATGGTTAACACCCATCATCACCTGTTTCAGAATCTCACCCGGGTGGTTCCGGCGGCACAAAACGCACCCTTATTTGGTTGGCTAAAAACACTCTATCCCATTTGGCAACATTTGGGCCCAGATCATATTTATTGGTCGACCGCGCTTGGTCTAGCTGAATTGGCGCTAAGTGGCTGTACAACATCATCTGACCACCTATATATCTATCCCAATGGCAGCAGGCTGGATGATTCGCTGGCCGCCGCGCAAGAAATTGGCATGCGGTTCCATGGTACGCGCGGGTCGATGAGCATCGGCGAATCGCAAGGCGGATTACCGCCAGATTATTTAACCGAATCTGAACCAGCGATCTTGGCAGACAGCCAGCGCCTTGTTGAAACGCATCATGATGCCAGCCGCTTTGCCATGACAAGGGTGGCACTAGCCCCCTGTTCGCCATTCTCGGTCAGCATGGATCTGATGCGTGAAACGGCGACAATGGCGCGTAGCTATGGGGTGGGGTTACATACGCACCTTGCGGAAAATAGCGAAGATATTGATTATAGTTTGGCCAGTTTCGGCATGCGGCCGGGCGATTATGCCGAGGCTGTTGGCTGGGTCGGCGCGGATGTATGGCATGCACATTGTGTGCAATTGGATTCATCAGAAATTGACCTTTTCGCCCGCACAGCCACCGGCGTTGCACATTGCCCTTGTTCCAATATGCGGCTGGCAAGCGGCATTGCGCCCATTCGACAGATGCTTGATGCCGGTGTAAATGTTGGGCTTGGTGTTGATGGGTCGGCATCAAATGATAGCGGCCATATGCTGAATGAAGCCAGACAGGCAATGCTGTTACAACGGGTGATGCGAGGCGGTGATGCCATGACAGTGCGCGAAACATTGGCGATGGCAACACGCGGCGGCGCGGCGGTTCTTGGGCGTGATGATATTGGCGTTCTGGCACCGGGCTATGCGGCAGATATTGTGGCCTTTGACTGCCGCTGCATTGATTTTGCTGGTGCCGCGTGGGACCCGCTGGCGGCATTGGTATTTTGCGGCCCTGTCAAAGCCGCCTATACAATCATCAATGGCCGGGTGGTGGTGGCAAACGGCGCCTTAGAAACAATGGATATGCAGGCACTTCTGCGCAACCATCAAATCATGTCTGCAGACCTGATGCAGAAATCTGGCTTTACCAGATAGGCTGAACCCATAGCTACCCAGCAAATCATAATTTTCATGCAATTGAGCGCCGGTCAACGGCGCATAAAAAACGGCACCGCCAAGCTGGCAACGCCGTTTTAAAAACAAGTTTATCAAACGATTATTTGGTATCGCTTCCAGAATGGAAATTAAACACAGCACCGTCTTTCATGCCGCTTGGCCAGCGGGCAGTGACAGTTTTCAGCTTTGTGTAAAATCTGACCCCTTCCATCCCATGGATTGAATGGTCACCAAACATAGAGGCTTTCCATCCGCCAAAGCTGTGATAGGCCACCGGCACCGGGATCGGCACATTGACCCCGACCATGCCGACATTCACATTGCTTGCAAATTCGCGGGCCGCATCCCCATCTCGGGTAAAAATTGCGGTGCCGTTACCATATTCATGAGACATCACAAGTTGCACCGCCTCGTCATAAGATTTTGGCCGCAGAACGGATAGGACCGGGCCAAAAATTTCATCACGATAGACCGACATATCCGGCGTGACATGGTCAAGCAATGTACCACCCACAAAAAACCCGTTTTCATAGCCCTGAAGCGACAAATTGCGGCCATCAACAACCACTTTTGCCCCGTCGGATTCGCCTTGATTGATATAGCCGATAATGCGGTCTTTTGCCTCTTTGGTAATCACCGGGCCCATTTCAACACCCGGTTCGTCAAACTGGCCGATTTTCAACGCCCGTACTTTTGGTGCCAATTGTTCAACAAACCGATCGGCCGTGTCATCACCAACAGCCAATACCGCCGATACCGCCATACAACGTTCACCAGCAGACCCATAGGCCGCACCCATGGCCGCATCCACCGCTTGTCCCATATCGGCATCGGGCATGATGATCATATGATTTTTTGCCCCGCATAGCGCCTGTACACGTTTGCCATTGGCGCATCCCCGGCCATAAATATATTTACCAATGGCGGTTGACCCGACAAAGCTGACCGCGGCGATATCTGGGTGATCCAAAATCGCATCGACCGCTTCCTTATCGCCATTTACAACATTCAGACAGCCCTCTGGAAGCCCTGCCTCGCTCAACAATTGCGCCAAATAGAGCGGCGCGCCCGGGTCGCGTTCGGATGGCTTTAGAATGAATGTATTGCCACAGGCCAATGCCATCGGGAACATCCACATTGGCACCATCGCCGGAAAATTAAACGGGGTGATGCCAGCCACCACACCAACTGGCTGACGCAAAGAGTAGCTGTCAACAGCGCTTGCCACTTGTGCTGAATATTCGCCTTTGAGAAGATGCGGAATACCACAGGCAAATTCGACAACCTCTAGCCCGCGCGCCACTTCACCGCGGGCATCATCCAGCGTCTTGCCATGTTGCCCCGAAATAAGCCCGGCAATCTTGTCTAAATTTTGGTTAATCAGGTCACGAAATTTGAACATGATTTGCGCACGTTTTGCCGGTGGTGTGTTGGCCCAGCCCGGCAATGCGGCCTTGGCAGCGGCCACAGCGGTGTCGACTTCGCTGGCACTTGCCAATGGCACCGATCCGACAACCAAGCCGGTTGCCGGGTTGAATACATCTTGTGACCGGCCACTTGTGCCTGCCAAAGTTGCGCCTTTGATGAAATGCATATCGGTCATCGCCTACCTCATGTGACTGGCGAGCCATGCCCGCAGTCGATTTGTGTTATGTCTGTGAAAGATCTGTGTTCAGATTACCGCATTTTGGCCTTGGTGCAAGGCCAAGCACCGATATAAAACCCTTTATATTTTTTGTTTACTGATCATAATCAAGCAATCTTATGTTGGCGAAGGCGCAAGACAGGCTATAACAAGGCATGGAACTTTGGGTTGTTTTTTCAATTGCCGCCGCCGCAACGCAGGCATTACGCACCGCTGTACAGCGCCGCATGACCACAACAATTGGCAATTTGGGGGCGAGCTATATCCGCTTTTCATATGCCTTTCCGATCGCCTGGCTGTTTTTTCTATTTTACAGCAACTATACCGGCACGACCTTGCCAGATCTTCCTGTTACCTTTTGGGTATGGATTAATCTGGCCGCGCTGACACAGGTGATTTTCACCATTTTGCTTGTCCAGCTATTCAGTCACCGATCATTTGCCGCCGCCGTCGCCTTTTCAAAAACCGAAGTGTTGCAAACCGCTATTTTTGAGGCGCTAATTCTGGGCGTGGTAGTGACGGTACAAACTGGTGCGGCGATTGCTTTGGGGGTTTTCGCCACGGTGTTGCTGAGCTTTGCCAAAGCCAATCTGGCATTTGCCAATTTGCGTGCCACGATCTTTAGCCGGCAGGTGGCAATCGGGCTGGCGGCTGGCGCATTTTTGGGATTTTGCACAGTATGTTACGGTGCCGCGCTCCACAGCATGATCGGCGGTGATGTGATTGGCAATGCGATGTATGCCGCCGCTATTGGCACCACCATTCAAGCTGTTTGTTTTGGCATCTATATTTTTATTGTCAGGCGCGAACAATTTATCGCCAGCTTTGTAGAATGGCGGCAATGTTCTATGGCCGGGGTCTGGGCGGCGACAACAAGCATTTGCTGGTTTGCTGGTTTTGCCCTTTATAGCGTCGCGCCGGTGCGCGCTGTTGGCCAAATCGAGCTTTTATTCAGTGTTGGATTTTCAGTTCTATATTTCAAAGAACGGATCAGCCGCGTTGAATTTACCGCCATCGCTCTACTAGCGACATCCATCATTATGGTTTTGCTTGACTGATCGCGCGGCTATCGCCAACGATACGGCTAGCAACGCTGTTTTTTACCGGATGTCTAACCTCTGATGATCATTTGACTTTGGCCGATATGGTGCTGTGAATAGCGCCCGGTCGCAGGAGCCAACCATGCCACTGGAAATGAACCAAAATGTATTTATCACCTGTGCCATTACCGGGTCGGGTGATACCACTTCCAAATCAGACAAGGTGCCAATCACACCAGCGGAAATTGCCGCGGCGGCGATTGATGCCGCGAAAGCTGGCGCGGCGGTTGTGCATTGCCATGTTCGAAACCCAGACACCGGCGCACCATCACGTGATCCGGCACTGTTTCGCGAAGTCACCGACCGGATTCGCAGCGCCGATACCGATATGGTGCTGAATCTGACAGCTGGCATGGGGGGAGACCTTGTTTTGGGCGGTGTCGAAACCCCATTGCCGCCATATGCAGACGGCACCGATATGGCTGGTGCAACCGAACGTTTGGCACATATTGCCGATTGCCTGCCGGAAATTTGCACGCTGGATTGTGGCACAATGAATTTTGGACATGGTGATTACATCATGACCAACAGCCCGGCGATGTTGCGTGAAATGGCCACGCAAATGCGTAACCTTGGTGTCAAACCCGAAATTGAGGCCTTTGATACCGGGCATTTATGGTTTGCAAAGAAACTGGTTGAAGATGGCATTATCGAGGGGCCAGCCCTTGTTCAATTATGTATGGGGATTGCCTGGGGCGCACCAGATGATCTGAACACCTTGATGGCAATGGTCAATAATGTGCCAAAAGACTGGGTATTTTCCGCCTTTTCTATCGGCCGTAATGCCGCGGCCTACCCGGCGGCGGCCATCTTGGCAGGCGGCAATATCCGCGTCGGGCTAGAAGATAATATTTATCTGTCACGCGGCGTCTTTGCGACCAATGCCCAGCTTGTCGAACGGGCGGCCACAATTACCACCAACATGGGGGCGTCACTTATTGGGCCAGATGAAGTCCGTCAGAAATTAGGTTTGGTAAAGCGGCCCCCACAACCGCGCTGATCGGGCGATAGCGGGCCAGTCGATTTTGATGATGACATCAGGAGATAAACAAGCATGACATCGACAGATAAATGCAAGCTTATTGCGGTGGTTGGCGGCGGCGTTATTGGCGGCGGCTGGGTCGCAAGATGTTTGCTGAATGGTATCACGGTCAATCTATATGACCCGGACCCAAATGCCCCCCGCAAAATTGATGAAATAATGGTCAATGCAAAACTGGCCTTTGGCAAATTGATTGATGGCCCGGTACCGCCACAAGGCAAATTGCATTTCACCGACACAATCGCCAGCGCTGTTGCCAAGGCTGATTTGATTATCGAGGCCGTGCCAGAACGTCTCGATATCAAGCAATCAGTCTATCGTGATATTGAATCTGCCGCCGCCGCTGATACGCTGATTGCCTCGTCGACATCAGGCATCCTGCCAAGCGATTTGCAGGATAAAATGACAACGCCGGGCCGCTTGGTGGTGGCCCACCCTTTTAACCCGGTCTATTTGTTGCCGCTGGTTGAAATTGTCGGCGGCACAAAAACCAGCCGCGCGGCCATCGAAAATGCCGCCCATTTGTTTCGTCAGCTTGGCATGCATCCGCTTCATGTTCGAACCGAAATACCCGCTTTTATTGCTGATCGGTTTCTCGAAGCGGTATGGCGCGAAGCCCTCTGGCTGGTAAAAGACGGCGTTGCCACAACAGCCGAAATTGACGATGCCATCAGATATGGATTCGGTTTGCGTTGGGCGCAGATGGGACTTTTTGAAACCTACCGGGTCGCCGGTGGTGAAGCTGGCATGGCGCATTTTATCGCGCAATTTGGCCCTTGTTTGCAATGGCCTTGGACAAAATTGACCGATGTGCCAGAACTGACCGATGATCTGGTGACGATGATTGCTGATCAATCTGATTCGCAATCCGGGGCCTATTCGATCCGCCAGCTCGAACAGATTCGCGATGATAATCTGGTGGCTATTTTGCGCCAGTTACAACAGCGAGACTGGGGGGCCGGGCAAACTGTCAATGCCTGGCAAACCACGTTAAAAACAGCCGCCATAGCGGCACTGCCGCAACCAGCTGAATTAATCCGCAGTTATGAACATACCGTATCGCAGGACTGGGTAGATTATAATGGTCATATGACCGAACACCGCTATCTTGAATGTTTTTCCCATGCCACAGATGAAATTATGCGGCAGGCGGGTATTGATGACGCCTATGTTGCGGCAGGTGGCAGCTTTTTTACTGTTGAAACCCATATCCGTCATATCGATGAGGTGATGGCTGGCGAGCCAATTTATGTCGACACACAAATCTTGCGTGTTGCTGGCAAGAAAATGCATTTGTTCCATTCACTTTACCATCAGTCAGGTCGATTGCTCGCCACCGCAGAACATATGCTGTTGCATGTTGACATGAAGCTGCGGCGCGCCAGTGAACCATCAGATGCTATCGCCGCCATGCTCGCCGAAATGGCGGCGGGCCATGCCGCACTTGACCGGCCCAGCGCCGCAGGCCGGGCGGTTGGACTGGCGCCATAGAGATAACCAAGACAACAACGAGCAGGTATCAGATATGAAATTTGGAGCAACGCCCGAACAGGATATGATTGTCGAAACGGTGCGCAGTTTTGTTGAGCAGGAAATCTATCCGCTCGAAGACAAAATTGAAAAACTTGGACATGTGCCAAAAAACATCGCTGACGATATCAAATCCAAAGTCAAAGCCATGGGTTTTTATGCCGCCAATTTTCCAGAATCGGTTGGCGGGGGGGGCTTAAACCATGTTGAATTTGCGTTGCTTGAGCGCGAACTTGGCCGCGGGTCGATGGCGCTTACACATTTTTTTGGACGCCCGCAAAATATTTTGATGGCTTGTGAAGGCGACCAGATTGAACGTTATCTGACCCCGGCTGTTCGCGGTGAAAGAATGGATGCGTTGGCGATGACCGAACCAGATGCTGGGTCTGATGTACGCGGCATGACGACAACGGCGCGGCGTGATGGTGGTGACTGGGTGATCAATGGCACCAAACATTTCATCTCTGGCGGGGATCATGCTGATTTCTTCATTGTGTTTGTCGCCACCGGCGTTGATGACACCGCGCATGGTCCAAAAAAGCGGATCACCTGTTTTCTGGTCGATCGCGGTCATCCCGGGTTTTCTGTCCTGCCCGGCTATCAATCGGTATCGCATAGCGGCTATCATAATGTGATCTTAAAATTTGAAGATTGTCGGTTGCCGGACGATCAGGTGCTTGGGGCTGTTGATGGCGGCTTTGAGGTCATGAATAGCTGGCTCTATGCCACCCGTATTACGGTTGCGGCGATGGCTGTTGGTCGGGCTAGGCGCGCGTTTGATTATGCGCTGACCTATGCCGCAGAACGACGGCAATTTGGCAAGCAAATTGGCAAATTTCAGGGCATCAGTTTCAAACTGGCCGATTTGGTCACAGAAATTGACGCCGCCGACTGGCTGACATTGGCGGCCGCATGGCGACTTGACGAAGGCCTGCCATCCAATCGCGAAATTGCATCGGCAAAATTATACGCCACTGAAATGCTGGCACGGGTGACTGATGAAGCCATCCAGATTTATGGCGGGATGGGGCTAATGGATGATTTGCCATTGGCGCGGTTCTGGCGCGATGCGCGGGTTGAACGGATCTGGGACGGCACCTCGGAAATTCAGAGGCATATCATTAGCCGTGATTTGTTACGGCCTCTGGGAGGGTAAAACTTTGCCAGAGCTGTTGCGGCTATTTCAGCCCAAATCCATCGCTGTCTATGGCGGTAGCTGGGCGGAAAATGTCATCCACCAATGCCAAAAAATGGGATTCGGCGGGGACATATGGCCGGTTCACCCGCACCGCAAATCAATCGGCGGCTTGACCTGTTTTGCCTCTATTTCTGAACTTCCGGGGGTACCAGATGCGGCGTTTCTTGGCATCAATCGGGACGCCGTTATAGAGGTCACAAGTCAATTATCAGAAATTGGATGTGGCGGTGCGGTTTGTTTTGCTTCTGGCTTTGCCGAATCGGGCGATGTTGACCTGCAACAACAGCTTGTTGCTGCAGCAGGCGATATGCCGCTATTGGGTCCAAATTGCTATGGATTTATCAATTATCTTGATGGTGCATTATTATGGCCGGACCAGCATGGCGGCAGGCGGTGCGATACCGGTGTAGCCCTGATCAGCCAGTCATCAAATATAGCGATCAATCTTGGCATGCAGGCACGCGGTCTGCCAATTGGGTATGTCGCCTGTGTTGGCAATCAGGCACAAACCAGCCTTACTGATATGACAGCGGCGCTGTTGGACGACCCGCGCATTACCGCCGCTGGGCTGTATATTGAGGGTATTGATGATGCCGCCGATCTTGCCAGACTGGCCCATCATGCCCGGCAAAATGGCAAAAATATTGTTGCCATCAAATCTGGCAAAACAGCGCTATCACAACAGGCGGCTGGCGCGCATACCGCGGCCCTTGCTGGCGATGCTGCCGCCTCGTCTGCGTTTTTACAGCAGTGTGGCATTATCGAGGTACACAGCCTTGATGTCTTGATCGAGACCTTAAAGACTATACATGTCTTTGGCGGTTTGCCCGGCAATCGTATCAGTGCCATGTGCTGTTCTGGCGGTGAGGCTGGCCTGCTGGCTGACCGGGCGATGATATATGACATGGTTTGGCCTGATATACCCGCCGCGAACAAACAGCAATTGGCTGACCAGCTAGGCCCGTTGGTGCATTTGGCGAACCCCCTTGATTATCATACCTTTATTTGGGGTGACGAGGCAGCAATGACACAATGTTTTGCCGGCATGATGGGGGACTGGGTCGATTTATCTTGTCTTGTCATTGATTTTCCGCGGGCTGACCGGTGCAACCGAGATTCGTGGATGCCAGCCGTCATTGCGCTTCAAAAAGCTGCCAAACTGACCGGCTGCAAAGTTGCTGTTCTGTCCAGCATGCCTGAAGGCTTGCCAGATGATCTTGCCAGCGATTTGGGGGACCGTGGCGTTTTGCCACTTTGTGGTTTTGAAGCTGGGTTATCTGCACTGGCACATGCCGCCAGTGCCAACCGCCATATGCTGCCACAACAGCCATGGATACCGCTGGCCACTGGTGGTGCCACTGTTGGTGACAATGCCCCCACAGTGCTTAGCGAGTCTGCCGCAAAATTGGTTTTACGGGACCATGGGCTGGTGGTGCCGATGGGTATTATCGGCAATGATCCCGCTAGATTGGCGGATCAGGCCGCACAGCTTACCGCGCCACTTGCATTAAAGGGCCAAGGCGTTCTTCATAAAAGCGAGCAAGGCTATGTCGTTTTGGGGCTGGGGCATGGTGATTTGGCACAGCAAGCCGCCAGCATGGCTGGCACAGATGGATTTCTGGTCGAAGAAATGGTCACAGACCCAATTGCCGAGTTGCTTGTTGGGATCCGCCGTGACCCGCAATATGGCATTCATCTGACGCTTGCCAGCGGCGGTATCATGACCGAATTATGGCGCGATTCACAAAGTCTGATTTTGCCGGTAGACGGCCCCGCCATTACTGGCGCGCTCGCGGCACTCAAACTAGCCCCGGTGCTTGGTGGATTTCGCGGCCGCCCAGCAGCAGACATAGAATCAGCCATTCGTCAGATATTGGTCCTTTGTGATTTGATCACCAGCGATCACAGCATCGCCGCGATAGAGATCAACCCGCTGATGATCACGGCAAACAAAGCGGTTGCCGCTGACGCGTTATTATGGCGCTATGACAGACCGCACCACAATGAACAGACAACAGGAGCCACATCATGACCGAAGTTATCCAGACCCGTATTGACGGCGGGATTTTTGAAGTCACATTGGACCGTCCCAAAGCCAATGCAATCGATTTGGCGACGTCGCGTAAAATGGGTGATGTATTTCAGTCCTTTCGAGATGACGAGTCGCTTCGGGTTTGTATTTTACGGACAGCTGGCGAAAAATTTTTCTCGGCTGGCTGGGATCTTAAGGCCGCTGCCGCAGGCGATTCGGTCACTGCTGATTATGGCGTTGGTGGTTTTGGCGGCCTGCAAGAGCTTCGCGATTTGAACAAACCGGTGATTGCCGCGGTTGAGGGTATGTGCGTTGGCGGTGGGTTTGAAATTGCTTTGTCATGCGATTTGATTTTGGCAACTGCGGCGTCAAGTTTTGCCTTGCCAGAAATTCGCGCGGGTACATTGGCTGACGCCGCCACGATAAAACTGCCAAAGCGCATACCGTATCATGTGGCGATGGATTTGTTATTGACCGGGCGCTGGATGGATTGCGCCGAAGCCCATAAATGGGGGTTGGTGAATGAGGTATTTGATGATGCTGACGGGCTGTATGCGCGTGCGTGGGCATTGGCTAGACTTCTTGAATCTGGGCCACCTCTGGTTTTTGCCGCGATCAAGGAAGTTGCACGCGAAGCCGAGGCAATGAAATTTCAGGACATTTTGAACAAGGTAACAAAGATGCAACTGCCAACAGTTGACAAATTATATAACTCTGAAGACGGGGTTGAGGGGTTTAAGGCGTTTGCCGAAAAACGCGACCCTGTGTGGCGTGGCCGATAGCGGGACTAGGCCAAGCTGTCATCGATCAGGCTTGGTCATTGACAAGGCCATACCAACACCTTAAAAAATGCTCCACCTAATAAAAAAAGTTGGTTCGGCAAAGCCATTCGGCCCTGTAAATCGGCCCTGTAACTAGCCCCCTTTTATCAACGGTTTTGAGAGTATTTTTGTGGAACAGTTCCTGTCGTCAGTTGGCATTACCGAGCCGAAAGAAATTATCTATAACCCCTCATACGAACAGCTTTTTGAAGATGAGATGCAGCCCGGTCTTGAAGGCTATGCGCGCGGCTATCTGACCGAGCTTGGCGCGGTCAACGTGTTGACAGGTGAATATACCGGGCGCTCACCGAAAGATAAATTCATCGTCATGGACGACACCACAAGAGACAGTTTGTGGTGGAATGGGAATGGTGCCAAGAACGATAATAAATCCATCACCCCAGAAGTTTGGGGAGAGCTGAAAGATCTGGTTGCCAAGCAATTATCTGGAAAAAAGCTTTATATTGTTGATGGGTTTTGCGGTGCAAATAAAGATACCTGTCTGAAAGTGCGCTTTGTCATGGAAGTCGCATGGCAGGCACATTTTGTGAAAAATATGTTTATCCGGCCAAGTGATGAAGAGCTTGCCGATTTTGAACCTGATTTTACCGTGATCAATGGGTCAATGACGACCAACCCAGACTGGGAACGTCATGGTATGAATTCACCAACCTTTGTGGCCTTTAACCTGACCGAACGGATGCAGCTGATCGGCGGGTCTTGGTATGGCGGGGAAATGAAAAAAGGGATGTTCTCGATGATGAACTATCTCTTACCGCGCAAGGGCATTGCATCAATGCATTGTTCGGCCAATTGCGGTAAAAACGGCGATGTTGCATTGTTTTTTGGCCTCTCCGGCACCGGCAAAACCACCTTATCAGCCTCGGCAGATCGCAGCCTGATTGGCGATGACGAACATGGCTGGGATGATGAAGGCATTTTTAACTTTGAGGGCGGCTGTTACGCCAAGACAAGTGACCTCGATGAGGCCAGCGAACCAGAAATTTACCGGGCCATCCGGCGTGATGCGTTGCTGGAAAATGTGATGGTAGATGCCGATGGTAAAATTGATTTCAGTGACACCAGCCTCACTTTGAATACCCGGGTGTCCTATCCGATTTATCATATCGACAATATTGTTCGGCCAGTGTCAAAAGCAGGTCATGCCAAACATGTGCTGTTTCTGACCGCTGATGCTTTTGGCGTTTTGCCGCCAGTATCGATCCTTGATGATGCGGCAACGCAATATCATTTTCTGTCGGGCTTTACCGCCAAAATGGCTGGCATGGAACGCGGCATGACTGAACATCAGCCAACTTTTTCGGCCTGTTTTGGTGCGGCATTCCTGTCGCTTCACCCGACCACCTATGCCAAGGTGCTGAGCAAGCGGATGCGTGATGCCGGGGCCAAAGCCTATCTGATTAACACCGGCTGGAACGGGCAAGGCACGCGGATTTCACTTAAAAATACCCGGGCGCTGATCAATGCCATTTTTTCTGGCGAAATTGACAATAGCGAAACTGAAACGCTGCCAATCTTTAATTTGCAAATGCCAAAAACACTGGCTGGCCTCGACAGTTCCATTCTTGATCCAAGATCAAGCTATGACGATGCGGCCGAATGGGAAAAGCGGGCCCGCCATCTAGGTGGTTTGTTTATCGAAAATTTTGAAAAATTTACCGATACAGACGCTGGCAAAGCTTTGGTCGCCGCCGGGCCGCAACTTGGCTAATCACACCAGACTGACCTGAAGTCGTGTTGATGGTGCCGCCACTATAGGCGGCACCTTACCCGCCCTTATACCAAATTGGCTTGATGCTTATGGTTTTTAATTCGATTTTTTCGATAAAAACCATCAGTATTATTCTATTGTTAAATTCAGCGATGTTTGACATCCTCACCAAAGAACAGCTGGGGGGAGCCAAAAATGAAGTTCCAGATTGCCATCAACTTAGAACGGATGAATGACCAGACATCGATGACGGCGGTGCGCGATCATACGCTTCGCATGGTCAAAATGGCCGATGACGCTGGCTTTGAAATTGTCTGGGCGGCCGAACATCACGCACTGGAAATGACAATCGCGCCAAATCCGTTTGCGCTTTTGACCTGGTGGGGCGAACATACCAAAAATATTCGGCTGGGCTGCGGCGTGGTAAACGCCGCTTATTGGCATCCCATAAAGCTTGCCGGTGAAGCCGCCATGACGGATTTATTGACCAATGGGCGGCTTGAATTTGGCATTGGATCAGGTGCCTATCAGCGCGAATTCGACCGCATGCACCCGGGCCTAAAGCAATCAGATAGTTGGAAATATATGAATGAAATGCTGCCAGCTGTATTGGCGCTATGGCAGGGTGATTACGAACATAATGGTGAATATTGGCAGTTTCCAACATCAACATCAGTGCCAAAACCATTGCAACAGCCACACCCCCCATTATGGGTCGCGGCGCGATCACCGATCACCTATGATTATGCCATCCAAAATAACTGCAACATCATGTGCTGGCCGCTGACCCGTGGGTTTGACGAGGCTGAACTCTATAAACAGCGTTTTGATGAATCGATGGCCAAATTTGAAAACGCCAAACGGCCACATTTTGCACTCATGCGCCATGCCGCCATTTACGAAACGAAGGCCAGCCGCGAAAAGGCCATTGCCGCTATCCAAAATGTGCTCGGGCAGTTTGAAAATCTGTTCCGCAATATCGGCGGCGTCACCAACGGCTTCCCGGCACAGACGCCACTTGCTGAATTGGTCAACCGCGATGAGTATAACGCCGATATGCTGGAAGAAAATCTGCTATTCGGATCGCCTGATCAAGCCATCGAAAAGCTAAAGAAATACCAGAATCTCGGCGTCGATTCGTTCATTTATTACGCCTCAATGGGGCTTGATCATGATGAACAAATCAAGTCGTTAGAGCTATTTTGTGACAAAGTGATGCCAGCCTTTCGCTAACCGGTCTGACTGGCGGGCATAGCGCCGCCTGCCCACCTGCGCATGGATGGCTAAGCATAATCACAAAATTGTGCTGGTTAGGCCTGCGGCTTATAGGCAATCAACTCGATTTCGACTTTCACATCAACCAGCAGTTCATTCACAATGGCTGAGCGTGCGGGAGGCTGTTCTGGAAAATATTCGGCATAAACCGCATTGAACCCGGGAAAATCATCACGTGACGTCAACCACACCATAGATTTGACAACATCATTGCGATCACAGCCAGCCAATGCCAGCGTCGCCGTTATATCATCAAGCACCACGCGGGTTTGATCCTCTATACTGCCATGCGTCATCACCGCGCCATTTTGCATCGGCACCTGACCGGTGAGAAACACAAAATCACCTGCCCGCACCGCACGCGACAGCGACAGACGCCGCCCGTTGATCACCAATGGATCACCAATGATCTGCTTCGTCATGCGCTTTCCCCTTCGCTACCGACCTCGCCCCAGCCAATTAAGTAATATTCAGCCTATACAGATTTTCAATTTTTCGTCACGATATGACTAAAATATGAAAATAATAGCGTAACAAAGCCATAGGCTTTAACGAGATATTGTAGGGATTTTACTAGCACTGCAAGATAAAGGGGGGGGGCTCATGCCTGAAAGCGTTCGTTATAAAATGTTCATTAACGGCATCTGGCAAGATGCCAGTGATGGCAAAAGATTTGACAGTATAAACCCGGCAACCGAACAGCCATGGTGCAGCATACCCGAATCGACCGAAGATGATATCAACAAGGCGGTTGGATCGGCACATGCGGCATTTACATATGGGCCATGGGCGCGTCTGACCCCAACCGAGCGCGGCAAATATTTGCGCCGCCTTGCTGAATTGCTGGATGAAAAATCAGAACATCTTGGCCGGATCGAAACGATTGATACCGGCAAAATGCTGAAAGAAACGCGCTGGCAGGCAAAATATATTGCCGAATTTTTTCACTTTTATGCTGGCTGTGCGGATAAAATCAGTGGCCAAACCCTGCCCATTGATAAACCTGACATGATCACCTTAACCTTGCGTGAACCGCTTGGCGTGATCGCGGCAGTGGTGCCATGGAATTCGCAATTATTCCTTGTTGCGGTCAAAATTGGCCCAGCATTGGCGGCTGGCAATACAGTTGTTTTGAAAGCATCTGAACATGCCTCGGCGGCGATGCTGGAATTTGGCAAGCTGGTTGAAGAGGCTGGCTTTCCAGAAGGTGTCGTTAATATTGTCACCGGCCATGCCGACCCTTGTGGGCGGGTATTGACGTCGCACCCGCTTGTCCAGCGGATTAGCTTTACCGGCGGCACCACGGCGGCGCGTCATGTGGTACGCAATTCAGCAGAAAACTTTGCCCAAGTCTCGCTTGAGCTGGGCGGCAAATCGCCATTCATTGTTTTTGATGATGCCAATATCGAAAGTGCGGTAAATGGATCAATCGCTGGCATTTTTGGTGCCAGCGGTCAAAGCTGTGTAGCCGGGTCAAGACTGTATCTGCACAACAGCATTGCTGACGAATTTCTTGATAAAATGCTGCAACAGGCCCAGACCATTAAACTGGGAGACCCGCTAGACGAAGCCACCCAAATGGGGCCGCTGGCTACCTACGCACAGATAGAACATATCGAGCGTCAAGTCGAAATGGCAAAAGCCGAAGGCGGCACCATTCTCACCGGTGGTCATCGCGGCAACACCCCTGCTAGCGGTTGGTATTACCCGCCAACAATTATTGCTTGCCCGCGTCAGGATTTGACCATTGTTGGCACCGAGCTGTTTGGCCCGGTGTTAAGTGTTTTACGTTTTGATAAAGAAGATGAGGTGCTGCAGCTTGCCAATGACAGCCAGTTTGGACTGGCGGCTGGTGTGTTTACCCGTGATGGCGCGCGGGCGTTGCGCATGACCAAAGCGCTGCGTGCTGGCATTGTGTGGGTCAACACCTACCGGGTGGTATCGCCAATTGCTGAATTTGGTGGGTTCAAGGAGTCTGGCTATGGGCGCGAAAGCGGCATGCAAGCGATTTATGATTACACCCGGCCAAAGACGGCGTGGCTGAATATTTCCGATGCGCCAATGACCAACCCTTTTGTTATGCGCTGACCCCACAAATTTGACGCAGACAAGAGGATAGCCGGGTGGCAATTACCAACACCGCATCGAAACAGGCTGAATTGGTGCAGTTTATTTTGCTGCCACGGTTCAACATGGCCAGTTTGACCACAATGATTGAGCCGATGCGGATTGCCAATTACCTCAGCACGCATCCGCTCTATCGCTGGCAGTTTTTGTCACGCCATGGCGGCTTGGTTCAAGCCAGCAATGACATGACGATTACTTGTGATGAAATCGCCAGCGGCAAAAGCCAGGCCAGTTATATTGTCCTGCTTGGAAGCTGGGGGGCCGAACGTTATTCAGACGAAAAGCTGACAAGCTGGTTACGCGGTCAGGCCCGCCATGGCATTTTTCTGATTGGTGTTGAAATTGGTGCTTATATATTCGCCCGTGCCGGGCTGCTGACAGGCAAGAAAGCCACCACGCATTGGTCATTATTTGCCGGCTTTGCAGAAACCTTTCCGCAAATTGAACCAGCAGAACAGATGTTCACCATCGACCAAAATATCATGACCTGTGCTGGTGGTATGGCCGGGGTTGATTTGATGTTGCACTGTATTGAACAGACCCATGATCATGATCTTGCCAGAGAAGTTGCCTCGCAGATGCTGCATCATTTTCGGTGTGACGGCCAATTTCCGCAAAGGCCTGGCCCAAAAACTACGGCTGGCGAAGCCCACCCAGTCATTCAAAAGACCATCGCTTATCTTGAAGAGCGGATCGAAGACAGTATCCTGATTCCAGATATTTGCAAACAGCTTGGCATAGCCCAGCGTCAATTAGAGCGGCTTTTTAACAAACATGTTGGCTGTAGCGTTGTGCAGTTTTGCCGACTGGTGAAACTGCAATATGCACGCACGCTTCTTGTCAGCACAAATATGACCATCCGCGAAATTTCAGTGGCCACCGGGTTCAATTCTATGTCTTATTTTTCATCTTGTTTTACCCGAACCTTTGGCCGCAAACCCAGCCAATACCGCCGGGCCTGGCCAGATGAGGATCAGGCACCAAATTGGCCGGGAACGACCTATGCCGTCACCCACATTGAACGAAAAGCAAAACAGGAGAAAGCGACATGTCGGAACATGTGCTGATTGAACGACGCGGGCATGTGATGGAAATCACCCTGAACAAGCCGAAAGTAAACGCCATTGACCATGAAATGAGCAAGGCCGTTGCCGATGCCTTTGTAGCATTTGACAAGGATGATGATCTGCGCGTGGCGATTTTGACCGCCGCTGGTGATCGTATCTTTTCTGCAGGCTGGGATCTAAAAGCGCTGGACCGCGGTGATGCCAAGCTAGATGAATGGTGGGACGATGGTGATTATGGCTATGGCGGATTCGCCGGATTGACCGAAAACTGGACGATGAACAAACCGGTGATCGCGGCGCTGAATGGCCTTGTGATTGGGGGCGGATTTGAAATTGCGATGGCATGTGATCTTATGATTGCGGCCGATCATGTCGAATTTGCCCTGCCGGAAATGCCACTTGGGATCATCCCCGATTCTGGTGCGATCCAACGCCTGCCGCGGTTAATTCCGCATAATATTGCAATGGAAATGCTGTTGTTGGGACGGCGCATGCCAGCAAGTGAAGCCGCGCATTATGGGCTGATCAACAAAGTCGTCCCAGCCGACAAGCTGATGGAAACAGCGCGCAAATGGGCAGATGATATCGCCTGGTTTGCGCCGCTTGCCGTGCAATCAATCAAAGAGGTTTTGCGGCATATTGACCAGCAACCCCTGTCCACAGCTTTTGACATTATGCGCAGCGGCGATTTGCCAACATACCGGGCAATGCTGAAAAGCGAGGATGCAGAAGAAGGCGTGCGCGCCTTTGTCGAAAAACGTGAACCTGTCTTTAAAGGTAAATAGACCCCCATCAACATGAAGGAGGCCAGCATGGCACTTCCAGAAATATCCTCTTTGTCTACAATTGCCAGCATTGGCGGCGGTCCGATTGGCGGTGGCTGGGCCGCGCATTTTCTGGCACGCGGCTATGATGTACGGGCCTATCTTCACGACCCAGCAGAAGAGCCTGCATTTCGCGAGATCATTGAAACCGCCTGGCCTTGTTTAATTGAACTTGGCTTGGCGGATACGGCATCACTTGAACGGCTATATATCACCAGCAATCTTGAAGATGCGGTGGCAGGCGCCGAATTTATTCAGGAAAGCGCGGTAGAACGGCTGGAGGAAAAACAGGACCTCTATCACAAATTAGGCAAGATTGTTGGTGCAGATATCGTTATCGCATCTAGCACATCGGGCTTGCTGATGAGTGATATTCAGGCACGGTGTGACATCGCGGCACGAACACTTGTCGGACACCCGTTTAACCCGCCTTATCTGCTGCCACTTGTCGAGATTGTGGGCGGCGCTAAAACCACGACAGACAGCATTGACTGGGCGATGGCATTTTACCACCATGCTGGCAAAGAGCCATTGCGGTTGAAAAAGGAAATACCCGGCTTTGTGGCAACACGTCTGCAAGAAGCGTTGTGGCGCGAGGCATTACATATGGTCGCCAATGGCGAGGCCAGTCCCGAGGATATTGACCGAGCACTGCGCTTTGGCCCAGCATCAAGAATGGCCGTTCAGGGCCAATGTATGGCCTTTCATGTCGCATGTGGTGAAGGCGGTATGGCCAAAAACCTTGACCAGTTTGGGCCAGCTTTGAAATTACCGTGGACACGTCTAGAGGCACCAGAACTCACACCCGCATTGCGTAATGCAATGGTTGATGGTTGCAATGATATGACCGGGGGCGAAAGTTTTAAGACAATGGCTGCCGAACGCGACCAGAAAATCGCCCGCATCCTAAAGATCGCCCAGCAAAAGAGCTAAGGCACCAACAACAGCCATATGACATTGGACGTTTTTTAATCTGCATGATCGGTCGAAAAAATGATTTTACTGTCGAAAATTTATAAATTTCGTACAAAATTTGGTCAGATGATCGGACGATACATGGTCTATTGAGGAGGCAAAGCAACAATGAATTATGATGTGATTGTAACATGCGCCGTCACCGGTGCTGGCGATACCCGCGACAAGAACCCGCATGTCCCTGTGACTCCTCAGGAAATTGCTGACTCGGCCATTGCCGCGGCAAAGGCTGGCGCGGCTGTTGCCCATATCCATGTCCGCAACCCAGAAACAACCAAAGGGTCACGCGATGTCGATTTATTCCGCAAAACCGTCGATCTAATCCGCGACAGCGATACCGATGTTGTGATCAATCTGACCTCGGGGATGGGTGGTGACTGGGTGCCGAGCGAATCTGATCCGGCGCTACCCGGACCCGGCACAGATATGGTTGGCCCAGAAGAACGATTGGCCCATGTGATCGCCTGCAAGCCTGAAATTTGTAGCCTTGATTGTGGCACAATGAATTTTGGCAACGGCAATGAAATTTATATTTCAACGCCGCCCTATTTGCGCAAAATGGCATCAATGGTCCAACAAATTGGCGTCAAACCAGAACTTGAAGTATTTGAGCTTGGCCATATCAGATTTGCCAAACAAATGATTGCCGAGGGTATTATTGATGCCCCGCCAATGTTTCAAATCTGCCTTGGTATTCCATGGGGCGCTGACCAGTCTGTTGATAATATGAAGGTGATGAAAGACGAATTGCCAACAGATGCAAGCTGGGCCTCTTTTGGCATTTCACGCATGCAGATGCCGATGGCCGCCGCGGCAGTGGCGATGGGCGGTAATGTCCGCGTTGGTCTGGAAGATAACATCTATCTCGATCGCGGGGTGCCAGCGCGCAACGAGCAACTTGTTGAACGCGTTGTTGGCATTATTGAACGCATGGGGGGGCGTGTGCTGACCCCAGCCGAAGCGCGTGCCAAACTTAACCTAAAAAAGATGTAGGCGAGAAAACAGAGGACAAAGCGATGCTTGATGGTCTAACACATGAACAGCAGATGCTGCAGGAATCAACGCGGCGGTTTGTTGATGAAGAGATGCTGCCACATGAAGATCTTGTCGATCGAGAGGGGCATGTGCCGATTGAACTGGGCCGGCAGATTGAGTCCCGCGCCAAGGAAGTGGGGTTATTTGCCGCCAATTTGCCAGAAAATGTTGGCGGTGGCGGTCTAGATTATACCAGCATGGCGGTCATTGAACGTGAATTTGGCCGCACCAGCCACGCGCTTCACGCATGGGTTGCGCGCCCCACCGAATTGCTTCTTGCCACCGAAGGCGCCCAAAAGGAACAATATCTAGCCCCATGCGTCACCGGTGCCAAACGCGAGCTTTTTGCCCTGAGCGAACCCGAAGCAGGTTCAGACATCATGTCAATGAAGAGCAATGCCAAACGCGACGGTGACGACTGGATTTTAAACGGGTCAAAACATTTCATATCCGGCCCGGTGATGCCCGATTTTGCGATTGTTTTTGCCGTGACCGGCCATGATGAAACACCGCGGGGGCCACGCCCTAGAATCACCGCCTTTTTGGTTGATGTTGGCATGCCCGGCTTTGACATACAGGTTGGCTATAATTGCGTGAGCTATCGCGGCTATCTGAATTTCAAACTGGATTTTAATGATGTGCGGCTGAGCCCGGATCATATTCTTGGCGAGGAAGGTTGCGGCCTTGAACTGTCCGGCAAATGGCTTGGCATGGGACGGATCTGGGTTGGGGCCACCTGTTGCGGCAAGGCTGAACGTCTGTTTGAGATGGCAACAAGCTGGGCCGCAGAACGCAAACAATTTGGTCAGGCCATTGGCAAATTTCAGGCCACCGGATTTAAGCTTGCTGATATGGCGGTGGAACTGCGCGCGGCCGATTTGTTGGTAAAAGACGCCATTAGCAAGGCGGATCAGGGCGTGATGACAGATAGTGACGCGGCCATGGTCAAACTCTATTGTTCGGAAATGTTGAACCGGGTGGCTGACAATACGGTGCAGATTTATGGCGGCATGGGGTTAATGGATGATTTGCCAGTCCAGCGCCTGTGGCGCGATTCACGGCTTGAAAGAATCTGGGATGGCACCTCGGAAATTCAACGTCATATCATCACCCGCAATCTGCTGCGGCCGCTTGGTACATGACCGCACAACGCCGGCAAAATTTACGGCGCCTTCTTCGCCCCCGTCATGTTGCCCTTGTTGGCGGCGGCGATGTGGCAACGGTGATAAATGAATGTCGGCGCATTGGCTATACCGGCGCATTATGGCCGGTGAACCCAAAGCGCAATGATATTGCTGGCATCCCCTGTTTTCCCGATATTGATGCACTGCCAGAGGCCCCGGACGCGACTTTTCTGGCGGTGCCAAAACAAGCGGCAATTGACATTACAGCCAGCCTGGCACGCCGCGGTGCTGGGGGGGTTGTTTGTTATACAGCGGGGTTTTCTGAACTTGGGTCTACGGGGCAACAGGCCGAGGCTGAATTGATTGAGGCAGCTGGCGATATGGCGTTGCTGGGGCCAAATTGTTACGGGCTGATCAATTATCATGACCAATTAGCGCTTTGGCCATTTGCGCATGGCGGCACGCATCCGGGGTTTGGTGCGGCGATCATCACGCAAAGTGGCATGCTGTCGTCTGACCTCACCATGAGCCAGCGTCATTTGCCGTTAAGCTATATGGTTTCGGTTGGCAATCAGGCGTCATTACGGCTAGAGGATTTCATTGATATTTTTCTTGAAGCGCCGCATGTTCGGGCAATTGGCTTGCATATTGAAGCGATCCGAGACACGCAAAAATTTGCCAGCGCGGCGATGCGTGCCATCGAAAAAAATATTCCTATTGTCGCGCTAAAAACCGGCGTGTCAGAAATTGGCGCCCGTCTCACCGCCAGCCATACCGGGTCACTATCTGGAACCGACACCACTTATTCTGCCTTTTTCAAGCGACTTGGTATTTGCCGTGTTGCGACACCGTCTGAATTTGTTGAATTATTAAAATTCCTGACCATTGCCGGGGTGCCAACTGGCCAAAAAATTGCGGGATTTACCTGTTCTGGCGGTGGGGCCACAATGCTGGCAGATTACGCCGCGCCGCTTGATCTTGATTTTGTTCAGCCATCCAGCCACACCGCCGCCGCACTCACCCAGCTTTTACCGCACACCGCCACGGTCACCAACCCGCTTGATTATACAACGCCAATTTGGGGCGATTATGAACGGACATTGCCGGTCTTTAAATGCCTGCTTGAAGACGGGTATGATAGTGCGGTTTTAATACAGGATTACCCAGCGGCCGGACTTGACGAAAGCAAACCCTATTATCGCGCTGACAGCGACAGCTTCATAAAGGCCTGCCAAACAGCCAGCATACCGGCGGCCATCTGCAGCATCTTGCCAGAAAATTTAGATGCAGAAACGCGGTCTCATATTCTGCAGGCAGGTGTCGCGCCCATGCAGGGTATTGAAACATGTATGCAGGCAATGAGCGCCGCAGCAAATTATGGCAAAAGACGCACCGCCCTTTTGGCCAATCCGCCGCACCCATTTTGCACCGCCCCTCTGATGGGTAGCCGCTTTAGGCAGCTTGATGAGGCAACCGCAAAAGCCATCTTGGCAGACGCTGGTTTGCACGTGCCGCCTTTCCACCAACTGCCAATGACAGCGGCGGTGTCCAAAACATTTGATCATATTGATCTGGTCTATCCGGTGGCGGCAAAAATTTGCAGTGCTGACATTGGTCATAAAACTGAAATTGGCGGGGTTCAGTTGAACATCACATCAAGCGATGAACTTAGCGCCGCTATAGCAAGTATAATCACCAGCTTAGAAACTCATGCGCCAAATGCACGGCTTGATGGTATTTTAATTGAGTCGATGATTAGCAATGCCATCGTCGAATTGATGGTCAGCCTGCGGCGTGACCCGCAATTTGGACTGGTATTAACGATGGCCAGCGGCGGCGTTATGACGGAAATTTTGCAGGATGCAACAACCCTGCTTGTCCCCGCCGATGATATGTCCGTGCAAGCGGCCTTGGATGGCTTGCGTATGGCCCGACTTTTTGACGGATTTCGCGGGGGGCCAGCCGCATCACGTCAGGCGATCTTGGATCAGATACAAACGCTGGTACGCTTGATGCAGGCGAGACCAGATATAATTGAAATCGAAATCAACCCAGTGATGGTCAGCACCGACAGCGCCATTTGCGCCGATGCGTTAATTACCGTTATTGATCAAGATGACCAGCCAGCCAGCCAGCTGCACCTAAAACAAACGCTTTGGCAGGCGGTTACAACAGCGCTTTGATGGTATCAACAAGCGCCGCATTGATCTGGCGCGGGCCGGTATCTAGTCGGTTTTTATGGCGGCGCGCCCCCGGCATGCGCACCCCATCAAGGCTTGTCATTTTCTGCATAAATGACTCAACATGATCCTGCCAATTTGCCCCGGCGATGATATCGGGGGACATGCCGATAATCATTTCGCCGCCACGCGGCGGACCGCCATCTTTATTATCGGTTTCGCGTGCTTCATAGCTAAACTGCTCGCCGGTCAAACCAGCCGCCAGCAATTCAACCATGAGCGCAATTGCCGACCCTTTATAGCCGCCAAATGGCAGTAGCACGCCCTTGGCAATGGCGGCCGGGTCAGTGCTGGGATTACCATCTGCATCAAGCCCGGTGCCGAGGGGTACCTCGCGCCCATCACGCGCGGCAATTTGCACATCGCCCATGGCCATTGCCGCTGTTGCCATATCATAGACAACCGGGCTATGGCCCGGCCGCGGCCAGGCAAATGAGATCGGGTTGGTACCAAACAAGGCCTGTTTGCTTCCCGCTGGTGCCACCATCGGCATATAGGCGGTACAGGCAAGCCCAACAAAGCCACGATCCGCCATATATTCAGTTTCCGGCCAGAGCGCGGCAAAATGATGGATGCCGACAAGCGACAATGCGGCGATACCAATCTTGCTGGTGGCATCCGCCAATAAAGGCAAACCCACAGCCTGTGCCAACGGCGCAAAACAACCGTTTCCATCAACCTGAATAACAGCTGGGGTGAGATGTTTCACTGTTGGTTTGGCTTTGCCATCTACCTTGCCGCTACGCAGGGCCTTGACATATCCCGGCACACGGAACAGCCCATGTGAATGCGACCCATCACGTTCAGCACGGCAAATGATATCAGCTAGGGCCGCCGCATTGTCTCCGTCGCACCCATTGGCCAGCATCACGTCATGGGCAAGCTTGTAAATAGCATCTAGTTCAAGCGTAACGCTGGTCACTTGTAGCGTGTCCCGGTTTCCAACCGTTTTGGACGCGCCATCGCCTGAATAGCATCCTTCATAGTGATCTTGCCGACAACCTTGCCTTTGCCATCAACCACCGCCCCGCTGTCCGTTTTTGACTGGTTCAAGGTGGTTAACACATCTTCAAGCAATGCCGTGGTTTCAAATTTTGGCCCGGATGCACGGGCCGCTTTTGTCATCAGGGTCGATACTTTGATCACCCGGCCACGATTAATATCCTTGATAAAATCAGAAATATAATCATCTGCTGGCCGCATAATGATATCTTGCGGGTCACCATCTTGAATCACCGCACCATCACGCAGGATCGAAATTTGATCGCCAATCCGCAATGCTTCATCAAGGTCATGGGTGATAAAGACGATGGTTTTATGCAGCTCCTTTTGCAAATCGAGCAAAATGCCCTGCATATCATTGCGAATAAGCGGATCCAGTGCGGAAAACGCCTCGTCCATCAAAAGAATTTCGGCATCCGTTGCCAAGGCCCGTGCCAACCCAACACGTTGCTGCATGCCGCCAGACAGTTGCGCCGGAAAATGTTTTTCAAAGCCGCCTAACCCCACACGTTCCAGCCAGCGCTGGCTTCGTTCGACAGCTTCGCCTTCATCAACGCCCTGAATGGTCAATCCATAGGCCGCATTCTGTGCCACCGTACGATGCGGCAACAAAGCAAATTTCTGGAACACCATTGACGCTTTGAACCGACGGAAATGCATCAATTCATCTGACGACATCTGCATCACATCATCGCCATCAATAATCACATGGCCATCTGTTGGCTCTATCAAACGATTGATATGCCGGATCAAGGTTGATTTGCCCGATCCAGACAGGCCCATGATTACATGAATGCGCTTTGCCGGGATGTCGATGTTGATATCAGACAAGCCTAAAACATGCTTATGCTCATCTAGCAGTTCTTGCTTTGACACGCCTTGGCGAACCAGAGGCATGATTTGATCCGGCTTGTTGCCAAAAATTTTATACAGATTTTTAATTTTAATTTTGGCGTCAGCCATGATCATGCCCTCCGCGGTGCTCCTGCAACCGCTTGCCGTATTTCTGGGACACCCGGTCAAAAATGATGGCCAGCCCAACAATCGCCAAACCATTCATGAAACCAAGCGCCAAATATTGGTTTTGAATGGCTTGCAACACAGGAATACCAAGCCCGCGCACCCCAATCATAGAGGCAATCACCACCATGGCCAGTGCCATCATGATTGTCTGGTTAATGCCGGCAAAAATATTCGGCAGAGCGAGGGGGATCTGCACCCCAAAAAGCTTTTGTTTATCATTTGCCCCAAAAGCATTGGCGGCTTCTAGCACATCTTTATCAACAAGACGGATGCCAAGGTTGGTGAGGCGCACCATTGGCGGCATCGCGTAAACACAAACAGCAATCAGCCCGGGTACTTTGCCGATACCCAGCAACATCAAAACCGGAAGAAGATAGACAAAAATTGGAATGGTCTGCATCACATCCAAAATAGGCGTGATCACAGATTGCACGCGGTCGGATTTTGCCATCCAAATACCAAGCGGCATACCGATCGCAACACATAGCAACGTCGCAACCGAAATCAACGCGATGGTCGACATGGTGTCTTCCCACATCCCGAAATAGCCAATCAACGCAAAGCTCAACATTGACCCAACAGCCAGTTTCCAGCTTCGCGACCCAAGATAGGCCAACCCGGCAACGACGATTAAAATAATTGGCCAAGGCGTGGCCACCAACAGCTTTTCAAGCCAAATCAAAAACCACAGCAGGGGATCGAAAAAACCTTCAATAGCTTCCCCGTTGGCACGCGAAAAATCACGAAATGCCGCATCGACAGCCAGCTTAAAATCTCGCAAATCGCGGCGTGACATATCCGGGAATTCGGTAAAAAACTCAAGCATAATCACCCCCCAATAAATGCATAGCATGACCCAATTCAGGGTCATGCCGTTTGTTTTTTTATTTTACAGTGATTTTTTTACTTTCGCGGCGACATCTGCAGACACCCACTTGGTCCAAATGTCTTCATGCTTTTCTAGGAATTCCAGAGCCGCGTCAGGACCAGTTGCTTGGTTGTCTTCCATGTACACCAGCATGCCATTCATGATTGGACCCGGATAAATACGCTTTCCAAAATATGCCATCAAATCTGGCATGGCGTTGATTTCAGATGTGACGACTGTTTGAACAACAGATTCTGTCCATGCAGACGGCTTTGGATCCCCACATTTTTCTGGACCTACCGCAATACAATTATCCCAGTTTTCAGCACCTGCATAAGGCACCCCAAAATCCATAAGCTGCATCTCATACTTGCCAATTGGCGCTGTTGGCGCCCAGTAATAACCAAGCCAGTTATCTCCACGCTGAGCAGCTTGCGCCATCGACGCATCTAACCCTGCTTGAGAACCTGGATCAACGAGAACCCAACCTTTTTTCTCCATTTCAAAGGCCTTAAAGAGCTGCTGGTTGGCCAATTGGCAACCCCAGCCAGCTGGACAGCCAATGAAGGCGCCTTTTGATGGGTCTTCTTTGTATGGAAACAGGTCTGGACGTTTCAAAATATCCATAACTGTCTTAAACTCTGGGTTACGCTGCAGGGTTTCTGGTGTTACCCACCAGCCTTCGCCAAGTTCCGTAATTGGTCCCTTGATAGCTGAATGAAGACGCCCTTCATCCATTGCCTTTTGAAGCTCAACAGAGACTGCGTTTGTCCATAATTCAGCCGCTACATGAGGCTCACCTTTTTCATTCATAGTGGCAAAAGTGGCTGTTGTCGCGCCTGGAATCAATTCAATGGTACAGCCATAGCCTTCTTCCAGGATGATTTTGTCCACATTCGCCATCAAGGTGGCTGACGGCCAGCTCATGTCTGACATTTTGAATTCACCGCACGCGGCTTGCGCCTGTCCGCTGATGCCAAAGGCTGCTCCGGCAACAATCGCTGCCGAGATCAGTAATTTCTTCATAGGATACCTCTCCCTAAAGTTAATTTTGAATTTTAACCAATTCGAAAATCAGTTGGATCTGATTCATAATCATTATTATCATGCCAACGTTAGGGGTCGATATCCAGTCTTAATGCCTCAAAATCGACATTTTTTGGAAAATACGGACAAAATTTTTATATTCAGCGGTTGATTTTTCTATTGGTGATTGTAATCGTCACAACCTCTATAACAAAGACGGTGTTCAGCTTTACCGAAGACAGCTTGGGGCGGTGCTTCTTTTATCGGGCCCGACATCTATTTTGCCATAAATAATGGGCCTTAAATATTGGGCCGTAAATAATGGCATATATGGCGTCTGAATTAATGGCGATATTCAGGCTCATCTTCATCAAGAATCGTGCGAATTGCCGCCAGATGTTTGCCAACGGCCTTGTCATATTGCTCCCATTGACAGGCGGTCTTTTCGGCAACATTGTCAGGCAAAAATGATAATGGTGCCCCGGTCGATAGAGCCGTGATGTAGGTGCGGCAACCACGTTCATAATGATAGGCAAGATCAAACGCCAAAGCTGGCGTCTCGCCCACACTTAAAAACCCATGATTACCCATCATCATCATATGTTTATTACCAAGACATTTCGACAGCCGTTCGGCTTCATCATCCAACCCCATACCATCAAATCCAGTATCGATGGCAACGCGGTTATGAAACCGGCAAGTGGTCTGATCGACAGCTGGCAAAGACGGGTCTTTGAGCGCGCTCAACGCCGTGGCATATTTTGAATGAAGATGGACAATGCAACGTGCCTGCGGGTTATTGCGGTGCATGGCGCCATGGATCCACCACGCTGTCGGGTCGATATTTTCACCGTAATCATCCGGTGTTTTGCGCGCGTCGAGCAACAATAAATCACTGGCCTTCATCCGCGAAAAATGCACCCCATAAGGATTCATTAAAAATTGCTGGCCGTCATCCGATACCGCATAGGAAAAGTGATTGGCAATGCCCTCATGCATCGATTCGCGCGCGGTCCAACGAAATACCGCCGCCAAATCACGCCGCGCTTCATCAAGATCAACTATGATTTCAGACATCACACCCCCCAGTTTATGTTATTTCAGCCACACCAGTTCGCCGCTATCCACAAGGCTAGCAAAATTCTCTAGAAACGCGCCTGTTCAAAAAAATTGCCTTATACATCTTTAGGAAAACTGTGCATGACACCCCGGTAATTGTGCAAATGATTTTTTCATCATTCTGTTTTTAGGCTAGGTTGTATAAGGTGCTGAAGAGGCATATGCCACGCTTTCACCAACGATACCACCATCAACCATGACGAGGTTTAGTCCGATGCAAATTTGCCAGTCTCTGATCGGCGGAAAACCGGTTACCAGCCCGCTACCGGCCATTGAAAAAATTTACCCAGCAACCGGCGAGGTTGTTGCAAAAATTGAACCAGCCACAAAAGAAATGCTGGATGAGGCGGTGGCTGTTGCCGCCATTGCCCAGCGCAGTTGGGCGGCATATGAACCATTGGCACGGGCCCGTATTCTGCACCGTGCCGCCGCATTGATGCGCGAGGCAAATGCAGAACTGGCCCGTCTTGAAGTCATGGACGTTGGCAAATTATATACCGAAGCTGAAAGCGCCGATGTGCCATCTGGTACCGATGCCTTTGATTTTTTTGCCGCGGCCATCACCACGCAAACAGGCGACTATAATAAATGGGACGGGGCGATTAGCTATACCAGCCGGGTGCCGCTTGGCGTGTGTGCTGGCATTGGGGCGTGGAACTATCCGATGCAGATCGCCTGCTGGAAGTCCGCACCAGCACTGGCCGCTGGCAATGCATTTATTTTGAAACCGTCTGAAATGACACCTTTGGTGGCCCACAAGGTTGCCGAGATTCTGGCCGATGCCGGGCTACCATCAGGTTTGTTTCAGATTATCCATGGCACATATGAGATTGGCCGGGCGATTTGTGAACATCCGGGCATTGCTAAAATTTCTCTGACCGGCGGTGTTGATACGGGCAAGCTGATCATGTCGCAATCCGCCAACACGTTGAAAAAAATCACCCTTGAGCTTGGTGGAAAATCAGCCTTGTTGGTATTTGATGATTGCGATTTTGATGTGGCGGTGGAAACCGCTTTAAATGCCAATTTTTACACAGCTGGCGAGGTCTGTTCAAATGCGACAAGGGTCTTTGTCCAGCGCTCGATTGCCGACAAATTTATCGCCGCCATGGTGGAAAAAGCCGAACAAATGGTTGTTGGCGACCCCATGGCAGCTGATGTGCATATGGGCGCATTGATTTCAGCCGCGCATCTATCCAAGGTTTTGGACTATGTGCAAATTGGCGTTGACGAAGGCGCACAAATTGCCACCGGCGGCACACAAATCCATCCGCAGGGGTTTGAAAACGGAAATTTTATGACGCCTACCATTATGACAAATTGTCATGATTCGATGCGGATAACACGCGAAGAAATTTTCGGCCCGGTGATGTCAGTGCTGGTTTTTGATGATGAACAAGACGCCATTGACCGCGCCAATAGCACCGAATTTGGTTTGGGCGCCGGGGTGATGACAGCGGATCTGTCGCGGGCGCACCGGGTGGCCGATGCGCTTGTATCAGGCAATGTCTGGGTCAATAGTTTTAATATATTGCCGCCCGGATTGCCGTTTGGCGGGGCCAAACAATCTGGCTTTGGGCGGGAAAATTCACTCTATACGCTGGATGCGTATAGCGAGGTGAAATCGGTGCATATCACCCTGTAGCCATATCGCCTGGCCACGACCAAATGCGGCAATGTCGTAACCTGCTAGCGGCCAAGAAGGCGGCGTTGCAGCTTTTCAGATTGAATGGCGGCATTGAAATTTTGTTGCAGGCGGGCTTGTGCATTGACCACCATTTGCTGGATATGATCGCCCGGTTGCATCACCGCTGACAACGCCGCGGCCAGTGCATCAGGATCATTTTCCGGCACCAAAAACCCGGTCTCTTGATCACGAATAATTTCTGGAATGCCAGCATGGTTGGTTGCAACAACGGGCAGACCTGCCCGGATGGATTCCAGAACAACCGTAGGCAACCCCTCACAATCGCCATCTGCCGCTATCCGGCTTGGCACGACAACCGCTTGCGCCGTGCGCATAATCGTTGCCAGCTGTTGCGGTGTTTGCCACCCTAAAAACCTGACAGATGGCAAATCAGCCGCTTGTGCGCGCAATTCATTTTCCAGCGGCCCCGCACCAGCTATGTCAAGACCCGGCATTTTCATATTCGGCATTTTCACATTTTGCGCAGTTTGCGCAGTTTGCAAGCGCCGCATTGCCGCCAGCAAAATATCCACCCCTTTTTTATCGACAAGGCGGCCAATAAATAAAAGCCGTCCGTTGCGTTGATGTGGCGGCGTCATTTGGGCCAGATCAATACCAATATAATGCGTGATGAGTTTGGATTTTGGAAAGCCTTGTGCGGCCAGACGGTCAGCAACAAATTGTGACACGCACAAAAATCCGCTGGCATAGGCTTGCAATTGAGACAGGCGCCGCTGGTAAATTGTCGGTATTAATCGGCGGCGGCGGTGTGTTTCTTTGGTGGCATCGCCCCCATGAAATGTCACATAAAGTGGCACGCCTAGTGCCTGGGCCAGCGGCAATGCCAACGCCCCACCCCGACCAAAATGTGCATGCACAGATTGTGGTGCCAATCGGCGCAAATCAGCCAGCCGCGGCGTGTGGCCAGTTTGTTTGAATAAAAACCGTTGCAGCGCACCAGATGCTGTTGCCATCCTTTGCCCATCTAATTCAGCGGCGCGCCAGCCAAATTGGCTAGCCAGATAGACCAGATTTGCCGAGTCAAAAGCGGTGTAATGGGTTTTGATAAACCCCTCGCTTGGCAATAACAATTTATCCCGAAACACAAGTATATTTGGTTTTTCGATACTCGGGTTTTGTACCGATGCCACTGGTGCGACCTCAGGCATCATCGGCCTCAGGCAATGGCAAGGCCGTGGTATATTTAATTTCTTCCATGGCAAATGACGAGCTGACATCGGTAAGCTGAACATTGGTAATCAGCTTGCGGTAAAATCTGTCATAGGCGGCCATATCCGGCACCACAACCCGCAACAAATAATCCACCTCGCCACTCATTCGGTAAAATTCGACCACTTCAGGCATATCAGCCACCATGCCTGCAAAATTTTCCAGCCAGTCTGCATTATGCTGATCGGTGCGTACCGCGACAAACACCGACATGCCAACGCCAATCGCCTTTGAATCAAGCAGGGCAACACGTTTGCGGATGATTCCAGTTTCTTCCATCCGCTGGATTCGCCGCCAGCAGGGGGTTACCGACAATCCCACTTTGCGGGCAATATCAGCAACTGGTTGCGCGGCATTATTCTGCAACTGCATTAATATTTGTCTGTCAATCTGGTCCATCCACAACACCTGACTTTAAAAAGGGTACTGAATTTTATGTCTGTATAGTGATTAATCTATCGCTAGCCAAGATGGCCAAAAAAGATCATTATTTTTTACAGATGTGAAGATATAGCAAATTTTGTTGCATATTTCTGGAATATAAGACGCTGGAAACGCAAATTTTTTACTTACTTAGGGCAAGGCGCAGGGCGCACCTAACCAACAAAATCAACTGGTCTTGCCATCTGGCAGATTGGTGATTGCATTCTAGATCATCTATGGCAGTATCGCCGACATGACGGCACCGCATTTAACTTTACTCACCAGCGCTGACTGGCATGATTATGAATTGCTAGACAGTGGCGATTTGAAAAAACTAGAACGCTTTGGTGATTTTCGGTTTATTCGCCCCGAACCACAGGCCATGTGGCAACCGCGACTTGGTACTGATGCGTGGGCGGCGGATGGCGTGTTCCGGCCTGACAAAAACGATTCCGAAAATAATGAATCAGGTGGCTGGCACCTGGCAAAAGACCTTCCTGAGAGCTGGCAGATGAGGTATCAGGAACTGCGCTTTCTGGCGCGGCCAACACCGTTTCGTCACCTTTGTTTTTTCCCAGAACAGGCGGCGCATTGGAACTGGTGTGCAGAAAAAATTCATCAATTTCAGCAAAAACATAATCGCCGCCCGCGCATTTTGAATTTATTTGCCTATTCTGGTTTGGCCAGCCTGCACGCGGCGGCCGCTGGTGCCGAAGTCACGCATGTTGACGCCAGCAAAAAAGCCATCGTACAGGCATTTGAAAATCGGGATGTATGCGGCCTTCAAGACGCGCCCATTCGCTTTATCACGGATGATGCCAGCGGGTTTGTAGCGCGCGAGATCAGACGCCAGCGCACCTATGACGGAATCATTATGGACCCGCCAAAATATGGCCGCGGTCCAAAGGGCGAAACCTGGCGCATTGAAGATGATTTACGCCCTTTATTGCGGCAGGCGACTGATTTATTGAGCGATGATGCGTTATTTTTATTGCTGACCATTTATGCGATTCGGGCCTCGTCATTAGCGGCGTATTACGCAGTTGCGGACGTATTCAAAGACCGGCCTGGTTCGATTGAAGCTGGCGAATTGGCGATTGAGGAATCAGCCCTTTCGGGTCTAGACACAAGGCGCTATGTCTCGCAGGCAAATTTTGCGCGGTGGGCGGCATATTAGCCCCGTTGATCAAGGGCCGTGTATAAAGCAACAGCTGTCGCCACCGCCAGATTAAGCGAATCAGACCGCCCCTGCATAGGAATCTTGATCAGCTGGTCGCACATATCCATCAAAGGCGCGGTCAACCCGGCTTGTTCGTTACCCATCAACATAATTAAAGACCCATCATAATCAGCCCGTCGGTAATCCACGGCGGCTGGCAGCGCCGTGCCAATCACCCGGCCCGGCCACGCCGCTCCAAACGCAATAAATTCAGCTTCGCTACAGGCGATAATCTTGACATTAAACACCGCGCCCATTGACGCCCGCACCGCCTCAACCGAATAAGGATCGGTGCAATCTCCAACCAAAATGATACCAGCGGCCCCTACCGCATCCGCCGTACGCATCACCGTTCCTAGATTGCCCGGATCACGCACCCGGTCAAGCGCCACCCAAATTCTGTCAGACGTGTTGGCAATCGCCTGTAAATCATGCCAACGCTGGCCAAACGCCCCGATCAATATCTGTGGGTTATCTTTGCGGCTGATGCGCTGTAATAGATTCTCGGTCATTGGCAACGCCCGGCCACCAGAAGCGGCAAGCCCGTCTAATAGGGGGCGCATTACCGCGTCCGTTTCACGCCCGGCCAAAAAGGCAAGCCGATGCATATCCCAGCCAAGTGCAACCGCCTCGCGGCAAATTCTGGCACCCTCGGCCAGAAACCAGCCTGATTTTTTGCGATATTTACGCTCATGCAACGCCCGCAAGGATTTTACCTCGGCATTAGCGGCACTGGTAATCGGATCAGGAATCGAAACGGGAAACTGGGTCATCGCGGCAGGGTGATAGCAAATATCATTCATTTTTGACACAAAAAACACCCAGCCGAACACCGAACTACCGCTAGGCCCTGTCAAGGCGCCCGCATAAAAATGGCGATGATCGATTTTTTTGTTTCATTTCCGACAAATTGCAGCTTAATGAAAGTAATTAAACGAAACCTGCTCGTGGCGTTAGACCAAGAGATGCGTATGGACAATAGCACCATAAAAACCTTGCTGAACAATGACGCTGATGCCAGCGCACAAAAGATAGGGTTTTTGTTGCTTAATCAGTTTTCTATGCTGGCATTTGCATCAGCCATAGAGCCATTGCGCGCCGCAAACCGGCAAAGCGGCAAACAGATTTTTGAATGGATGGTTGCCAGCCCGAACGGCATCAGCAGTGTGGCAAGCAACGGCATAGAGGTGCAAACCAACATTGACCCAGAACAGCTGAAACACTGCCGCATGGTATTTGTCTGTGCCGGCGTTGATGTGCGAAACAACACTAGCAAAGCGATTTTAAATTTGGTGCGCCGGCTTGATCGCAATGGTGCCATTATTGGCGCGATTTGCACCGGCACCTATGTGATGGCGGCAGCTGGATTGCTTGATGGGCGCCGCTGTACCATCCATTGGGAAAATATTGATGGGCTGGCAGAAGAATTTCAGAACCTCAACATCACCACCGATCTTTTTGAAATTGATGGTAACCGCGTGACCTGTTCTGGCGGTACAGCCTCGCTTGATATGATGCTTAATCTCATTTCACATTCGCATGGGGCGCAATTGGCGGCTGAAATATCTGATCAATTTATCCATGACCGAATCCGCGAACCAACCGATCGACAGCGTATGGAACTGCGTTCACGCATTGGTGTGAGCCATCCAAAATTATTGGCAGTGGTGAAAACCATGGAAGATAATTTGGAAGAACCGTTGCCGCAAACCGCCATTGCACATGAAACGGGCCTGTCAACACGCCAGCTTGAACGATTATTTCGCAAATATCTGAACACCACGCCGACGCGCTATTATCTGAATTTGCGCCTTGCCCGTGCGCGTCATTTATTGCGCCAGACATCTATGTCGATTTTATCTGTGGCGCTGGCTTGCGGTTTTGTATCGGCCTCGCATTTTTCTAAATGCTATCGTGAATGTTATGACCGAACACCGCGGGCTGAACGTAGCCCCGATTAAACAGGCCAGATAATATTCAGCCCTCTAGAACCCGCATGACCGGTGCCAAGGCGTGATCTTTAATTGGCTGCAGATTTAATCGCACCAAGCATACTGGCAAGGCCATTTTTACGGGTTGCTGACAAATGTGAATCAAGGCCAATTTCCGCCAGAAATCTTGGCTCAGTTTCGCGAATTTCTGCGGCAGGGCGGCCTGAATAGACCCGCAATAAAAGCGCCACCAGCCCCTGAACAATGGCGGCATCTGATTCGGCCATGAATGTGACAATATCAGACGAATCGCGTTCAGCCGCGAAATAGACAACCGACTGACACCCGCGAAGCCGGTGCGAATCATCACGAAGCTGGCCCGGAAACGGTGCCAATTTTCGCCCCTGATCAATCAATAGCTGATAGCGGTCTTCCCAATCATCAAAAAATCCAAACTCCTCGACAATTGCGTCGGCCTCAGCCTGCGCCGTTGATGCGGTTTGTGCGGTCATGACCTGATCTACCTCTTGTATAAAAATGATGTGCTAGCCAACCAGCTTTTACCCAGAGATATTGCGCCGCCGTGCCAACAGATCAAGAAGACGCATCGCCGCATCGGTCGATTTAGTGCCGGGCAGAAACACCGCCCCAGCACCAGCCGCTTCAAGCGCCGGAATATCACCGGGCGGGATCACCCCACCAACAACCAATTCAATATGACGTCCCGCACCCGCATCAAGTTTACGCCGCAATGCAGGCACCTGCGAGAGGTGACTAGCGGCCAATGTTGACACGCCAATGGCATCCACCTCGCCATCAATGGCCAGATCATATACATCATCCGGAGTTTGGAATAACGGCCCGGTGATCACCTCGAATCCTAGATCGGCAAAGGCCGAGGCAATCACTTTTTGCCCGCGGTCATGCCCATCCTGTCCTAATTTTGCGACCAGAAACCTAGGCGGACGACCCGCCGCTTTGTGAAAGGCAGCAACCCGTTCTTTTAACATATCCAGATCGGCACTGGCCGCTATATGTTGGCGCCAGATTCCCCGAACCCCCTGAATTTTGGCCGTATGACGGCCAAATTTTGCCGCCAGCGCATCAGACATTTCACCAACCGTGGCCCGCTGGCGCGTCGCTTCAATGGCAAAAGGCATTAAATTTTTTGTGCCTGATGCCGCATCTGACAATGCCGCCAATGCCGCTTCGACAGCCGCTTGATCACGCGTTTCACGCAATGTTTTCAATCGTGCAATTTGCCGTTCACGAACATCAGCGTTATCAATCCGGCGCACCTCAACTTGTTCGGCGCGGCTATCGGTGATGTCAGGCTGATATTTATTAACGCCAACAATCACCTGGTCTGCCGAATCGATGCGCGCCTGCGTGGCGGTTGCCACTTCTTCAATTCGCAATTTTGGGATGCCTGATTCAATCGCCGCGGCCATGCCGCCAAGCGATTCTATTTCGGCAATATGCCGCCTTGCCTTGTCGGCCAGTTGCTGGGTCAATTGTTCAATAAGATAGCTACCGCCAAACGGGTCAATCACATGTGCCATATTGGCTTCATTTTGCAGATGGATTTGGGTGTTGCGGGCAATGCGTGCGGCATAATCGGTTGGCAGACCTAATGCCTCGTCAAGCGAATTTGTATGCAATGATTGTGTATGGCCAGCCACCGCCGCGGCCGCCTCGATACATGTGCGCGGGACATTATTAAACACATCTTGCGCCGCCAATGACCAGCCAGATGTTTGGCAATGCGTTCGCAGCATCAAAGATTTTGGATCTTGCGGGGCAAAATGGGTTTGCATCAATTCAGCCCATAAAATGCGTGCCGCCCGCAATTTGGCAACTTCCATATAGAAATTCATGCCAATGCCAAAGAAGAATGACAGGCGCGGTGCAAAATCATCAACCTTGAGACCCGCATCGACACCCGCACGGATATAGGCAAGCCCATCAGCCAACGTATAGGCAAGTTCCAAATCAGCCGAAGCCCCAGCTTCTTGCATGTGATAGCCTGACACCGAAATAAAATTGAATTTTGGCATCTCTTTGGCGCAAAAGGCGAAAATATCCGACACAACCCGCATCGAGGGCGTTGGCGGATAGATATAGGTGTTGCGCACCATAAATTCTTTCAACACGTCATTTTGAATGGTACCAGCCAGTTTTTCAGCAGATACGCCCTGTTCTTCGGCGGCCACAATAAACAGCGCCAGCACCGGCAGAACCGCGCCATTCATCGTCATTGATACCGTCATTCGATCAAGCGGGATCGAATCGAACAGAACCGCCATATCGGCAATCGAATCAATCGCCACACCAGCCAAACCAACATCATCGGCCACCAATGGGTTATCCGAATCATACCCCCGGTGCGTTGGCAGATCGAACGCTACCGACAATCCCATCTGACCTGCCGCTAGATTCTTCCGGTAAAAGACATTTGATTCTTCGGCTGTTGAAAAGCCTGCATATTGTCTGATTGTCCATGGGCGGGTGGCATACATGCTGGGGTATGGCCCACGCAAAAATGGCGCAATGCCGGGTTGGCTGCCGGCAAGCTGGGCCTGTGTGGCGGCATCAGCGCACCCTATTGCTGGCAGAGGCAATTGTTCGGCATTGGCAAGTGCTGGCGGCATTTCTCCTAATGTCGTGTTGATCTGGTCGGCACCGGGCAGGGCAATTTTGGTAAAGTCAGGAAAGACGCCCATTAGTTCGGCTCCTTTGTCATATCGGCCAGCGTAATCAACCACGCAATTTGCGCCTCGCCTTTTAAAATATCATCCGCCATGAAAATGCCGCCAGCCAACAAACTGAGATCAAGCTGTGCTTGTATCGCCGGGTCCAGCGCATCGATTTCCATATCAAGCAACACAACAATAGCCGGGCGCGCTGTGGTCACTGCATCAGGCTGGTCTAGCGGCAAGGTTAAATGAACCGCCGACATGCCGCCAATTTGCAACACCCGCCTGACCGCTTGCAATTTTGAAATGTCCGCACCGCCCTGTTGCAAAATCAAGATGCGGGGCGGATTCAACGCGGTCTGCCTGCGGATCGCCTCTATCACCGCCGCAGGGCGTGATACAGCCTGCCAACGCGGTATCAGATCGCCGACAGGCTGGCCATCGGGCTGCAGGGTGACGCCAAGCATCGGCAACGCCCCAGCAGCAAATTCTTTGTTGCGCTTTGTGGCCGCGGCCTCTGCCATGGCGATAAATCGCTGGTCAGACTGTGCCGCCGCGGCACCGCCACTTGCTTCGATGTCCTGAAAAGCGGCCCATGCCGCCTCGGCCAATGCGTCACTGCGCGCCTCGATAAAGGCAGCGCCGCCAGCCGCATCAAGGCTGCGCCCTAGCCCGGATTCTTCAATCATCATAATCTGCTGCATCCGCGCCAAACGCCGCCCCATTGGGCTGGCCCCGGTCAATTCATCATGGGCAAAGGCCGTCATTATATCGGCCCCACCAATCGCCCCGCCAAGCAAAGCTGTGGTGGTGCGCAACATATTAATGTCGGCATCTGCGAGGCTGAACATCCGCAATGATGGCAATGCCTGAAGCTGAAGACGGCAACTGTCAGCATCAAGCCCTAGCGCTGTCACCAGCCCAGCCCAGCCACGCCTAATCGCCCGGCATTTTGCAATGCCGTCAAACAGATCAGCAGGCAACGCAATACACATCGATGTTTTAGGCGCGATCTGCGCCGCTGACAGCCCCGCCGCCATACCAGACCGGAAAATCTGCGTTGTTGCGGCCAAGAGATAGGCAAGTTCCTGTACCTGGCTCATGCCCTGATTATGCCACTGCCAGCCATTCAGCCGAAACACGCCATGCGGGATTTGGCGTGCATCAGTGCGGCATAACACCCCCAACCCATCTTCGAGCAATGAAGCATCTGATTGCGGGGCAAATGGGTCTATCGCCAGATCAAGACCAATATCAGATAGGGTTTTGTTTTGGCCCTGTAATAGCGTTTCAAAGGCGCCCAACACATGGCCGATATGCGGGCCAGCATCGATCATTATATCTGCGGCACCCAACACAACATTATGTAACATCTGTTCCAGATCTGGCGCGGACACTGGCCCAAATGACAGATACACACCCGTCGCCCCACCGGTAAGCTCATCAAGAATTTTACCGTTTACCTCGTCAGCCTTGCCGCCGCCATCCACCGGCTGGCAAACGCGCCAGCCATAGGCCAATCGCTGTGCTGGATTGGCGGTCAACCGGTGTATGGGTACCTGACCAGAACTGATATCTGCCGCCGGTTCAATCTGATAAAGCGCGGCAATATCAAGCCCATCCTCGTCAATGCGGTGCAAGCTGTCTGCTGACACCCCTTTTAACGCCTTGGCGACAATATCCTGCCATTGCTGGCGGTCAGCCGACGGAAAGGATAGAACGGGTGATGACATGTCGAACCTTTTGTTTAGAATACAGCTTTCGAATTTAACAGCGCGCCTGCATCAAATCAAGGAACCGCTCATATGGCTTCGGCGTTTACCTCTTCGCATCATTCGGCATCTGGCCAGACGCATAACTGGCTGATTGGCGGCGCCCTGTTGATGATTACCCTGCTGCGGAGCGCAGCGGTGATCACCACGCCTCTGGAACTTGGTGTTGATGAAGCCCAATATTGGTTGTGGAGCCAAACACCAGATTTTGGTTACTTTACCAAACCCCCGCTGATTGCATGGATCATTGGTCTTGCCCATTGGATATTTGGGCATCACACATGGGCGGTACGGTTGCCCGCCTGCTGGATACATTTGATCACCGCGCTGTTATTATGGTGGGGAGCGTCGTGGGTTTTTGGACAACAAGCTGGCCGGTTGGCCGCCCTAATCTGGATCAGTTTGCCAGCCACCAGCCTTGGTAGCTTTCTAATCTCTACTGATACACCGCTTCTAGCTTTATGGTCGGCTGGCCTTCTGGCGGTTTGCGGCATTGCCAGCGGGCGCCTCTCATCATCCGTCGGTATGGGGCTTGCCGGGCTGGCATTCGGCGCCGCCATGCTTGCCAAATTCGCCGCCATTTATGCCCTCATTGGACTGATGCTGATTTTTCTACATGGGCATATGACACGGCAAAAACTATTTAATTGGCGTGATTTTGCTATCGCCTTGCTTGCCTTTGTTTTGGCCGCCAGCCCCAACATCATCTGGAATTTTGCCAATGAATTTTCGACCGTGCGGCATCTTGGCGATAATGCCAATATCAGCCAGCAATCTGCCTCAATGGCTGGTGTTTTGCAGTTCATTGGTGGGCAATTTGCCGTAGCTGGGCCGGTTGTGTTTCTGTTTATGATGATCGCCGCGATAACGCACTGGCATGATCATAAAACACGTTGGCTGATCTGGATGAGCGCCCCGGTGCTGGCCTTGATGATTATCCAATCCTATCTCAGCGAAGCCAATGCCAATTGGGCGATGACGGCTTTTCCGGCATTGACGATTTTGCTGGCTGGCTGGCTTGGCAAAATGCAACATCGGCGCTATGGGATTGTCGCGATTGGCATCAATTTTGGGTTAAGCCTGATGGTGCTGCTGGTCACAATTGCTGGCAGTATGGGGCCATTCACCCCACAGTCTGACTCGTTGCGGCGGCTTCGCGGCTGGCAACAGCTTGCCGCAGATATCACCCCGCATATCGCCGCGCATGATGCCGCTGTAATCATCGCCGATCGCCGCGCCACCGCGGCACTTCTTAGCTGGCATTTTTACCAAAGCGATCTGAAGATTCTCGTGCATGATGACGATGGCATCCCCAGCAACCATTTTGAGGCCAACCATAGCTGGTCACCGCAAGCTGGCAGGCGGCTAATCGCGCTGACTGGCGGTGATGTACCACCCGCTTTGCCAGGGGTGCGCTGGCTGATGCCAACCGCGACAAGCCGCGTTAGCATTAGCCATAACAAACAGCGGCAATTTACAATATATCGCGGCATCGAATAACGCCAACCCGGCAGTTGTTCAGCCAAGCCGCAATTTTGTAATGGTCTCAAACACCGCCAATGTTTCCGGGCTGACATGATGCTCAACCCCCTCGGCATCTTCCTCGGCAATTTGCGGCGGTACGCCAATTGACACCAAAAAATCATACACAATTTTGTGCCGTTTGCGGCTTGCCTCGGCCAGATCGCGCCCCGCATCAGTTAAAAAAATTGACCGATAGGGCCGACTTTCAACAAGGTCTTCACGTTGCAATCGCTGGATAATCGCATTCACCGTCGGGCTGGTTACACCAAATCTAGCGGCCAGATCGACGGTGCGGGCCTCGCCAGTCTCCTCGATCAGTTCGGCAATCATCTCGACATAATCTTCAGCCACTTCTGACTGATGCGCGCGTCTGATCCGGTCAAATTTGGCGGCGCTGTTATTTATGTTCGGGCTGGTCATAAACCGCCGGTCCTTTTGTCGTTTCTGGCTAATAATGGCCTAGGTTAAGATTTTCCAACAAATTTAGCCATAACAAAGTTTTTATAATAGCTTTATTATGCCAACCACCAAAGCCTTATCACCAATCCATTTCGGTTGCACAACAAGCGTCCAATGCGTTAGAGTGCGGCCATTCACGCAATGCCACAAACGCCATAAGTGACGGAGTATCCGATAGCCATGGACAAGACCACCACGACCGAACTTGAAGCCGCCGCCTTTCGCCGGCTAGTGGCACATCTTCAAAACCGCACAGATGTCCAAAATATTGATATGATGAATTTGGCTGGGTTTTGTCGCAACTGCATGTCCCGCTGGTACCGGGAAGCGGCGAATGAGTATGGCCTTGATATGGATGAAACCGCGGCGCGCGCGATTATTTACGGCATGGACTATGCTGACTGGAAAGACAAATTCCAAACCGAAGCCACTGCCGAACAAAAGGCCAAATATAACGAATCACACCCGCATAAATCATAAGGCATCATCATGAGTGTTATTCCAGGAAGCGGCACAGGTGCCGAACAACTGACCCAATTCATCGAACGCATCGAACGTCTGGAAGAAGAAAAACGCGCCCTGATGGCCGATATCAAAGATGTCTATGCCGAGGCAAAAGCCACCGGCTTTGAACCCAAAATTATGCGGCAAGTTGTCAGATTGCGCGCCATGGACCGTGATTTGCTCAGCGAACAAGATGCGTTGTTGGACACCTATCGAGACGCCCTTGGCCTGCGCTAGCCGCCGCCGTTTCGACTGAGTCAATGAGGCTGATATGACTGCAAATTTCGGAGATCGCCTGACCGAAGCCAATCGCCGGACAGGCAGTGTGCTGTGTATGGGCATTGACCCGCATTGCCAGATGATCCCTGCATTATTTGGCGATGCCACCGCCGAAGCTGGCAGCCCGCAAGCCATCAACGCCATCAGCAATTTTGTTACCGCCTGTCTTGACAGTGCCATTGGCAAAGTGGCCGCCATCAAACCGCAAGCCGCCTTTTTTGAACAGCAAGGGCCAGATGGTATGCGGCTGTTACAAACGCTTGGACGGGCGGCTATTGATGCGGGCATGCTGGTCATCATGGATGCCAAGCGCGGCGATATTGGCAGCACCTCAACCGCCTATGCAAAGGCTTGGATTGGCCATGACGCCGCATTTCCAAGCGATGCCCTGACGGTAAATCCGTGGCTTGGCATTGATACGCTTGACCCATTTCTTGCCCGCGCAGATGCGACATCTAGCGGATTGTTTGTGCTGAACCGCACCAGCAATGACGGGGCTGGTGATTTACAGGACCAGATGGTTGATGGTGCCCCACTATATACGCATCTTGCCAGCATGCTGGCCCCGTTGGCGGCGGAGCGGGTTGGCGATAGCGGGGTGTCCTCGCTTGGCATCGTGGCTGGTGCCACCTGGCCGGATGATGCAAAAAAGCTGCGAACGGCCCTGCCGCATGCGCCCTTTTTAGTGCCCGGATTTGGGGCGCAAGGTGCCGGTGCTGAAATGGCCACAACCGGCTTATTGCGCGGTGTATCTGGCTGGGAAGGCGGCGTTGTGAACAGCACCCGCGGATTGATTTTTCCAAAAACAGCCGCCAACGCAACCCGCCTTGCCGACTGGCATGCCGCGATTGATTCTACCATTGCTGAAAATACCGCGATTTTAAACGCTGCATTCTAAACAGACCGGTCTAGCCATCGCCGCGCTAGAAATGCGGCTTCACGGCCTGCATCATGCCGCATAAAAGCCGCGTGCATCACGCAATCTTGATCAAAAAGCAGTCAGATCAACGGCGAATGGCGCGGTTTTGATCTTGGCATCAATTATTAACCATAACCATCCTCAACAGTCTTTAATTCAACGCCAAAACAAGGTGTTAACGATTGTTAAAGGAAATTTATGGTGACCGATATTAATGTCAAAGACGGTGAACTTGTTTGGTATAATGAGCGCAAAGGACATGGTTTTGTCAAAATTGATGACATCGAGGTATTTCTGCACCGTTCAACGCTTGACCGGTTTGGTTTGGTGCGATTGTTAACCGGCGACAAGGTGACTGTGTCATTGACGGTGAATGAACATGGTGAGGTGATCCAAGACCTGTTGCGCGTGGATCGGCCGGTCAACCCGGCACCGCCGGCCGCATCGGAACCAGCAGATGGTGAAATGCGCGCTGTGGTAAAGTTTTTCAATGACATCCGCGGCTATGGATTTGTCACCGCCGAGGACATTGCCGAAGATGTATTTGTGCATTCACGCGTTCTCAATGATTGTGGGTTCCACTCGCTGATTCAGGGTCAAAAACTGTTGATCAAAGTTGATGATGCTGGCAAAGGGCCACAAGTCCAAGCTGTACGTCTATTAAACGAATAGCTTGTTTTGTTGCTGATCGGGGATTAGGCTGACGATATTCAGGGGCGTCCTCTGGATATGACGTGTAGACACACTGTCATTGTTTGACCCGTTAAGGATTAGCCAAAACATGATTCCATCATCGTTGCGCCAGCGCTGGCTTGTGATCATGCTTGCCGGTGCAACATTGGTATCGGCAACATTGGGCATCAGACAGGTTTTTGGCCTGTTTCTCCAGCCCATCTCGGTCGAACTTGGAACCGGCTTTCAGCTCTTTTCCCTTGCCATCGCCGTGCAAAATTTAGTGTGGGGCTTATCATCGCCATTATTTGGCGCGGCGGCGGATCGGTATGGGCCATGGCGGGTCGCCGCAATTGGTGCGCTGCTGTATGGTGGCGGGTTGTTTTTGATGGCATCCTATGTCACCGAAGCTGGCATATTTATGGGGCAGATCTTGATTGGCCTTGGCCTTGGCAGCGCCGGAATTTCAATTGCCATTGGCGCGGTGGCACGGGCGGCGCCCCCTGAAAAAAGATCACTTGCAATGGGGCTTGTCACCAGCTTTGGATCATTTGGCCAATTCGCGCTGGTACCGGTGACGCAAATTTTGATGGTCACTGGGGGCTGGCAATTTGCCTTGCTGATGCTGTCAGTCATTATGGCGTCAATGGTCGCCGTGGCTATGGGGTTGCGCACCCCTGCTGGCAGTGCCCGTCCGATTGAGGGGCCAGATTTGACCATAGGTGCGGCCTTGCAACAGGCGGTGCGTAGCCGCGACTATATTCTGCTAACCGTCGGATTTTTTGTGTGCGGGCTACAGCTTGTTTTTATCACCACGCATCTCCCGACCTATCTTCAGGATGCAGGGCTATCACCAAATATTTCCAGTTGGGCGCTCGCGCTGATTGGGCTGTTTAATATCATCGGCGCCTTTATTTGTGGTTGGCTTGGCGGCGTTGTATCGAAAAAGAAGTCATTGGCAACAGTCTATTTACTGCGCGGCATCACCATAGCTGCCTTTATATTGATCCCTCCAACACCGGTAACGGCGCTTTTATTTGGTGCTTGTATGGGGCTGTTATGGCTTGGCACGATTCCGCTAACCAGTGGTCTGATCGTGGTATTTTTTGGGCCGCGTTACCTTAGCATGTTATATGGTCTGGTATTTCTATCGCACCAGATTGGATCATTTGTCGGCGCATGGCTTGGCGGCATTTGGTATGACTGGTTTGGCAATTACGAAGCCATGTGGTGGCTAAATGCGGCGGCTGGCCTATTTGCCTTTGCTGTCAATTGGGCCATTCGCGAACCAAGGCCGATGGCGGCGGCCGCTTAAAAACACCATAATCTATTTTGGCCAGAGTTATTTTGGCCGGGGCTATTTTGGCCAGAGTTATTTTGGTTGGGATTATTTTGGCCAGAGTTATTTTGGCCAGGGCTATTTTGGTTGGCGTTAGTTTGCCACGGTTGCTTAGCTATTTTGTTCACCAAGCCAGCGTTCTGCATCCAGTGCCGCCATACAGCCCATACCCGCCGCGGTGACAGCTTGGCGATAAATCTTATCCACACAATCACCCGCGGCAAAAATACCGCTGACAGATGTGCGCGTGGTCCCGGGCGCGGCCTTGATATACCCTTCTTCATCAAGCGCCACAGCACCGGCAAATGCCGCGGTTGCCGGATCATGCCCAATGGCCACAAACATACCATGGACTGATATGGATTTGTCATCTGCGCCATCGGTTGCCGCCAGACGCAATCCGGTGACACCAGTATCATCACCAAGCACTTCGGCAACTTGGCGGTTCCATTCCACCGAAATATTATCTTTTTTGAACAATCGGTCCTGCATGATCTGTTCGGCTCTTAGACTGTCCCGCCGATGCACAAGTGTGACGCTGTTGCAGATATTGGCAAGATACAGCGCCTCTTCAACAGCCGTGTTGCCGCCGCCAATCACCGCCACATCACGGCCTTTATAGAAAAATCCATCACATGTCGCACAAGCCGAAACGCCGCGCCCATTAAACTGCATCTCTGAGTCAAGACCAAGCCAGCGTGCCTGTGCACCGGTTGCCAGAATCACCGCATCTGCGGTGATGTCCTGACCCGAATCAAGCGTCAGGCGAAAGGGTCTTGATGTTGAATCAAGCCCGGTGACAATATCATACATCACCCGCACCCCGACATTTTCTGCCTGCGTCTGCATTTCTGTCATCAACCATGGCCCCTGAATCACCTCGGCAAATCCCGGGTAATTTTCAACATCGGTGGTGATGGTCATCTGCCCCCCCGGTTGAAGCCCGGCGATAATAAGCGGCGATAAATTAGCCCGCGCGGTATAGATGCCCGCTGTCAATCCAGCCGCCCCAGCCCCGATGATCACAATATGTTCGTGGGTCGACGGTTTCGCATTCACAGCAGGATCAGACATTTTTAAGACACTCACATGATAGCAGAGATAAAACCATAGCGGCGAACGCCACCTCTATTTGGGCATAACACTCCATAGATAGTGTTTTCAAGTGTCATTTACACAACATCATGTTAGTTTGCTGGCATGTCAGCTGTCACAATCAAATGCCGAATTATATCCTGCCTGATCGCCAAGGCCTGCATCTTGCTGTTTGCATTTAGTGGGCATGCGGCCGAAATCAACGGGGCAACAGTATTACGCGGCGACGCTATTGAAGGCGGGTTGATCATGGCGCGAACCGCGGCGGGTAATGTTGTCACATTGGATGATGCGGTGATACCAGCCACCCAAGACGGGCTGTTTATTATCGGGTTTCACCGCGATTCAGACCAGCCTGTCACCATCAAAATCATCCAGTCTGATGGGACAAGCCAGCTTACAGTCGTAACGCCAAAACAGCGGGACTATGATATCCAGCGCATTGATGGTTTACAGCAAAATATGGTGACGCCGCCTGACACTGTTCTTGCCCGCATCAAATCAGATCAAGCGGCGGTTGCGGTGGCGCGCCAACAAACCGCTGCGGCAGGCGATTTTTGGCAAGGCATTGACTGGCCGGTCACGGGCCGGATTTCAGGCGTTTTTGGAAGCCAGCGCATTTTGAACGGCAACCCGCGTCAACCGCATTATGGGATTGATATTGCCGCGCCAAGAGGCACCCCGGTTCAAGCCCCGGCAAGCGGTCTAGTGACACTGGTGAAAGATTTATATTTTTCTGGCTGGACCGTGATCATCAATCATGGGCTTGGCCTCAATTCATCATTTTTGCATTTGGATCATGTCGCAATCAGCACTGGCGACAAGGTGTCACGCGGCGATATCATTGGCACGGTTGGATCAACAGGCCGATCCACCGGGCCGCATCTTGACTGGCGATTGGATTGGCAAGGCCGCCGCATTGATGCCAGTCTTGTTGCCGGGCCTATGCCACCTGCAGGATAAGTCATGGCACCACCGGTGATTTTCATTTTTGGCCTTGGCTATGTCGGGCGTGCATTTGGTCATATGATGGCGGCCGCAGGCTGGTCGGTGCGCGGCACAACCAGACATCCAGAAAATTTCACCGCAGAACGCGGCGCCGGATGGGACATCATTGCGTTTCGTGACCAACAAAAAATGCCGGACCCCGCGGGCGCCCTTGATGGGGTGGCGGCTATAGTTTCCACCATTGCACCAGTTTCTGGACATGACCCGGTTCTAGATTTACACGCCGATGACCTTGCTGGCTTTTCTGGCTGGGTGGGCTATTTATCTGCTACGTCTGTTTATCCCGATAAGCTGGACGGCATCTGCTATGAAGACACCAAACCAGACCCATCTACCATACGCGGCAAAGCCCGGCTAGACGCAGAGGCCAGATGGCAGAAATTATGCAACGCCGAACTATTCCGGGCGGCTGGCATTTATGGCCCCGGGCGCAGTGCGTTTGATGGGCTGTTAGATGGTACCGCGCGGATTATCGAACATGACGGACATCTGTTTAACCGTATTCACCGCGACGATATATGCCGGATTATGATGGCGGCACGATCGCAGCCACGCGCTGGCCGCATTATTAATTTGGCCGACCAAAACCCAGCATCACAAGGTGACGTTGTTCGCCATGCCGCGGCATTGCTTGGTGTTACCCCACCAGTGCCACAGCAGCTTGACGAGGCAAATTTGTCACCAATGGCACAGAGCTTTTATCGCGCGCACCGCCATATTGGATCGCGCGTGATAAAACCAGAACTAGGTGTTGATTTGTTGTATCCTGACTACAAAGCCGGGTTGGCGGCCATTTTACAGGCAGAAAAACCGACCGATTAGCTGATCGACGGATCCAGCGTACCACCAGCATAGCGTGCCGCCATTGCCGCCAGCGATATCGGCTTAATTCGCGCCGCATTACCAGCCGTTCCAAACCGTTCAAACCGATCAGCACATAGCTTTTCCATAGCATCCATAGCTGGTTTAAGGAATTTGCGCGGGTCAAATTCAGATTTATTTTCATCGGCAATTTTGCGGATCACACCCAGCATTGCTAGGCGGCAATCTGTATCAATATTGACCTTGCGAACCCCATGTTTGATGCCGCGTTCGATTTCTTCAAGCGGCACCCCCCATGTTTGCGGCATCTCACCACCATGGGCGTTAAACACATCCTGCAATTCCTGCGGCACACTTGACGAGCCATGCATCACCAGATGGATATTCGGCAACCGTCGATTGATTTCTTCCACCACATTCATCGCCAAAATTTCACCGTCTGGTTTGCGGGTGAATTTATAGGCCCCATGGCTGGTACCCATAGCGATCGCGAGGGCATCGACCTTGGTCTGTTTGACAAAATCTACGGCCTGATCCGGGTCTGTCAAAAGCTGGTCTTCGGATAATTTAGCGGTGGCTCCATGACCATCTTCTTGCTCACCTTCACCGGTTTCAAGTGATCCTAAAACACCAAGCTCACCTTCAACCGAGACGCCAGCATGATGCGCCATTTCGGTAACCCGTTTGGTGATATCCAGATTATAGGCATAAGACGCTGGCGTTTTCGCATCAGCTTCCAAAGACCCATCCATCATCACCGAGGTAAACCCATATTGGATAGCGGTCATACAGGTGGCTTCGTTATTGCCATGATCCTGATGCATGCAGACCGGGATATGCGGGTACATTTCAGCCAGCGCTTTGACCATGGCTTGCAACATCACATCGCCAGCATAATTACGGGCGCCGCGGCTGGCCTGAATGATCACCGGGGCATCTACCCGATCAGCCGCTTTTAATATCGCCAGCCCCTGTTCCATATTATTGATGTTAAATGCCGGCACACCATAGCCATGTTCGGCAGCATCATCGAGAAGTTGGCGAAGTGAAATCAGCATCACATTATCCTATTTGTATCTTGTTAGCGCTAGTCGGTCAGTTATGACCCATAATTGATAAATTCGTCAACTTCATTAGCCGATCCAAAAACCAGCGGGACCCGCTGATGCAAGCTAGTTGGGACAATATCAAGAATGTCCTGCTGTCCATCGCTGGCACGGCCCCCAGCTTGGCTAACCAGCATGGCCATTGGGCTTGCCTCATACACAAGCCGCAGCCTGCCTGCTTCATATCCTTTACGGGCATCTGCCGGATACAGGAAAATACCGCCGCGCCGAAAAATGCGCCAGCCATCAGCCACCAGCGACCCCACCCAGCGCATATTGAAATTACGCTGACGCGGCCCAGCATCACCAGCAAGGCAATCGGCGATATAGCGCGACACCGGTGCCATCCAATGTCTGCTGTTTGACGCATTAATTGCAAATTCTGATGTCTTGGGCGGGATCTGCACCTGCCAGCCCATATCATAAAATTGTCCGTCTTCAGCAAGCTGAAATGCATGCACGCCATCACCGAATGTGACAAGCAATGTGGTCTGCGGGCCATAAACAAAAATACCGCTTGCCAATTGATTGCGACCGGCTTGCAAATGCCCCCCAGCGGCTGGCAAAATCGAAAAAATCGTACCGATTGACACATTCGTATCAATGTTTGATGACCCATCAAGCGGATCACTGGCAACAATGACATCGCCGCCGTCATGCAGGGTCACAGCGTCGTCACGTTCTTCGGATAAATAGGCGGCAACACCGACACAATCAGCCAACGCGCTGGCAATCATCTCATCTGCTAGCACATCAAGCTTTTTTTGATCATCGCCATCGGCATTGGCACTGCCACGCACCGCCCCAAGCTGGGCCGTGGATTCGGCGTGGCGGATCAAAGCTGAAAGTTCAGCCGCCACCGCCGCAAGCGCCGCAACCGCACCGGCAACCGGCTGGCGATCTGCTGGCATAGTTGTCAGTGATTTCGATAGAGTGGCCATCGCTGTTCCGTTATCCGCGGGTTTCACTGTTACGCCAGTCAGTTGGCATTGATAGGGGTTAGATTAACAAAAAACACCCGCCGCATATATAGCAACGGGTGTTTTTACATTCATGTTGGCATTTACATTTTTGTCTATTCGCGGTTACCGAACAGCCGCAAAATGAACAAGAACATATTGATGAAATCAAGATACAGAGTTAACGCGCCGAAAATAGACTTTTTCGCCGCAACATCGGCACTGTCACCTGCCATATACATTGATTTAATGCGCTGTGTATCCCACGCGGTAAGCCCGGCAAAAATCAGCACGCCAGCAATTGAAATCATGAATTCAAGCTGTGTTGACGCCATGAAAATATTCACAATTGACGCCAGGATCAAACCAAACAGGCCAATCACCATAAATGATCCCATTGCAGACAAGCTGCGCTTGGTGGTGTAGCCATAAAGGCTTAACCCTGCAAAGGCGCCCGCGGTGATGAAAAAGGCCCGCGCCACACTCGCCCCTGTATAGGCGATCAGAACTGACGAAAGTGCCACGCCCATCATCGCCCCATAAACATAGAACATGCTGCGGGCTTTGCCTGCTGACATGGCCTGAATGCGGGCAGACAACCAGAACACCATACCCAAAGGTGCCAGCATCACCACCCATTGCAGAGGGGTGTTGAACAATAATGACCCAAATTGTGTGAGATAGATTTGTCCATCAGGAGCGGTTGTTGTCGCCAGCATTTTTGTGGCGTAAGCGAAAAATCCAGTCAGCAACAATGCTGTGGTCATGTGATTATACACACCCAGCATATAAGCGCGCAACCCAACGTCAATTTGTGACGACGTGGCCGCAGCGGTATTCATAAAGCGATTATCCTGCATTTTGTAACCCCCAAAAAGGCATTGAATATGGAACAAATGTAGGCAATGCAGGCATATTATTCAAGACCATTGTTCCGATTTTAATACCAAAAATGATCGCCATCTATGCTGATGACGTGGGCCGATTTGCAACGCCAGTCTTTTGCCGCCGGTCACGTTCAGAGGCTGATTTTAACTGCCCACACGCCGCCAAAATGTCACGCCCACGCGGGGTACGCACAGGCGATGCATACCCAGCTTTCATCACCCGGTTGGCAAACGCATTGATCCGGTCTTCAGACGAACACACATAGGGGCTTCCCGGCCATGGGTTGAAAGGGATCAGATTTAATTTTGACGGAATGCCTTTGATCAGGCGCAACAACGCCCGGCAATCTTCATCACTGTCATTTACCCCATCCAACATGACATATTCCCATGTGATACGCCGCGCATTCGACAACCCGGGATAATTCCGGCAGGCCTCTATCAATTCAGCCAGCGGATATTTTCTGTTGATTGGTACCAGTTCATTGCGCAGTTCATCCCGCACCGCATGCAGCGAAATGGCCAGATTAACACCAAGATCGTCACCGCAGCGTTTGATTTCTGGTACCACACCAGATGTTGATAATGTGATACGTCGCTTTGATAACGCCACCCCTTCACCACACATGACGATGCGTATGGCTTCGGCCACATTTTCATAATTGAAAAGCGGCTCGCCCATACCCATCAGCACGATATTGGTCAACCGGCGATCTGGCTTACCTGCTGGCCAGTCTGCCAATTCATCCATGGCCAGCAACACCTGTCCACAAATCTCGTCAACTGTCAGATTGCGCACAAGTTTTTGCGTGCCGGTATGACAAAAGCTGCAGGTCAATGTGCATCCGACCTGCGATGAAATACACAAGGTGCCACGATCCTTATCGGGGATGTAAACAGATTCAGCCTCATTGCCATCAGCAAATCGCAACAGCCATTTGATGGTGCCATCAACGGATTGCAGGCGCCGTGATACCGCTGGCCGGTCCGCGGTGAATAATTCGGCAAATTGGTCACGAACCGGTTTGCCAAGGTCGCTCATTTCATCAAAGCTTGTTACCCCATGCCGCCATACCCAGCGCCAAAGCTGTTGTGCGCGAAATTTTGGCAGGCCAAGTGCGGTAACTTCTGCTTCCAAAGCCGCGCGTGATAGCCCCAATATATTGACCCGGCTTGGCACTGGCGTCGTTGCCATATTTGCGGCGGGCAGGCTCACTTGCAGGCCTTATCAATAACAGATTTTGTTTTGGTAAACCCAGACAGGGAATATTTGTCGGTGGTTTGGGTGCCGCGGCTAGATGTACCGACAATGGTCATATTTGACCCGCGCTTCATGGCAGCAATCATCCGTAAATCATCTTCCTCGCTGCTTGCATAAGCGCGATCTTCAATCGTGAACAGGGTAAATTTTTTCCCTTCAATCGTCACAGTGACATCAGATTGCGGCTTGTAGCGATAGCCAGCAACAATCTGTACGACATTGCGTTCGGCTTTATCCGGGCCATGCGAGACAAACACCCGCGTTTCACCGCGGTTATTCGGGTCGAAATTGCCTTTGCTTTCTGTAGGCACGCTGCTGACAAAACACATCCGACCGGCGCTATCATCATAGCGATAGGCGCCCCAATCTTTTTCAATCAACATTTCCTTTGGGTCAGCGCTGGCTGGCAAAGCGCCAAAAGCAACAGGAAGCAAACCCAGAACAAGACCCACTATTTTGATGGCTTTAAACATCTTAACGTATCGTCTCCTTGGCAGTCGGCAAGATCGGTCATTGCCATCACATAACATCAATCACGTTGGACAAAGTGATAGCGGCGTTTTATGGCAGCATTATGATCGGCATGAACAGCATGCTGCGCTTTTTCTTGTGTTGTTTTAGGACAGCCGGGGGATGGATGCAAAGATTTTTCCACCAAAATCTGGTGTTTCTTATCGGCTTGCCTATCCATCAAGCTGGTCTAGAAGCTGTTTTACCAGAGGCATGATTTTCTGTGCGATAACTTCAACACCGGCTTTGTTTGGATGCATGCCGTCAGGCTGGTTTAAATCAACCATTAGCGCCACCCCATCCAGAAAAAACGGATAGAGCAGAACATCATGCTTGGCGGCGAGAGCCGGATAAATGCAATCAAATTCAGCGGCATAATCCGCCCCTAGATTGCGCGGGGCTTGCATGCCGGCAAGCAAGATTTTTACATTGCGGTCTTTGAGCCGACTGATGATTGCGTCTAAATTGTCATGGCTTGCTTTTGGATCAAGACCGCGCAACAAATCATTGCCGCCAAGAACAATAATGGCCCCATTGGGGTTTTCGGCAAGCGACCAATCAAGACGCGCCAAACCGCCAGCGGTTGTATCACCAGATACCCCAGCATTGATCATCGTCACATCAATGCCATCGGCCGCTAGCTTGTTTGCAAGAATATCGGGAAAGGCCTGCCCCTGTGGTAAACCATGGCCAGCCACCAATGAATCACCCAAAACCATAATCACCGGCGTTGCACCAGCCGGGGCTAGCGGCATGAAAATCATCATCAACCCAGTCAGAAAATGGCGCAAATACCATTGCAGCCTGTACCAAGTTTTTTTGCCAGATACATTGACCTGCATATCTATGACCACCATATCGCTAAAGAACATGTCCATTGGCAAATCAGCCAAACCCAACGGGCCGGTTGCCTGACGCCGTTACACCGATGTAGGAACAATACGACAAAACATCCAGCCCCCCGATCAAATTTTGCCGCAAATCCCGATTGATAAAGAGCCATAAATTATGTCCAATACCCCTTCGCCATCACCCCAGACGCCAGTTATTGCGCTGGAAAATGCGCATTTATCGCTTGGTAGCGATGCGGCAAGCGTTCATATCTTAAAAGGCATTTCACTGCATATTGATGCGGGGGAAAGCGTTGGCATTTTAGGGCCAAGCGGTGCCGGAAAAACCAGCTTATTGATGATTTTGGCGGGTTTAGAAACGCTCAGCAAAGGGCGGATTTCACTTGATGGCACTGACATTACCGGGTTGGATGAAGACCGGTTGGCAGCGCTGCGCCGTGACCTTGTTGGCATTGTGTTTCAGGCATTTCGGTTAATTCCGTCGCTGACAGCGTTGCAGAATGTCGCCATCCCGCTTGAACTTGCCGGGCGTGATGATGCGGTTGATATGGCAAAAGCGGCGTTGCAGTCAGTTGGCTTGGCACATCGTTTGTCGCATCTTCCTGACCAAATGTCTGGCGGTGAGCAACAGCGTGTGGCGATTGCCCGGGCGATGGTTGCCAAGCCGCGTATCTTGCTTGCCGACGAACCAACTGGCAACCTTGATAGCGTCACCGGCGAAAAAGTCATCAAAAGCCTGTTTCAAAGCGCGGCCGATGCCAATGCGGCACTGGTTTTGGTGACGCATGATGCCAACCTTGCGGCGCAATGTTCACGGGTGTTACATATTGAAGATGGCGTAATCGTGCGCGACAGTAAATCAGCATCATGACGCATCCAGCACCGATAAATATTCCCCGTCCAAGCCTGTATAGCTGGGCATTAGCATGGCAATTTGCCCGCCGCGAAATCCGCGGCAGCATTGGCCGTTTCCGCGTATTTTTAGGGGCCTTATTGCTTGGCGTGGCGGCGATTGGAACCGTTGGTTCTGTTGCCGAATCCATGCGCAGCGGTATTGGCGACAACGCCCGGATATTGCTTGGCGGCGATATTGAATTTAGCAGCCTGCATACCGAACCAGATGGCCGCATCGTCGAGATTGCCGAGACATTTGGCACCGTGTCCCAAGTGGTACAAATGCGCGCCATGTTGCAAACACCAACCGCCCGCAAACTTGTTGAACTCAAGGCAGTAGACAATCGCTGGCCGCTTGTTGGTACCAGCGCAATAACACCGGATATTGGCCTTGCCGCGGCGCTTGCCGATCACGCCATTATTGCGGATCCGTCATTATTGCGCAGCCTCGGTCTGGCTCCGGGCGATACCGCTAGGCTTGGCGATCTTGATATACGGGTCAGCGCCGAATTGGTCAGTGAACCAGACCGGTCGATCAGCTTTGTGAGCTTTGGGCCACGGGTATTGATCTCACAAGCCACGCTAAAGGCAACTGGCTTGCAGCAGCCGGGGTCATTTATCACCTATCGGCACCGTTTGATCCTAGACAAGCAGAGCGACCGACAAGCGGCGTTAACCGCGTTACGTGATGCCACCAATGATACGCATGTGCGGGTACGTGATCTGGCCGATGCCGCGCCCGGGTTTGGCCGGTTTATCAATCAGGCGGAAGTGTTTCTGGTTTTGGTTGGATTGACCGCTTTGTTGATTGGCGGGCTTGGTGTTGCTGGCGCGGTGAGTGCGTGGCTTGCAAGCCGCATTGATATCATCGCGACGCTGAAATGTGTTGGCGCCCCGGCCCGATTGATTTTTCGAATTTATCTATTGCAGGTGATGTGTATCGCTGGCATTGGCGTAACCGCTGGTGTGGTTGTGGCGGCAATTGCGCCGCTGTTTGCCATCCAGATACTGGCAGATTATGTGACCGTACCGCTGGCATTGGCAATCTACCCTCTGCCGCTGTTGGTGGCCGCCGGATTTGGTCTTGGCACCGCCTATCTATTTGCGGTCTGGCCGCTTGCCAAAGCTGAAGAAGTGCGGCCAGCTGATTTGTTTAGACGGCTTGTGGCAATCCCCGAAGGCCGGCCGAAATCGCCCTATCTTTTTGGCATGGTCTTGGCCGCCTGCGGGCTGGCAATGCTGGCGCTGATCGCAACGCGCGACATCAAAATCACCAGCGGCTTTATCGGCGGGTCTTTGTTGGCGTTGCTGTTATTATCCTTATTAGGCCATGTTTTGGTGAAGCTGTTACGACTCATGCCGCAACCAAGATTCGTGCCTGTCAGGCTGGCCATTTCCAACATCATCCGCCCCGGATCACCGGTTCGTTCAGTCATTATTGCGTTTGGCCTTGGGTTGTCGGTGCTGGTCACCGTGTCATTGAGCGAGGCTAATTTAGGGCGGCAAATTGACACAAGATTGGCCGATGATGCCCCAGACTGGTTCTTTATCGATATTCAGCCACAACAGATGGCTGACTTTGAACAAACGGTCGCCGCGATCGATGGCATTTCACAAATGAATAAAACGCCGATGTTGCGTGGCCGGGTGGTAAAGCTGGCCGATGTGCCGGTATCCGAAATCACCCCGACTGAGGGTTCTGCGTGGATTTTACGCGGTGATCGCGCGCTAACATGGTCGGCAACACCGCCAAAAGGTTCAGAGCTTGTCGAGGGCGCGTGGTGGGACAGCAATTATAACGGCCCACCGCTGGTCTCTATGTCCTATGAAGCCGCCAATGATTTTGGCCTGACCATTGGTGATCGTGTCAGCATCAATGTACTTGGTCGCGAAATCACCGCCACCATAACCAGCCTGCGCGCTGTTGACTGGGAAAGCTTTAGCATCAATTTTGTGTTTGTTCTAAACCCCGGGGTTCTTGATGCGGCCCCACATAGCTGGATTGCCACCACCCATGCTGATGACGCCGCCGCCGCTGATGCTGTTGAACGCGCGATCACCAGCCAATTTTCTAATGTGTCGGCTGTATCGGTCAAAGAGGCAGTCGCCACCGCACAAAAGGTTATTGCGCTTCTTGGCGGGGCCATCAGATTAACCGCGCTTGTCACATTGATCGCTGGCATTGCAGTTTTGGCTGGCACCGTGGCGAGCAGCGAGGCCCAGCGACTTGCCGATTCAGTGATTTTAAAAGTGCTAGGGGCAACACGCATCTCGATTGGGCTGGCCTGGTTTTTTGAATATGCGCTTTTAGGCTTGTTAACAGCGATTGCCGCCGCCTGTATCGGCACCATTGCCAGCTGGGCGTTGGTTGATCAGATTTTGGAAGCTGATTTCGAATTTAAAGGCTGGCTGGTTTTGGTCACCACACTTGGCGGGGCCTTATTGACAGCTGTTTTGGGATTGGTCAGCGCCATGCAAACGCTTGGCCGCAAGCCTGCCCCCGTCTTACGCGAGCTGTAAATCAACGTTGCGAGACCACGTCCGATCGGATATGAACGGGGTATCAGGACAAATAGGTTAATTTCCCATGGCCACAAAAGACATCAATAAAGTCGTGCTTGCTTATTCGGGCGGGCTTGATACATCGGTTATTCTGCGCTGGTTGCAGGATCATTATCATGCCGAGGTCGTAACCTTTACCGCCGATATTGGGCAAGGCGAGGATATCGAGCCAGCCCGCGCCAAAGCCGAGCTGATGGGAATCAAAGAAATCTTCATCGAAGACCTGCGTGAAGAATTTGTTCGTGACTATGTGTTTCCAATGTTTCGGGCCAACCCGCTCTATGAGGGGGCCTATCTTCTTGGCACCTCAATTGCCCGGCCATTAATCGCCAAACGGCAAATTGAAATTGCCAAAGCGGTTGATGCCGATGCGGTGTCGCATGGGGCGACTGGCAAAGGCAATGATCAGGTGCGTTTTGAACTGGCCTATTATGCCCTGCAGCCAGATATCAAAGTGATCGCCCCGTGGCGTGAATGGGATCTTGGATCGCGTACCAAGCTGATCAGCTATGCTGAACAAAATCAAATCCCCATTCCAAAGGATAAGCGCGGCGAAGCACCCTTTAGCGTCGACGCCAATTTGCTGCATATTTCGGCCGAAGGCAAAGTGCTTGAAGACCCATGGGTGGCCCCAGAAGAATATGTGTTTTCGCGCACCGTTTCACCTGAAGATGCCCCCGATAAACCGACTGAAATTGCCATAAGATTTGAAGCTGGCGATCCAGTTGCAATCAATGATCAAGCCATGTCACCGGCGCGTCTTCTTGAAGAATTAAACCGGCTTGGCGGGGCCAATGGCATTGGCCGGTTGGACCTTGTCGAAAACCGGTTTGTCGGGATGAAATCACGCGGCGTTTATGAAACCCCGGGCGGTACCATTTTGCTCACCGCGCGGCGGGCCATGGAATCAATCACCCTTGACCGCGGTGCCCAACATACCAAAGACGAAATGATGCCGCGCTATGCCGAACTGGTCTATAACGGCTTTTGGTTTTCACCCGAACGCGAAATGCTGCAAGCGGCAATTGATAGTTGCCGCGATGCGGTCAATGGCGTGGTGCGGGTAAAGCTGTATAAGGGCAATGTGATCGTCACCGGCAGGCAATCACCAAATTCACTCTATAACGCCGATTTGGTAACCTTTGAAGAAGGCGCTGTTGATTATGATCACAGCGATGCACATGGCTTTATCAGATTGAATGCTTTGCGCTTGCGCGTTCAACAAATGGTGCGCACAAAAGGGTCATAAAATTTGCCGCGGCGACATGGCTGTATGCCGTTGATCGCCGCGCCTTTGATTTTCGATCAATCACTACAAACCGCACCAACGGTACCATCTTTATTGACTTGTTTTAAAAACAAGCGACCGGTTGGCACAACACTGTAGCCTGATGATCGCAAACCATTTTCACACGGTACAGCCCACACAAATTCATAGACTGGATTGTGATTGCTGTGCTGTTGAAAGGATTGCATGGAATCTGTCTTATAGATGCCTACAACGCCCAAAATAACAACAATTGCCCACATGGCGATTTACCTTTTTATATCAAAAGCGATGATCGCTTTTTTTCAAGATATTTGTTACCTGCTGAATATGGCGCCATTTCGCCCGAATAGTGTCATAAACGTGAAAACGCCACCTATTTCAAACAGGTGACGTTTTTATTTTAGACCGGTTAACCAGTGCAGCAAACACTGGCTAGATGGTTTATCTATTTGGCTAGAGACGCGCCGCTACATCGTCCCAATTGACAAGATTATCGAGGAAATTTGCCAGATAATCAGGCCGTTTGTTACGGAAATCGATATAGTATGAATGTTCCCAGACATCACAGCCAAGCAAAGCTGTTTGACCAAAACAAAGTGGGTTCACCCCATTTTCGGTTTTTGTCACTTTCAGGCTGCCGTCAGATGCTTTGACCAGCCAGCACCAGCCAGATCCAAATTGGCCAGCACCCGCCGCTTTAAATTCATCTTTAAAGGCATCGACTGATCCAAAATTTTCGGTCAATGCGGCTTCAAGTTCAGATGGCATGGCTGATTTGCCAGGGCCCATCATTTCCCAAAACTGCATATGATTCCAATGTTGTGACGCATTGTTGAAAATACCATTTTGCGCCACCGCTTTTGCATCATAGGTGCCAGTAATGATATCTTCGAGCGATTTGTTTTCCCATTCTGTACCAGCGATCAATTTATTACCATTGACCACATAGGCATTATGGTGGAGATCATGATGATATTCGAGGGTTTCAGCGCTCATGCCAAATTCAGCCAGCGCGTCATGTGCATAGGGCAAGTCAGGTAGGGTAAATGCCATTTTGGTCTCCAAAATTTAATGTGCCGTTTCGGTTATAACCGTTGATATAAGCCTTTATAGCCGATTTCCAAGGGAATAGACATAACGCGGCCATGATATTTTTGAAAAATTATATCAACGACAATCACTAGACAGAGATGGTCAGAACCGGTGATAACTGGACAGTGACTGATGGACCACTCTATAAATCGGCCCATCACCAGACCCCATCATAAGATAAGGCGAAATATCATAATGAATCCCCACAACCCACCACATATTGCGGCGTTTCTTGATCATGTGCCAGAAATTGATGATCGCGCCTTTATCGCGCCAACAGCGGCGGTGATTGGGGACGTGCGCATTGGCGCAGATAGCAGCATTTGGTATCAAGTGACGGTGCGCGGCGACAATAACTATATCACCATTGGTACTGGCACAAATATTCAGGATAACAGTTGCATTCATATCAGCAGCCGTGAATTTCCCACCATCATCGGCGATTATGTTTTGGTTGGTCATTCGGCGTTGGTGCATGCCTGCAAATTGCAAGATCACAGCTTTGTTGGTATGGGGGCTATTGTGATGGATGGCGCGGTTATTGAGAGTGATGCCATGCTTGCCGCCGGGGCCATGTTGACACCGGGAAAACGAATCCCGTCTGGCGAGCTTTGGGCCGGGCGGCCAGCCAGAAAAATGCGGATACTTACCCCGCAAGACATCGCCGAAAACCGCAGAATCGCCAGACATTATATCGAGGTTGGCCGGGCGCATAGATATGGAACAAAGGGCGCCCCGTTTCAAGATATGCATAGCCACCCTCTGCCACCAAAATAATTGCTGCCAGCCATGGATCCAAGACAGGACCCGGCAAACACCTTCTCCGGCAAACACCATCCTCGGCAGACACCTTCTCTAGCGCTGGTGTTTTGATCGCAAAATCTGTCAAAATGGGTGGCACTCGCCAGCGGTTTGATGCTATGCAAAACACCTCAATAAATCGAATTCACGTTTGTTTTGACCCGCCAGTTTGCAAAACCAACGAAATAGCTGCTTATAAAGTTCGGGAGATATCTCAATGAAGTTAAAAGACGCATCCTTGCTACGCACCCAGTCCTATATTAATGGCGAATGGGTCGGCGCCGCTGACGGGCGCAGTTTTGCCGTTCATAACCCCGCTGATGGTTCATTAATTGCCGAAGTGGCTGATTTGGGTGCGGCAGATGTCACCCGCGCCATTGATGCGGCGGTACCAGCACAAAAGGCGTGGGCCGCCACACCAGCGAAAACGCGCGCCATGATTTTGCGGCGCTGGTATGATTTGATTATTGAAAACACCGATGATCTGGCGCTGATTCTAACCACTGAAATGGGCAAGCCACTTGCCGAGGCCAAAGGTGAAATTGCCTATGGTGCCAGCTTTGTTGACTGGTTTGGCGAAGAAGCCCGGCGTATTTGCGGCGATGTTTTGGAAAGCCCCCAAGCCGACAAAAGGCTCTTAACCTTTAAACAACCTATCGGTGTATTTGGTGCCATCACACCGTGGAATTTTCCGATTGCCATGATCACCCGTAAGGTGGCCCCCGGCATCGCCGCTGGCTGTGCCTGTGTGCTAAAGCCTGCAGAACAAACACCGCTATCAGCGCTGGCACTAGCAGAACTTGCCACACGTGCTGGCATTCCAGCCGGGGTAATGAATATTGTCACCGGCATGGATGCCCCAGCCATTGGTCAGGCGTTATGTTCTGATTGCCGTATCCGTAAAATGACCTTTACCGGATCGACCGAGGTGGGCCGGATTTTGATGCGTCAAAGTGCCAATACGGTCAAGAAAATGAGCCTTGAATTGGGCGGCAACGCGCCGTTGTTGGTATTTGATGATGCCAATCTTGATGTCGCTGTCGAAGGGGCCATGCTGTCTAAATTCCGCAATGCTGGTCAGACATGTGTTTGTGCAAACCGTATTTTTGTTCAGGATGGCATTTATGATGCCTTTGCCAAGCGGCTTGCCGAAAAAGCCGCCAGCATGACAGTTGGGGCCGGCACCAAAGAAGGCGTTGAACAAGGCCCACTGATTGATCAGCAGGGGTTTGACAAAGTTTGTAGCCATGTCGAAGACGCGATTGCCAATGGTGCCAATGTGATGGCTGGCGGCAAGCCGCACAGCCTTGGCGGGACATTTTTTGAACCAACCGTGCTGACCGGAATGACACCAAAAATGCGTATGTTCCGCGAAGAAACATTTGGGCCTGTTGCTGGGCTATTCCGCTTTTGTGATGAAGCTGAAGCCATAGAGGCGGCAAATGACACCGAATTCGGGCTGGCCGCTTATTTATTCACCGAAAATGCGGCACGGCTTTTCCGAGTCAGTGAAGCGCTTGAATATGGAATCGTCGCCGCCAATACTGGCATCTTTTCATCTGAGGTAGGGCCGTTTGGCGGGGTGAAAAATTCAGGTCTTGGCCGTGAAGGGTCAAAATACGGCATTGATGAATTTCTGGAAATTAAATTTGTCTGTATCGGCATCTAGGCCGTACCGCAAATATGCCAAAGCTGTAATAAATAAAATGGCGTGGTTATTGGCCACGCCTTTTTTATTGGTCGTTAATTGTAGAACATTTTTAAATGAACGGCCTTAGCGCGCTTTTGTCAAACGCCGGATCAGGCTTGACGTGTCGTTGCGGCCATGCCCATTCGCACTTAATTCCGCATAATAACCAGCGACAATTTCGGTTAACGGTAGCGGCGCCCCATTGCGTTTTGCCTCTTCAATACAAATCCGCAAATCTTTGCGCATCCAATCAACCGCAAAGCCAAAATCAAATTCACCTTTGACCATGGTATGGCCGCGGTTGACCATTTGCCATGATTGCGCGGCGCCACCTGAAATGGCTTCTAAAAGCTTGTCAGTATCAAGACCGGCCTCTATGGCAAAATTCAATCCTTCAGACAGGCTTTGTACCAGCCCGGCAATACAGATTTGATTGACCATTTTGGCCTGTTGGCCCTGTCCAGCGGCCCCCATATGAACCACCCGTGCGCCATAGCATTGCATCACCGGCAAGGCCGTGGCAAAGGCGGCGTCATCGCCGCCAACCATAACTGTTAATTTACCATTTTCGGCACCAGCCTGCCCACCAGATACAGGCGCATCAAGTGTCATCACACCATATTCTTGCCCGGCTGTATAAAGCTGGCGCGCCACATCGGCTGATACGGTGCTGTTATCAATAAAGACAGCCCCCGGTTTCATTGCCGGGATCGCCCCCTCATCGCCAAGCGCCACCGCCAGCACATCAGGGTCATCACCAACACAGCAAAATACAAAATCAGCATCCGTCACGGCAGCTGCCGGGGTCGCAGCATGCCCCCCGCCATGTTGGGCGGCCCATGCCTCGGCTTTGGCAGAGGTGCGGTTATAGACCGTGACATCATGGCCAGCCGCGGCAATATGCCCAGCCATTGGAAATCCCATCACACCCAATCCCAGAAACGCAATTTTCGCCATATGATCCTCTTTTTCCAGCTGGCCAGAATGACGTCCTTTGTCGCGCCATTATCATATTGTTGTGCTTTTTGCACCGATTGCGCCTAGCCATTTGGCGCCGCCTGTTTATACTGAATCGTCGTCACAGGGTCTATGATCAATTTCAGTTACTTGTCAGGGCAGAAAGCGCCAAAGCCAATGACCGTATTATCAAACCAGCAAGATATCGATATTCTGATTACCGATGCAGAAATTGCCGCCCGCACAAACCAGCTTGCACGCATCATCACGGATCACTTTAAAGGCACCGAACAGCTTGTTGTTGTCGGGCTGTTAAGAGGTTCATTTATTTTCATTGCTGATCTTGTGCGCCGCATGGCCTTGCCGGTGGAAGTCGATTTTATGACGGTGTCCTCTTATGGCAACAACACTGAATCATCGCGTCAGGTACGCATCATTCAGGATCTGGAAACGCCGATAAAAAACCGTGACGTATTGCTGGTCGAAGACATTGTCGACACTGGCCATACATTATCTCAGGTCAAACAAATCCTGTTGACCCGCGCGCCAAAAAGCCTGTCTGTTTGCACTTTGTTGAACAAACAATCACGCCGTGAAATTGATGTCGAGGTTGATTGGGTTGGATTTGATATCCCAGATGATTTTGTGATCGGCTATGGCATTGATTATGCCCAGCAGGGCCGTAACCTGCCGCATATTGGCGTGGTCAAAACCACCAGCTAGTCTCTTGCCAATGATAAAGGCTGCGGTTGATAAAGGCTGGGGTGCCATTTTTGGCCGAGCGGCTTTATTATCGATTCAGATCAACAACCAAACGCCCGCGCACCCGGCCAGCCAAAATATCAGCACCAGCCGCTGGCACATCAGACAGTCCGATCACGGATGTTGCCGCATCTAATGCCGGTTTTGGCAGGTCTGTGGCCAGCCTGTTCCAGGCCTCTACCCGTCGATCAAACGGACACATCACCGAATCAATGCCAAGCAAGGCAACGCCGCGAATAATAAACGGGATCACTGTTGTTGGCAGATCAGCCCCGCCAGCCAGCCCAACCGCGGCAACCGCCGCATTATATTTCATCTGGCTCAATACCCGTGCCAGCATCTGGCTGCCAACCGAATCGATACAGCCAGCCCATTGTTCAGACATCAGCGGCTTGCTGTCGCCATCCATTAACCTATTTCGGTCAATCACAGTGGCGGCCCCAAGTGTTTGCAGATACGCGGCCACATCTGGGCGCCCGGTGACAGCTGCCACCTCAAATCCGGCCGCCGCCAGCAAAGCTGTTGCCACTGACCCAACACCACCGCCAGCACCAGTCACCAAAATCGGGCCGTCCTCAACAGCAACGCCATGACGTTCTAGCGCCAGCACCGACAGCATCGCCGTGATGCCAGCGGTGCCAATCGCCATCGCCTGTTGGCAATTTAGCCCATCTGGCAACGGCACCAGCCAATCTGCCTTGATCCGGGCATATTGCGCATAGCCGCCCCACCATATTTCACCAACGCGCCATCCGGTCAAAACAACCTTGTCACCAGGGGCATAACGCGGGTCTTTGCTCTCAACCACTTCGCCAGCAAAATCAATGCCCGGAATATGCGGATAGGTGCGCACCAGCCCCCCTTTGCCGCCAAGGCACAAACCGTCTTTATAATTCACTGTTGAATATTCAACCGCCACAAGCACATCGCCATCAGCCGGCAAATCATCAATCTTTATTGTCTCGATCTGGTGGCTGATCGATTTATCTTCACCGCGGTTGACCATCAAAGCTTTGCATTCTGACATCTGGCTTTATCCTGTAAAAAATCGCTATTCATATGCCTATCACTTTTACCGCCTCTATTCAGCATATTTCTGAAATGGCCACCCTCTCCCTATCCTGCGCTATGCCAACTTTCAGATGAAAAAGCTATTTGAGAAAAGTCTTAATTAGCCACACTCTTGCGGCCTGTTTGGTAACGTAGGGCCTCGTATGATGGAATTTGACAGGTTTCACCATTTTGCCAGCCTGCTGATTGAAGATGATTTTGTCCTGACCTATAGCGGTTATGTTACCGAAGACATCTTGCAAGCCATTGGCGATACCTTGCGTCAACAATTGTTGGTCAAATCACATGACAGAAATCAAGTCAGAAACCTGTTTTCAGTGTTTGTTGAATTGATGCAGAACGTCATTCGCTATGGACATGAAGGGCCGCAGCCCAGCCTGTCTATGCCAGCGCAAAAACCTGTTGGCCTTGTGCTGGTCGCGCAAAATGGCCAGCAGATTAATCTGCTCACCGGCAATTATGTGACAAATGACGAAGCCAATGCCTTGCAGGAAAAAGTGAATTTTCTCAATACTAAGTCTGCCGAGGAATTGCGGCAGATTTATTATGAGCGATTGAGGCAGCCACCAGATAACGCAAGCAAAGGCGCCTCGATTGGGTTGATTGAAATCGCCCGCCGATCATCAACACCCTTGCAATGTGCCATCAAAGACACCGGCGAGGATTGCTGCTTTATCATGATCAAGGCAGGCGTTTAGGAGGCTGTCATCATGGAAAAATTGACATTGGCCGCAACCGCGCGGACACCTGAAATCATATTTGACCCGGCGGCTGGTAAATTGCTTCTTGATGGCGAATCCTATCCAGAAGATGTCAGCAGATTTTGTCAGCCGGTTATGGAGGCGGTAAATACCTATCTGACTGAGGCTGGTGCCACCCTCACAGTTGAAATCAAGCTGATTTATTTCAATTCGTCTTCTGCGCGGGCTTTGACTGAATTATGCGATCTTTTTGATGCACGGGCAGCAGACGGTGCCAACATTCAGATCATCTGGTTTTGCGACGATGACGACGATATCACGCGAGAGTTTGCCGAGGATTTGGCCATCGATCTGGAACATGTGCAGATTACCATTGCCAAACTATCTGAAAATGGCTGATTCTCTTAACCCGCATTTTCCATATAATTTTGATGATATCCTTGCTGGCAGTTCGGACCCGGCCACCCTGCGCGATGCCTATCAACATCTGTTAAAACAGCACAAACGGCAGACCCGCCAATTAAACCGGCTTGTCAAAATGGCAGATGCCAATGCCGCCAAGCTGGCAACAAGCAACGCAGCGCTTGAACAGCTTTGTGACAATCTGTCCAGATTCGTGCCGCAACCCGTCTATCACCGGTTGTTAGAGGGCCGTGCGCAAAATTTGCAAGCGGCAAAACGCGCCAAACTCACCTTGTTTTTTTCAGATATTGTTGAATTTACCGCGCTGGCCGAACAGCTAGAACCAGAACAGTTGGCATCATTAATGAATGCCTATTTCACCGAAATGACAAAAATCTGTCATCGCTGGGGTGGCACATTGGACCAGTTTATTGGTGATGCGCTGGTCATTTTTTTTGGTGACCCAGATAGCAAAGGCAGCGCCGAAGATGCCTGTGCCGCCACCTTGATGGGGCTGGAAATGCAGCAAAGATTAACCGCATTGCACTCCGAATGGGCCGCCTCTGGCATCCGCATGCCTATGCATATTCGCATCGGCATCAGCACTGGATTTTGCACAGTTGGCAATATTGGCTCGCAGAACCGCCTGCATTATACCGCGCTTGGCAATGTGGTGAATGAGGCCGCCCGCATCCAAGCCTTATGTCCAGCTGACGGGGTGCTGTTGTCGGAAGACACATATCAATTGATTTGCCAACGAATCAGTTGCCAGCCTTATATCGCCACGACATTACAAGGGCGCCAAAGAAAGGTGCAATTATATCATCCGCACGATAACGCCGACACAACACAAACCAGTGATCTGATTGTCGGCAATGAAAATGGCTTCAAACTATATCTTGACGCCACAAATGTGACCGATCGTGACCGCATCACCAGACTTTTGACCTCGGCCCTTGATGCCATACAGATCACCGATCACACCCAAACAAAGGCACCAGATGGATAGCCAATAGGGGGCCATTATCCGCCACTGTTTATTTGGCTAAACTGGCTCATTGCCCTTTGTTTTGACAAGCAGAAGAGGCCATTCATGGACCGCAAACTTGCCCGCATTTATCACCGCAAATTTAAAACCGCCAAAGATGCAGACTCATTTTTAAACGCCACCAAATTGGTAACCGAACGCATTACTGCTGTCGATGCCACCTACCGGGTCTATCATGTCACCGATGATCCAACGACATTGTTCGAAATCTGGGAATATCCAGATGAAGATGCCATGCAGTGGGTGCAATCATCAATGTAAGGGGCGACAACAATCCCACGGGCATTAAGCCCGGAAACAACAATTTTTAATGCAGAATTATTCATCCAATTTAAATCAGAAGAATAAGCGGGCTAGGGCATTGTTGGATTGAATGCCAGAACCGTCACATCGTCGCGCCGATCCTGTGACCCCTGCCAGTTATTGAGCGCACGTGCCAGACCGCGCACCAAATGCGCCGGATCATTGCCGGTAACATCATCCAATGTGGCAACAAACCAGCAGCTGCCAAAAGCACGCCGACTGGTGTCACCAACTTGTGTCACAAGACCATCGCTGGCAATCACAAAGCTGTTTTTTTCAATTGGCGCGTGGTGCGTTTCAAATAGCGGCAAATCCGAACCAAGCTGATAACCAAGGCTGACACGCTGGCCGCGTAACCGCCAAGAATTCCCAGCCTCTGGCACAATATGAAGATCCATAGATGCCCAGGAAAATTGCGCGTTAGACCGATCAACAGAAAACCGGATCACCGCACAATCAAGACCATCGCCGCCAGGTGCCGATAAATCGGTCAGCCCAAGCGAACGACACACCCCGATATGAATCGTTTGCAACAAATCAGCTGTCGATACAGGGGCGTTGGCGGCAATTGATATTTTTTCAATTTCCGACACCAAAATTAACGTCATCAACGCCCCCGGCACTCCATGTCCGGTACAGTCAAAAAATATTAAAAAATCCTGTTTCGCGATTTGGCCGAAACAGTAAAAATCGCCGCCAACAAAATCCTTTGGTTGCCAGATCACCGCCGTTTTTCCCAGTTTTTCGGCAATGGTTTTTCGGTCAGACAATAACGCGCGTTGTATGGTTGACGCATATTGCACCGATTCATTCAAATAGCGGTTACTGTCTTGTAACAGCGCTTCACGTTCTTGCAGGCTGCGCCGTGATTGATCGAGCTGTCGCATATAATATTGTGATGTTGCGGCAAGTTTATTATAAACCGTCACAAGATCACCAATTTCATCATGGCGGATAAATTTTTCCCGCACCGGGCGTTCCGGGCGTGATGCATGCATGGCAGACTTTAATGCATCAAGCGGCACCAAAACAATATGACGAAATGATGCGGTCAGACTGACGAACATCAAAATCATGACGATGCCCAGAACACCACCAAATAAGCTGGTTTCAAAAAATAGATCGCGCCGCAAAATATGGTCATTGATATGCACCACAAGTTGGCGGTCTTCGGGGCCGTTGCCAAATGCCAGCACCTGCTGGTTGCCAGTTGAAATACAACCGGGTGCTGGCCAAGATATAATGCGTCCCGTTGGGCCATTAAGGTCAACACAGCGTACATAGGGCAAACCAGCAAATATGCCCAGCAACCGGCGGGCCTCACGCGGCCGGCCGCTATGCAATGACCGATTTAACAAAGGGCTGATCCGTTGGGCGGTATTGCTGATATCAACCGATAGGCTGTTGCCAAGCCGGTTATGCCGATAGCCATAGAATGACGCCACCGCCACCGCGCTGATCAGCAATGCCGCGATACCGCATGAGGCAAGCAATTTAGAATAGTGTGTTTTTGGCACTTGCAGCGTGGCCATAAAGGTTTATCCCACGCTGGCCAGCGCTTTTTTGACGAGATCACACCGATCAATGATGACATCAACAACCAGCCAGCCAGCCGCCGTCTGCCGCAACAAAAAATCAACAAGTTTTACCGCGCCAGTGGCATCGAGCATTTCGATACATAAAAAATAATCATGGCCAAGTGGGATAATTTTTGGATGCATCGATCCGGGATACGCCGTTCGCACGGCACCTGATGCACGATCGATATAGCGGAACCCACCATCCGCATCAGAGGCATTGTCAATAAAGGCCGCCATTGCTGATTGCAGAGCCAGCTTGATTTGCGGTGTTGGATCTGTATCTGTCCACGCATGCGCGGATGGGGATCCAAGCGGATGTATCATCAAGCCAGCTGTTACCAGCAACACGCTGAAAAAATATCTCACAATGCCAACCCCATATCGCCTGTCATCAGCGCCATGGTAATGCCATTAGGATTTGCCACAAACCATCGACAGAGCCGCCCTCTTGCGCTGTGCTTCGATTGCTGGGTAAGATTACCTATGATCAGATTTTTTATTGGTATTTTCCTATGCATGATTGCTGTGACGGGCCACATAGCCACCGCCAATGCCGATCAAAATGACCCGCGGTTAGACCCATTATTTGCCGATTTACAGACACCGCTTTCCGCCACAGCGGTGCAACAAACCGAAAATCAAATTTGGGAATATTGGCTATCATTTCCGGATAACCAGACCATTGAAAACACCATGACCGCGGCGATGCTGATGATGGAACGTGGTCAGTTGCGATCTGCCGAACGCATCTTTGACCGCATCATTGAACGTGAGCCACAATTTGCCGAAGCTTGGAACAAACGGGCGACGGTTCGGTTTTTAGCTGGCAATCATAATGGCTCAGCCACGGATATTGCCAAAGTTTTGCAACTCGAACCGCGACATTTTGGTGCCCTATCCGGGCTTGGCATGATCCATATGCATAATGGTGACTGGCAAAACGCGCTCAAAACCTATGAATTGGCGTTTTCCATTCATCCATATTTGGCCAATGTTGAAACAATAATCGAAGATTTGAAAAAGCGTCTGAAAGGCCGCGCATTATAAGACCGGACATTGCAAGGCCGGGCATGACACCCATCATCATCAGGATTTTGGAATGATTTCATAGCCGGTTTCTTCGGCCTCATCATCAATCATTTCAGCGGGAAATCCGGGCGCTAAAATATCAACACCGCACGCCGCTTCAAGACGTTTGATAATATTTGGCGACCATTCACGCGGGCCAAACCGGCGTTGCCCATCTTCAAAAATTTTAATCAACATGGGTGATATTTCCAGCGGCACATTATGCCGGTCAGCCACTTCTTGAAACAGCCCAATATCTTTTAACACCAAATCCATAGTGAAATTAATATCGCGGCTGCCATTCAAAATAACCTGACTTTCGGTTTCATGAACAAATGAATTGCCCGATGAAATGCGGATGGCCTCATACGCCACATTCAAATCCATACCAGCCATTTTTGACGTTACAAGCGCCTCGCATAATGTCACCAGATTGGCGGTGGCCAGATAATTGGTCACCACTTTTAGAACCGATGCGGTGCCAAGGCCGCCTGTATGCAGGATCCGGCGGCCTAAAATTTTCAAAAATGGCAGCATTTTTTCAAATACCGGCCGATCACATCCTGCAAAAATAGCGATATTGCCAGTGGCGGCGCGATGACAGCCACCCGATACCGGACAATCCACCGGGTCAGCACCACGCGCCTTGACCAAGGCCCCAAGCCGGGTCACTTCAGCCGCGTCGGTGGTGCTCATCTCTGCCCAGATTTTCCCCGCTGACAAGCCAGCCAGAATACCATCCTCGGCCTCCATGACCGCGGCACTTGCGGCTGGTGATGGCAAACAGGTGATGATGATATCGCATTGTTCAGCCATTATCTTCGGGCTATCTGCCCAGCTGGCCCCAGCATCAATAAATGGCTGGGCGACGGCTTTATCCAGATCGCGAACCATCAGTTGACATTTATTTCGTAACAGGCTTCCGGCTAGTTTACCGCCAACATTACCAAGCCCGATAAATCCTACTTTTTGCATTGCCTTGTTCTCCCCGGCAAATATTACACTGGCAAATATTACACTGGCAAAATTCATACTGGCAAAATTCATACCGGCAAAATTCATACCGGCACATATCCCCCCAACAGGCATCATCTGATGCTGTTTTACGGATCAGCCTAAGAACAAATGATCGGCAAATGCAACTTGTTTTATCGCAACCGGGATCACCAGCTGTGACCCTTTCTGTGGCGGTTTGTTACAAGGTCACAACGCGCATCGAATTGGTGGTGCCTTCAATGCCAAATGGCATCCCCGCCACAACCACAATCTGTTGACCGCGGCCGGCCAGATTGCGTCTTTTGATTTCATCAATGGCTTCAGTGATCGCTGATTCGAAATCTTCACTAAACGCGCTCGCCGCGGTGCGCGTTCCCCATAGCAATCCCAGCCGCCGCTGCACCACAAGATTTGGCGTCATAACCAAAAACGGAATTGTTGGCCGTTCGCGGGCAATCCGCACGGCGGTGTTGCCAGAACTTGAAAAAGCCACCATCACTTTGGCTTCAACTGTTTCTGCCAGCGCCACACAAGTGCGGGCCACAGCATGATAGACACTATGTTCAACCGGCAATTCACCCGGGCCTGATTCAGGGTGCTTGGCTATGTGGCTTTCAGCTTCAATCACAATGCGCGACATAAATTGCACCGCCTCAATCGGATAATGGCCCGCCGCGGTTTCAGCCGAAAGCATCACCGCATCAGCACCATCAAACACCGCCCCAGCGACATCAGATGCCTCGGCCCGTGTCGGGGTGGGGGCATCGATCATCGATTCAAGCATTTGTGTGGCCACAACAACCGGTTTGCCAATCATCCGGCATTTGGAAATAATGGTTTTCTGCCAACCCGGCACTTGTTCTGGTGGCAATTCAACGCCTAGATCGCCACGTGCCACCATCACACCATCAACCGCATCAATAATATTGTGCAGATCATCAAGCGCCGCTGGTTTTTCGATTTTGGCCATAATGCCAGCTTGCTTGCCAATAATGGTCCGGGCGGCGACAACGTCATTGACCCGTTGGACAAAAGACAATGCCACCCAATCAACGCCCTTTTTCAACGCAAATTCGAGATCATTGAGGTCTTTTTCAGTCAGCGGGTTGGTATCCAGAATAATATCCGGCAAATTCACACCCTTATTGCTTTTCAGCGGGCCGCCAACAATAACTTCGGCGGTAAAACTGGCGTCATCAATCTTCACCACTTTAAACACCAGCTTGCCATCATCCATCAACAGCCGCGCCCCCGGATACATAGATTTAAAGATTTCCGGATGCGGCAAGCCAACACGCGCCACATTGCCAGTGTCGGTTTTCATGTCAAACACAATCTGCTTGCCAGCTGTGACAACAACGCCATCATCGACCAACCCAACACGGAATTTAGGGCCCTGCAAATCTGCCAAAATACATGTTGGTATGCCGGTTTCTGCTTCCATCGCACGTATCGCATCAATCCGCGCGCCTTGATCAGCTTGCGTGCCATGCGAAAAATTCAGACGAAACACGTTCACACCAGCGTCATGCAATTGCCGCAACATAGCTGGGTCAGATGAAACATTGCCGATAGTCGCAACAATTTTGGTTGAACGGGCTGGAACGGGGTCGTGCGGCAACGCGGGCATGGAACTCTCTTTTTATATCGGCGGTCAACGGGTGGGATGATGATTAGGACATCATCATTACAAATTTGTGACAGTCTATGAGGAAAGCCGCAGAAAGCAAAGCAGGATCTTTGGCATTCACAATCTTGCCAAGGCCAGCAGATATGCCAAAACAATAATCGCCGCATCATTGAAAACTTGAGCGATGGATAAAATCGCGCCATAGTGCTTCACACATACGAATTTTGAAAATTTTTTTCTTTCATCACTGCGAGACATTTTATGATTACTGGTTTGATTGCCCCTCTTTTGACCCCCTTTGATGACAAGCTGGCGCTTGATCAGGATAAATTTAACGCCCTTGCGAAACGGTTGCTCGACACGGGTTGTTCTGGGCTGGCACCATTTGGCACAACTGGAGAGGCGTTGTCGGTCAGCCATAGTGAACGCAAGGCCGCGCTGGAAGGTTTGGTGGCGGCTGGCATTGACCCGTCAGTGATGATTCCAGGTACCGGGCTGTGCAACCTGCCAGATACGATTGATTTATGCCAACATGCGATCAAGCTTGGATGTGCTGGCGTGATGACATTGCCGCCATTCTATTTCAAAGGTATGAGTGACGCCGGTCTCTATGATTATTTTGTGCGTTTAATTGATGGGGTAAATGACGACCGATTGAAGATTTATCTCTACCACATACCACAGGTAAGCGGTGTTGGCCTGTCTATCCCGCTTGTTAAAGAACTACATACAGAATTTCCCGATATCATTGTTGGCATCAAAGATAGCTCGGGCGATTGGGATAATACCAAAGCCCTGCTTGGCATCGACGGATTGATTGTCTATCCGGGGGCTGAATTGCCGGTCATTGACGCCATTCGTTTGGGCGCCCCCGGCTGTATATCAGCAACGGCTAATTTGAATGGCACCGATATCGCCGAAGTGATCGCACTTTGCCATGCTGGCGAATGGGATGCGGCCGAAGCCAAACATAAAAAGGTCTGTGCTGTGCGCCTGTTATTTCAAGATTACGCGCCGATCCCGGCACAAAAGGCATTGCTGGCACGCCAACTTGGCCAGCCATCATGGAACAATTTGCGCCCACCAATGCGGCCAATGGCAACCGATAAACTAACCGCTCTTGCTGATGCGCTGGACCAAGAATTTGGCATGAAATTTTAATGTTACCTGTCTAGTGTTTCTGTATGTGGATGGCCAAGGTCAGCTGGTACAGAAAAAACCTTGGCCGTAAAAATGATCGCTATCGGCGCCGGTCGATGGCTTCGGCCAAAACGCACATCAGTTCAAACATTAATGACACGCCAAGCCAAGCGGTACCGCCTGATGGGTCGAATGGCGGCGACACCTCGACAAGGTCCGCCCCAACCAAATCAACACCGCGCAACGCCCGGATAACTTGTTGGGCCTGAAAGGCGTTTGGGCCGCCAATTTCTGGTGTGCCTGTACCCGGCGCATAGGTTGGATCGACAAAATCAATATCAAATGAACAATAAGTTGGACGATCACCAACGATCGTGCGCGCTTCATCCATCACCGCGGTGATGCCGCGGTCAAATAATTCTTCGATGCGGATAATCCGCACCCCCTGAGATTCGCCCCATTCAATATCATCATAATTATATGCGGTGCCACGGATGCCAATTTGCACGACATGTTTCGGATCGAGTAACCCTTCTTCAATGGCGCGGCGGAATGGCGTACCATGGGTATATTTGAATCCACCAAAATAGCTATCGAACAAATCGGTATGCGAATCAAAATGGATCATTGCCAGCGGTTGATCAGCCGCCAGACCACGCAAAACTGGTAATGACACCAAATGATCACCACCAGCCGTCATCGGGGTGATTCGCCGCTGTTTCAATTCAGCATAAAAGGCCGTGATACGATCAAGACTATCTTGCAGATCAATCGGGTTGGGGCCGACATCGCCAAGATCAGCACAATTCACCAGCTCAAACGGATTGATCCCGGTGACCGGGTTCAACGCGCGGATCATTGTCGATAGATCGCGAAGCTGGCGCGGGCCATGCCGCGGCCCCGGCCTGTTGGTGGTGCCAGCATCCCACGGCACCCCGACAAGCCCCATGTCAACGCGGTTGATCTCTTGTGACTCCATGGTCAAATGTGGCAGCCGCATAAAGCTGGGCATGCCGGCAAACCGTGGCATTTCCAGCGCTGATACCGGTTGAAAAAACGCATCCTTACGCATTGTTCATCTCCTCTTTTCCGCCATCAAACTGTGGCATAGCTGTTTGCCTCATGCCACTTATTTATGGTTTGTTTGCGGTCTGCATGACCCCAAAAAACGAGGAAAAAATCACTGGTGGAAAAATAGTGGAAAAGATACAGTTTCGAGGTGGAAATTTGAGGCAGCAAATGGGCACGGCAACAAAAATTTTGATCGCGGTTTTTGGCGGGGCTTTAACGTTGGCACTGATGCTGGGTATCTATTATGTGCTGATTCCCAGCTTTAGCGAAAATCTAGAACCGGTAAAGATTATCGATGTTGAAATCCGTTTGAAAAATGAATGTAGTGTCACTGATGCTGCCTTTATCGTTGAAGCCCCACAGCAACGCAAACGCAGTAAATTTTTCAATGGTGTCGCGGTGATGCGTTTACCGGAAAATGCCAAAGTTAAATTATCTGTTAGCCCGGCATTTCCTGATTTTACATATGATGGCGTGCCTGAACTTGTGTCACCAAACATGGTGCTGGTGGCAGATTGTGCGGTGTCACCGCGGCTGAAATCTATCTTTGGTGCGATGAAAGACAAATTCGGCGGATAGTCAAATAACCTTGGCCGAGCGAAGCGCGGCAATGGCCTCGTCCGACAGGTCAGCCCATTGCCGCAACACTTCATCATTATGCTCGCCAAGAAGCGGTGGTGCGCTGTGATAATGGGCTGGCGTTTCGCTCAATTTTGCTGGAAATGCGTTGCTTGAAATGGGGCTATTATCCGATCTTCGCTGATCAATGCGAAGCCCGCGTGCCTGCACTTGTGGGTCATCAAACACTTCGGCGATATCGTTGATCGGGCCGCATGACACACCGGCCTGTTCCAGCAATCTGATCACCGTTTCGCGATCAAATGCCGCAATCGCATCGCCTAATTCTGTATCAAGGCGGTCACGGTTTTTTATGCGCGCCTCATTTGTAATGAAAGCTTCGTCATCGGCCAATGCTGGCACCCCAAGCGCGGCTGTCAGCCTGATAAATTGTTTGTCATTTCCGCAGGCCACAATGACAAACCCATCAGCCGCTTTATAGACAGTATAAGGCACCACGCTTGGATGATGGTTGCCCATACGTGTTGGACAGAATTCAGCATTCAGCCAATTTGCCGATTGGTTCGCCAGCATCGCAACTTGGCTATCAAGAAGCGCGCAATCGATATGCTGCCCCTTGCCGGTGCGGTTGCGATAGGCCAGCGCGGCCAATGCGGCATTGGCGGTAAATAGCCCGGTAAATAAATCACATACGGCGACACCGACCTTGACCGGCCCCGCACCGGGGCTACCATCAGGCTGGCCGGTGATGCTCATCAACCCGCCCATACCTTGAATCAAAAAATCATATCCCGGGCGGTTGGCATAGGGGCCGGTTTGACCAAATCCAGTGATTGAACAATAAATGATGCCCGGGTTAATAGCGGCGATACTGGCGTAATCAAGCCCATATTTTTGCAACCCCCCGGGGCGGAAATTTTCCACAATAATATCAGCTTTGGCGGCAAGATCGCGCAATAAATCCGCCCCCGCTTTACTGGCAAAATCAACGGTGATTGATCTTTTGTTGCGATTGCATGCAGAAAAATAAGCCGCATCACCGCGACCGCCATCTGCCTTTGTGGTAAAGGGCGGCCCCCAGCGTCTGGTATCATCACCGCCATCTGGGTTTTCAACCTTGACAACATCCGCCCCAAGATCAGCAAATAATTGCGTGGCGTACGGGCCAGCCAAAATGCGACTAAGGTCAAGAACTCTAACTCCGGCAAGTGCCATTGGCTGTTGATCTTGCTGTGCCATAAATATTGCCTCTTATATTACCTGTTTTCGATTTACACATTAGGCCAAACTTGGCACCCTTGCCATCATAAACGCGGCCTGTATCGGCCGCATCCCCGACCACATCATTGCCGCACCAATACCCAGCGGCATAGCTAAAATCTGGATATGATAATATGGATTTTTCACTAAATGACGAACAGCAGATGTTGCAATCAACGGCAAGAAAATTTGCCGCAGATATCTTGTCTGCCGAGGCCAAACATATTGAACAGCATGATGTGCCAGCCAGCCACGCGCTGCGTCAAAAATTTGCTGAAATGGGGTTTTTGGGGATGAATTTGCCAACCCGCTATGGTGGGGCTGGATTGGGTCATTTCGAGGCTGTGTTGGTGTTAGAAGAGCTGGCAAAGGTTTCAGTTGCCGCCGCCTTTCCGGTGTTTGAGGCCAGCTTTGGCCCCAGCCTAGCGATCGCACATTTTGCCCCAGAAGAATTACGCCAGCGTATTCTTCCAGCGGTATGTCGTGGCGATATGGTCGTGGCGGTTTCAATGTCGGAACCACAGGCGGGGACGGCGCTGACCGATCTTAAAACAACCGCCAGACTGGACGGTGACAAAATTATTCTAAATGGCAATAAACGCTGGTGTTCAGGGGCCGGTCATGCTGATGCCTATGTTGTCTATTGCCGTATGTCAGATGCGCCGGGTGCCAAAGGTATTGGCGCGGTTCTTGTTGAAAAAGATACAGATGGCTTCAGCTTTGGGGCGGCTGAATCACATATGGGATGGCGCGGTATTCCCAGCGCTGACATGTATTTTGACGATGTAGAATTGCCTGCCAGCAATATCATCGTGCCAGCTGGTGGCTTTCGTCAATTGATGGAGGCATTTGATCTGGAACGATGCGGCAATACCACAATGAGCCTGGCCTGCGGTCAATCAGCCTTTGATTATGTGCTAGATTATGTGCAAGAACGGGAACAATTTGGCAAACCCATCATAGAATTTCAGGCCGTACAATTACAGCTGGCACAAATGAAGATGAAGCTCGATGCCGCCCGGCTGTTGCTGTACCGCGCGGTCAGCAATGCCGAACAATCCTTGCCAACAATCGCCGATAGCTCGATCGCCAAATGCTATGCCAACGAAATCGCCCGCGACGTCACCAGCGCCGCGGTTCAGCTGATGGGCGGCTATGGGTTTTCAAAATCCTATCCAATGGAACAAAAAATGCGCGATGCGTGGGGATGGGGGATTGCTGGCGGGTCGATTGATATTCAAAAAATCAACATTGCCGCCGCGCTTGTCGGCAAGCGATTTAACCAGCGCAGCTAATCAATCCAGATTTTATCTAAAACCCGAAGCCAGTTGCGATAGCACAGCTTTTCCATCAATGCCGCGTCATAGCCATGGTCCCGCATCGCCGCCCGCAACCCCGGCAAACCAGCAGCGGTGCCAATGGCATCTGGCACTTTTGTACCATCAAAATCCGACCCCAGACCCACCCGGTCCTCGCCAAGCTGCGTGATCAAATGGTCAAGATGGCGCAGCATGACCTCAAAGCTGGTATCGGCGCGCATCTGCCCATCTTCATTTAAAAAGGCAACGGCAAAATTTAACCCGACCATACCATCGCTCTCGGCAATCGCCACCAATTGCCGATCGGTAAGATTGCGGGCATGCGGGCTGATGGCATATGCGTTTGAATGTGTGGCCACAAGCGGTCGCTGGCTATGTTTGGCGACATCCCAAAACCCAGCCTCATTCATATGCGATAAATCAATAAGCACCCCATGCTGGTCGCAATAATGAACCAGTCGAACACCATCTTCGGTTAGCCCCGGGCCAATATCGCCACTGCTAGGAAACCTGAACGGCACCCCATATCCAAAATGGTTAGGGCGACTCCATACCGGCCCTAGCGAGCGCAATCCCGCCCGGCGAAACATGTCCAGATTGACAAAGTCACGGTCAATCGCCTCAGCGCCTTCCATATGCATGATCGCCGCCAGCTTGCCCGCGGCCAACGCTGTCTCAATGCTTGCGGTTGATGTGCAAATATGCAGCCAGCCTGCCGCCTCAAGCCGATGCAACAAGGCCGCTTGTGCCAGTGCCACGCCAAGCGCCGAGCCTGTATCTATCGTTGGCGGCAATGGCAGGTCATAAGACGGTTGATTCATCATTGCCTGTTTTGCCATGGCGTCGATTGGCGACGGCACCCAGATCGCAAAAAAGCCACCGGCAAACCCTCCAGCCTGCACCTTTTTAAGGTCCAAATGGCCCGGCATAGACCGGCCAAAAGCGGCAATATCTGGATAGGCTGATGATTGATATAGCACCGATAAAATATCATTATGGCCATCAAAAATAGGCGGCATGGTCAGTGCTGGCATGGTCTATCCTCGTTCAGGTGTTTTTGTTCCAACACAGGCATTACAGCACGCCATCACGCACATAATGCAGAATCGCCGCCACCTGATCCGAGGTTTCTACAACAGCCAGCGCCGCCCCATCGACTTCTTTCAGCGCATGCTGATGATCCGCACCATGCATAATGATCAATGATTTGCCAAGCGCCGCCGCATAGCCAGCATCAAACGCCGCATTCCATTGTTTGTATTGATCGCCAAACCGCACAACAACAACATCACTTCTGCCAATGGCGGTGCGGGTGCGCATAGCGTTCAGTTTGGCACCTTTGTGATCATGCCAAAATTTATCTGTTTCACCACCAAGGATATGTACGCCGCAATCATCCGACGCCGCATGATCTGTGACCGGTGCTAAAAACCTAATATCAAGGCCTTTTTGCCGACAGGCTGTTTCGACATCATCGCGCCAGTTTGTGTGAATTTCGCCAGAAAGATAAACTGTTAATTTCATCCATATATCCTTTGTTTTCAGCCAGACTAGTCGTTCTATAGCAATTTAAGTCAACAGCTGGTGTCAGGTCATCCTGCCTAAGGGCGGATACGGGCGCCCGTCGCGTCTTCATAAGATAGGGCGACAAGGCTCATATCAGCGTCGATGCCATGGGCATCAATCGCTGTTTGTAATGCGTTTAATGCGGTGTCACCAAGCGGCATGGCTTGTTTCAAATTTGCCGCCATGGAAAGGGCAAGGCCAGCATCTTTCTGCATTAATGCCATGGAAAAGCCCTGATGCATTTTGCCAGACAAAATATTGTCGGGCAGGGTAATTTCCGTGGCATAATTACGGCCAGAACTTTTTTGCAAAATATCAACAGCCTTATCCGGCGCAACGCCTGCATTCACCAACAGCGACACCACCTCAAATGTGGCCATCCGGCAAATCAGATTAAGCAAATTATTCCCAGCTTTCAGCGCATGCCCGGCACCAACATCACCGGCGTGAAAAATATTACAGCTAATCACCGATAATACCGGATGCAACACGTTGTATAGCGGGACAGCGCCACCAACCATAATCGCAATCACCCCATCTCTGGCCCCGCGTGGGCCACCACTGACCGGGGCGTCAGCAAAACAGATATCTGCGTCTGCCAGCCGCCCGGCCTGATCGCGGCTTTGTGCCGGATCACCAGATGTCATATCAACAATGATATGATGTGAAGATAAATGAGAAGACAGGCCATCCGGCCCGAACAATACGGTTTCGGTTATTGCCGATGTTGGCAAACAGGTAAAAATAATATCGCTATTTGTTGCCAGTTCGGCCAGTGACCCGGCCACATCAACGCCTTTGCTAGCAAAAACATCACATTTTGCCGGGTCATTATCAAACACGGATAAAGGCTGGCCAACAAGCCGCATGGCAAGCGCCGCCCCCATATTGCCAAGCCCGATAAACCCCAGACGTGGTGATGATTTTGTCCAGGGCCAGTCATATGACAATTGCTGCATACCCATATCTCTTTTTATACCCTCATCCAGTTTGTTCCAAGTAAATGGCGGGCGCTCCGCGGTGATCTATACTGTAAACTGATGGCGGCATATGTCTCGTTAAAAACATATGACAGCGCCAAAAATTGGATAGATTTTTTTACATCTCTATCTCGTTTAATACGGCTTTTTACACCTATCCAGCCTATTGACCTTAGCAACCGAGCGTTTGATAGTGACGAAGAAGAATTTTGCATAAATTTTGTGTCTGTCCCTCTCTGGATCTCGCATTTTTGATGGTTTCAAAACCCACCCGGCGCATGCCAGACTCACTGGCAGCTTTATTTGTTTTTGCTTTTTGCTTGGCGATGATCGCCAGCAGCCGCGGCATGGGGGAAACCTATGCCATTTTTTTGCTGCCGTTAAGCGAGACCTTTGGCTGGAACCGGGCGAATGTTACATCAATCTATGCCATTTATATGGTGGCATTCGGATTTGGTTCACTCTTGTCCGGTTTGGTCTTTGACCGATTTGGGCCGCGGTTTAATTATATGATTGGCCTGACACTGTTGGCCGGGTGTTATGGCTTTGCTGGCAAGCTTGACTCATTGGCAAGTTTTTATCTGGTGATCGGCGTTTGCGGTGGCATTGGTGCGGCAATGGTGGGAATTGTGCCGACACAAAGCCTGATTTCGCGCTGGTTTCACCGACGCCGTGGCACGGTGCTATCTATTGCTTATTCCGGGCAAGGTATTGGCGTGATGTTGCTGGCACCAGCGGCGCAGTTGGCGATACAGCGCTTTGGGTGGCAACAGGCCTATGGGCTGGCCAGCCTTGGGTTTATCATCGTCTTTATCGTGATGGTTTTTTTGCCATGGCAGCGGATTGCCGCGGGCATGATTGCACCTGAAAATCCAATTGATGGCGCCGCAGTCCAGCCCATAAAAGCACCCCGAGGGCCAAGCCTAGCAGAGGCCGTACGCCTGCCAGAATTTTGGGGGTTTTTTGTCATTTTTGGGGCGTCAGCTATCTCAGTCTTTGCGGTTTCATTGCAGACCGTTGCCTATCTCATCGAACAGAATTTTAGCGCTGTGCAAGCCGCGCTTGCCTTTGGCAGCATCGGCATGCTTACGATAATTGGGATTGCGCTTACCGGCATGCTCGCCGACCGCTACCCGCGTCATCTGGTGGCGACAGGCAGTTACGGTTTGACCATTATTGGCATCGTCGCACTGGCGTCTTTGCAACATATGCCACATTGGGGGGTGTTGGCATTATTTGTTTTGTGTTTTGGACTTTCGGCTGGTGCACGCGGGCCCATTATCACCACCCAAATGGCAGAGCTGTTTGCCGGGCGCGGCCTTGCATCAATTTTTGGCGCGACCAATATCGGTCAAGGTTGCGGCGCGGCAATTGGGGCGTTTATGGCCGGTTTTCTCTATGACACCACCGGCGGTTACAATACCGGATTTGTGATCAGCCTATTCTTTGCCCTGATCGGGCTGTCAATGTTTTGGATTGTACCAGCAATTCGCCATGGCCAAAAGCAAGGCTAGGTGCGCCACTCGCATTTCGCATAGCTGGCATAGGCCCGGGGGTGATGTGTGACAAAAACCCATCACCACGCCCCGGCTGATGCCCAACATCACAGGTTATTTTGAATAGCTTTTTAAATAAGCAATAACGTTGACGCGGTCTTCTTCTTTGCGCAAACCAGCAAAGGCCATGCGCGTGCCTTTAACATAGGCTTTTGGATTTTCAAGATAGGCATCAAGTGTCTCTTCATTCCAGACAATGCCACTTGATTTCATCGCGTCTGAATATTTTTTAAACCCGTCAGCACTACCAGCGGTTCTGCCCATAATATTGACCAAATGCGGCCCAGTTTTATGTTTTTCAGCATCAACCACATGACAGGCTTTGCATTTTTTAAATACTTTCTCACCAGCGGCCACATCTCCAGACGCCAATGCGGGGGTTACTGACAAACCAAAACCCAGCACGATGAGGGGAAGTGTCTTAATAAATTTCATTGGTAATCCATCCCTAATTCAAAATAATTGGCAATAGTGATAGCATCAGATGGCCCCATGCGTCACGTCAATCTTTTGAACCACCGCCCACCAATGCGGTTATTGGCAAAAAATATTTTCTTTGATCCCCAGTGATTTTTCGACAAAACCCACGCTTATGATTGATCGGCCGACTGACAAATACGTCTATGTTTTCAGCCCCAGCCCCTATATAACCTGAATGATGTTACCAGAGTTGACAGGCGATGCTCGACGTTCTTTCCATTACCATCCCATTTTTCGCGATTATTTTATGCGGTAGCTTGGCCCGCCTGCGTGGTTGGTTTTCCGAAGACAGCGGCCGGACTTTGGCACGTTTTGCTTTCTTTGTTGTATTGCCGCCATTTATGTTCATTGCCATCACCTCGATTGACGTGACAGCCTTGTTTCATATCGGCTTTGTTTTGCGATATGAGCTTGTCACCATCTCTATGTTTCTTATCGCTGGTATCTTTGCCACCTATGTCGTTCGGTTGACGCCCCAGCAACGCGGCTTATTTTGCCTGAATACCGCCTATCCTAATTATGGCTATATTGGCGTGCCAATGGCGATTCTTGCCTTTGGCGAACAGGCCGCCGCGCCAATTTCACTGATACTTGTCTGTGACACCATCACCCTATTGGTTATGACAACATTATTGTCACATGACGCCGCTTCGGGCCATTTAGGCCGCGCGTTGCGTGATACGATTCTATCGATGCTCCGCAACCCGCTATTGCTTGCCGTTTTGGCTGGTCTTGGCTTTTCTGCCAGCGGGTTTCAGCTTGCCGTACTGCCAGAACAATTTCTGAAAATGCTAGCTGGTGCCGCCGCACCAACAGCGCTATTTGCACTTGGCATAACCCTTGTCGGGCAACCAATACGCGCCGCCCTAACCGAACTTTCCGCCATCAGCCTGCTTAAATTAATTATCCATCCCGCGCTGATTGCGGCGGCATTTTTAATATGGCCGTCGCCCCAGCCAATTGACCCGCTATGGATACAGCTTGCGGTGCTATTCGCCAGCCTGCCAATTGCCGCGAATGTGTTTGCGTTATCGCAATTTTACAATGTCTATATCGGCCGGACCGCCACCGCGATTATGATCACCACCATTTGTGCCAGCGTCACCGTGCCAGTTACATTATTTTTGCTGATCACATGGCTGTAGGATACAGCGCATCTACAAGCTGAATAAACGGCCCAATTCAGGCAATTTATCATCAACCCCAGCCAGACGCAGACAATGCCATGCCAAAGCATGATTAGACGATGTCACCGGGATGCCTAATGCGCTTTCTATCGCCGCAACATCGGCCGCGATCCGCACCGATGTACATGAAATGAACACCGCATCGACATCGTGCCCAGTGGTGATTTTGGCAATCGCGGATTGCAGACTCTGGCTATCAATGGCGGCAACTGTCGGGTCATGTGGCTCGTTAAAACTGCCAAAAACAGGCACATCAAATCCAGCCTCTTCTATTGATTTTTGCACCATGTCATTGACATGTTTTGCATAGGGCGTCAGCACCGCAATACGTTTGGCCCCCAAGGCACGAAAGGCATGAAAGGCGGCAAATGCCGGGTTGGTTGTTTTTGCTTCTGGCTTGGCGGCATTTAAATTTTTGGCCACCGTTGGCGTGCCTAAAACGATGGACGCCGATGTACAGGCAAAGGCTAACACATCTAGCGTATCGCCGGGCAAAATTAGTTCAGCTGTCGAGGTGATTAAGGGTCCCATTGCCCGCAAGCTATCTGGTGAAATATTTGGCGAATTGGCAATCCGTGCGTGATAAAAATCAACACCCGGCAGATTGACCATCTGACGTAATTCATGTTCGAGTGTATAATCTGTTGCCAGCACCACCATACCGATTCGCGCCCGCGCGGCGATAACACGACTCGTTGTGAACGGTAAATTTTCAATTAACTGTGTTTCATTTGCCATATCGCATCCCCTCATTTGAATGAGCCAACGGTTTTTGGCCAATCATATCTGCCACCATCCGCGCACATCCGTTTGACATTGTCCAGCCCATATGACCATGGCCAGTGTTAATAAATAGATTATCAACCGGCGCGCGGTCGATAATCGGCAAACCAGTGGGCGTCATGGGTCGCAACCCTGCCCAATAATCAATAGCTGATGCACCTAACCTGTCACCAAATAATTCACGCGCCTTTGTGAGCATTACCGAAAAATCTGACGGTTTGTGGTTTGTTGAATAGCCTGAAATCTCAGCTGTTGCGGTGAGCCGTAGACGCTTATCCATGGGGCAATAAGCGAGCAGATTTTCTTCATCCACACCGCCCAGAGTCGGAGAAATAGGCAAATCATCTGCCGCAACGGTCACTGAATAGCCTTTGACCGGATAGACCGGCAGCGACATCCCCAGCTTTTCAACAAGCAATGGGCTGAAAACACCAAGACATAAAACAAAGGCATCAGCGCTGATATCGCCAGATTTTGTGTGCACCGCCTTTACACCATGACGGTCTTTCAAAAAATCAATGATCTCGGTGTCATATAAAAAAACACACCCCCTCGCTTTGCATATCTATGCCAGCGCCTTGGTAAATAAATACGCATCACCGCTGGCATCTGTTGGCGCAAATAACCCACCAGCAATGGCATCACCAGCGCTGGCCAACCCCGGGTCAGTGGCAATCACCTGATCGCCGGTTAATTCATGAATGGTCAATCCCTGACTGCGCAGGATATCAGCTTTCTGGCTGGCTGCCGCCAGTTTTTCAGGCGTGCGATAGAAATAGATCAACCCGCCCGATCGGCCGGCATAGCTGACCCCGGTTTCCAAAACCACCACATCCAGCATAGTTTGTGAATATTGGCAAAGCCGGGCTTTAATGCGCGTATTGGCGGCGGCGCGTTCAGCTGTGCATTCCGCTAGAAATGCCAGCACCCAGCGCCATTGCCGCATAGATAGTTTCGGTTTAAGACGGATCGCCTGGTCATTACGCAACAGCGATTGCCACATCATTTTAGGGGCCGCGGGCGACCCCCAAGCATAGGCATGACCGGGTGCCACCAACCCGGCATTGGCAAAGCTTGTATATTGTCCGGGTGAAGACGCGCGATCGATAACCGTGACCGAATGGCCATCATTGAGAAGCTGATAGGCCGTGGTAACACCCACGACACCTGCGCCCAAAACAACTATGTGCATCTACGATCGTTGATTACATCGCGCCTGATCGTTACCGCGCGGCAATCAACCCAATCTCTACAGTAAATTCAGGGGCAGCAAGCCGGGGTGATTCAACTGCTGCCCGGCACGGGGCATTGCCACCTTTTGACCACTCATCCCATACTGAATTCATTTCGGCAAAATCATCCATGTTGCACAACCAGATCGTCGCCGTAATGGCCTTTGACTTGTCAGTTCCAGCCGCCGCCAGCAAATCGTCAATTTGCTTGAGAATAGCACGGGTTTGATCGGCAACTGATGCCCCGGGTGCGCTCAGCGCGACCTGACCGGCAAGATAGACCGTATCATTGTGGATTACCGCCTGACTCATACGATCATTTGTTTGCAAGCGTTCAAGTGTCATTTATGTCTCCCCACTAAAATTATTCGAAAAAATCTTAGATCAGGGTTACAGGTATGTATAGCATTTGTTGACATGTGGCATCATGACAAACGGCATCAACCGATTCACAAAATTGCAATTGCTATGGTTTACGGCGCACCGCAATATTTTTGGTTTGAACATAGTTCCACAGGGCTTCACGGCCTTTTTCCCGGCCATAGCCTGATTTCCCATAGCCGCCAAACGGTGTTTCAACACCGCCAGCATACCATTCATTGACAAACACCTGACCGGCCCGGCAACATGGCCGCATTGCACCGCCAAACGGTATCGGGCTAGGCGTCAGGCCCGATCTTGATTGTCTTGGTGCTGCCGACATGGTTGTGGATTAATCGGATGCAAAAAATACACACCCTTGACGAATGGATCGACAAAGCCAGAGATGTGTTGCCAGCTGGCGGCTTTGGCAATTTTGACCCGGGGATCATTATTTCCCATGGTGCCGGCAGCCATGTCTGGGACGAAGATGGCACCGAATATATAGATTATTTGATTGGCTCTGGGCCAATGTTGCTTGGCCATGGTCATCCAGAAGTGCTAGAGGTCGTTCTGGAACAACTGCCAAAAGGCATGACATTTTTTGCCAATAATGCCCGCGGTATAGAACTGGCCGAAGATATATGCGCGGCGGTGCCTTGCTGTGAACAGGTGCGGTTTGTGACCTCGGGCGGCGAGGCTGATATGTATGCCATCCGCCTTGCCCGGGCCTATAGTGGCAAGTCAAAAATTATTAAATTTGAAGGCGGCTATCATGGCATGAGCGCCGAAGCCCAGATGAGTCTGGCCCCGGTGACAAAGGTCAATTTTCCAACAGCGGTACCAGATAGCGCGGGCATACCAGCATCGGTTGCCGAACAGATGCTGATCGCACCATTTAACGATCTTGATGCGGTCGCGTCATTATTGGGCGAACATCATGACATTGCCGCGATTATTGTTGAACCATTGCAACGTATCATTCCGCCATTGGCTGGCTTTTTGGCCGGGTTGCGGGCGCTGTGCGACAAATATGGCGTGTTGCTGATATTTGATGAAATCGTCACCAGTTTCAGATTGGCCTATGGCGGCGCGCAAGAAAAATATGGCGTCACGCCTGATATTTGCACATTGGGTAAAATTATCGGGGGTGGGTTTCCACTCGCCGCCATTGGTGCCAGCGCGGATATTATGAAGCATTTTGATAAAGCCATCGTTGGCCATGACAAATGGTTAATGCAGCTTGGCACCTTATCGGGCAATCCGGTGGCCGCGGTGGCCGGGCGCAAAACCATGGAGATTTTGCGTCGACCGGGCCAATATGAACGGCTTGTGGCAATCGGCACTGACCTGCAAAATTTACAAAGCGACGCGTTAACAGCGGCTGGCATCGATCATAAAATTTGCGGTGATGCCACCTTGTTTGATGTGTTGTTCACCACCGCAGATTGCGTTGACTATCGTTCAGCCACAAACCAGCAACCGGAACAAGCGGCAACTTACAACAAGATTTTGCGCCAACATGGCATGCTGAAATCACCAACAAAAATGTACCCGTCTTTGGCCCTGACCGACAGCGATATTGAACAAACCAAAATGGCGGTGGAAAGGGCTGTTGCGGGCGTGCTTGCCATGCGGTGATTTAGGCTCTGGCGCGGTGATTATTTCTGGCGAAGATAGCCATCTAGCCAGTTGGCCACACCAAATAATTTGTCATCTGCCTCGGCGGCACCAACCAATTGTACCCCTATTGGCATCTCATGCGCCGACCTCAACAACGGCAGTGTCACACATGGCAGACCCGCCAGCGTCCAGACTGTCGAACAGATGGGATTGCCGGTAATTGACTCGCTGAATAAAGGCGCTTCACCAAGCGCGGCAGGCGTCAACACCGCATCAAACTTGTCAAAGCATGATGCAAAATAATCGATCGCGGCCATGCGACATTGCATAGCATCGTCATAGGCCTTGTCACTAATGGTGGCACCATGTGCCATCAATTTACCAAGCTCTGGCGGAAAAATATCGCCAAACTCCTGCCGAATCCGATCAAGGTTGCGGGGGATTTCATAGGTTTGAATCACCGCATGCGCTTCGATCAGTTCGGCGAATGAGATCGGCGCCGAAACCTGTTCAACACGGTTGCCAAGACGTGCCACAGTATCCATCAAGCCAGCATGCGCATCTGCTGCCAGACGGTCAAAATAGGGCATATCAAACCAGGCAAAATGTGGGTCTTGTGACCGCAGGGACGCCAGACCAGCACAAAGCTGGGGACGAGGCCGCCAAAAACACCCCTCATCATGTGGGTCGAAATCTGCCAAAACATCGGTGACCAGCGCCGCATCTTCTAGCGCATTGGCAAACACCCCAACCTGATCAAATGTTTGCGATGTTCTTAACACACCGTCTCTTGAAATCATGCCGAACGATGGTTTGACCGCATAAACACCGCAAAAAGATGCCGGGCGGATGACTGACCCATTGGTCTGGGTACCCACCGCCACCGGCACATGTCCAGCGGCCACGGCGGCGGCCGATCCCGCCGAAGACCCGCCGGGACTATAATCATAATTATGCGGGTTGCGGGTTGCCGCAGGGTCCATAAATGCAAAGGCGGTGGTTGTGGTTTTGCCAATAACAACCGCGCCAGCACTGCGCAACCGTGATACCAGAAACGCATCCGCATCAGGCTGACGGCCAGCCAATGGCTGACTGCCGCAAGCTGTCGGCATTGCCGCGGTATCAATGATATCTTTTAACCCAACTGGCACGCCATGTAGCGGCCCCATTGTCCGGCCTGACTGGCGCAGGGAATCAAGCGCTGCGGCGTGTGCCAGTGCCGCATCTCGATCCAGCCATGCCCATGCCTGCAACGCATCATTGGTCTCTGCAATTTTGTCAAAGGCCGCTGATACAAGGCCAACGGCAGTGGTCTCACCTTGACGAATCATCTGCACCATTTGCACCGCTGTTGTCATGTCATCTATTCCCTGTGTTAGCCACCGATGGCGCTCAGCGTGCCAGCGGCGCCGCGTCCCTGTCAAACAATCCATAATCGCGTGTTGGTGCAAACAATGCCGCGCGGCTGGCCCCACTCTGCTTTATCGACTGGCCAAGTGCTGCTGACAAATCGCTGCATACAGCCATAATCAGCGTCGATTTTTCATCCGCCAAAGCATGAAAGTGACCAGTGATGTCAAGGCTTGGTGCCAGCGGCGGAATATTCGCATCTGCCGCCATGTGCAACGTCAAAATAAATGCCTTATCTGATTTACTAACTGGTTTGCCAACCGGCTGATCAACTGGCGGGTCAACTGGCGGGTCAATCGGGGGATCGCCATGCGGCAAGTCATCAAATTTCGCAGTGCCGTCCCAATGCCAAATACGCGGCCCCACGCGAATCCGATAATCTGCAAAAATATGGGTCATGCCCTGAATTTGTGCATGGCGATGGTCGCGATCGCGCCGCCATCCAGCAAGCGCCGCTTCGCCCGCCCAATATTGGTGCGATAAAATCAGCGCGGCCTCATCAATCGATTGATACCGCTGCATCCACAACAGACCTTCATGGCCCGCCAATATTGGTTTTAACCGTTCCACATGATCAAAATAAGACTGCCGTTGTCGCGGCTTGGGCCGCACTTCAAAAAACAGCCCAAAAACGGATTGTTCTTCTTGCCGCATCTAATCTCCTATGGTAGGCCACCATTCATATTGCGAATAGCTGGGTTTTTAAAACACCCCAGCGCGTCAATGTTCATTCAGGCGTAGCATGGCGTTTTGCAGACATCTAGCCCTGCCCAGAACAAAACCATGATAAGGCACACAAAAACCGCGCCATGTGATGATTATACATCACGATTTTGCCATGCGGGCATGATCGGGCCTTACTTGCGCAGATAGAATTGCAGGTCTATATCGATAAGCTAAATCTAAGATATGCGCAGGCCTGTGCCTGTGACAATTATGAAGGTGATCACAACATGGCAACGTCACAGCCTCTTAAAGCCGCGTCTTGGATGATCGGGGCGATGGTGTCATTCAGCCTGATGGCCATTTCTGGCCGGGAACTAGCGCCTGAACTAAACACATTTGAAATCATGTTTTTCCGGTCATTGATTGGATTGGTGATCGTGCTGATGATTGGGTCTTTTGCTGGCACATTGCGGCAAATAAAAACTGATCGGCTTGGCCTGCATATGCTGCGCAATACGGCGCATTTCACCGGTCAGAATTTATGGTTTCTGGCGGTTGCTTTTATTCCGTTTTCACAATTATTTGCGCTGGAATTTTCAACACCTTTATGGGTGGCTCTGTTAGCGCCCCTGTTCCTTGGCGAGGCGCTCACACAGCGCCGTTTATTGTCTGTTGTGATTGGCTTTGCTGGCGTGCTGATTGTTGCCAGACCAGATGTGAATGAACTCAATCCAGCAATTTTAGCGGCGATGGCATGTGCCATTTGTTTTGCCTGTTCATTAATGGCGACAAAGAAACTGACCATTGATCAATCGATAACCTGCATTTTATTCTGGCTGACAGTTATGCAGCTTGGCATGGGGGCGGCGGCGATTGCGGTGACCGGCGGCCTGTCGATGCCGCACGGCATTGATTATATCTGGGTGTTGACGGTTGGCATTGGCGGATTAACGGCGCATTTTTGTATTACAAAGGCGCTAGCACTAGCCCCGGCCATCGTTGTTATACCGTTTGATTTTCTGCGCTTGCCGCTGATCAGCCTGATTGGGTTTTTGGCCTATGATGAAGCATTTGAATGGGCGGTTGTTTTTGGTGCCATACTTATTTTTACCGCGGTTTTGGTCAATTTGCAGGCCGAACATCAGCGCAATAGCGCCGCATTAAAGGGCTGATCAATCAACGTCAGGCTGGCCGGGCATTATGGCTTGTGGGGTGTGTTTTTAATGTCATTCAAGATGGCTGAAAAATCCTGTTCAGCATGTTCAGGCTGGCTGGCAAATTGCTGATAGATTTGCAAGGCCAGCTTGCCAATACGTGTATTGGTCTCGGTCATGCTAGCGGCATCTTGGGCCAAGGCCAGATCCTTTACCATCATGGCGGTGGAAAAGCCGGGCCGATAGGCATGATCTGCCGGGCTTTGTGGGCCAATATCTGGTGCCGGGCAATAGCTGTTCATAGACCATGAACTGCCAGATGAGGTGCTGACAACGTCAAAAAGCCGCTGTCGGTCAAGCCCAAGCTGATCGGCAAGTGCAAAGGCTTCACATGTGGCAATCATCGTCGCCCCAAGAATCATGTTGTTACATATTTTTGCCGCCTGCCCAGCGCCCGCATCGCCGCAATGAATGACCCGTCCGCCCATAATGTCAAATAACGGCATCACCAATGCCAAGGTATCAGCGGCCCCGCCAACCATAAATGTCAGCGTGCCCGCCGTGGCACCGCCAACGCCGCCCGATACCGGCGCATCAAGACCGCGAAGCCCAGCCGCCTCTATCATCTCGGCAACCTGTTTGGTTGTCTGAATATCAACCGTAGAACAATCTATAAAACATGATGATGGCGCCATAACCGGCACAATCTCACGCGCCACTTGATATAACGCGGCACCATTTGGCAGCATTGTGATCACAACATCTTGACCAGTGGCGGCATCGGCCGCGGTACCCGCAACGACAAGACTATCTTGGCATGCTTTCGCCTGATCAAAATTCACATCAAACCCGGTAATAGCATGGCCAGCTTGTGCCAGATTTTTGGCCATTGGTGCGCCCATATTGCCAAGCCCGATAAAGCCAATTTTCATAGGTTTTCTCTCCTTATTCGTCGGCACTTTCACGCCCGCATCACCCCCCATAAAGACAGCCGTTAAATAGTTGCAGGTTTGTAGCGAAATGCGGTATGCCTCTCATCTAATGCTAGTCTTTTTATTATGGCAAAGGAAACATTATGCGCAGTTTGCAACGCCCCGGCCGGTCTCCCGTTCTTGCCCCGCATGGCATGGCCAGCACATCCAGCCCGTTATCCACTCAGGCCGCTGTCTCGGTTCTGCAGAATGGCGGAAATGCGATGGATGCAGCGATTGCGGCTTGTGCCGTTCAGGCTGTTGTCGAACCGCAATCCACCAGTATCGGCGGCGATTGTTTCTGCCTATATTCGCAAGCTGGCAGCGACCGCGTCATCGCCATGAACGGGTCGGGGCGTGCGCCGATGGGGCTGTCTGCCGACTGGCTTTTGCAACAGGGCATCAGCAAAATTGAACAGCAATCACCCCATTCGGTCACGGTGCCAACGGCCATTGATGCGTGGGTGCAACTCAACCGCGATTATGGCAAGACGCCGCTTGGCACATTGCTGCAACCGGCGATTGGCTATGCCCGTGATGGATTTCCAATTGGCCAACGGGTGGCAGATGATTTTGCCGACTGCCATGATTTGTTGGCTGGTGATGCCGATATTGCCTCGGTTTATCTAAAAAATGGTGAAGATTTTCAACATGGCGATCTGTGCCGCAATCCAAACCTTGCCAAAACATTACAAACCATTGCCGAACATGGACGCGATGGATTTTATAAAGGCTGGGTTTCTGAAGATATTTTAAATAAATTACAATCACTTGGCGGCGTTCATACACAAGATGATCTAGATCAAGCGCTGGCCAATTATGTTACGCCGATAAAAACCAACTTCCGCGGCTATGATATCTGGGAATGCCCCCCAAATGGTCAGGGCGTGATTGCGCTGATGCTGTTAAACATCATGTCTGGCGTTGATAAATTTGGCGATCACCCGCTATCGATTGACCGGATTCATCACGAAATTGAAGCGGGCCGGATGACCTATCGTGACAGGAACCTGTATCTAGCTGATCCAGAATTCAGCGCGGTACCTGTTGACCAAATGCTTAGCGCTGATTATGCCGCCGCTATTCGCGCGCAAATTCAGCCGGAAAAGGCGCATGCTGACTTGCCGGCAACAACCCTGCCACCACATAAGCACACCGTCTATATCTCGGTTGTTGATAAAGACCGCAATGCCTGTAGCTTTATCAACACCGTGTTTCACAGCTTTGGTGCGGGGCTGATGACGCCTGAATCGGGCATTGTTCTGCAATGTCGTGGGCAAGGCTTTGTTGTCGAACCCGGCCATCCAAATTGCATTGCGCCCAGCAAGCGTCCGCTTCATACCATCATTCCCGGCATGGCAACCAAAGACGGGAAAACAGTGATGTCTTTTGGTGTGATGGGCGGTGAATATCAAGCCTTTGGTCACATGCAGTTTCTGACCCGGCTATTGGATTATGGCATGGATATTCAAGAAGCGCAGGATTGTGCCCGCTTTTTCCCAGACCCATTTAGCGATGTTGTCGAGGTGGAAGAGCCAATCAGCGAAGAAATGCGTGCCGCCTTGCGCGCCCGCGGTCATAACATCCAGCCCGCCCGCAAGCCAATTGGCGGGTCACAGGCCATTTATATTGATTGGGAAACGGGGCTATTGCATGCCGGGTCAGACCCGCGCAAAGATGGGTGCGCCATGGGCTATTAGCCCTCAGGCCGTTTTTTCAATGTCTAATATAATATGGACATAATCCATCGCATGCCCGCTTGGGTTGGCGGCGACGTCGTCGCGGTATGCATCATAAAAGCGATTAACAATCTGATTGATGTCATCTTCATCCCGGCCCTCTAGTGCCGTGCGAAACACAGTTTCAGACCATGATCGCATCGTTGGAATCAGACTATTTGCGTAATCTATGTTTGACATCGTACCGCCAACACCCCCGGCCGCCAAAAACGCGGCTTCATAGGGGCATTTGGTTAATTTACTGTGACAGGATTTCAGTTTTAGCCCCGCCTTACGCACAGCGCTATCAGGGTCATTAAAGGGGGCGCAGAATTCATCCATCGTCCGGTAATATTGCGCAAAGCTTGCCCGTTTATATTCATCAGCCGTAATCGACCCATCCTCAAATAAGCCCAGCCAATATTTGTGAAAATGATCAAACATATGTTGACCGCCGGTGTTGCCAAGATATCGGCCCTGTTCATCAATGCCAAAATTAAGACATATAAACCGTCCGCCCACGATCAATTCGGCCGCACGCGCCAACAAGATATGTTCCCAATCTTGCGCCGCCTGCTGGGCATAGGCCGCGCGGCTTTCCGGGTCGGCACATGCCGCATGCAAATGGGTGGGAATTTCCATGGGCTTTACCGACACATAATGCATGGCGGTGGCGCTAAACCCTAAATTAAGCGAGGCATCAGCCATTAATTGCCTGTGAAATCCGGTGCCACAGCCATGCACAAACACATTCTCATATCGGCTTTGATAGGCGTGGCCCGGGTCACCCTGCATACCCTGCATCATCCGAAACAAGGTTGAAAAATCATTGCTCGCCAAATCGGTATAGAGCATTTCAATCTGCCGGTTATCGCCGTTGGCACGGTGATGCCCGATCACCATATCCCACATTTCACGGCTGGTCCCACCGTCAGCCGCGCCATAATCAGCAATACGAAGCCGCGGTGTTTGCGGGGTCTGGGCTAGCGCCTCAATCACCATTGTACCGGCGTCATTGATTACATGACGCGCACCGGCAGTGCGCTCGGAATAATATCCAGCACCGCGCATTGCCAAAACAGCTTGTGTATTAATACCTTTTGACAATGCGTCCTCTCCCCCTTTTTACGTGATCATGTAATCGCCTAGAATTGCAATGCCAGATCCCTATGCTGGGCCAAACATGGTGTCACAAAATCCACCTGCGCTGGCGACAAACGGTCCTGTTCACGCAATCCCAAATTGGATCGGGTATAGGTTTCAAATGCTAAAAGCTCGGCATAAAGACCTGATTTTGCGGCCCTGCGCCACGCCAATTCATCATCAATAATGGCTAGGCTCATATCAATATGCGCCCGTGCCTTTGCCAGATCTGGTGCCGCATCATCAAGCGCGCGCCGTGCATCAGATAATGGCTTTGCCGCTTCTTCTGCATCTGGAATTTTGTTCAGCGCGTCATAAACGTCTTTCACATCATCCAAAATATCTGCAGGTGATGATGTAGCCGCCGACGCCCGCATTTGCCGGACCCGGTCAGCAATAGCGGCCAATTCACCTTCAGCATCAATCGACGCTGTCAACAGACGAATACCAACATAAGTTTGATCAGACTGACGGCGGAATTTGGTTCGGGACGAGTTCAGCTCGGCAGTCAGCTTTTTGAACTCTCTATTGGTATTTTGCCAATCTGACGGGATCAATTTGCGCTGTTCTGCAATGTCATTTTGAAGCCCGGCAATGCGTGTGCTGATTTTGTTTCTTTTGCTCACACTATCAGTAACCCGCAAATCGCGCTGAAGCTGTTTAATTTCGGCTTCATCTTGCCGGATAACACGCTCTATGGCGCGCACCTCGCGATGAATTGGCGCATAGGGAAGCGCTGCCTGATCGATGGCGGCTTTGGCATTTTCAATATTACCGACCAGATCAAAAATCATGCCAGCATTTTTGATATTCTGCGCCAAAGCGTCTTGTTTCGCTTGCGGCAAGGCCGACAGATCGGCTGATTTCAAACGATTAAGCTCGGCCGAATAGGCATCTTTGTTTGCGTCATAAAATTCAAACAAATAATCTTCAAGGCATAGTTGGAGCCGCGGATTTTTTGGCGGCGGTGCGGTTTCGCTCGACAGGAATGTTTTGGTCGGCAGATAATTGACCAACCCCGGATTAAAGCCAACAATCGCCAGCCCGGCAATCTGCAAGGCAATAAAGGGAACGACACCTTTATACATGTCCAGTGTCTTGACGGCTTTGCTGGCCACACCGCGCAGATAGAACAGCGCAAAGCCAAATGGCGGCGTTAAAAATGATGTCTGGATATTCAGCCCAATCATCACACCAAGCCAAACCGCGGTGACATTGGCAGATGGATCAGCCAACAAAATTGGCGCTACAATCGGCACCACCACAACGGCAATTTCGATAAAATCGAGGAAAAATCCCAATAGGAAAATCACCAGCATCACGACAATAAATTGCGCCCAAAAACCACCGGGCAAACTAGACAGAAAATGCTTTACGACCTCTTCGCCGCCAAATCCGCGGAATGCCGCGGTCAACATCGCCGCACCAAGCAGGATGATGAACACCAACGAAGTTGTTTTGGCTGTTTCTTTCATCACATCGCGCAATGTGTCTTCGGTGACATAGGCGCGCCAGCCGCTCCAGCCTATGCCGGTCAGCAAGCCAATCACCCCAACGGTAACTATGGCAAGGCCAAACCAATCTGACGTTTCATTGATGGTCTTGATATTGAGATTGAAATTGGCCGAGATCAGCCAGATTAACAATAATGAGGCAATGGTCAGGATCGCTGGATAAAATGCGGTTTTTGTACCCTCACGCAATTTATAGCCAGACATCAGCATGGCACCAATCGCACCAATCGCCCCGGCCTGATTGACCGTGGCAATACCGGCAATAATTGAACCAAGAACGAGAAAAATCAGCAGCAATGGCGGCACCAGCGCCAGCGCCACCTTGATCATAAATGTTTTTTCCAGCAATTTTCCGTCATAGGGTACGGCTGGTGCCAATTTTGGCCGAATCAATGCCGCCACCAGAATATAGACCATATATAGCCCAACAAGAATGATGCCCGGCAAAAACGCCCCAAGGAACATATCGCCGGCACTGGTTGAGATAATGTTGAATTCAGATGGCATGCTGAACTGGCCTGTGGCTTGTTTATAGAGGTCTTTACGCATGGTAGCCGCCTGATCAGCGGCGCTCGCCAATTGGTCTGCCAGAATGATTAATACGATGGACGGGGGAATAATCTGGCCTAATGTGCCGGATGCACAAATCGCCCCAGTTGCCAGCGGCTTTGAATAATTATTCCGCAACATCGCTGGCAAGGAAATAAGCCCCATGGCCACGACCGTTGCCCCCACAATGCCGGTTGTTGCCGCCAATAGGCCGCCAACAAAAACCACCGATATCCCCAGACCGCCGGGGATTGGGCCAAAAAGCTGGGCCATGGTCACCAGCAAATCTTCGGCAATCTTTGACCGCTGCAGCATAATGCCCATGAAAATAAACAAGGGGATGGCGATCAGCGTATCGCGTTCAACCTCCCAATAAATACCACGAAAATTAGTAACGCCCGCGGTTAACCATTCGATCGGGCCGTCTTGAATGAAATAGGCCCCGCTGTCACCTTCGATCAGCAATCCGGTGAGACCGGCAAGAATAATTGTAACAATGGCTGACCCGGGAAGTGCAAAGGCAACTGGATAGCCAGACCCAAGTGCATACATCATCAATAAAAATAACAGGGCGAGGAAAACAAGTTCCATCAGGCAACAACCTCCTCACCAGCTTCGTCATCAGACAGATTTTCTTCGATATCTGCCAGCGAGTGGAAAAGATAAGACGTAAATTGAAAAATCATGCTCAGCGCAAAGACCACAAGAAACGCAGCCATGAGATATTTGACATACATGCCAAACCCACTCATTGAGGTTTCGAAATTCATCATCGGGCTGTTAATCAGGCTGGATTTGCCCCACAGGCCGCGCACCAATATCAGCCAGCATAAGGGGATACCAAAAAACACCGTGCCAATGATATTTAGCTTTGATTTGGTCTGGCGTTTCAAGCTGGCATACAGCACATCGACACGCACATGGCCGTCTTCTTTTAATGTATAGGCAGAGGCAAAAAGAAATACCGCCGCATACCAAAACCGCACCAGATCGCCCATAAAGGTCTGTTCATATCCATAGATGAACCGGGCCACAACAATCAAAAATTCAGCGACAACAACAAGCAGCGTCAGCCATACAAGCGACACTGATTTTTCTTTCAACGCGATCAGACCAGACAGAAAAATTAACGGGATATGCACAAACAAGCCGCGTTCGCTCGGCAAGGCAATGGCCGCACCGCCCGCCTCGCCAAACAGCACCACATGAAACCCCTCGACCCGCAAAAAAGACAGCACTGCATCGGCGATACCAACCAACAAGACCGCCCAGAACGCTAGCCTGACGATATAGGCTGACATATCGTCCATCCAGTTGGCATCAATGCGTAAATTATTCGGTTTCATACCGCGCCAGATGGCATAGGCAATGCCAAGCCCAACAATGCCCGTTTGCACAATGCCAAGCAGCGTCTGGCCAATATTATATCCCTGTTTCGGTCTATCAACGCCAAATAGATCACCAAGGCGGAGCGTATTGATCAACCCCGGCGCGTCGATACCAAAAATCAGAAAATTATTAATGACAAAAATAAGTGCCAAAAACGCGCTGGCAAGGCCGACCATGCGCAACGCAGAAAAAAGAGCATTTTGAGACAAAAACGCCATCACCGAAATTTCTTAAAAATAGTTTAGCATAAAAGGGCTGCCAGAAGATTCCGGCAGCCCTCAATCTAGCTTAGCCCAGCGCAGCGTTACGCTTGTTTGTGTAAGAAACGTCGTTCAACTGGATGTAATCACCAACTGTCTTACGTGCGTTCACCATTGATTCATGGATCTTCTTGGCAAGAGCTGAATGTGATTGCACCTCTTCAAAAACCTCTTCAGAACCACGCTTGAATGCTGCGTAAACATCGTCGTTGAATTCTTTCACAATAACACCTTGATCCTTTACAAGACGCTCAAGTGCGGCACCGTTCTTGGCATTATATTCCGCCATAATGTTATTGTCTTCGCCCTGTGCTACAGCTTCGATCAATGCTTGGTCTGACTTGTTCAAGCTGCCCCAGAATGAGGCGTTGAAACCGGCGTGAAGTTGTGAAGCTGGTTCATGCATACCTGGGAAGTAGTAATATTTCGCAGCTTCATAGAACTTCATGGCTTCATCATTCCATGGGCCAACCCATTCAGTCGCATCAATTGCACCTGAAACAAGGTTTTCATATATCTGGCCACCAGGGAGTGATACGGGAGAGGCGCCCAGTTTAGCCATGACGTCACCGCCAAGGCCCGGAATACGCATTTTCAAACCTTTCAGATCTTCACCTGAATTGATTTCCTTGTTGAACCAGCCGCCCCACTGAACTCCAGTATTGCCCGCTGGCAGACATTTCAGGCCAAATTCGCCAGCCAATTCGTCATGCAGTTCCTGACCGCCCATCCAGTGCAACCAAGATTTCATTTCTGGATAGGTCAAGCCAAAAGGCACAGCGGTGAAATACGCCCAACCGGGGTGCTTGCCTTTCCAGTAATAATCGGCAGCGTGATAGGCCTGTGCGTTGCCAGAGGCCACTTCGTCAAATGAGTCAAACGCACCAACACGCTCGCCAGCGGCATAATAAGTAACTTGAATACGGCCGTCAGATACGTCTGAAAGACGTTGCGCGAAACGCTGGGCACCAGTCCCTAGACCCGGAAAATCGCGCGGCCATGTTGATACCATGGCAATTTCAATACGATCAGCAACCACCGCTGGGGCGGCAACTTCTTTTTTCTCTTCACAGCCTGACAGGGCCGCTACGCCAACAACGCCGGCACCAATAATGCCGCCTTTGGCGATAAAATCTCTACGTTTCATTGTTAATTTCCTCCAAATGATATGTCCCTCGATGTCCGCTGGCATCTCGGTTAGTGGCAAAAGACTAGCAGATTTTTTGCGAATGGCAATGAAACTATGACGCCGCTGGCACCCGCGCAGATTGGAAAAAAACCAACAATTGCATGGCAAAGCGGCAAAACCAACATGCCAAATACACAAATACGCACCATCAGGTGCCATCGGTGCGCTGATCGGTGTGACAGATAATAATCAAAAATATTGGCCCCATCTATCGTAGCTGATTATGCGTGACACGCAGACCGCTGGTGCGGCGGTGCTAATATAGTTGACTTGCCGATGAATCGCTGTTCAATGATCATATTAAAAATAAAAGAGCCAATCTGGCATAGGAACATGGCGATCAATGTTTGCGTGGTTTGATAAAACCTCACCAGAAAATCGTGGTGCCTTGTTGCTGGTTTTGGGCATTTCCATCTTTGGATTTTCTGACAATTTAACATTGCTGGTATCTGATCAAGTTGGCGTTGGTCAATTTCATTTCAGCAGATCACTTTTTGCGATTCTACTGATTGCCGCCGTCAGCCGTTTTTTGGGCTATTCGATCATGCCCGTGCGCTGGAAGCCAATGATCGCCCGAACAGCCTTTATGGTGATCGCGATACTTGTTTATTTCAGCGTGATGCCGATGATGCCAATTGCCGAAGCTGGCGCTGGGTTATTTACCTCGCCAATTTTTGTGCTGCTTTTTTCATCCCTATTTTTTAAAGAACGTATCGGGTGGCGGCGGGCCCTCGCCGTCGCTATTGGCACGGCTGGCGTGTTGTTGATCTTAAAGCCGGGGCAGGCTGGCTTTTCCCTATTTCACATGCTGCCGGTGCTTTCGGGCGCATCCTATGCATTAGGATCGATTATCACCTATCGATATCTTGGCGGTGAAAGCCCAATGGCGATTTTAATGTCGTTTTTTGTGGCCATCGGATTTTGTGGTGGTTTGGTGGCGTGTTCTTTTGCCCTGTTTCCGGTGCCAGACGCATTACGCACACAAGCGCCATTTCTCTATACCGGATGGCAATTCGTTGACACGGGTTTCTGGGTATGGATGTTGGTGATTGCCGTGGGCGCGTCACTGGCGCTGTCGTTGATGACCCGGGCCTATCAAATTGCCAAGACCAGCTATGCGGCTATTTATGAATACGCCTATCTTTTGTCGGTAGGGATTTTTGGCTGGATGTTCTGGGATATCATGCCAGATCTCATCAGCATTGCAGGCATCATATTTATTATGATAGCCGGCATTGTGATTGTGTTGGCACAGCAAGATTTGCCCTGATAACAAGGGTGGCGCAGGCGCGGCACGCCTGCATCAACCAAGCTTGACCGTTCTTAGATAAGATAATCGTTTTTCAAACTTACCAAACTTGGTTTCCGCGTCCGTATCATTCACCGCAACCGGGATAATGACATCCTGACCGACCTGCCAATCTGCTGGTGTTGCAACGCCTTTGCTGGTGGATAGTTGCAAGGCATCAAGCGCGCGGATGACTTCGGCAAAATTTCTGCCAACCGTCATGGGGTATGTCATCGACAGCTTTAGCTGTTTGTCTGGCCCCATAATAAAAACCGACCGGACAGTCGCAGTGTCATTTGGCGTTCGGCCATCTGGCAAATAGGCGTCGCCCGGCAACATATCAAAGGCTTTTGAAACGACCAAATCAACGTCACCAATAATGGGAAATGACGGTATGTGATTGCCATAGGCGGCAATGTCCTCTTTCCATTTTTTGTGATCATCAATGCTATCGACCGATACGCCAAGCACCTTTGTGTTGCGGGCTTTCCACGCATCTTCAAGTTTTGCTACCGCGCTAAATTCGGTCGTGCATACCGGCGTAAAATCCTTTGGATGGGAAAATAAAATCGCCCAAGAATCGCCAATCCATTGATGCAAGCTGAAACGGCCTATATCTGTCTCGACCTCAAGATCAGGCACCACGTCATTTATCCGTACACCCATATTTATCCCCTATGTTAAAAAAACATTCATCTGCTAATCATAATGGTTGGCCAGCAACCGAAGCATCAGCCACCTCTGCCAAAAGACCTGTTTTACAATCATAGATGTAGCCATAAATCGGAATATATCTCGGCACCAATGGGTGATTGCGTATTCTTTGCACATCTTCAACCACAGATTTTGCGTTATTTTCAAAGGTCAGCCAGTTGATATATTTTCCCGCAACTGAGCCGCCTGTAGTGGATTTATTTTGCCACCCAGACGCGGTGATTTCGGCCGTCTCAAGGCTGGTTTAAAGAAGCCCTGAGATGATGTCAGATGTAAACAACTCCATGCCGCAATCGGTGTGGTGAATAACAAACCATTCATTTGTGCCAAGCAATTTATGCGAGATGACCAAGGACCGAATGGCATCGTCACTGGCCCGGCCACCGGCATTGCGGATCACATCGGCGTTACCTTCGGCAAGCCCGGCATATTGGGCAGGGTCAAGCCTGGCATCCATGCAGATTAAAATCGCAAATCCGCGGGCTGGCGGCAGCGCCAGATTCCCCCTGTCGCCAAAATTAGCGGCATATTTTTTATTCGCCTCTACGATTTCCGTGACGATTTTGCTCATTTTATTGACCTCATCTACGGTTTTTGATTTCTCTTTCTCGTGAATGGCAAAATATTTTTGTAATTTGAATAAAAAAATACAATTTTTGTGAAAAAATTTACTTTTAGACATTATTTTAAAAAATAATTGCACAAACTTTCAATTTCGGCCAATTTTTTTGGTGCGTAATCGCGCATCACATGCAGATGGGTGATGGGATCAGATGAACGCATTATTTTTTGGCACCTAGCCGCCAAATCGCGCGGCCGGTCGATAAAAGAGGCGGCATCGGGCCAAACCACGAGATAACCAAAACAGCGTGTTGACCTATGCAGTTACAAATGAGATTCTATGGATAGTTTCAGTTACGTACTGGGCTGGTACCGATAATAGGAAACATACAACCTCATCCGGCACCATCTGCCCAACAAATCATATGACACCTCTGTAGTAATTGAAGCATTGTTAGGTGTTGCAAGTGATGTGGGTAGACCAGATGGTAAGATTGCCAACTTTTTTCATCCCGCATGGTGGTGGCCCATGCTTTTTTATGGATTGGCATCCAAAAGGCGTCTGGGATGGAATGGCGCAATATCTCAAATCATTTGCAAATAATGTGCGTGATGACATCAAAGCCATCATCGTTATTTCAGCACATTGGGAAGAAGACACAATCAAAGTTACCGGCAATCCAAACCCCGGACTGATATATGACTACCATGGGTTTTCCCCTCATACCTATGAATTGAAGTGGCCCGCCAAAGGAAACAGGGATTTAGCCAATCAAATGTCCGCCATTCTGAATGATGGTGGCATTGCATGTGCGGTGGATGAAGACCGAGGGTTTGACCATGGCATTTTTATTCCACTGTTGCTTGCTTTCCCCGAGGCGAACATTCCCACTATTCAAGTGTCGCTTTGTCCGACCCTGTCACCAAAGACGCATCTGCAAGTTGGAAGGTTGCTTCAACCATTGCGTGATCAAGGTGTGTTGATCATTGGCTCTGGTATGAGTTACCACGATGTTGGTGCGTTAATGGGAAGAACAGAGGTGATAGGCTCAGATGCGTTTGATAATTGGCTTTCTAACAGCATTCTGATGCCATCTGAACAAAGAGAAGCAGCATTGCTAAACTGGGCGGCGGCCCCATCTGCACGGCTTTGCCACCCCAGAGAAGAACATTTGATGCCACTTCATGTGATCGCGGGCGCTGCAACTGGCGGCAAAAGCATGATTGATTTCAATGATACTGTTTTGGGCGCCAAAATATCTGCATATCAATTTCAATAACAGCGTTAGCGGAAACTGGTGCCGGATGAGAAGTTCGATGCCTACCTCAGGCAAGTTCAAGTCTCTGAATTATGGAATCTTCGTTCTCTGAACTTGGTTTATCCCTCCAGCATCTTCATCCACCGATACTTAACGGCAAGATCATAACCACTTCCATATTTATGGCCTATGCCAGCAGTTGTCCAACCGCCGATGGCGTCAATGATGTCTCAAGGGCATTCAACTGCCCTTAACCTATCTCTCAAACTATGCCTAAAGCTATGGATAACGCAGCCCTCTGGTATCCTTTGTTTAAGCCATTTATTCAAAGCAGCGCTAGCAGAGTTGGCATTGCACTTCGTCTCGTCGCAGTATCTGGCAAAAGCATATTTATGACCTACATCGACAATCCTTATTGCCGCTTCATACGCGCTCCCCACCAATGGAATATCTCTTTCACTAGAAGCCGTTTTCAATGACCGCCACGGGTGCTTGCGGAGTGTTATGTGGGGCACATCTGCATCCAGTTTAATGTCTTCAGTCAGGAGACCTGCAGCTTCTGACAATCTCATGCCAGTATCACTTATGACTGCGATCAACCAACGCTGAGGGTCATCAACTTGAAAGCACTCATGCTGGATTAACCGGATGGCATCCAGTGGTACGGGCAGCCTCCCACTGGCGGCATTATCCTCTGGGATGAATATCCCTGAGAAAGGATTGGGGTTGGCTATGCCAAGCTCTGTAGAGGCTAGGTTATAGATAGCCTTAACAGACGACAGAACACGCCTGATTGAAGTTGATGCCAAACCCTTAGCAATGAGATGGTCTCTGAACTGACCAGCATTTACCGGCTTAATTGATGATAACCCAACATCACCAATACATTCTATTAGGTAGCCGACATTGCGCGTTGATGTTTTGGCGAATAGGCGGTCTCGCCCTGCGCCTTTGAGCCTGATGTAAAGTTCCAGTGCATCGCTGATATTCGTGTCCGCACTATCTAACGGTGCATCTGGAACACCGCCAAACTTCAGGCCAAGCTCTTGTGAATGAAACCGTTCCAGCCTAAGCGATTCGAAGTATCTCTCGAGCCGATCAGATAGAGCCGAAGCTGCTCTCTGCGCCCTAACCTCTGACCGTGTGTGCAAAGACACAACCACACGGCCCTTGTTGAACCGAGCCTTTAAATCTGATGGTACATTGCGTGTGAAGTAATAGATGCCATTCCGGCGGTATAGATAATCTGGTGACCTTGTATACACCATTGTCTACAGCCCCTGTCGTTCCTAAAACGTTAATTAAAGGAATTCAGAGACTTGAACCTCGAACCTCGGCTCTTTTTGTGAAAAACTGGTGCCGGATGAGGGAATCGAACCCCCAACTAACCATTACGAATGGTCTGTTATGCCATTTAACTAATCCGGCGGCCGCGCGGCAACATGCGTCGGCACCTATCACCATTGGCTGACACAACCCCGATCACCAGAAACGCCGCGCGTTACCGCATCTTATAGCTTGTTCGCACAAATTCCCGCAACAGGTAAGATGCCGTCACCAGTAGCAAAGTTACCTTGCCACATGGCCTGTTTTGCCGCCATCACAACGCACCCCATTCCATTTCACCCGGCCAAACCCGGCCAAACCCGGCCAAACGGCACATCATCAAAACGCACCCGCCTGCAAAACCGTTAATCCCCAAGCAATGGCGTGACCTTTTCTGGCTGTTGCCATGTTAGCCCGGCAAATTGTCCGCATGACGGGCAATGGCTATGCCAGGAATCATGGCGGCTCTTACAAACACCGCATTGCCAGCCAAACGCCGCCACGCTGGCATCATGCAAGGCGCGCAAACGTTTGGCTTCACCATCAAGCCCTTTGCTGGCGGCAATATCGCTAACGATATGATACGCCGCTTGTTGCACCGGTTCTGGCTGTTTTGGAATCAATTTGATCAATCGTGCGATGCTGTTGCCATCATTATCATCCCACAATGCCAATAGCCGATCGGCAATTTCGCTATGCGGCACAAGCCTAAATGAATGTTCCAACAGCTTTGTCGCTTTGCGGTTGCCAGCGCCGCTGAGATAAAGATCTGCCAGCGCAAAAATAGCTGGCAGAAATGCTGGGTCATGGCGCAACGCCGCGGTAAATTGGCCGGATGCATGCGCGGCATCATCCTCGGTTTCCAACGCGGTCAGGCCGTCTAGATATAATAATGCGGTGCGTTGCCGCGACAACAGTTCAGGCACCGTTCCGGTTTGCTTTTTCCGGTCTTTGATCACAATGGCGATCACCTCTAGCGCCGCTGTCCAATTCTGTTGATCTGCATGCAATTGCAATAATTGCGCGGCCGCCAATGCCGATTGTGGTTTCAGATCAAGCGCCTTGCCACCAGCGGCAAGTGCGGCGGGCGAATCTTTGGCATCAAGTGCCAGTCGCATAAGCCCGATTTGCCCCAAAAATGCGATGTCCTTGTCATTTGTGAGGGCGGTAAAATAGCGCCGCGCCGCGGCATGATCGCCAGCCAGATGCGCCGCTTGTGCGGATAAAAGCCCCGTCAGCTGGGGAGCATTCAGCAGACGTCGTGCGCGCGCGGCCTGTTTGCGCGCTTCCATCGGTTCGCCAGCTGAAACCGCCATCAACCCTAGTGTCAGCGCCCGGTGCCCGGCAGTATCCCGGCGTTCACGCCACCGCCCACCAAGCCAGCCCGGCATCGATCGCAACGCACGCTGCAGACGGTCGAAAAACACCAAAAGCAGGGCAAAAACAATCACCAGCGTCACCGCCAGACTGCTGCGCATTTCCATCTGCCAGCCAAGCCATTCGATCGACAGGCTGCCGGGCTGTGCCATTAACCAACTGGCCGCACCAGCCGCCAGCATAATCAAAATAAAAAGCGATAATAATCTGACAAACATCAGCTTTGTCCGGCAGCATGCTGCACTAATATGGCCACCAACCTGTTTACTGCTTGATCAAGATCATGCCGGCGTTGTGCGGCCGTCAACCATGATTCCAGCCCATCAAGCCCAGCAGATGACCAGATGGTAGCGGCGGCAAAAGCCGCATCAAAATCTGCATGGTCTAACGCCGATTCAAAAGATGCTAACACTGTTTCTGGCTGATCACTGCCGCCGCCAGTACGGCGCAACTGTATCAAATTAGCAAGCCGGGCGCGCGCCTGTTCCAATAATCCAGATCCGTCATCAGCCTTGTTCAACCGTTGCACCATTGGCGCCAATTGCAACCGACCAAGGCTGAGAAGATCAGCACGCGAGTCCACCGGCACGCGCGCCGCGCCGCGGATGATATCACGATTAACCGCGTCAACGCCCGGCCATTGCAAATCATCCAACACACTGGCCCAAATTTCTAGATTGCGACCAGCCAGATTTTCGGCAAGCAACCCCGCCGCCGCGAATAGCCCAATCTGGCGTTTGTCAAACCCGCCTTGCGTGGCTGGTTCATCGGTTACAGCCGGTGCCGCTATCTGATTGGCACTTGCCGCTTCAAGTGCCGCCAGCCTGGCGATTAAATCATCCAGACTGGTCATATCTGGCGTTTCTGTTGGCCTTGACGATGCCGCGTTGGCAAGTTCCTGTTGCAGTGATTCATAGCGACCCGCATTTTTCGCGATTAGCGCCGCAAGGCTGTCAAGCCGTTGACCAAGCTTGTCCAGATCGGCCTGATCAACATCATTGATTGCTGCAGTTGGCACGGGCTGGCCAGATGCGATTTCGTCGGCTGTCTGCTGATAGGTCACAACAGATACCGCCAATGCAATCAGCGCCACCACAACCGCGATTCCGGCCATCACCACGGCCACACTCTGCGATACCAGCATTGTTGACCGGCGGCGGTCTTGACTGGTTGATGATTGGTTTTGCGGTTTGGCTGATTCGTTCACAGGCGGCGTTGATTGTGCCGCGGCTGGCTTTTCAACAGCCGCCCCTTCAATCACCTCATCTTTGGGTTTGGCGGTTGCAGACGGCCCGGACGAGCGTTTTGCTTTTTCAGAGGTTTTTTTCGGCTCAGCCATCGGATGGTCCACCCTGCAGGGTCTGCAAAATAATTTATGGTACACATTTACCTTACACGGGTGCTATTAAACCTTATGCCCGGGCAACATGCTAGTCGATTTACAACGTACGCGGCATCTTACCACGCCTGCGGTGCAGAAATGTTGCGATGGCCAAAACGCGGCTGCGGCGCGGTGCCTTTGCCACAATGATATCGGCCCATCCTGATCCGGCGGCGGCGGCAATCGCCTTGCTGCCGGCAATCACCGTAATGCGTTTGCGATAGCCTGCACATTGGCTGGTGCGCAACATCTGTGAAAACAAATCTATCGACCGCGATGACATGGCAACCACCGCGGCAGATGAACAAGCCGCGAGCCGGGCGGGTAAATCACTGGCAAGATTCGTTGTGGCCACCATTGCATAGACAGGTATCTGACGCACCGAATAGCCAAAATCGGCAAGACGGCTGGCGATATCAAAACTGATTATGCTGGCACTCGGCCATAATATGTCACCAGCATTTGGATTAAGATTGGCCACCATCAATGGCACTAGGGCGTTGCCATCGCTGGGCCCTGCCATCACATGGTCAAATCCAGCTTGCCGTGCGGCCTGTGCGGTGCGGCGCCCCACCGCATAAACCGGCAATGATCGCAGCGCCCCAAGCGTGGTCATCTCGGCAATTCCGGCCATCCCGCCAATTGCAGCAACCGCGTGGCGACTGGTAAAGACAATGGCTTGAAATGGTGGCGAATCTGGCAGCTTAAATGTCTGTTGTTCGGCGCGCATAACCGGAACTGCCATGGCTGGGACCTGATAACGGTGCAACCAGTCAGCATCACGGCTAGCGTCAGGTTCCGGGCGTATAGTGATGATAAAATCAGCCATGGTTTTTTATCGCAAATCTATCACCCACGCACAATGCGGCATCGCCCCCATGGCGTTAGGCAAGAAAGCCCCGGCCACCTGCCATTTCCAGCAATTTTGCACCGACAACTTTGCCAAGTGCCTCGGCATCACCAACGGGGGCATCCATCTGCATACGATGCGCGGCTTGTCCATCTGTGCTGAGGATCATGCCATCCAACTCTAGCATCTGACTCCCATTTAATCTGGCACTCGCGGCAATAGGTGTCTGGCAAGACCCGTCAAGATAGGCCAGCAAGGCGCGTTCTGCAGTGACTTCGGCCATACTTTTTGGGCAGGTTAGCGCTGATACGACATCTTTAACCGCGGCACTTCGATCATCAAAGGGCGTGCGAATTTGCACCGCAAGCGCACCTTGTGCCACCGCCGATGGCATGATCGCCGGGTCAATCGGGCTATATGCCACATCGAGACCAAGCCGTTTTATGCCCGCCACCGCCAAAATTATGGCATCAAATTCGCCATGTTCCAGCAAGCCTAACCGGCGGTTAATATTGCCGCGGATGAGTTTGATCTGCAGATCCGGACGATGATGAAGCAAAATTGCCGCACGCCGCACCGATGCGGTACCCACACAGGCGGCTTTTGGCAATTCATCAAGCGACTGATAGGCCCCGACAAGCGCGTCGCGCCGGTCTTCGCGTGCCAACACCGCGCCAATTTCTGTATGCGGTGCAAAATGCGCTTCCATATCTTTCATTGAATGTACAGCCAGATCAGCTTCGCCGCCAAGCAGTGAACGTTCCAGTTCTTTGATAAACAGGCCTTTGCCACCTGCCTCGATTAACGGACGATCAAGAATACGGTCGCCAGACGTGGTGACCGGGCGCACCGTTACCGCGATTGGTGCGAGGGCGGCACAAACCATCTCGGCCTGTGCCATGGCTAATTGTGACGCGCGGCTGGCCAACCGCAACGGCGCGGCATCAAATATATCGGCGTGATCTGTCATAGCTGCCATGTCTAATCATCCGCACCCAAATTTGCAAAGTGAAAAACCATCCCAGATGATGAAATGGCAACAACACTGGCATATGGCTACAGCTTCAGATATGGTGAGACCGCTATGGTGACACAGCATAATTTTCAGGAAACATGACCAATGGCAGATCGCCCCTTTATCATGCTTGGCATTGAGAGCAGTTGTGACGAAACAGCCGCGGCAATCATTGGCAGTGATAAAACAATTTACGCCAATGAAATAGCCTCGCAAATGGACCAACATGCTGAATATGGCGGGGTGGTACCGGAAGTGGCCGCACGTGCGCATCTTGAAACCATTGATGTTGTGATTGATCGGGCCTTGCAAAAGGCTGGGCTTGTGCTTGCTGATATTGACGGCTTTGCGGCCACCGCTGGCCCCGGCCTGATTGGCGGGGTGGCGGTTGGTACGGTAACGGCAAAAGCCATCGCAGCGGCGCGCCAGCGTCCCTATTATGCCGTTAACCATCTAGAAGGTCATGCGTTGAGCGCAAGGCTGACAGATTCAATAGAATTTCCCTATCTGTTATTGCTGGTATCGGGCGGCCACACGCAATTATTGGCGGTTGCTGGCCCTGGGCGATATCACCGCTATGGCACAACAATGGATGATGCCGCTGGTGAGGCATTTGATAAATGCGCCAAAATCATGGGGCTTGGATATCCCGGCGGCCCAGCCATTGAAAAGGCCGCGCGTCTGGGTAACGCTGGGACGATCGCGCTTGCCCGCCCACTTAAAGGTGCAGATCATTGTCATTTTTCCTTTTCCGGACTAAAAACCGCCTTGGCCAACAAGCTGAAACAGCTTGGCGGGGTTGATCAGGCACCACTTCATGATTTGGCCGCCAGCCTGCAAGCGGCGATTGCCGATTGCCTTGCTGATCGTAGCCAGAAAGCCATGCACCAATTTGCCACTGACTATCTTGCTAATTCGCCGGACACGCCGCCAGTGCTGGTGATCGCCGGCGGCGTTGCGGCAAATAGATATATTTTTGAACAGCTTGCCGATACCGCGGCGAAAAACGGCTTTCGTCTATCGGTACCGCCAGCCGCGCTTTGTACCGACAATGCCGCAATGATTGCCTGGGCCGCGCTTGAACGGCATCACCAAGATGGGGCTGATTCGGACGATTTTGATTTTGCCCCCCGACCCCGCTGGCCGCTTGATAGCCATGCTAGCCCCCCACCAGGGCGCGGGGTGCGCGCATGACCCATTTTGTCGTTATTGGCGGGGGCAGTTGGGGCGCCGCCATCGCTAGTAGCCTGCAACGGGTGCAACAGCCTGTCACAGTTTTGGCGCGCAATCAGCAAACCGTTGATATGTTGGCACAGGGGCGTTGCCAAAAACTGCCAGATTGTGCGCCGATCGCGCCACTTGCCGCCACCACAGATCACAACTGCCTTGCCGCCGCCACAATGATTTTTGTGGCCGTGCCAGTACAGGCAAATGCCGAGAGTTTTGACATAATAAACACCATACAGGCTAGCGCACCGCCAGCGATTGTGGCGCTATGTGCCAAGGGCATTGTCAGCGACAATCAGGGCGGTGCCATGTTGCTGACCACGCTGGCACAAAGCATGATTCCGCGGCATGAGGTTGTGGTATTTTCTGGGCCAAGCTTTGCTGACGAGGTGTTTTCAGGCTTGCCAGCGGCCCTTGTTGCGGCGGGCAAAGAAACCGCCACCAAAGCCATTCAAGATGCCTTTGAAGGCAGTAATTTGCGGGTCTATCGCAACACGGATTCGGTTGGTGTTGCGCTGGCTGGTGCCATGAAAAATGTGATTGCCATTGCCGCCGGATGCGCAGTTGGGCTTGGTCTTGGCGACAATGCAAAAGCCGCTATTCTAACCCGCGGCCTATCCGAGATCGCGCGGTTTTCATCTGTTTTGGGGGCGAAAAGCGATACGATTTACGGTCTTGCTGGCGTTGGCGATCTGGCGCTGACTTGTGCCGGGCCACATTCACGCAATATGGCGTTTGGCATGGCGCTAGGCCGCGGCGAAGCCCCAAGTGGTCAGCTTGCCGAAGGCAGCCGTACCGTTGCCGCCCTCGCCCATCTTGCCGCACATCATAATATTGATGTGCCAATTACCAACGCGGTCGATAAATTGGTCAATCATGGTGAAGATTTACATCAGATTGTCGCCGGGTTACTGGCACGCCCGGCCCATACCGAATAAACCGCATAAACCAAATATGATAAATGAGAATAAATGAGGTGACCCGATGCAATATTGGCTTATGAAATCAGAACCATCAACTTGGTCATGGCAGAATCAGCTTGATCGCGGCGAACAGGGTGAAGGCTGGGATGGTGTCCGCAATTATCAGGCTTCAAATAACATGAAGGCCATGGCCATTGGCGATCTGGCATTTTTTTATCATTCGGTAAATGAAAAACAAATTGTTGGCATTGTTGAAGTTTGCGCCTTGTATCATCCTGATCCAACCGATGCATCTGGCCGGTTTGGCATGGTAACAGTAAAAGCGGTAAAATCTTTGCACATGCCAGTGACGCTGGCAGATATCAAAGGGGATGAACGGCTTCAGGATATGGCGTTGGTTCGCCAATCACGATTATCGGTAACGACGGTATCTGCCGCACATTGGGACATCATCATGGACAAGGCCCAAACCACGCTATAACAAACCGCGCTATAGAGGGTGGCCATTAAGAAAGCGGGCGCTAGCCTGCTTCCTCATCACCTCTTGTCCGGTGAATAAAATATAAATTTCGAAAATAGATAAACAGGCCAAGACCCTGACCGCAGATAATCACTGGGTCTTGCCGCCAGATGGCGTAAAGCAACAAGACACTGCCGCCGCCTATTGAAAAATACCAAAATGCCACTGGGATCACCGACCGTCCCTGTCCTTCTGATGTCAGCCATTGCAAAATGAACCGCATCGCAAACAATCCTTGCCCGGCAAAACCAACAACCACCATGATTTGTTCTGGCTGTTCGGCAAGGCTTGCTGGCAAAAATGGCAAGATGAATAAAAGGGCATTGGCCAACGAAGTGGCACCGGCCTCTATATAGGCTGATAGCGTGGCGATCATTAACGCGGTCCCTTTTTCGACGATGCAGATTGTGACGTTTTCTTCGCCGGGCGCGCGGGCTGACCTAATTCGGTAACAGCGCCAATAGCCGGGGCGCGGCGTAATAACCAGATCACACCAAGCACGTCAGATATGCCAACAATTAACCGGTCAAGTATACGATATTTTGAATTGCCAACTTGACGCGGCCGATGCGCCACCGGCACACCGATCACGCTGCCACCATGACGCCGCACTAGGCTCGGCATAAACCGATGCATATGGTTGAAAAACGGAAGCTGCAAAAACAGGCTACGCGGCAAGATTTTAATACCGCACCCAGAGTCAGGATGCGTATCAGACAGCAAGCTGGCGCGGATCCATTTTGCCGCGCGCGACGCCAAAAGCCGGGCCTGACTATCATTACGGCGCTGGCGAATACCGGCCGCCATAGCGGGGGTGTCGCCTTGGTTCAGCAAGGCCGTTTCCAATGCCGGAAAATCGGCGGGTACATTTTGTCCATCACCATCAAGAACCCCGATCAGCCCCCCGCGCGCCTGCCATAACCCGGACCATATCGCCGCGCTCTGCCCCGATCTTTTGGCATGGCGCAACACCCGTAATTGCGGCACTTTTTCTAGCAAGGCAGAAAGCTCAGCGGCGGTGTTATCAGTACTTGCATCATCGATATAAATGATCTCAAACCGGCGCCCCTTAAAAACAGCACATATCTCATCAATAAGCGGCGCAATATTGCCAGCCTCATTCATCACCGGCACAAGCACGGAAATTTCAACAGGATTGGACGAAAGGGCAGAAGACACAGAAGCTGACATGCAGTTAGATACCGGTTAGCGATGACTATGTGACGCTTTTACTCGTTGTCAGAGGTGGCGTCAAATATCTCTCGCCGATAAATCAGAATAACCACGTCTTGGCCCTTTGACATATTATAGCCAGATAGCTGTTCAGGTGCCGCCAGCCGCAATTCAAGGCGCCGCGCCATATCAAGGAAAGCGTCTTGTTGACGGGCTTCGACAAGCGCCACACCATCTGGTGCCTCTGCCAGAAACAGCGCCGCCTCGCGGCTGTCGACAAGCAACACATCGCGGCCAAGCAAAAACACCAAAGACGGCTCGTGATAACCAGCCGCGGCAATTGCCGCAGGCTGACTGCCAGAACTGGCAAGGCGTTCTGCTATGCCAGTCGCCACGTGAACACGGGCAAGTTGCGGCACAACACCAGCAAAAATGGTAAAATGCACCAGCATGCCCGCGATAAACAGCGCCATAAGATGCAGATAGTCACCAGTCTGGATCCAGCGATGCCCCTGCCAAACTGCTAGCCCAGCAAGCAACAAAGCGGCCACAGCCAGACCAACCGCTAGCCGCACAGTTTGGCCGCCAAACATCACCGCAGCGGCCATAACCGCGGCAACAAGCACCATACCAAAAGCCAAAAATAAATATTGACCGGACAGATAAAGCTTTTGCCGCACAGATGACAAAGTCACCACCCGGTCGACAGACCATAGCAATAATAATACCGCCGCTGGTACCACCGGCAATGGATAATGCGGTAATTTTGTCGGGATCAATTCAATCAGCACCCAAAATGGCACAAGCCACGCCAGCAAAAACCGTGTGCGATCATGTGCCAACATGGATTTGAAATGAATCACCGCTGATGGCAACAGCATTGAGGCTGGCCATAACAGCACGCCAAAAAGTGCCAAATAGGTAAGCGGCGGGGCCCCATGCGATTCCTGACCAGATTTCACCTTTGCCAGAAAATCACCTGTCACCGCAATGTCCAGAAAGGCACCATCAGTGGCGATCGTCACCAGAATAGCCCATGGCAAACATATGACCGCCATCAAGATGAGGCCGCGCCAAATCCGTAACGGCTTGACCCACCGGGTGCCGCGATGCCACAGGCTTAAACTACCAATTGTCAAAATTGCAATGGCTGGGGCAACCGGGCCTTTGACCAATATGCCAGTCGCCAGCGCGGTCCAGAAGAAAATCCAATCTGGCGGCGGTTTGGTGGCGGCTTTGTCGCGGTCAAGATAAATCCGCATCAAGGCCCATTGCTGTATCATCACCAGCAGCATTAAGACCGTATCGGTTTTTGCCAAATGCGATTCAGCAAGCACCAGAAACCCGCTGGCAAACGCCGTGCTGGCCGCCAGCGCGATTGCCGGTTCATATAGCCGCAAACCAACATGATAAAGCATGAAAATACTGACAAGAAGTGCCAGCAAATTTACAAATCGGTAAGACGCAATATCTGCATCGCCAAGCAGCGCCGCCGATGCCGACTGCATCCAGTAAATGCCAGCTGGTTTTTTCGCACGCAATTCATCTTGAAAACGGATTGTCACATAATCACCAGACTGCAACATTTGCCGACTGGCTTGAGCAAATCGTGACTCATCACGGTCCATCGGCGGCACCAGATGCTGGCCGGTAAAGACCGTGATCGTGACCAGCGCCAGCAAGGCATAAAGCGCGGTACGTGCATGAAAAAAAGCCACCTATCCAAACCTTTTGTTGAAAGCTTGTGGCATACAGAAGTAGCAACTTGGCCTGCACCCGACAAGCTTGAAAACACCGACAGATGCAAGTTCATCACGAATTGAAAAAATAATATTTACAATATCTAAAGCTAAGGCACTATGCGTCATAGATAAGTTTGCGGGCCCATCTGGCGCTGGCCCCGTGACTTGTGAAAAAAGGCTGATGATGCGCAAATCCACACCTAACAATCATACAAGCTGGCGGCATATCTGGCATCTGGCATGGCCCATCATCATTTCCAATGTAACGGTGCCTTTGGTTGGGGCGGTTGATGTGGCCATGATGGGGCGCATTGATGATCCGGCCTTTATCGGTGGTGTGGGGCTGGGGATGATGCTGTTTAATGCCATCTATTTTGGCATGGGATTTTTGCGCATGGGTACCACCGGTCTTGTGGCCCAGTCGCAAGGAGAAGATGCCGCCGCACAAATTGCCAGAATTATGGTGCGCGGGCTGGTTTTGGCGTTTGCCATTGGCATTGGCATTATTCTGGCAACGCCGGTGATCACCAGCATCGCGGTTACTGTCTTTTCCGCTAGTCAGCTTGTCGAATCCTTGATGGTTGAATACGCCACCATCAGGCTGTTTGCGGCACCAGCGGCGCTCGGCAATATGGTGTTGCTCGGCGTATTATATGGGCGCCAGCAAATGTTTGGCGGCATGTTGTTATTGCTGATTGTCAATCTGATCAATCTGCTGCTGGATTTTGTATTTGTTTTGGGTCTAGGCATGGCGGTCAATGGGGTGGCCATCGCATCAGTTGTCGCCCAATGGAGCGGCTTTTTATTTATGATCTGGTATATAAACCGGCCGGGATCACGAATTGGTGTTGGCAGGTTTTTAGAAATCAGCCTGTTTTTAACAGCGATTTGTGACCGCGTTGCCTATCGTCGTTTTTTTGGGCTAGGGCGCGATATTTTTATCCGCACCGCGTTGTTGGTTTTATGCGAGGCCATGGTGCTAAATCAGGCCGCCAAGCTTGGCGATCTTGACCTTGCCACATGCCAGCTTGTGTTGACTTTATTTGGTATTCAAGCCTTTGCGCTTGATGCATTTGCCTATGCCGCCGAAGCGCTGGTTGGCGAGGCGATTGGCAAGCGCAATCTGCCCGATTTGCAAATTGTGATCAAACGCACCAACAGCCTTGCCGCTGGTCTGGCGTTGGTTATCGCCGCTATATTATGGCTTGGTGATACGGTCATCCTGCGATTATTTACCACGCAAACGGCATTGACCGTGTACGCGCAAAGCCATTGGCTGTGGGCCTGTTTGCTGGCACCCGCATCATTTATGGCATTTCAGCTTGATGGCATTTTTGTGGGTGCCACACGTGGGCAAGATATGCGCAATGCGATGATTTTTTCGGCAAGTGGCCTTGGTATTGCGTTGCTTTTCCTAGACCCGTGGGGCTTGCATGGGTTATTGGCCGCCTTTGTCGGGTATTTGGGGCTTCGCGGCGCCAGCCTTTGGTGGCATATTGACCGGGTATATGCACAAGCAGGCTAGCCCCCGAAACAACGCGAATACCCAATGCTAATGCATCAACAGTAATATTTTGGATATGTACCCCAGCTTTGCCTAACAGGACAGATGAGATGAGCAGATTACAACATTACGGCCTAACCGAGGCATCAGATACGGCATATGATCTTCATATCATCACGCCTGATTTTTATGATCGCTGGCATGCTAGCCTTGGGTCTCGTCAGCAAAACTGGCTGGCCGCGCAAAATTTCACGCCCAAGCCCGGCGTTGCTATCTGCTTGCCGGACAGTGATGGGCATATTGAACAGGCGGTTGGCGTTGTTGATGCCCCCTATATATGGAATGGCGCGAAATTATCATCATCACTGCCAAACGCTGTCTGGAACCTGCAGGTCTATGACAAATCGATTGATCATGACCAGCTTGGCCAATTGGCATTGGGCTGGGGGTTGGCGAACTATCGGTTTGATCGGTATCGCGATAAAACAAAAACACCGCTGAACCAGCTACTATGCCCAAAAAATGTCCCTGTTGCATGGCTTGATGGGTTGCTCAGCGGTACTTACCTTTGCCGAGACCTGATTAATTTACCATCAAATCATCTGACCCCAGCAGAACTTGAAACAGCGGCCCGGCAATTGGCGGCGACGCATCAAGCCACCATCACAACCTATGAAGGTGACCAGCTTGCCGCCGCATTTCCAGCCATTCACACCGTTGGTCGTGCCGCCGAAATCGGGCCGCGGCTGATTGATATGCAATGGGGCGACAGCGGGCCAAAGATTACGCTTGTTGGCAAAGGCATCACCTTTGATTCTGGCGGGCTTGACCTCAAGCCATCAAAGGCCATGGAAATGATGAAAAAGGACATGGGCGGGGCGGCGACGGTATTGGGGTTGGCCGCGGCGCTGATGACATGTGGCACCAAAATCCAGCTACGGGTGCTGATTGCCGCCGCCGAAAATGCGGTTTCTGACCGGGCGATGCGGCCGCTTGATGTCATTGATACGCGGGCTGGCGTCAAGGTAGAGGTCGGCAACACCGATGCCGAAGGCCGTCTGGTTCTGGCCGATGCGCTTGATTATGCGATTGAAGATCAGCCAGATTTTATGATTGACTTTGCCACATTGACCGGCGCGGCGCGGGTCGCGCTTGGTACCGAACTACCCGCCTTATTTGCAAATAATCAGGACACCGCTAATGATCTTCTTGCAGCCAGCCAGCGCAGTGCTGACCCGCTATGGCAATTGCCTTTGTTTGATGATTATGACCGTCACCTTGATGCTGGTTACGCGGCTTTATCAAGCACCGGCTTATCGGGTTATGGCGGTGCAATTACCGCAGCTTTATTTTTGCGGCGGTTTGCTGGCCGGGCGACCAACTGGGCGCATATTGACGTGATGGCATGGAATTTGGCAGCGCGCCCCGGGCGGCCCAAAGGCGGCGAGGCCATGGGCTTGCGTGCGGTTTTTGACTATATCAGAACGCTGGCGGCAGATCGTTAATAGCCGCGCTGCCAATCAACCTGATTGGCCGGGGCCTTGCCCGCCATCATCGCATCAATGGCGGCGGCCACTTGCTGGGCCGCGGTTTCTGGATTGGTTTGGGCCGCGACATGTGGCCAGACAGTGACTTTATCATGTGACCAAAATGGGTGCGCCTCTGGCAAAGGTTCGGTTGCAAAGACATCAAGAACAGCCGCCCCAACTTGCCCGGAATCAAGTGCCGCCAATAAATCATCATCGACAATTTGCGGGCCACGCCCGCCATTAATCACACAGGCCCCAGGTGCCAATTTGGCAAAAAGATCCGCATTCATAATGCCGCGTGTTTCCGGCGTAAGCGGTAGCACCGATACAAGAATCTGAACATCTTGGAGAAAATCATCCAGCTCATCCATGCCAGCATAGACCGCCACCTGATCAAGCTGGCGCGGGGTCCGAGCCCAGCCTTTGGCCCGAAAGCCAAGCCCAGCAAACCGCGCCGCAATCACCGATCCAATCGCGCCGACCCCCATTATCCCAACAACGCCGCCTTGGGCCGGGCGTTGGGGTTTTGATGCCCATATTTTTTGCCGTTGCTGTGCACGGTAATAGGAACCATCCCGCCAAAAATCGAGCGCCGCCAGAATCGCCCAATGGCTGAGCGCTGCCGACATATCTGGATCAACCAGACGTACCAACGGAATATCACGCGGTACCGAGGCATCTGCCATCATATGGTCTACACCCTGACCCTGCATGATGATTCCGCGTAACTTTGGCAGGGCCGCCAGCCGGCCTGATGGCGGTGCCCAGACCAAAGCAATATCAGCCTGCATCGCATCATCAGACATCAAATCTACAAACTGAATTGATGGCAAATGCGGTGCCAAGCGTTGCGCCCAGTCATTCCAGCTATCGCCAGCGCTGTAAAACGCAATCGTGATCATCATGACCTCCTCGGCAACAAGGTGCCTATTAACCTCGCCTGCTATGCCAGCGCGGCAAGCGCCTCCGCATGCAACCTTGTTGTTGCCGCGGCCAGAATGCTCGTTGACTGGCCATGCATAATAGGCCGGCCAGCTATATCAGTGACAGTCGCACCAGCCGCCTGCATCACTGCCACAACCGCCATGATATCATGCGGGGCCAGACTGTCTTCCATCACCAGATCAATATGACCAGTCGCCAATAGCGCATAATTATGACAATCGCCGCCATAATTTGTCACCGCCGCCTGTGCGGCCAGATGATTAAACCCGGCCAGACCCGATGCCGATAACGCCATGGGCGATGTGGTGGCAATGCGAGCGGCGTTCAGATCCGTGCAATTTGATGGCCGCACCCTTACCCCGTTCAGCTGACAAAAAGGCTGATTTTGGTCGATGACATGGCCGATATAGGTTTCTTCGAGAATCGGCATATCAATCATCCCAGCAAGCGGCACGCCGCGATCGGTGACACCGACCAACGTGCCAAAAATGGGCTTGCCACTGATAAATGCTTTGGTGCCATCAATCGGGTCAATGACCCAGCAAAAGCGCGGCGAATCACCATCACCTGTTATGCCAAATTCCTCGCCTTGAATGGCATCATCAGGAAATGTGGCGGCGATAACATCGCGAAGTGCGGTTTCGGTTTCTTGATCGGCAATTGTTACCGGGGATTGATCGGCTTTTTGTGTCGTTTGCGGGTTTTGGCGAAACCAATTGGCAATAAAAGGCCGGCTTACCTGCGGCAAACCGGCCAGAAATTTCACCATATCCGCAGGCGCAAGCTGGGCAACTGAGGTCACACCTGCAGGCACCGTTAGAATCGAATTAGCTGCCACTTTCTGCTGCAATATCTTCTGCTGTAGGCAACGGGGCTTGGCTGTCAGCCATCGTCCGCAACCACGCCACCATATTGGCCCGGTCTTCTGGTTTTTTCAGACCAGCAAAATTCATTTTCGTGCCGCTGATATAGGCTTTTGGCTTGGCTAAAAATGCATTCAAAGACTGATAGTCCCATGTGCCACCAAATTCTGCCAATGCCGCTGAATAGGCAAATCCATCAGCGCTCGCTTTGGCCTTATTCACAATGCTCCACAAAGCCGGGCCCACTTTGTTAGCCCCGCCAGCTTCAAACACATGGCACGCTGTACATTTTTTTGCCAGCTTTTCACCAGCCGCCACATCGGCCGAGGCCAACAATGCCAAAATCGGTTCAGGGCCTGTATCCTGTGGTGCGGCGTCAGCTACGTCAGTTGCTTCTGGCACCTCTATCACATAAGAATTTTCAGCCAGTTGCTGGTCTGGCACCAAAACATGCGCGATTTGCACACCGGCCATAATTAACAATCCGGCACTTAAAAAGCCTGCAAAAACCTTATTTAAGCGCAATTCATCCATGCGTCATCCCCGATACCGGGCCCCTGAAATAATCCGGAATGGGTCCGGCTGGCCCATCCCTGTTTATATTTGACCATAACCGCCCAACTGGTTGCGGTGCGTTGGCTTGATTCATTACCCAAATTTGCGCAGTGTCTCAACCCCTTAACAACGGGTTTATGATGATATTTTCGTTGTTTTATTTTGCGCTGGCGACAAATTTGTGATGAATTGCCAACATCATGGCAAACAAACACGCAAAAATCATTATAATTCCGGCCCGCATGGCGGCTAGTCGCCTGCCAAATAAACCACTTGCTGATATTGCCGGAAAGCCAATGATTCAGCATGTTTGGGAACGGGCGATGGCGGCTGATTTGGCACCGGTCTATGTTGCGACAGATGATCGCAGCATTGCTGATGTGATCGAACAAGCCGGCGGCAAAGCGGTGTTGACACGGGCGGATCATCCATCTGGATCGGACCGCGTTTTTGAGGCCGTTGAAAAAATTGACCCGCACCAGCAGTTTCAGCATATTTTGAACCTGCAAGGTGATTTGCCTGACATGCCAGCTGAAATACCGCATCAGCTTGCCGCCGTACTTGACCATAAGGGTTGCGATCTTGCCACGCTTGTCACCAAGTCGAGCGCTGAAGAGGCTGAAAAACCACAGGTCGTAAAAGCCGTTGTTAGTTGGAAAGATCATGGTTATGGTGATGCGCTCTATTTCAGCCGGGCCAGCATACCAACCGGTACCAGTGACAAATACCACCATGTTGGTGTTTATGGATGGTACCGGCCTGCATTGGCGCGGTTTGTGGCGTTGCCGCCCTCGCCACTTGAACTGGCGGAAAAATTAGAACAATTACGTGCCTTGGAAGCTGGTATGCATATTGCCGTTGCCGAAATTGACAGCGCGCCGGGCGGCGTGGATACAGCTGAAGATTTACAAGCCGTCAGACAGCGCCTTGCCTCCATGCACCGCGGCTAGATTGGCGATGACTAGATTGGCCAAGATAGGAAAAACACAGCTTGACGATAGCGTCCTACATTAGGATAACCACACAACGTCAACCAAAGGGAAATATCGTGTCAGACGTTTCACAGAAAATTGCCTTTCAGGGTGTTCCGGGGGCCTATTCGCATATGGCCTGTCAAGCCGTAAAACCTGATATGGATGCGGTTGCCTGTGCCTCGTTTGAAGATATGCTGAGCCAAGTTCAGGACGGACAGGCCGCCTTGGCGATGGTGCCGGTAGAAAATTCAACAGCCGGGCGGGTGGCTGATATTCACCATCTGTTGCCTGAATCAGGCTTGCATATCATTGGCGAGCATTTTCAGCGGGTAAATCACCATCTTCTGGCCCCGCGCGGCAGTCAATTAGACAAGCTGAAAACTGTGCATAGTCATGCACAAGGGCTAGCACAATGCCGCCAGCATATCCGCAAATTGGGATTGACCCCGATTATGCACGCTGACACCGCCGGTGCTGCCAAAGACGTGGCCGCGACTGGTGACCCGACGGTGGCGGCTGTTGCCTCTCGATTGGCGGCAGAAATTTATGATCTGGATATTATAATAGACTCGCTTGAGGACGACAAAAAAAACACCACACGGTTTTTGATCATGGCGGCCGATCCCATCATACCCGAAATCAGTGATGCGGCGATGATCACCACGCTGGTGTTTCAGCTTCGCAGTGTACCAGCGGCGTTATACAAGGCGCTTGGCGGATTTGCGACGAACGGCATCAATCTAACAAAGCTTGAATCCTATTTGCGCCCCGGGGTCAGCGAACGTGCGCAATTTTATATGGATGTCGAAGGCCATATTGATGAACCAGCGATGGTACATGCGATGGAAGAATTGCAATTTTATTGCATGAAGGACGAAGTCAGAGTGCTTGGCACCTATGCCGCCAGCCCGGATCGCCATCGGCAAAGCTAACGCCCCGGTTGCCACCCGCCCGGTTTTGTAAAAAGCTGATAAAATACTTGTCGTACAGTCCGGTTTGTTTCATACAAGACAAAGGAAGTCTGGGTAGACATATTCCCTGCCAACCCGGTCAGGTCCGAGAGGAAGCAGCCGCAGTAGGATGTTTATGGGTTGCCCAGTCTTCCGCTTTATTCTGCCTTCTGGCCTGACCAGTGGTCGGCGAACCATTGTTTGCTTTGGTGATCTTGCGATAAGGTGCGTATTGTCACATGAATGACACCACCCAACAAACCTATCGTGTGCTGGCGCGTAAATATCGTCCCGAAACTTTTTCTGAATTGATCGGGCAAGATGCGCTTGTGCGTACGTTAAGCAATGCGTTGACATTGGGCCGGTTGGCGCATGCCTTTGTTCTGACCGGGGTGCGGGGCATTGGCAAAACCTCGACCGCCCGGCTTCTGGCAAAGGGCTTAAACTGTATCGGCACAGACGGCAGTGGTGGCCCTACACTTGAACCTTGTGGCCAGTGCGAACCTTGTCTGGCCATTGCCAGCGGGCGTCATGTCGATGTTTTGGAAATGGATGCGGCCAGCCATACAGGTGTTGATGATGCCCGCGAGATTATTGAGGGCGTTGGGTATCGGCCAGTTTCAGCACGCTACAAAATTTACATCATTGATGAAGTTCATATGATGTCAAAAAACGCTTTCAACGCCTTGTTGAAAACATTGGAAGAACCACCCGATGCGGTGAAATTTATTTTTGCCACAACCGAAATCCGAAAAGTACCAGTAACGATTTTATCGCGGTGCCAACGCTATGACTTGCGGCGTGTACCAGCGGTGATGCTGGTTGATCATCTTGCCTCGATTTGCGCAAAAGAAAAGATTGCGGCACGTCCCGAGGCACTAGCGATGATCGCGCGTGCCGCCGAAGGTTCAGTGCGCGATGCCCTATCGCTGTTGGATCAGGCCGCCGCTATGACAGCCGATGCGCTCACCCCAGAAATGGTCGCCGATATGCTGGGACGGCCGGGCCGAAGCGATTCACAAGCGGTATTAACAGCCGCGCTAGCTGGTGATACAACCACCGCATTGACAGCATTTGCCAATGCCTATGCACGCGGTGCTGAACCTGAAATGCTTGTGGCGGATTTGCTGGATTTGATCCATCTTGCCAGCATGCACGCCGCTGGAGCGCCATCAGATGATCTGATTGACAGCGATAAACAGACCGTGTTTGACCTTGCCGATTTCGGCATTGCTCGGCTTGGACGGGCGTGGCAATTGTTGCTGAAAGGGCATGGTGAGCTAACGCACGCCCCTGACTCGGCGGCAAGTTGTGAAATGCTGATTATCCGTCTGGCGCACGCCGCGTTAATGCCAACACCCGGCGATATTTTACAAAAACTGCCCACAGCCCCCACCACCCAACATACAGCACCATCACCCAAAACACCGCCGCAATCCGCGCCTGCAGAAACCAGCACGCAGGCAAAACACCAGAACGAGGCACCCGCGGCCGAAACTTCACCCCCCGATCAACCAGAAACCCATGCCGCCGGTCAGCCAGCGATGCCGCAAAGCCTGATTGACATTGTGACACTGGCCGAAGCAAATAATGAAATGCTGCTCGCCGCACGCATCCGCAATCATGTGCGGCTTGTCGGCTTGCAACAAGGGCGCTTGGAAATTGCCCTTACAGGCAATGCCCCGGATACATTGGCTGGCGATCTTGCCAAACAATTAGGTCAGTGGACCGGCCAAAGATGGCTGGTCTCACTATCCGATAAAGACGGGGCCAAAACATTGGCCGAAGACGCCGCCGAAGCGGCCGCAAAGGTGCATGATGCCATCACCATGGACCCGCTTGTGACAAAAATTATGGCGGTGTTTCCCGGTGCCACGATTGACGCCATTACACCTGCCGCCAGCCCAGAAATAGACCCACAAAACGCCGATGACACTGCCAGTGTCGATGATGAGGAGATGTCAGGATGATGCGCAATATGGCCGGCATGATGAAGAAGGTGCAAGATATGCAAGCGCGGCTGGAAACCCTGCAGGCCAAGCTTGACGCACAGCATTTTTCTGCCAGTGCTAGCAATGATTATGTCACGGCGACAGTGACCGGAAGTGGGGCCTTGCATGCCATCAAGATTGACCCAAGCGTGATTGACCCGGATGACGCAGAAATGCTTGAAGATTTGATTTGCTTGGCGACCCGTAACGCACAGGCCGCTGCCAGTGCGGAAAAAGCCCGATTGCTGAAAGACATTACCGGTGGCCTGCCTTTGCCGCCAGGTATGAATTTACCATTCTGATATGCATGCTTCGCTTGATCAACTGATTCGCAAACTAGCGCGCCTGCCGGGACTCGGCCCGCGGTCAGCCCGCCGTGCTGTATTATATTTATTGAAAAACCGGGACCGGTTGATGGTGCCTTTGGCGCAAGATTTGTTTGATGTCGCTAGCCAGGTTCGGGCCTGTGCCGAATGTGGCAATCTTGACCATGGCGACAAATGCAGCATTTGCCTCGATCCACAACGCGACCATAGCTGTATTTGTGTGGTTGAAGATGTTGGTGATTTATGGGCGATGGAACGTGCCGCTGTCTATCGGGGTGTTTATCATATTTTAGGCGGCACATTAAGCGCGCTTGACGGGCGTGGGCCGGATGATTTGCATATCGATAAATTGTTGCGCCGGGCCGATAGATTGGCCGCGACCGAGGTGATTTTGGCGCTGTCAGCGACAGTCGATGGACAAACCACAGCGCATTACATTGCAGAAAGATTGGCCGCTACCAGCGTTGAGGTAACAAGACTGGCACATGGCGTGCCGGTTGGTGGAGAGCTTGATTATCTGGATGATGGAACGCTTGCCCAAGCGCTTAAAGCCCGCGCCAAACTAGTATCCTAACCCCCTAGCCGAGCAAATCCTGCTGGGCCTTTGCCGTCACATTTGCTGATGACGTTGCAGATGGTCTTGACGGGGATGTAGCCTGTGCCGCATCCATAACCTCAATTTCAGCAATTTTATCGCCGCGTGCGGTGATTTTACGCGTTGAGGTTTGAATATCGTTAATATCACGTTCGGCCTGGCTGAAATGGGTGGCCAATTTATTCACCCGTTCGTCCAGCCGGTTCACATCCTGCATCATCAAATCAACCTGTGTTTGGATCATCCCCGCCGCTTCATGCATCCGGGCGTCACGCAAAATCGCCCGCACCGTATGCAATATCAGCATCAGATTGTCCGGCCCGGCCATATAGACATGCGCCCGGCGGCTGGCCTCAACCAGCTTTGGCAATTGAATATTGATTTCGGCATAGACCGATTCGGATGGCAGAAACAAAATCGCACTTTCGGCCGTTTCGCCGGGGATAATATATTTGCTCGCAATATCAGAAATATGTTTCTTTACATCTGCCTCTAGCCGCCGCCGCGCCGCATCTTTGGCGGCGTCATCACTTGCCGCGACAAGCTGGCGATAGGATTCAAGTGGAAATTTTGAATCAATGGCAATCGGCCCCGGCGGGTTTGGCAATTTTAAAAAACAATCAACCCGTCGACCATTGCTTAACGTCACCTGAAAATCATAGGCGCTGTCCGGCAGCGCATCGCGCACCAGATTTTCCAACTGCACTTCACCAAAGCTGCCGCGTGCCTGTTTGTTTGACAGAATATTTTGTAATTGTGACACCTGACCAGTTAAGGTCGAAATATGGGCATTGGCCTCGGTAATCACCGCCAGTTTTTCCGCCATACTGGTCAGCGATTTTGTTGTGCGGTCATTCTGGTCACGTAATGATTGTTCAAGACGCGTGCCAAGCCGCCCCTCACTTTGCGCCATTTGATCAGCAATCAGATTTTGTAATGCCCCTGATTGGCTTGATATCTGCGCCAGCTGGCCGCGCAATTCAGCCAAATCAGCACCGCCACCCGGCTGCCGGTTACGAAGCATAACCACCAGCAAACCAATCATCACAACCAGCGCCGCCAGCAAGCCGATTTCAAACGCCGTCATCTATGCGATCCTTTGTGCTGTTCAGGCCATCTGCCCGGTGTCTCGGCTTTAATGTGACACGCAATCGGCTTGACTGCAACGGCACCATCTTCTAATGCAGGGTAAGCGCCAGTCGCCAACTTATTTATGCCAGCAGGATTACCCGCTATGCCAGCCGCAACCAAGCTTATCCCGATTGTCAAAATTCCTGATCCGATCTTGCGCCAGATTGCCAAGCCTGTTGACGAGATCACCGATGGTGTGCGCCAGCTTCTAGATGATATGGCGGCGACCATGTATGACGCGCCGGGGATTGGCCTTGCCGCACCACAAATCAATGTCAGTCAGCGTCTTGTGGTGATTGATTGTGGCAAGGATGATGCGCCTGAACTTTATAAAATGGTCAATCCGGAAATCATTGCCCTGTCCGAAGAGCAATCTGTTTTGGAAGAGGGTTGTCTTTCCATCCCCGATCAAACTGCCGAGGTAAAACGGCCAGCCGAAGTGTCGATTAGATACCTAGATGAAACAGGCACAACGCAGACATTAACAGCCGGTGGGCTGTTGGCCGCCTGCATCCAGCATGAAATTGATCATTTGAATGGTGTTTTATTTATTGATCACATCTCTCGCCTGAAACGCGATATGATCACACGCCGGGTGATGAAAGAATTGCGCCAGACAACCGCTTCATAGGAATCACCAATAAGGGGATCGCCATGCCGCGCTATCGGATTGTGTTTATGGGCAGCCCAGATTTTGCCATCCCGGCGCTGCAAAAACTGGCCGAAACCCACGATATCTGCGCGGTCTATACCCAACCGGCCAAGCCTGCTGGGCGCGGCATGAAATCAACGCCGGTGCCAGTTGCCGCCTATGCCGCTGAAAAATCACTGGCATTATTTTCACCAGCATCGCTGAAAACCGACGATGTACAACAGCAACTTGTCGCGCATAAGGCTGATCTATTTGTTGTTGTTGCCTATGGGCTGTTATTGCCAAAGATTGTGTTAAACATACCAAAGCTAGGCTGTATCAATGGACACGCATCATTATTGCCGCGCTGGCGCGGCGCGGCGCCTATCCAGCGTGCCATTGCCGCTGGAGATGCTGTGACCGGCATTTCAGCCATGCTGATGGATGAAGGGCTGGACACTGGCAAAGTGCTGATGCGGCGTTCATGCAAAATTGACCCGGCCGAAACTGCGGGCAGCCTGCATGATAAACTGGCCGTGCTGAACGCCGAGACGCTTGATGATGTGGTTGCAGATATCACCAATTTGCAAACAACGGCAGAACCACAAGATGACAGTCAGGCGCGATATGCCGCAAAAATTACCCCGCAAGAGGCGGAAATTGATTGGGCCTGTGATAACGCCAAGCTTGATTGCCATATCCGGGCGTTTACCCCTTTTCCCGGGGCATGGTGTCTGGGGCCAAAAGGCAGGCTTCGCATTTTACAGGCCCGTCCCACAAATATGACTCGCCCGGCGCACGCCCCAGCTGGCAGCATTGTCGGCATCAGCAAAGCCGCCCTGCATGTAGCTACCGGCGATGGTGTACTGGCGATTGAACAGCTACAGCCAGCTGGCAAAAAGCCCATGCATGTGGGCGATTTTTTAAATGGGCATAAGCTGGTGATTGGCCAGATGCTCGCCGCACCGGCCGTGTGACCTAAATCATGACCAGACGAATTTTGATCACAATTGAATATGATGGTGGCCCCTTTGTTGGCTGGCAACGTCAGGATAATGGCGGTTCGGTTCAAGCCGCGATAGAAGCCGCCGCCGAGGCTTTTATAGGCGCCCCAACACCGGTTGCTGGGGCGGGGCGCACCGATTCTGGTGTGCATGCCACCGGTCAGGTTGCGCATCTAGATGTACCAGACAGATTTGACGCCAATCGGGTAATGCAGGCATTGAACGCGCATCTTGGCGAGGTGCCGGTAACCATTCTCCACGCCCGCGAGGTACCGGCCACCATCCATGCCAGATTTTCAGCAACGGGCCGGCGCTATCTTTACCGTATTTTTCCGCAACGTCAAAAGCCTGCGCTTGATCTTGGGCGGGTATGGCATCATCGCCAACCACTTGATAGCGACCGCATGCACGATGCCGCGCAATATCTTGTTGGCCGCCATGATTTCACCAGCTTTCGAGCCAGCCAATGTCAGGCTGAATCGCCGGTGCGAACACTCGATAAATTGAATGTCGAACAGGTGGGTGACGAGATTCATATCCATGCCGAAGCCCGCTCATTTCTGTATCATCAGGTGCGCAATATTACCGGCACATTGGCGCTTGTCGGAGTTGGAAAATGGGATGTTATGGATGTGCAACAGGCACTTGCCGCCCGTGACCGAGCCGCCGCCGGACCAACCGCCCCGCCGTGGGGTCTTTATCTAGTGGGGGTAGAATATGCCAATCTAGGGCAGGGCGCGGCTTTGCACGGCAAATAGCAAGGTCACATCCACCATCATCGACAACCCAACAAGCGCCGCCGCCAAAAACCCGCCTTTTCCAATGACATCACGGCCAATGCGCCACATCCAGTAACAGGTCCAGATAGCCAGCGGCAAAATCAACAGCAAAATCGTATGATCGGATGCGAGGATCACCAGATTTTGAATCATCCCGCCAAACAGCTGTTGCACATTTTCAATCCATAAAAATGGTACGGCAAAGGGTAGGAATTTTTGCGGCCTGCCAACGCCGCGTAAAATCATATGCATCAACAAAAGCATCAACACAACGCCGATAAATTGCGCGATAAAAGTGGCGGCAAATAATGACAGGCTGGACCCAACACCGGGATAAATCGTGACCAATAAGGTAAAAACCATACCAGCGCCAATGGCTTGCCATAAGGCAGGCGTATCTGCACCAAAGCTGCCAGCTAAAGGTTGCCGACCAGCCATAACCCGCAGGCTGACCGCAATTTGGCCAAGCAAGATTTGTGGCGACAGGCCAGATGATGCAGACATTAGCGCGGTACCTCAAAAAAGCGTGATAACATAGCCAGATAAATTGCCGTCAATTGATCAATATCATCGATCGACACATGCTCATCGACCTTATGCATAGTCTGACCCACCAAACCAAATTCAGCAACTGGGCATAAATGCGTGATAAACCGCGCATCAGATGTGCCGCCGCTTGTCGATAATTCAGCGACCATGCCGGTCACCTCGCCGATGGCGGCCTTCATCAAGTCTGTCAGCGGTCCGGCTGGTGTCACAAATGGCTGGGCTGATACCCGCCAATCGGCCTGCCATTGTCCGCCCACCTGGTCAAAATGATCTTCCAGCCAGCTGATTAAATCATCAGCCCTTTGTTCTGTGTTAAATCTGATATTGAAACTTGCCGACACTGTTGCCGGGATCACATTGCCAGCCTTATTGCCAGTATCGATTGTTGTCACATGTGCGCTTGACGCATCGAAATAGTCGTTACCGTCATCCAGCGTGACACCGTTAACCGGGGCCAGCATCGCCAAAAGACGCACAATCGGATTATCAGCCAGATGCGGATAGGCAACATGGCCTTGGACCCCATCAACCCGCAGTTGGCATGATAAACTGCCACGCCGTCCGTTTTTGATGACATCGCCAAGCCGCTGCGGATTGGTTGGTTCGCCAACAACGCATAGATCGGGCAGATGATTATGCGCTTTCATCCATTCCACCATTTTCACGGTGCCATATTCAGCGTCGCCTTCTTCATCACCAGTGATAATCAGGCTGATCGACCCGGCTGGGTGCAGATCGACAAATTGGCGCACAGCCGCGACAAAGGCGGCAATACCACCTTTCATATCAGCGGCACCGCGGCCAAATAACTTGCCATCTTCTAGGGCGCCGCTAAATGGTGCGTGACGCCAGGCGCTGTCATCACCAACCGGCACAACATCCGTATGACCAGCAAAGGCAAAATGCGGCCCGTCCTGCCCACGTCTAGCAAATAAATTTTCGATCCGGGCTGGCCCCTCGCCAAATGGCAACCAGACACAGTCAAACCCGAGCGCGTCAAGCTCTTGTGCCAGCAACGTGAGCGCGCCGCCTTCGGCTGGCGTCACTGACTGACAGCGAATAAGGCGGGCGGCTAAATCAACGGCATAGGACGGGGCGGTCATCAATCTCGAAGCAAATCATTAACAGATGTTTTAGCGCGGGTCTTTTCATCAACCTTTTTGATGATCACAGCACAAGACAAAGATGGCCCGGGGCGGCCATCGGCAAGCGGTTTACCGGGCAGGCTACCCGGCACCACAACCGAATAGGCTGGCACACGTCCAATGTGAATTTCACCAGTTTCGCGATCAACAATTTTTGTCGAGGCACCAATAAACACACCCATCGACAAAACCGCGCCTTGTTCCACAACAACACCTTCAACGACTTCTGAACGCGCGCCGATAAAACAATCATCTTCGATAATGACCGGGCCTGCCTGAAGCGGTTCTAAAACGCCGCCAATGCCAGCACCGCCGGAAAGATGCACATTTTTACCAATCTGCGCACAAGACCCAACCGTCGCCCATGTATCAACCATTGTACCGCGATCAACATAGGCACCCAAATTGATAAAGCCGGGCATAATCACCACGCCGGGCGCAACATAGGCGGAATGGCGGACCACACACCCCGGCACCGCGCGAAATCCAGCTTCGCGAAAACGGGCTTCATCCCAACCACTAAATTTCGGTGCGACCTTATCCCACCATGCTGACTCGCCTGCACCCACATAATTTGTACCACTTGGAATAAGCTGCATATCATTCAGCCTGAACGATAAGAGTACAGCCTTTTTCAACCATTGATTTACAACCCATTGATGATTGCCGGTTGGCTCGGCAACCCGGGCCTTGCCGCTATCAAGCAGGTTAAGCGCCTCGACAACAGCTTCACGCACGGCACCTTTGGTGTCGGCATTTACCGCATCACGGTTATCCCACGCGGCATTGATTTCAGTTTCGAGTTGGGCCAAATCCATTTTTATCTCCTGCATGTCCGGCACTAGATTAATGTTATAGCCGATGTGGCATCACACCGCCAAAAAAACAATAGCTGTCTGTTCGATACCGGATTTTACTTTTGTTGTTACGCCGCTACCGACGCCAAAAACCCTTTTAGATCATCAGCACGATAATGCACATAATCTGAATCTGAACCGCGGGTGGCCCATTCGATATCACTATCAAGCCATACAGTCCGCATGCCGAGTGCGGCCGCGGGTTGCAGATTGCGCGCCATGTCTTCGATCATCACCGCACCGGTGGGATCAATACCAGTTTTTTTCATAAATTGATCAAAGGCATGCTGTTCCGGCTTGGGGATATAATCGGCCGCAACAATATCAAAAATCTGGTCAAAATGATGGCGGATGCCAAACGCATTCAGGACATTTTCGGCATGCGGGACGGTGCCATTTGTAAAAATATGTTTTCTGCCGGGCAGCGCACCAATCATCCGGTCAAGTTCCTGATCCAGCGGCATATCGCTCAGATCAATATCATGCACAAAATTCAAATAGGTATCAGGGCAGATCGCTTCTTCGGTCATCATGCCGCGCATTGTGGTGCCATAGCGATGGAACAAATCCTTTTGAATAACGCGTGCCTCGTCATGCGGCACCAGATAATGATTCGCCACAAATTCGGTAATACGCACAGCCACCCGCAAAAACAAATTGGTGCGTGCTGGGTAAATCGTATTATCCAGATCAAAAATCCAATCATTGATCATTTTGGTTGGAAAATCTGTTATCGGTGCCATTGGTTGCGTCATGATACCTCCTCATCGGCTTTGATCATGGTACCCATGCCATGTTCGGTAAATAATTCAACAAGCAACGCGTGGGGCGCACGACCATCCATGATCACGGCCGCTTCAGCACCGCCCCGTACCGCATCGACGCATGTTTCAACTTTCGGGATCATCCCGCCCTTTACAGTGCCGTCTTTGATCAAGGCTTCAGCCTCGCTGACCGTCAATGCCGGGATCAACGCACCGTTTTTGTCCAACACACCGGCGACATCAGTCAGCATCAACATTCGGGTGGCATGAAGCGCCGCCGCAATCGCACCTGCCGCGGTATCGGCGTTGATATTATATGTCTTGCCATCCTCACCACGGCCAACTGGGGCAACAACCGGGATCAAATGATGCTGCATTAACGCATCCAGCACAGTGACATCAATCGAAGATGGCTCGCCAACAAATCCAAGATCAATCGCATCTTGAATGGCACTATCGGCCTGTTTTGCCGTTGCCATCAGTTTGCGTGCGGTAATCAGGCCGCCATCTTTACCAGATACGCCAACAGCCCGCCCGCCGGCGCTCGTCACGGCCGCGACAAGCGCTTTGTTAATGCCGCCAGCCAACACCATTTCAACAACCGAAATGGTGGCTTCATCTGTTACCCGCAAGCCATCAATGAAATTGGATTCAATCTTTAATCTGTCCAGCATTTCGCCAATTTGTGGCCCCCCACCATGCACCACAACCGGGCGCGCGCCAACCTGATCTAACAGCGCGATATCAGATGCAAATGCCGCAACATAATCCGACTTGCCCATGGCATGTCCGCCAAATTTGACCAAAATAGTTTTGCCCGAATAGCGGCGCATAAAAGGCAGGGCCTCAACCAGCATACCGGTTTTCATCATCAGATTTTGATGTGTTTGTTCATCTGTCACAGTCATGACTAAAGCCTTTTTATTTAACGCCAGTTGGTGAAAACGCATATGACGCAACTGGCTGATTATCGGCAATCCGCACAATAGCGCAAGTGCCGATCATTTATCTGCCAGTTATGGGTTATTTGGATGGGTGGATTTCGGGGCGGCAAATCCGGCCATATGCGCCCGTAAATATTCGATACCATCCTTTGTTTCTGATGAGGTTATAAATATTTCCGGATAGGCGGCCACATGGCGGCTGATTTTGGTATGTGTGTCTTTGACAGTTTTTTCTATCTGTGTTGGCTTTAATTTGTCTGATTTTGTCAACACCACCGCCCAAGATACCGCCGCATCGTCAAGCAACTGCATTATTTCTTCGTCTGAACGACCAACACCGCGGCGGCCGTCAATCAGCAGAAAAACGCGCTGAAGCGATGGCCGCCCCGCCAGAAATTTACGGGTCAGTCCGGTCCATGCCTTAATGTCTGTTTTTGGTGCCGCCGCATAGCCATACCCCGGCAAATCAACCAGTTGCAGCCGGTTTGCCAGATTGAAAAAGATCAATTGACGGGTACGCCCCGGTGTTTGCGATGTGCGGGCCAGCATGCGCCGCCCCGTCAAGGCATTCACCAAAGATGATTTGCCGACATTAGACCGCCCGGCAAAACAAATTTCTGGCACGGTAACCGGCGGCAGCGCTTTCATATTATTGGCAGCGGCGATAAATTCGCAACTGCCAGCAAACAGCAACCGGCCGGTTTCCAGATCGTCTATGTCTCGCCGCGGGCCACGCGTTTCATGATGAACCATTGCTGTGCCATTGATAACAGGTTGTTCCATGTCCAGTAAATCACCAGACCAGCCGGAAATGTTGCAAGCAAGAAGGTAAAGAAAATGGGCATGAATTGAAACACCTTGGCTTGGATCGGATCAGGTGGCACTGGATTCAACCGCATTTGCAGGAACATTGAAATGCCCATCAAAATCGGCCAAACGCCAAGCTGCAAGAAAGGTGGCAAGAATGATACCGAATAGGGCAACAGGCCAAACAAGTTAAAGATTGATGTTGGATCAGGGGCTGACAAATCAGCGATCCAGCCGAAAAATGGCGCGTGCCGCATTTCAATTGTCACAAACAACACCTTATACAGCGCAAAAAACACCGGAATCTGCAACAAAACTGGCAAACAGCCAGCCGCTGGATTGACCTGTTCAGCTTTATAAAGCGCCATCATTTCCTGGTTCAGCTTCATACGGTCATCACCAAACCGCTCGCGAAGCGTTTGCAGTTTTGGTGCCAGTAACCGCATCTTCGCCATAGACCGATATGATTTATTGGCAAGTGGGAAGAAGATGAGTTTTACAATGACGGTAAAGCCAAGCACCGCCAGACCAAAATTGCCAAAAACACCAAACAACCAATTGATCGCATAGAAAAATGGTTTGGTCAGGAAATAGAACCAGCCAAAATCAATCGCCAGATCAAAATTCGGAATTTTTAATTGGTCGGCATAATAATCAAGCAGTGCCACTTTTTTGGCCCCGGCAAATAACCGGCTCTCGCTGGTGACGACACCGCCATTGGTCAGCAACATCCCGTTCGGGTCAATAAAATCAACCTGATAGCGATCGCTATTTCCAGCTAGAGACTGAAAGCCAAAATTATAGCCTTTGGTCTGTGTAGGCAATAAGGCGGCCAGCCAATATTTGTCGGTGATTCCCACCCAACCGCCAGCTGTTTCAGGTATCACTTTAATGCCGTTTGCCCCGGCATCACGTAAATCGCTGTAATCTTCTTCTTTCAAGGTCTCATCAAACACACCCAATGGGCCTTCGTGCAAGATATACATGCCGGTGGTGGCTGGTGTCCCATGGCGGCGCACCAGACCATATGGATAGAGCGTGATATCACCGGCCAATGTACTTGTGACCGAATCTTCAAAGATGAATAGATAATCGTCATTAATCGAAATCCGGCGGGTGAATGTCAGCCCTTGGCCATTTTCCCATGTCAAAGTGACCGGGGATGATGGCGCCAATACATCACGGTCGGCAGACCATAAGCTATCGGCGGTGGGCATCGGCTGGTTCGCGTCAGATGACGACCATCCAAATTCAGCAAAGAACGGCATGTCAGAGCCGGTTTTTTGCAAAAAGTGAATATTGTCCGAATCGTCATCAAGCGATTCTTTATAACCCGTCAAAATCACATCATCGAGACGCGCCCCACGCACCGAAAATGACCCGCGCACCAAAGGCGCGTCGATCACAATCCGCTTGGCGGTTTCAACAGCTTTCGGCGTCGCCGCGCTTCCGCCTATGGTGGGGGTGCCGTTTGCCGCATACACGCTTGGCTGGCCGGTTGCTTGGGTCGCTGTGCCAGATTTTGCCATTTCGGCGGCGATTCGTTCTTGTTCGGCCGCTTCGCGTTCCATCTCTGGTTGAATGACAAGCATCTGCCAGCCCAGCAACACAATCATCGACAAGGCAACGGCCATAATAAGATTACGATTTTCGGGAGTCATTGATTCAACCTTTAGCTTTTACGGCGGGCGTCGGTTTTTTTAATGGCGACGGCACTGGGTCAACCATGGGTTCGGCCCATGGATGGCATCGCAGAATACGTTTTAATGCAAAGTATGATCCGCGCAAGGGGCCATGCATGTTTAACGCATCTTTTGCATAGTGCGAACAGCTTGGCAAATGCCGGCAATTCGCCCCCAATAATGGTGACAGAAAGAATTGATAGAGCTGGATCAAACCGGTCAAACATACGCGCAGCACTGTGCTGACTGTCTGCATCATCTGTTTCATCATGATGACACCGGGTCTTGGTCTGGCAATTTATGATGCAAATACCGAATGGCTTTTGTAAGGCCCGTAACAAGGTCCTGCCAGTCACAACTGACAGTGTCATGCCTTGCAATCAGCACATAATCAACACCCGGGCGGGCCAACGGGGCAAGATGCTGGCGTGCCAAAGCGCGCATACGGCGCCTAGCACGGTTCCGACACACGGCATTTCCTATTTTTTTTGATGCGGTGAGGCCAACACGCCAAATGTCTGAATCGCGGTTTGTGGCTTGAATCACCAAGCCACGTGCGAGTGCCTTTTGACCTTGATTTCTAGCCTGCAAAAAATCCCGGCGCGCTGGCATGGACTGGAGTTTAGACACCGTTCAGGTATCCCTCGACTGGCATCGCTGCATCTAAGCAGAAAGGCGCGCACGACCCTTTGCATGACGTGCCCGCAATATCCGGCGACCACCAACGGTAGACATCCGAGAGCGGAATCCATGACGACGTTTGCGTACCAATACGCTTGGCTGATAGGTGCGTTTCATCTGAACGCTCCTTTGCAAGTTGTTTACCTGTTAATTAGCTGAAGCGGGGTATAGGCCGCAAAACCCGACCTGTCAATGCTATTCGCATCATCTGGCCCGGCAAAAACGTGCAAAAGACCGGGGGTTTGTAAGACCGGTACAGATCCCCCCCATTTGCCAGCGTTGCAGTGAACCAGATGGCTAAAATGGCGCAAATGATATGATTTTGCGCCAATTACGTGATGCCAACCGGCCAGCTGACAGACTATTACAGTTATCGGCTGGTTGATTAGGTGTGAATTGCTAACCCCCCTATGATGGAACCAGTGCCAGCACCATGTTCTGGCCGCACCAAACCGGCATGCGTGTGACGGCTGTAACATCCATTCGTGAGGTAAATTTGTGCGCATTGACCCGCTGATCGTTCATCGCCCCCTGTTATTTGCTGTCGCCGTGATCAGCACCATTGCCATTGGCGCCGTTATTTCTTTTTCAATGTTTTACTGCTATATGCTGGAACGGGCATGGGTCAATATCGCCGATGATTTTAAGCGCGAGCTGCATGCACATGACGCCGCCCCGCCATCCGACCATTTCAGCCGGCTAGGCAATTTTGACCTATATGAAATCACCTATACCCAAAATGGCAGGACGCATGTCATTGGTGTGGCACCCCTGCCAGATGAAATGCCGCGAAACGCGATCACTTCTTTTGATACAGCGCATTATCATGCGTTATTTGCGTTTGACGAAACAGCCGCGCTGGTCACATCGATTCGTTCAGGGCCCATCGCCCTTACCGGCGCGTTTGACGATGAACAAGCAAGCTTTATCATTGATAGATCGCAAATTTTACATGATGCGATGGATTATTCCTTTGTCCTGTTGCTTGCCATATTTTTGGCTGTACCGCTCATCATCACCATTGGCCTGTTATTTGTAAGACGGGCAGAACAGCGGCTGATCGGTGATCTGATTAAAACCATTTATATGATGGCGGATGACCCGACTGTGACCCAGCCTATGCCGGTATTGATGCGGGCGGCGCGAAATTTTGCCGAACTTGTGCAAGCATTAGAACTGTTACAGCTTAATATGGTGCGCACCCTGCAGCATCGTGAAAGACTCGCCGAAATCGGTGAAGGTGTTGCCAAAATCAACCATGATATCCGCAATGTGTTGAGTTCAGCCACGCTGGTGAGTGACGCCCTGCTGGCATCTGATGACGACAATGTGCGTAAATCGGCCCCTTTGGTGTTGCGGTCATTGCAACAGGCTGTCGATTTATGCCAATCCATGCTGGATTATCTGGCACAGACATCAGCCCCGGTTTATGCCGATTTTGACCTGATCAACCTGTTGGAAGAGGTAAAGACCGCAACACTTTTAGATATTGATTTTAGCGGACCAACCACCATGCATGCGGATCGCGGCATGATGTTTCGTATCTTGCTTAATTTAGGGCGTAATGCCGGGGCGGCCGGGGCAAGCAAGCTGACCATAGAAATCTGGCGGGCTGGTCATCTGGCCATATTCGATATCAGCGATAATGGTTCGGGCATTCCGCGCCATCGCTGGCCAACATTATTTTCACCATTCAAAAGCCGGCAATCAAGCGGTGGCGGGCTGGGGCTGACAATTGCCCGGGATCTGGCACTGGCACAAGATAGCATTTTGAAACTCAGCCGTTCATCAGATGTCGGATCAGAATTTCGTATCCAATTTAGTCAAAGCAAATTCCCAGAATTACAGGCCGATGGCACGGCATCGTCGATGCCGACAATTACCATTGGCACCCGCCCAGATGAAGACCAATAACGAAACCCGGTGAAACCCGGCTATACCCGCCGCCCAATGATTGGCGTAGAGGGTTGCGGTTCCATATCCCACGGAAAGAAAATCCACGTGTCCTGCGATACTTCGGTCACAAAGGTATCAACCAATGGCCGCCCGGCTGGCTTGGCATAAACGGTGGCAAAATGCGCCTTTGGCAGTAACGCACGCAACGCTTTGGATGTTTCACCTGTGTCCACCAGATCATCAACAATCAGCCAGCCTTTGCCATCACCAGCCAAACCGGCCTCTTTTAAAATTTTAACCTGACCGCGTTCTTGACCATGATAGGACGCCATACAGGCCGTATCGATGAGCCGGATTTCCAATTCACGGGCAACAATAGCGGCTGGGACCAACCCGCCGCGTGTTACCGCAACCAGCCCCTCAAACGGGCCAAGTTCCAAAAGCCGCCAGGCCAGCGCCTTAGATGTGCGGTGCAATTCTTCCCATGATACTGGAAAGGCTTTGTCCGTTTGGTCACTCATGCGTCATGTCCTAAATTTACCATATGGCACTGCACCGCTGTTCATTTAGACCAGCCGTCATGCAGGGGCTGCGCCATCATATGAGACCGCGACAAAATCTGTAAAGCCTTGGTGAGGCGGTGGCGGCATTTTATTTCGCGGCGACAGATGCGGACGATGCGGGGAATTTGCCGGTTAGATCAGCCCCGCGGCATGGATAAATATTTGCTTGCAAGCATAGGACGCTTGACCTATGTTGCAGCCATCTTAAAGGCCAATAACGCCCCTTGCATGGCTGATGTTGCCAGGGTGACCATGGGGCTGATTTTAAGACGCGCTCGTAGCTCAGCTGGATAGAGCACTAGACTACGAATCTAGGGGTCGGGAGTTCGAATCTT
>JAQCEA010000039.1 GCA_027620495.1 Pseudomonadota bacterium | reverse complement strand
CGACCGCCCGTACCTGAAACACTAATAGAGTAATCGAAAATTAGTGGCACAGAAAATTGGGGCTAGACATCAATATAGAGCGATTGAGGATAGTTCTGTGTGGGTATTTGGGTGATTACATTTGGGTAGACCACTGGGTAGACCAAAACAGTGCGTTGACGAGTGAGGTTCTGTGTGAGATTCTAAGGATAGCTTCAATTTGAGTGAAGGGTTGGTGCTTACACGGAGAATACTACCTCTCCGCCAGCACCATTTTTTCCGTAAAAATTTAGTTCAGCGCCCAAATAAAGCGGGGCATACACGGCCTGTTTCGTTCTTTTCACGATAGACGTTTTTGGCCAGCGTTACTCGTATAGTTGCTATCCGTCGTTAATTTGCAATAAGCGTTTTCAGATAATGGTTCTCTTTGTCAGGAATTCCTGCAAACAAACCAATCAAATCCTGCTTTCCGTCACAATTGACGTCACCAGATTGGATGAGTTGCATTTTCAGCGCATCTGCCAGAAGGCTCTCATCATTCAGAACAGGCACATATTTACCATCCTTAAAAAGATAAAAAACGGATGAATAATGTGGGTCCGTCATACTATCGATACTGCGCAAAGCGAGTATAAGATCTTTCTTTCCATCATTATTACGATCCGCAAGACTGGCGTCATACAAAAGGTCAGTCAGCTGGCTGAGATTTCTATTGGCTGGCTGTTCTGGCAAGAATTTTAATGTGGCGTCGAAGAACTTGCCATTATCATTTTCAAATATTTGCATACCGCTTGTTGTCCAAGAACTATTCGCTTGCACAAAATAGCCGACTAAAATCTCCAAATCGCCATCATGGTCCAAATCAAGTAATTCAACATTACTCGTGCCAGCATAGGCTTGCGTCTGTGCTTCGGCGGATTTTGTTGACAAATACTGACGCCAAGCCTGTTGATCCATCCAATGACGCCCCAACACCATTGGTTGAATTTTATTTAATTCGGTTTTTGGCCTACCCATATAAATCGCAATTGTTCCAATCTTGTTTGCATCCTCAGGTGTGACAACCGGGTGTTGTTTATGCGATTTTGACAGGGTGATAACGGTGTCTAAGAGACCGTCATTATTCAAATCCCCCACTTCAGCATCAAAAATGACGTGATTGGACCGGTTGATAGAGGTTTTTCCCGTTGTTATAAATTTTAGCTCATCAATAATTTTAATTTCGGTTCCCTTTGCAGGGTCTTCAGTGATTTGAATGATCTCCGTAATGTCATCATTATCAACATCACCAAGCAAACCTGTATGCGAGTTGGTTTCATAACTGCTATTTAAAACCTTATAGCTTCGCTTGCCTCGCGATAGTGCAATAAACTCGGGTTCATCAGCATCCCAGGCGATACCTAATTTGCTCTCTTTCCATCCATGCGGCGAGGTAAACCCGACTATATCCTGCACGCCATCTTCATTTAAATCAGCAAACTCAAACTGACGAACAGTTCGCACGTTATACTTTTGTTCAAAGACATCAGCTCGCTTTACCGCCCCATCGCTATTACCGTAAAACACTTGGATCGGCGTGAGAGAATCTGTCCAATCCAAAACAACGTCATCACAACCATCATTATCTAAATCAGACACCGTGAATAAAGGCACGCCCCACGGGTCAAATTTAGGTTTGTTACTGCCTTTGGTAAAAACATGTTCTGTTGGGACAGGGTCAGAGATTTTAAGTGTGAAATGAGACTTGATATTCAGTTTTTCAGGAACGGTATCAGCATAGGTCGCACCAACAATTATTTGCGCAAATGCGAAAGCAACAGGAATTATTGATCAGGTCATGGCTAGGTTCCTAAATATATTTTCACAAATACAAGCGTCTTTCTTCCAATCATATTTCTGTGCAACCAAAACAGAAAAACTTATCTGTGCCAACTGACAACAACGTAATTCAGCCCCCGATACATCTAAATCCGATATATACAGCGGCCATATCGCGTGGTTTGGTTGCGCCATAATCCGCTTTCATTTGCGCGGCGCCATACCACCATGACCCGCCCATGGTAGCCGCCGATTGGCCCTGATCAAGACGGGCCCATTCCCACACATTTGCGCCCATATCAAAAAGGCCGTTGACGCCAGCCTTTGTAGTCCCCACCGGGGCGTGACCATAACCACGCGTCAAATAATCTGAAAATTCTCTTTTTTCCGCTGGATTACCAGTGGCCGCGCCGCACGCGCCCAGACAATTGGCCCCTTTTGGGCTGTCACCAGTTGGATAGGGATAAGTCCGCCCAAAAACAAAAGGCGGCGGGGGATCATCGCGCATTTCGGTATAGCCATAGCGGATCCATTCTTGCCGTGTCGGCAGGCGCTTGCCCCGCCATTTGCAAAAAAATTCAGCCTCGTCAAAGGTGATATGAACAGCTGGTTCTTGCGGATCAGCGGGAACACCATAGGGTTGCTTCCAGTTCCAATCCGGCTTTGTCACCCATCCCGATTCATACACCATCCCGCCCGTTTGTTCAGCCTTTGTGACAAAGCCTGTGGCCGCGGCAAATTTTGCAAATGCAGCGATTGAAACTTCGGTTTGGTCAATCTTTTCGCCGGCCTGTGCAGGGGCTGGACTGACCAGCAGCATAGCCAACAAACAGATGAAATATGTCATGAACGAGCGCTGATCTGGGCGGCCAGATATTTTGCATCTTCCCAAACCCCCCAGATAAATGACGATCCCCGCATAGACAGCCATGGCAGACCAAGAAAATAAATTCCATCCGCCTTTGCCACCCCGCGGTTATGCCTAGGCTTGCCATCCGCATCAAAAGCATCAACCTTCAGCCATGAAAAATCCTGAACATAGCCTGTTGCCCAAATAATGGTGTTGATGCCCTGTTTCGCTAGGTCAATTTGCCGAATAGGGGTTTTCATACAATCAGGATCAGGGCCAATTATTTTGGCATCTTCCTCTGGTGGCAGGTCCAAACCATGCGCCTCAATATAGGCATCAGCTTCGGCCAATAGCCCAAGATAATTGGCATCACCATCGGCAATGTTTTTTGCCAAATCATCAGCAATCGAGATGACGCCGCTATCATAGGCCCCAGTCATCCCCAGCAACACCATGCCGCGGTCGGCAAGTTTGCGAAAATCCACTGTCGCGCCGCCATATGCCCCCGAAACAGCGATGGTGACATGCTCTTTGCCAGCAGGCGGGGTTTTCATCTGCCATTTTCCCAAAGTCCCCAACCACCAAACAAAATCCTTGCCGCGATATGACCGCGGCGGCCGGTCATGCGGGCCGATTGACAAGTAAACCTCGCGTCCTGATCGCAATAATTCATCAGCAATTTGAGCGCCTGATGACCCGGCACCAACCACCAGCACCGCGCCATCTTGCAACTGTTCAGGGTTATGGTAATCAAACGAATGTAATTGGCTGATCACCCCATCTGGCAAAATTGCCGGGATCACTGGGATTTGAAACGGGCCAGTCGCGGCAACAACATGATCGGCATGGATGCTGCCTATTGATGTTTCAACCTGATACCCGCCGTCTGGCCGGGCGGTGGTGCCGGTGACCTCTACCCCGCAATGGATGGGGGCTTCTATCTGCTTGGCGAAATCTTCAAAATAGCGGGTGACTTCATCCTTACCGGGAAATCCGTCAGGATCGCTATCAAAGTTGCGGGCGGGAAACCGGTCGTGCCATGCCGGGCCATTCATTACCAGACTATCCCAGCGGGCATTGCGCCATCTTTCTGCGATGCTATCACGCTCCAGCACCACATGATCAATTTGATGGTCGCGCAAATGGGCGCTCATCGCCAAACCCGCCTGACCAGCACCAACAACAACCGTGTTCACACGCGTGGGAATCATTTACCGCCCTCAGCTTGCCATAACATTTACATCATACCGAAACATAGCATGGCACAAATCAATGCGGGTTTCTATGGCCCTTCAAAGGCTGATTTTTTCAATCTAGCAGTGAAGTTGCCGATAGGTTTTAAATTTCCAAAGCGCATCATGGAAACTGCGTTCATCAATCATGCCAAAGGGGGTTTATTCGCGCGGTACATGGCGGCCCATCTTTTGAAATAGACACAATAATGCGTTAAAAATATTACGCTTCACCCATCAATAGCGGGTCAAACGGATAGGTGGTGAGGTTTTCATAGCCTGTATCGGTAACTAATACCTGATCTTCAAGCTTAATTGAAAAATCGCCGCCTTCCGGACTGACCAAGGCCTCGACACATAAGACCATGCCCGCTTCAAGCACATAATCAAAAGCGCCTTGGACATATTGGTCTGGATAGGCGACAAGTGGCCATTCGTCACATAGTCCAACGCCATGCATCATACAGCCATATTTGAGTGTCTGAAATTGGCGATCAAGCTTATGGCCATTCATCGTCAAATCATGAAGTGAGACACCCGCACGCAACATATCCATATTGGTCTTGATATGTTCATAAGCATGCCGCATGGCATACACCATATCGTCTCTTGGTTTCTCGTCACCAATCCACCAAGTACGGGAAATATCAACGCAGATTCCGTAACTGCCAATCAGATCCGTATCAAAGGCAACAATTTCGTTTTTCTGCACAAGCCGCGGCCCGCATTCTTGAAACCAAGGGTTGGTGCGCGGGCCAGAAGCCAGCAATCGTGTTTCGATCCATTCGCCGCCGCGCCGGATATTTTCGGCATGCAAGACAGCCCAGATATCATCCTCGCTCATATGGCCTTGTGGCACCAGCGCCCGCGCCCGCGATTCCATTTCAGACACGGCATTTTCACAAGCAAGGCTGGCACAGCGCATCGCCTTGATTTCATCCGGGCCTTTGATTGAACGTGCTTTTTCGGTCAATTCTTCGCCGGGCAAAATTTCAAACCCTTGGGCCTCTAGCGCCCGCAACCCATGCAGCATGATTTTGTCTACCGCAAGGCGCATGACACCGTTGCCATGGCCCTGTATTAACAGCCGCACTTCATTCGAAAACACATCGGCGGCCACATCCACCTTGTCGCCGCGGTCAAAATAAAACAAATCAGCACCAGAGCGTTGTTCGCGCACCAACGGGTTGAATTCTGATAAAAACACGGCGTTTTTGTAATCCCAAATCACCATATATCCATCGGCACAAATCAGCACAGCGCGGAACGGGTTATGCGTGTTCCATAGCTGCATATTCGTGCTGTCCGTGGCATAACGAATATTCAACGGGTCAAACAATAAAACACCGCCAAGCTCTCGTGCCTGCACCGCTGTTACCAACCGGTTCAATCGATAGGCACGCATCGACGGCAAATGCGGCAATTCAAGACCGGCCGCATGCCATTCATCATAGGCTAAAATTGTTGGGCCAATCTCCAGCCTATCCATATCATTGGCGGTGCCATCGCCAAGTTCTTTACCCCGTGACGGGTCAATTTTACGGTGATCCCGGTAATGTTGTTGCTGCATCACGACCTCATATTTGCGCCATTTGGATCATAGATTGGGCCACCAAGCACCTCGGCGTTATAAAATTCGCCCAATATTTCAACCTGAAGAAGGGTTCCAGCACGGGCATGTTCGGTTTCGACATAGCCCATCGCCATGGATTTTTGCACCCGGTGCGCATAGCCGCCCGAAGACACATACCCCACTGCCTTGCCATCTTTTAAAATGGCTTCATCATTACACACATCGATCCCATCCACATCGATTACCATGGTGACCAATTTTTGTTTTGGCGGGTTGTTTTTGGCAGACAAGCTTGCCGCTTTGCCAACAAAATCCTTGTCCCAATTGATGAAGATATCCATGCCGGATTCATGCGCGTCAAAATCTGGCCGAAATTCCAGCCCCCATGCCCCCCAGCCTTTTTCCAGCCGCATCGACATCAGCGCCCGCGCCCCATACCAGCGATAGCCATGTTCGACACCAGCTGTTTCAATGGCTTCGGCCAGCCTGATCAGATAGGGCGGACGACAATAGATTTCATAGCCAAGCTCGCCAGAAAAGCTGATCCGGTTCAAGATCACCGGCACCCCAGCCACAAAGGTTTGCCGCAAATCGCGAAATTTCATGCTAGCAATATCATCGCGCATCAGCTGTGCCAAAAGTACCCGCGATTTCGGGCCGGATAGTGCAATGCCGTGCCACTCATCGCTGACATTGGCGTAAGACACATCATCGCCAAGCTGCTGTTCAAACCAGCGGCGGTGCGCGTTCTGCATCGCACCAGAACCAAATAGCATAAAATGGTCATCGGCAAGACAGGCCACGGTCAAATCACCATAGAGCTTGCCTTTTGGCGTTAACATCGGGGTCAGGGTCAACCGCCCTGCTTTCGGCACCACCCCGGCCAGCATATGATCTAGATAGGCCCTAGCCCCGGCACCTTTAAATTCATGCTTGGCAAAATTGGCGATTTCAACCCCGCCAACATGATGCTGTACCGCCGCCACCTCGCGCGCCACATAATCATGACTGCGGTTGCGTTCAAATGTCGGGACTTCATGCGCGTCATCGGCATTATTGGCAAACCATAAGGCATGTTCGAGGCCAAACCCCTGCCCCATCAGCGCGCCTTTGGCCACAAGCCGGTCATAAAGGGCAGTGGTTTTTTGCATCCGCCCTTTTGGCAAGGTTTCATTGGGAAAGGTCATCACAAAGCGGCGTTCATAATTTTCTGATGATTTGATGGTGCCCCATTCCGGCGATGCAAAATCGCCAAACCGCGCCACATCCATCGCCCAGACATCAATCGATGGCTCGCCGTCAATCATCCATTCCGCCATGGTCAGGCCAACCCCGCCACCCTGACAGAACCCGGCCATAACACCCACCGCAACCCAATAATTTTTCATCCCCGGCACCGGCCCGATCATCGGATTGCCATCCGGGCCAAAGGTAAACGGCCCATTGATGATATTTTTGATCCCAGCATTGCCAATCGCCGGAATACGTTCAAACGACATTTCCAGCCGGTCAGCGATACGATCAAGATCGGGGTTCAGCAATTCATGGCCAAAATCCCATGGGGTGCCGTCGACCTTCCACGGTGTTGATTGCGGTTCATAGGTGCCAAGCAACATGCCCTGACGTTCCTGCCGGAAATAGATATTGGCCTCATAATCAATACCGGCTGGCAAACGCCCGGCCTCGCCCTGATCCGCCATGCGTGCCTGAATTTCGGCGATATCCTCGGTAATCAGATAATGATGCTCCATCGGTTGAACCGGCAGATGTATGCCTGACATATGGCCAACTTCACGCGCCCACAGCCCGCCGCAATTTACCACTTGTTCGGCGTTGATCTGGCCTTTTGGCGTGGTCAAATCCCACGACCCGTCGGGCCGCTGGGCCATCGCGGTGACGCCGCAATGGGTGAAATATTGCGCCCCATGCACCCGCGCCGATTTGGCAAAGGCATAGGTCGCCCCAGACGGGTCAAGGTCGCCATCTTGATCATCCCACAAGGCCGCGTAATAATGTTTTGGATCAATCAGCGGGTGCCGATCGCCCAGCTCTTTTGGGCTGATAAATTCTTGATGCAGCCCCATATAGCGGGCCTTTGATCGTTCACGTTTCAGATAATCATACCATGCCTTGGTCGATGCCGCATAAAACCCGCCGGTGATATGCAGGCCAACCGATTGGCCGGATATTTCCTCAATTTCTTTGTAAAGATCAATTGTGTAGCTTTGCAGGCGGCTGATATTTGGGTCTGAACTGATGGTGTGGATTTGCCCGGCCGCATGCCAGCTGGACCCGGATGTCAGCTCATCACGTTCTAGCAACACCACATCTTTCCAGCCAAATTTTGCCAGATGAAACAGGATCGAACAGCCAACAACACCGCCGCCAATGACCACAACCTTGGCGTGTAATGGCAGTGATTTATCTGTCGCAGTTTGGTCTGTTTGTATTTCTAGCATTTTACTTCCTCGGTGACATATCTGGCATGATCGAAGATCGGTTTATTAAGAGTGGATGATGTTTGGTTTTGTTGCTTGGATCGGCCTTTGCTATAGATGGTTGAATTTGTGACATATGACATTTGCCATGCTCACACTTACCCTATGCACCCCTAGCATCAGCCAATTTATCCGCTTATTGCGTCACAAATGCGTCAAAAGCTTCGCCGGTAGCGACATCTAGGCGCGGTGTTTTGTGTTGTGGGAAAAAATGATGCCAGCATTTAAAGGCACGCAATCGCAGAGGCTATACGCCGTTACTTTGTCTGGCTGAGGAAGGAAAACCAAACTACAAGATGAACCAAAATAATGCCAAATTGTTGTTTTTGTTAGTTGCCATCCGTTTCTTCAAGACGGGACTGCACACACCAGAGGTCGCTCTAATCTCAAGCCAGAAAATGTCCAGATGCTTTTTCTCCAGACACATCTGAAGATTGAGAATGTAATGAGTAAACTGAACTAATTTTTGAGGTTAGTTTTTATCATGGAAGGGTAGACCAATTGCTTGCTCGATAGAATAGTGGAAGGGATTAGGTTTAACTTCACGGTACTGCTCGTCAAGTCTCATCGCCTTTTCCAGATTTTTTTGCCGAAAAAGTGTGTTATCTAAACTCTCAAGAGCCTGTTCAACTTTTCAGTAAGTTTGTGACTTTTCATTTTAGTCTCCCATAAGATGATTTTGCATATAAAACATTTGCCTAGTTCTATCAACATAACCGGTCAATGGATCATTATACTCCCGGACAGTTTTGCTCAATTCATCATTGTCAGAATAGTCATCAATAAACAGTCTCATCTCCTGTAACTTCAATATGTCTATATTTCGGCCATGAGTTCGCCACTTTTTAAGATCCGCTAAATTTGTTGCTATCTCTGTAGCACGCATTAATTTTTGTTCTTCTGTGACTTCACTGCCTGGGTCAGTTGTTTGATGTTTATTCCAGTCCTTGAACTTGTATTGCACCAACCATTTTTTAAGTAAATCTATGGATAAATCTCTTGATTGTTCGTAAAGAGCCAAACGGCCAAGATCTAAACTTCTTAAAAAAACAACATCCGCCGGTGTTAGGTCATCTTTACTGGATATTTCTTCCACCTTATCAAGATATCCCATGGCTGGTAAGTATTCACCAGTATCAGAGGTAGGTGCCTGTGGGTCAACTGGGCCTAAACTTGAGGAGTAATCCATATAAATTTTATCGCCCGACATACATAGTATTGTACCAGCAGACATCGCAGTATCGGGCACAATAAAATAAACAAAATCATAGTGCTTTCTTAAAACACCAACCATTCGTTCAGATGTTTCGACTGAACCGCCCGCCGTTCTTAAAAAAATTGCAATTGCTTTCTCTTTGCGATCAGAGCGCTCTTTTACAGACTCGATGAAATCTCGAAATATTCTGAAATATGCAGGATGAACTAGCCCACTATAAAAAACTACATCAGCCTTGAGCAAATCTTCTACTTTTCTTGCCCTATCATGAATTAAGTCAATAATTGACCTGTCAAATGAATCTGACTCCATTGGCTCACCCCAAGCTAAACGAACAATCACCCTGACCGTTCAAACATGGATTCTAAACCAAAAAGATAAAATTTTTGTTAATGGATCACCTCTTGTGACCCCATTTTTATAGGGCTGTAACCAAAGGTTTGTAATGGTTTTTCGAACAGTAAAACCTGAAAAACATATGGTAGCGGAGGAGGGACTCGAACCCCCGACACGCGGATTATGATAAAACTGCTTGAACTTTTTCTATTTTGTGACAGTGGCTTATAAGCACATAAATTAAGTGTGTTAAAAAGTGTGCTACGCTATCAAGTTCTAACACAACTATGTTCGAGACACTGTGTCGCTAACCAAGGGCAGAAAAACACTTTTACAATCGACAACTAACTCAAGCGATTTCAAACAACGCTGCGGCCCCCATGCCTCCGCCAACACACATGGAGGTCACCACATATTTTACGCCACGACGCCTCCCCTCAAGCAGAATGTGCCCAACTTGTCTCGCGCCCGTCATGCCGTAGGGGTGGCCAATCGAAATGGCGCCGCCATTCACGTTGTAGATTTCAGGATCGATCCCAAGATGTTCGCGGCAATACAGAACCTGGCAAGCAAAGGCTTCGTTAAGCTCCCAAAGGCCGATGTCTTCGATCCGGAGACCTGCATTCTTCAGCAGTTTCGGTATAGCATAAATCGGGCCGACACCCATTTCTTCCGGTGCGTTCCCTGCAACTGCCATACCGCGATAGATACCTAGCGGTGTGAGGCCCTGCTGCTCAGCCATCTTGCCTTCCATGATCACACAGGCCGAGGCCCCGTCAGAAAGTTGGCTTGCGTTTCCGGCCGTGATCAGGCCGCCTTCTACAACCGGGTTCAATGCCCCAAGTGTTTCAGCCGTTGTACCCGGCCGGTTGCCTTCGTCTTTTGATAAGGTCACCTCTTCCAGACTTTCCTCTCCGGTTTCGCGGTTCTTGACCCGCTTTATCGCAGTGATCGGGACGATCTCGTCTTCAAAGGCGCCAGCTGCCTGTGCATGTGCAGTTCGTTCCTGCGACAGTGCTGCGTATTCATCCTGGGCGTCACGGCTTATCCCATAGGTCCGAGCCACATTTTCCGCCGTCATCAGCATCGGCATATAGGCATGCTCAGATTGGGCGATAACGTTTGGATCTTTCTCATCGCCCGCCCATTTCAGATAGGCATTCTGCAGGGCGGAAATATTATCCTGCCCGCCAGCCACGGCAACGTTCTGACTATCCACGATGATCTGCTTTGCAGCCGTCGCAATGGCCATCAACCCGGAGGAGCATTGTCTATCGATCGTCTGTCCTGCCACCGTATTGGGAAGGCCCACAGCCAGCGCCGACAAACGAGCGACATTCATGCCTGCTGTCCCCGCCGTAAGGACCGATCCGATGACGACATCTTCGATCGTACCGGGGTCCACGCCTGCACGTTCAACCGCGTGCTGAATGGCGTGCCCCATCATGGTAGGGGATTTGATGTTGTTCAGCGCACCTTTGAAGGCAACCCCAATAGGGGTTCGTGCGGTTGAGACGATAACGGCTTCTCTCATGATCTAATCCTCATCATCGCATCAACTGCTGTGCAGTTTCCGAAGGTATCCAAGATGATTGGATTTACATCCAATTCTACAAGTCTTTCACGATATTGCTTGGAAAATTGGGCAACTTGACTGACAACTTGCACCAGCGAGGCAATGTCTTGTTGGTCCAGTCTCAGCTTACGTACCAAATTCAGCCGGCGTAGCGCGTCTTCTATTTGCACAGCGCTTACAGGTAATAACAACATTGCCAAATCTCTCAACTCTTCCACATCAGTTCCGCCTCGACCGATAATCAAAGCATGCCCCAAACCTGGCTTGTAACTGACGCCGACAATGAATTCGGCAAGTGGGGACGCCACCATGCGTTCGATCAGAAACCTGTCAGTTTGAAGTGTTGGGTCGTAGGCCCCAACGGATGTTTTGATTGCGTCAACCGCCTCTTCCAGAGCCAGTTTACTACCCACGTTGAGATGCACTGCACCCGCGTGGTTCTTATGGGCTAGATCCGCACTGAGGAGTTTCACCGCGAGCGGATAGCCGAGTGTTTCGGCCTGAGCAATCACCTGCCCAGCCGAACCCGTCACGCCCTTTGGGATAGTCAGCCCGCAGCCTGCCAATGCTGCCTTACCTTCTGCTTCGTCAAGTTGGATGACCGACCGAGGTTCAGGTGGCGGAGCAGGCAGTTCCCGGTTTTCAGAGTCCGTTAATACCGCGCGGCGCAAGCTGTAATAATTCCCTGCCGCTGCGATCGCCGCCAATGCATCGTCCAGCCCCTGAAGGCAAATCAAACCCGCCTCAGTCAGTTGACGGCGCAAATCAGAGGGTAATCCGTCGGGGAAGACGCTGGCGACCAAGACTGGTTGGGCGATCCGCGCATTCAACCGGATCAGGCCTTCAAGTGTTGGCCACCACACTTGCGCAACATCCTGCTGACGGGGCCAGTCGATAAAATAGACCATTAGGTCGACCTCATCTGTCATTAGATGCCCCAGACCGACATCCGAAGTCTCGGACCGCGCCATACTGGCCCATGGAAGGTTCCAGTCAAGTGGGTTCAAGAGCGACACGAGATCGGGTACATCATCACGCAAGGCTTGCCGTGCTGCCTCGCTTGGCGCG
>JAQCEA010000003.1 GCA_027620495.1 Pseudomonadota bacterium | reverse complement strand
CCCCCCCCGGCACCACAACATCCCCTGATGCCAATTGGACAGCCGTCCCCCGCCCCGCCGCATGATCAAGCCCCACCACCCGGTCATGGCGGTAAATCACACCCTTTTGGCGGGCGGCACGTCGCCACCAATCAAATATACCAGCCCCATCAAAATAACCTTCATCGCGGCGGTTATGGCTACCAAGAATGATGTCTTCTAAATTGTAAAACGGATACAAGCTGGCAATTTCATCTGTTGTCATGATTTGCGTACCCGCACCAAGGCTGGCCTGAAGTTGCTGTTGGCGTTGTAATTGTTTGGCAAAGCAATCGCTGTTGGCCAGATACATATAACCAAAGCTATCAAGGGCAATATCAGGGGCGGCTGGGTCGTTCATATGCTGTTTGAAATTACGCACCATTTCGACAGCAAATTGTGCAATCTTGATATTCAACGCATTGGCATATTGCTGGCGCACACAACTATGGGTATGGCTTGTTGAACAAAAGCTATAGCTGGGATCGCGCTCAATGACGAGGATTCGCCCATCAAATTGGGGATGATGCGACAAGAACCACGCCGCCGCCGACCCCATCATCGCCCCACCAATGATCACCACGTCAAAAAGATTAGTTTCGTCTGATCTGTGGGTTTGCGTCATGCCACTCGCCTTTTGTGCAACGCCATCAGCTAGAGGCGGAAACGGGTTGGGCTGAAAGCTGCTGCGGCCGATGGCGGCGGTGCATTTTCGATCAGCGCCGTCAATAGCTGGGCAGACCCCGGTGCCAATGACAATCCTAGATGCTGATGCCCAAAATTGAACCACAAACCATCGTGACGCGGTGCCGCGCCAATCATCGGCAGCGAGTCAATTAATGTCGGGCGGCGTCCCATCCACGGGGTTTGATCAAGCCGATCCTTCATATCATAAGCCTGCCGCGCCATCGTGACCGAATAATCTATCTGTCGGTAATTTGGCGGGGCATCTCGGTCGGTGAGTTCAACCCCCGATGTCACCCGCATACCCTGATCCATCGGCGACATCACAAAGCCAGCTTCGATATCATGTATCGGGCGCGTTAACGCTGGTCCATCGCCGGGCTGTAGATGCATATGGTACCCACGTTCCCACGCCATTGGAATTTGATAGCCAAGCCAGCTGGCGATTTCTGCAGACCATGCACCAGCCGCCAGAACCACATCATCTGCAGTGAATTTTTGCGCCCCACACTGCACGCACCAGCCGCTCTCTTGCTGGTTCAATCCAGTCACTTTGGTCTGTTCGACAACACCGCCTGCTGCCTGAAACAACCGCACATAAGCATCGGTTAAATCAGCCGGGCTGGACACTGTACAGGTATCATCCATCAGCACAGCTTTGCAATAAACAGGCTTTAGCCCCGGTTCGATTTGCCTGATTTGTTCGCGGTCATAGACGGTAAAACGGGCACCAAAGGATTTGATCACCGCAAGTTCCTTGCTAAATTCAGCAAACCCCGCCTCGGTTCTAAAAAGCTTGAGCCATCCGGTCTGCCGCAACAAATGGCCAACACCAGCCGCCTTAATCAAATCTTTATGTATGTCCAGTGACAGGGTTAAAAGCTGACGCAGCGCGCCGGCGGCATGCAGCACATGCGCCGCACGGCAATAGGATAAAAATTTCAAAAACCAAGGCAGGCGTTTTAACAAAAACAAATGATTGACGCGCAGCTTCAAGGTCCGGTTAAACAGCAATTTTGGTAATAGTTTGATAAGGCCCGGGCTGTTCAACACCACAAATGATGCCTCGGCAAACACCCCGGCATTGCCATAGGATGTTTCCCGGCCCGGCGTTTTTGCGTCAATCAGCCTGACCTTGTGGCCAGCACGCTGCAACAGCAAGGCGCTGCATACACCAACAATGCCACCACCGACAACAATGATGTCTTTTGCCATCACGCATCCTTTCCTTGCGGCACCATACAGGGCTGATCAAACAAATAAATTAACCACACTTAGAATTATTCCACCAACCAGCGCATACGCAAGCGCCGTCCAGAAATTTGGCCCTAAAACAAGCTGGCGCGATGGCACCTTAAACAGGTTGGCACAGGTGATCACCGATAGCGATGCCACTGAACTCATCGTACCGGCCCCCCAACCAATCAGATGGGCCTGCATCAGCAAGGCGGGATGCGCATCAGCATGACCGCCACTAAAGACCGCCAACATTGCGGTGCTACTAATCACCGGATGCACGCCAACCACCGATGCCAGCATCATGCCAAGCGGCGTTAGAATAATCGCCACATACCCCGGAATAACGCCGTCATAAAAACTGGCAACCATGGCCGAAAAGGCCCCGGTGCGCGTGGCAAAATAACCGATCAACATTGCCATGCTAATGATCAAAATATCATCAGCCGTGGCAATCATGCTGTTTTTTGTTTCGTGCAGGATGGTCGAAATACTGCCCGGATGGCGAAAAAATTGTACCGCAACAAGAAGCGGCATCACCACAACAACCGCCGATAGGGCGGTAAAGTCAAAAATGAGTGCTGCGGCCAACACCGTACCTAGAACAATTATCAACCGCATGGAAACGGGTTGCAGACAGCGCAACGCAGACGACAGACGGGCAACTGAAAAATCCTTGTTCAAAAGCGGTAATGATACCAAGGTAAATAGGATGGTGGTGACCACACCAATACCCAAACCAATCCATGAATTGGCTTTGTCGGTAAAGCTCTGCCCAATCGCAAAAGCGACAAAAAATGGGGACCACGCCGCCGCTGTCACCATGCCGCGAAGTGCCGATTCAGCCGCCAGTTGGCGTCGTTCTGCATCCGCATCTGGGGGGACGGCGGCCGATAAAATTGCCAGCGATCCGGTATTTATAACACTGCCAAAGATGTTTGCGGCAAGGTGAAACCCGCTGGCTGATGCCGATGCCGGTAATTGCGCCAGCGACTGCTGGGTTCGCTGTACCGATGGCATGGTTGATGCGGTCGCCCGCACCAGCGCCATGGTCGGTAATAAGGCGGTAAATATAAGAACATAGCGACCTGCCGCCCGCCATTCGTCCGGTGTTGGCCGGTGATCCAGCAAAAACCACCCAACCAACACCAACATCAGCAGGATCAAAACCGTATCACGGCGCAACCGTGACAATGTTAAAGCCACAAAGCCAGCATAGCCGATCACACCCATATCAACCCATGCGTTTGATGCCGGGCCAAACACAACCTGGGTCAGGGCAGCCAGCCACGCGCTACACAACAAAATCAGCCGCGTTGGATTGACCATTGGTCGAATTTCAAACATGCACGGGTTACTTCACTTCGGCCAGATTGATAGTGTGTGGCACAGGCGGCCAAAGATCACGCCGCCGACACCAGCCTGGGTATCATGCACCCGATTGGGTAAATTGCTCAAGTTCTTCTTGATGGTGCAGCCACGCCTCTTCAACCTCGATGAGTTGCGCGTCTATGCTGGCAAGCGCGGCGCTCTGTGCGGCAATATTGTCGGCATTTGACTGGTGATAAAACCCCGGGGCGGCCATTTTTGTTTCGATGGCACGTTTTTGCGCGGATAAGGCGTCTAATTGCTTCTCAAAGCTTCGTATTTTTGATCGCAGCGCACTGGTATTTTGCCGCCGCTGGCGCCCGGTAGATAGCTGTTTATCTGTCGGTTTTATCTCTTGCTTGTTGGCGGATGCCATGCTTGCCGCGCCACGTTTTGCCAACAGCCATTTTTGATAATCGGTCATATCACCGTCAAAAACAGAGACATGCCCATTTTCCACCAACCATAACCGATCGGCCACCATTTCGACCAAATGCGCATCATGGCTGACAAGAATGACACAGCCTTCATAGCTGTTGAGCGCATGGACAAGCGCTTCGCGGCTTTCAATATCCAGATGGTTTGTTGGTTCATCCAAAATCAAAATATGCGGCGCATCAATCGCGGCAATGGCCATAAGCAACCGTGCCTTTTGCCCACCAGATAGACGCTCAACCGGATTGTCAACAATATCCGCACCGATGCCAGCCGCCCCCAGACAGGCGCGCAATTGTGTTGGCAGTTCTTTCGGCCGTAATCGCTGCATATGCTGAAACGGCGACTCGCCCGGCACCAATTCATCAAGTTGATGTTGGGCAAAGAATCCAATGCGCAATTTTGGTGCGCGCCGCACTGTGCCAGATAAGGGCGCCAGCCTGTCGGCCAATAATTTTGACAGGGTCGATTTGCCTTCACCATTTGCACCAAGCAAGGCAATGCGATCATCGGCATCAAGCCGTAAATCAAGCTTGCGCAACACCGGCGCACCATCATAGCCAACGGCCACCTGATCTAGTGCCAACACAGGCGGTGGCAATGGTTCTGGTGTCGGAAAATTAAATCCTGCCACCACTCGTTCTGAAATGGCGGTAATCGGTTGCATTTTTTCCAGCTGTTTGAGGCGAGATTGCGCCTGCCTTGCTTTTGATGCTTTATATCTGAACCGATCGACAAATGCCTGAATATGCTTGCGCTGGGCGTCTTGTTTTTGCCGCAAAGAGTCTTGTTGTTCTAATTTCATGCGGCGTTCGGTTTCAAACTGATCATAGCTACCCGTATAATAGGTCAGACCACAATCGGTGAGATGCAAAATGCAGGTTACAGACCGATTAAGCAAGGTTCGGTCATGCGAGATCACCAGTACCGTGTGTTTATATTTGGCGATGAAGGATTCAAGCCAAATGGCACCTTCTAGGTCCAGATAGTTTGTTGGCTCATCAAGCAATAACAAATCAGGTTGGGCAAATAACACTGCCGCCAGTGCCACCCGCATGCGCCAGCCACCCGAAAATTCATGGCATGGCCGTGCCTGTGCCGCCTGATCAAACCCCAACCCAGATAGAATACTGGCCGCCCGCGCTTCGCCGCTGTAGGCATCAATATCGATCAGACGTGCATGAATTTGGCCGAGACGATCTGCATCTGTCGCGGTTTCAGCTTCGGCCAATAGTTGGTGGCGTTCATGGTCAGCGGCCAGCACCGTATCAAGAAGGCTGACATCACTGGCTGGTGCCTCTTGATCAACGCCGCCAATGCGAAATTCAGCCGGCACCTCAATCTGCCCGCCATCCACGTCCCATTCTTTGCGGATCAACCGAAATAGAGTGGTCTTTCCCGTGCCGTTTCGCCCAACAATACCCACCTTATGGCCCGTCGGAATCACCGCAGAGGCATTGTCAAACAGCGGCTTGCCATCAATGGCAAATGACAGGTTGTGAATTTTTAACATGGCGGAACAGGCCTGCCCGTTTATGCCTGATTTGTCAATTAGCGGTGATGCCGCGCCGCCGGGATTATTGCGGGTTCAATGTATGCCAATAGGGATTGGCCCCATATAAAGATGCCATAAAATCAACAAAAGCACGGGTGCGCTTGGGCAAAATCGTAGTTTTTGGATAGACCGCAAAAATGTCAAAGTTGGTCCACACATAATCAGTAAATAACGGCCGCAAAAGACCGCGATTCAGCGCTTCGTAATGCAGAAATTGTGGCAAATTGACCATGCCATGCCCGGCAATGGCAAGTTCGCGCAACACATCACCATTATTCGCCGACATTTTTGGTACAACCCGCAACACGCCATTTTTACCGTCTGGTGCGGTATAGTGCCATTCTTGCGGGTTCCGGTCATTCGAATAGATTAGCGCTGGTACATGCTGGAGGTCTTCTGGTGTTGATAATGCAGGCAGTTGATCAACCAATAATGGGGCGGCCGCGGGTAAAAACCGCACATTTGATATTTTTCGGGCAATCAGGCTTGAATCTGTCAATGTGCCAATACGGATCGCCACATCGAACCCTTCGGCAATCAAATCAACACGCTTGTCGCTGAGATCCATTTCGATGCGCACCTCTGGGTTTGCGTGCATAAACTGGGCAATTGCAGATGACATATGCGCCAGCCCAAATGACAGCGGCGCACTGACCCGCAAAACCCCACTCAACGACCCGCCAGCATTGCTGACTTCCTGTTGTGCATCTTCAAGATCGCTCAAGATAAGCTTGCAGCGTTCAAAAAAAACTTGCCCGGTTTCATTGAGGTAAAGCCGACGTGTAGAGCGTTGAATAAGCGCCGCACCAAGGCGTAATTCAAGGTCGCGTAGCCGACGGCTGACTGCCGAAACGGCAATGCCTAGGCGATCAGCGGCTTGGGTAAGGCTGCCAGTTTCTACAATATTAACAAAGGCACGCAACTCTTCAATCTGGCTCATAGTTGCACACACTACGCTATTTTTCTGCATATGAGAATTATATTTTGTATTACCGCCCATTTATTTCTATTCAAGTTAAGAATAAAGGTTAACATGCCATGGGGGTCCTCCCCCCTCCCATGGCGTCTCTTTCTTGGCCGCAATCAATGGATCACTGACATATGACGGTAATGGCACCAAAAATATTGCGCATTGATGGTAGCACTCGGCACAGCAATTCGGTCAGCCGCGGTCTGACCGATCTAGCCATTGCAACCTTGCAAGACCAATTCGGCGTGGCGCATGTGACCCAACGTGACACGCGCAGCGGGATTGGCAATATTTCAAGTGCGTGGCGCAACGCTAGCTTGACACCGAACGAGGCCCGGTCATCTGAAGACCGCGCGGTCCTTGCCCAGTCCGAAGCGTTGATGAACGAAGTGGCAGCCGCCGAATTGTTGTTAATTGCCGTGCCGATTTATAATTTCAACATTCCCGCCGCACTAAAATCATGGATTGATCTGATTTGCCGAGATAATGTTGATGGGGGGCGCGCCGATAATTTGGTTGGACAATCGAAAAACAAACAGGCGTTGATCATTCTGACATCAAATTACACGATGGCGCATGCAGATGATGATTTTGCCACACCATATCTCAAATTCATGATGAAATTTATCGGCATTGATTCGGTGACTTTTATTGACGCCACAGGTCTTGGCAATGATCAGGCAGGCGTTTTGGCCCGTGCGCGAGACGCGGTAAAAACCCATTGCATGAAAATCGCTGAAACCTGGGACAAGCAAACCGCCGCGGAATAACTGCCCCGGAATAACTACCCCAGAATAACTGCCCCGCAAGGTTTGGCCAGATAGCGGTTTCCGATGCCATTACCCAACGAATTGCGCCTAGTGCTTACCCCTTTTGCTTTGGCCCTTTTGCTTTGGCCCTATTGCTTTGATGACAAGGTAAAGCACGCTACGCTACAACAGCGTGTTGGAGCACAGCTATGCCAGAGATAAAATTAGAACCAAGCTGGAAATCGCGTCTTGAGGGGGAATTTGCCGCTGACTATATGCAGCGCCTTGGCCAGTTTTTGCGGGCTGAAAAAGCAGCGGGGAAAAAAATCTATCCACCAGGACCCGAGATTTTTCAGGCCTTTTCGCTGACGCCTTTTGATCTAGTGAAAGTGGTGATTTTGGGTCAGGACCCCTATCATGGGCCGGGGCAGGCACATGGGCTCAGCTTTTCGGTACGCCCGGGCATAGCCAAGCCCCCATCGCTGCAAAATATTTTCAAAGAATTGCAAGCCGACCTTGGCATTCAACCACCGCCACATGGAAATCTTGAAAATTGGGCAAAAGCGGGGGTTTTGTTGTTAAATAGCTGTCTCACTGTTGCTGATGGGCAGGCCGCGGCCCATGCTGGCAAAGGATGGGAACGATTTACCGATTCGGTGATCGACCAACTCAACCAGCATACGCGCCATCTTGTCTTTATCCTATGGGGCCGCAAAGCACAGGAAAAAGGCGCCAAAATTGACCGAGATCGCCATTTTGTTATCGCCAGCGCCCATCCCTCGCCATTGGCCGCGCATAATGGGTTTTTTGGCAGTGCGCCATTTTCCAAAACCAACGCCTATCTCTGCCAGCACGGCATAACGCCGATCAATTGGGACGTTACTGCCGATCATTGACCCCCACTCATCAGTCACCCCCACTCATCATTCACCCCCACTCATCATTCACCCCCACTCATCATTCACCCCGGCAAAATAATCAGAGCCAAATCTGATTTTTATCTATAGCATCGCATCATGCGGTACATGCAAACCATCCAAGATCAACCGCCCCTTGGTAAAAGAGCCGACATAAATGCAGGATAATCCACGACGTGGCATTCTATTGATGGTTGCAACAACCATTATTTTTGCCATTCAAGATGGCATATCGCGCTATCTGGCGGGGTCTTACGACATCATTACCATTGTGGCCATTCGCTATTGGTTTTTTGCGATATTTGTTTGTGCGTTCAGCGCCCGTAAATCAGGCGGATTCAAACAAGCCACCGCCACCAGCCAACCATGGTTGCAAGCTGGCCGCGGTGTGCTTTTGGTTACGCAAATATGCGTGGCTATTCTTGGGTTTAGTCAAGTTGGGTTGGTTCAATTTCATGCTATTTTTGCTAGCTATCCTCTGATGGTGATGGCACTATCGGTGCCGTTTTTAGGCGAAATCGTTGGCTGGCGGCGATGGCTGGCTGTTGGCTGTGGATTTGCCGGTGTCTTGGTGATTCTGCAGCCCGGCTCAGCCGCTTTTGGCAGCAACGCCGTTATTCCGTTGTGCGCGGCGATCTTGATGGCAACATATGGCGTATTAACCCGCTTTGCCGCGCGGCGCGACAACGCCATGACAAGTTTCTTTTGGACTGGTGTGGCAGGCGCCGTGGCGATTACATTGGTTGTCCCGTTTTTTTGGCATCCGCCGCAAGGTTCGGACTGGTGGTGGATGGCCTTGTTATGCATCACTGGGGCCAGTGGGCATTTTTGTTTGATCAGCGCGCTTGATACAACGCACGCATCAACAATTCAGCCCTTTGCCTATCTTCAACTGGTGTTTGCCTCGACCATTGGCATTGTAATTTTTGACGACCAGCTGGACCGTGTATTGATTATCGGCAGTCTGATGATTGTTGGGTCCGGGTTGTTTGCTCTGAACCGCGAGCGCCGCGCCAAATTGTCAGCACCGCCGGGCCGCTAGCTGCCTTGGCCAGCAGGCCGCGGGGCAGATACCGCCACGGTCATCCAACAATCCTTATACCGCCCTTCGGTTACTTTTTCGACAATCCACGCAAACTGCAACACCTTGCCGTTGCCAGCTTCCATAAACACGTCAAATTGCCGCCATCCATCACCTGAATTTGCTGGCACAATCTGATGCGATGCGTGATTGAGCATCATGTCATAGCCCGGGCCTTTTAACATAGTGGCAAAGCGTGGCAAGGGGCCGGTCATGGCCCGGTTACGCGGATGCGCAAACGCCCATGTCTGGCGAATACCAGCATCGGTGTCGGGCGTATCATTATATTGCAGCCCGTTAAGCTGGATGGCGATCACTTCTGCTGGGGCTATATCCGGGTTTGGATAGACCATTTCCGCCGCGCGGGCGGCAGTGCTGAAAAATAACAACGTCAGAACAACGCCCAGAATGGTGCGGTATCGCATGCCAAAACCCCTATTTAATTCGCCCTCAAAAACAACTTATGCCATAGTTCTGAAATAGGGGGTTTCGCGGCATTTTCAATAGACAAACAGCCACAAAAAGGAGACCAAAATGCAAATTGTCATTCAAGGTGCAGGGCGCGGCATTGGCCATGCCATGGCCAAACAGGCAATGGCCGCGGGGGCAACACAACTGATCTTGACCGCCCGGCACCCGGCCCGCACTGCTGCCTTTCGTGATTTGCCCCCATCTGACCTTGTGCATTGGGTCAAGATGGATTTTCTTGACCCGCCCAGCATCACCGTGGCGGCAACAGATATCATCAACAAAATGCCACGCATTGACCGATTGGTGATGGTGGCTGGCGTGTTGCGGGATGATGTTACACAGCCTGAAAAACGTCTGGCTGATATTGACCCAAATGCCTTGCATCACAGCTATCAGATCAATGCCATTGGCCCCATCTTGTTGGTTAAATCATTATGGCCAGCGCTGCGCCAGCCGCACCCTCTGGTTGTTGCCAGCTTGTCAGCACGTGTGGGGTCAATTGCAGATAACCGTCTTGGAGGCTGGTATGGCTATCGGGCCAGCAAGGCCGCGCTCAACCAACTGTCACATACGGCGGCTATTGAATTGGCACGCTATAACCCTGAAAGCTGCATGGTCACCTTGCACCCCGGTACTGTCGACACAGATTTATCACGGCCATTTCAAAAAAAAGACGCAAACACACCCCCATTCAGCGCCGATCATAGCGCCGCGCAATTATGGCATGTTATGGATCATTTACGTCCCGCACAAACGGGCGGGTTTTTTGCCTATGATGGCCGTTCTATTCCATTTTAGCCCTGATCGGTTTTGCCCGATTGGCGGCGTCCACGCAATGTTAACGGCAATTGTGCCAGCATAAATAAAATACTAGCTGGTGCGGCAATGAAGGTTTTATAGATCACCCAATCTGCATCGCTGGCATGACGCCAGACCAATTCATTGGCAACGGCAAGACACAAAAAAAACCATCCCCACCGCGCGCTCAGCTGGTACCATGTATCATCAGTCAGAAAAAATTGCTTGGCAAAAAATACCTGCATCATGGCGCGTTTCATCACCAAACCACCAAGCAACACCGCGGCAAATAGGCCATTAAAAATTGTAGGTTGAATTTTTATGAAAATGGCCGCGTCAAATAACACCGCCGCCGCGGTAAACCCGGCTGATAACACCAGTGAAAACAGCGGAAATGGGGCAACATACCGGGCACGCCACCACGCCAGCCCCAAGACCATACCGGCCAATCCCACCGATATAACAGCCGCGATAAATAGCCCATAATAATGAAAGCCAATGAAAAACCCGGCCAACGGCATGATTTCAAAGAAAAACGCACCAAGCCGCATGGTTATTCTTTCCGCAGACCACGAAGCTGGCGGCTAAGATCAGATTTCAGCGCGTTATCTGACAACCAAATGGCAAAAAACGCATCGGTAAATGCTGGATCATCCATCTGCCCAAGCTTCACCTGATTATGATAAAGCGCCATACCGCCATTGGTGAGGGCAACCATCAATGCCTCGTCCCCATTTTTCATATCTGGAAAATGCTGGCCCATCCAGTCGGCCCATTCTTCCAGTTTGGACTCGTTGCCACTGGCTTGTCGGCGCATTTCATCAAGGCTGGTGTCGACAATTGTCTGGCTGGACACATCGCGCATAAAAGATAGCCGCAGCGCATAGGGCGCCGCGCCATCATAACGCCCATCTGGTGTCAACAGCGCGGCCTGATAAATGTCAAAGAAAAACAGGCGAAACCGCGCCTCACCCACAAGCTGGGGCGAGGTTTCAAGCCAGCTAGGCAGTTGTGCATAGGATGATTGCACACCGCCGATCACCGACAGCATCATGCTGGCCCAAAAAACCCCAGCCATCAAAACCGTACGGCGCATAGACCCCCCTTTTTTACATAAAATGACCGCTGTCGCGAAAGCTATGAACGCGGCCATTCATCCAAGGATAACGGCCATAGATTTGACGCTGTTTTCCCGCGAATAAACACGATCGTCACGGATCCAATTTCAACCCCAAACTTTGTAACAAAGGCACGGTTAATGGCGATATCTTCGTCCTGTTTGTAAATCCAGTCATCAAAATGCACATCAAGGCTCATGCCAGACATCTCTAGCGTGATATCATATTGCCAGTTCAGCGCGTTACCAACCTGCACCCCATGCGCGGCGGCTCTCACATCGGTGGCGCGTCCGCTATAGCTTACGGTGCCATCACTGGCTGATCCAAGCCGATCAATCGTCCATGTACGGCTGGCACGTTCACCATCATCATATAAAAATTCTTCATCAAGAACGAGCCTGCTGCCATCCAATTCCCCTGACAGGTTGACCCGAAACTGGCGTCGTAAATTGCCGAAACGGTCTTCAAAAATACCATAAGCAACAGATTGACCAGCAAAAAATTCTTCCAAAACAAGCCGCGGCTGGTGGCTAGCCAATGTGCTGACATCCTTGCGCGCACATGCGGCAATGCCCAGTGACAATGCCATCAGCACACCAGCTGAGATCACAAAATTTATCAGTAACCGGCCGAACCAGCTTTGTTTGTGTCTGCGTTCTTTTCTCATTTTTCTTCTCCTTGGCTAAGGCAGATTGTCCGGCGATCACACCGCTGGTAAGCTGGCTAGGAATTGGTCTGCGTCATCACGAATGGCGGCAATTTTTGTCTCATCCATGCGGTCAAGACTGCGATACATCATGCCAAGGCGCGCATTATCCTTGAGCTTGTCACGGTTCCGGATCAGAAAATCCCAATACAGATAGTTGAATGGACAGGCCGCCGCGCCGTTTTTCTGACTGACTTTGTAATGACAATCGCAGCAATAGTTTGACATACGATTGATATAAGCACCACCAGCCGCATAGGGTTTACTGGCCAGATAGCCGCCATCGGCAAATAGTACCATACCTGATACGTTTGGCAGCTCTACCCATTCATAGGCATCGGCATAGACAATCAAAAACCATGCATTCACTTGTGCTGGTGCTAGCCCGGCCAAAAGCGCAAAATTCCCCAACACCATAAGCCGCTGGATATGGTGCGCATAGGCATATTTGCGGGTCGCGTCAACGGCCTGGGCCATACACAGCATTTTGGTATTACCCGTCCAGAAAAATTCTGGCAAATCACGATCCGCCTCAAAGAAATTCAAATCAGCATAGCCGGGCATTTTCAGCCAATAAATACCCCGCACAAATTCGCGCCAGCCTAAAATTTGCCGGATAAACCCCTCGGCTGAATTCAGCGGCGCATGGCCGCTATGATAGGCGGCTTCGGCGGCGGCAATCGCCTCGGCTGGCAACAACAGACCGGCATTCAAGTAAAATCCGATATGGCTGTGATAGACCCATGGTTCATCCAATAGCATGGCATCCTGATATCTGCCGAAATCTGGCAGACGCTGGTCTATGAAATGATCGAGAACGGCCAAGGCTTGTTGGCGCGTGACGGCAAATCCAAAATCATCAAGTTCACCAAAATGGTCAGCACATCTGGTCGCAACCAGCCCAAGCACCTCTGTGGTTATGTCATCAGGCGCAAACTGCAATGGTGGCGGGATCACCATACCCGCTTTTGGGGACTCGCGGTTGTCACTGTCAAAATTCCATTTACCACCGATCGGTTCACCGCCATCCATCAAAATATTATGATCGCGCCGCATGTCACGATAGAAAAAATCCATACGCAGCTGGCGGCGGCCATCGGCCCAGCTGGCAAACCGACCCAACCTGCATAAAAACCGGTCATCCTCGCGCAACTCAACAGCGATACCAAGGCTGGATTGCCAGCGCTTCATAATCTCCATAAGCCGGTATTCACCCGGCATTGTGACCACTAATTTTGCAATCTTATGCGCGGCTATGGCCCGTTTTACCTCGCTTTCCAGACTGCCCCCATTGTCTGGGTCATCAAGGCGGCGATAGATCACCGAAATGCCATCACCCCGCAATGCTTCGGCAAAATGCCGCATTGCCGCAAACAAAAATGCAATTTTGCGTTTGTGATGTTTGACATAGGTCACTTCGGTGCCGACCTCGGCCATCAGCACGATATCTGTTTCGATATTGATATCGCGCAGACTCGCCAGCTGGTGATTAAGCTGATCCCCAAGAATAAGGCGCAACACCGTCATGCTGGGCCTTTCAAGGCGGCAAAGGCCGCCAGCGCGTCAAGCCGTGATGTTTTGACATCAACAATCGGATGCGGGTAGGTCTGCCCCAAAACCACATTGGCGGCGTCCAGAACCTGGCGCGGGGCTTCCCACGGGCTGAACAGATAAGCATCAGGCAGCCCGGCAATTTCTGGCACAAAATGACGGATAAATTCACCGTTTGGATCGAATTTTGAACCCTGTGTGATCGGGTTGAAAATGCGAAAATACGGGGCCGCATCAGCGCCACATCCGGCAATCCATTGCCAACTGGCGCTGTTATTTGCAAGATCGGCATCAACCAAACAATCCCAGAACCATGCTTCGCCATGATGCCAGTGAAGCCGCAGATTTTTCACCAGAAATGAACCAACAATCATCCGCAAACGGTTATGCATATACCCGGTTTGCCACAGCTGGCGCATCGCCGCGTCAACGATCGGATAGCCGGTTTGACCGCGCTGCCAGCGATGCAACGCATCGGCATCATCCTTCCACGCAAACTTGTCAAATCGTGGCTGTAAATTCTGCCGCGGCAAATCGGGAAAATAATATAACAAAGCATGCGAAAATTCACGCCAGCCTAGTTCTGACAGGAAATGGTCGCCATCTTCTTGGTTGATTGTACCGGCATCCATCCGGTCTTTGGCGGCATACCAAACCGTGTTTGGTGACACCTCGCCCCAGTGCAAATGCGGTGATAGCCGCGATACATTTGGCCGGGCTGGAAAGTTGCGTCCCTCTTTATAACCAAGCAAATCTTGATCAATAAAGGCGGCCAGCCGCGCGATCGCGCCAGCCTCGCCAATCTGCCAATGGGGGATCAGCATTTGATCCCAGCCGGTGTTTGGCAATAATTGCAACCCATCAATGCCAGCCCCCTGATCATCGCTTGCCGCCAGCACAAGCTGGGATGGCACCGGCAAAGGCTGGCGTGGTGGCGGGGCCGACAAACAGCCACGGCGAAAATAGGGGGTAAACACCCGGTATGGGGTGCCATCGGCCTTGGTCACTTCCCATGGTTCCCATAGCAAGCTGCCATTGTGGCTTTCAACGACAAGCCCGCGCGCCGCAAGATCCGCCTTTATCGCGGTGTCACGGGTGATGCGCCATGGTTCGTAACAGCGGTTCCAATGCACTGAAACCGCCCCGCTGGCCGCCGCCAATGCGGCAAGATGCGTCGCCGGATCGCCCCGCAAAACAACCAGCTTGCCATCAAGCGAGTCATTCAGCGCGTGCAAGGCATGGTGCAACCACCAGCGGCTGGCACCGCCCATTTTATGGTCACCTGCATGGTCATCATCAAGAATATATACTGGGATCACCGCGCCATCACGCGCGGCGGCGGTCAATGCCGGATTGTCAGCAAGTCGTAAATCCTGCCGAAACCAATGAAGTGAAATCGGGCGCGCCATCAATTACCTCACTAAACGCGATCATATGCCGCTATGCGGTATATGCATGGCTCCCCGCCGGTCGGCACTATAGCTGGTTTTGCCGTCAAAGACAAATCGCAATGCCCAAAATGCGCGGCTATTTATGCAGTTATTTAATAGGTCGCGAACAGATTAGCTTTCGGCCACCACAAATTGGCGCTGGCTGCCTAGCCCGGCAATGGTGGTGACGATTTCATCGCCATCTTGCAAATAGACCGGGGTTGGTTTTTGCCCCATCCCGACCCCGGCCGGTGTGCCGGTGGCGATAATATCGCCCGGATGCAACGTCATCAATTCCGATAAATGGGCGATAATCTGCCGCACTGAAAAAATCATATCGCGGCTGTTGCCATTTTGCATTGTCGTGCCATTCACGGTGACTGACATATCCAGATTTTGTGGATCAGGCACTTCATCACGGGTCAAAAGATAGGGGCCAACCGGGCCAAAACCGTCACATGATTTGCCCTTTGTCCATTGACCGGTGAGCTGCATTTGAAAATATCTCTCAGACAGGTCATTCACCACACAATAGCCCGCCACATAATCCAGCGCTTCATCCTCGGTGACATATTTTGCGGGCTTGCCGATCACCACACCTAGTTCAACTTCCCAATCAATCTGTGTGGCATTGCGCGGCCGCACGATATCATCATGCGGACCGCTGATTGACGATGTGGCTTTCATAAACAAGATCGGGTGGCCCGGAATCGGCAAGCCGGTTTCTGCGGCGTGATCATGAAAATTTAATCCGATGCACAAAAATTTACCAACATGCCCAACGCAGGGCGCAAGGCGGGTTTGCGGGTCTATTTCTGGCAGTGATGTCGGGTCTAAATTGGCCAATCTGGCAAGGCTGGCATCATCCAGAATGCGCCCATCAATATCGTCAACATGGCCCGATAAATCACGCATGATACCATTGGCATCAATTAATCCCGGCATTTCTTGACCCGGCTGTCCACAACGCACTAATCGCATTTCAAACTCCTTGCAGCTGGCCAGATCATGGCCAGATACAGCTGATGATCATCACCTTAATAAAACACAAAACAGCGGGTCTCAAGACTTTGGCGCGGCGCCGCATCGGCGGCTGAATTTGGATCTTCAAACGCGGTATGAATGGTAAATCGGTTGCGACCATCCATTGCCGAATCATAAGTCTTGATTAAAACCGCTTCATCACTAGCCATAGCGGGGAAATAGAACCACCGATGGGCGGCATTGAACCGTGCCATTTGCAGCTCACCCACCCGGTCTTTCGCCACCCGTTTGACAGCCACCAAATCTGCCGGGCTGACTGTCGAAGAGTCGCAAAATGCCAGCGGCATGGTTTCAACCGGGCCAGCAATTGACCGCCATAGATTAATGATGGCAAATCGATTCTCTAACAGCTTGTCCGATTCATCAGGCAATAATGTGCGCAGCCTCTGTTCGGCAGACCATTCGGTATAGTCATTATGGATCACCGAAGATGGCTCACGCGATTTCACTGTCCGCCGCAACTGATCTGTCGCCGCCCGTCTTGTGTGGTCGAACACATCAACCCACCTAGCCCCAGTGATTTGTTTCATCAACGCGATCACTTCAGCGTTATAGACAGACGCCAGCTGGGCATCATCGTAAAAATCAGTGACCGCCGATATCTGAGGCACCAGCCGGAACCCTTCATGGTCTAGGTCAAACACCGCTTCGGCCTGGCGGGCATCATGAATCTGCACCTCGCGCGGATCAAAACGCCCATCATGTGTTGCCGCCGCACCACCAGCCTCGGACGCATGATAAGCGGCATGATCGCCATCATCATGAATATATTGCACTGTTGCTGTGACATTCGGCATGGCGCTGCCCTCTTTGCGCTGATTTTTTTCAGTCGGCGGCGTTCAAGCGACGCTCTAGCCAGCGTACGCCAGCGGACACGATCAAAATAACCACAAGATATTCTAGCACCAGAACCGTATAAATTTCCAGAGGCCGGTATTCGGTCACCACCAGTTCATTGGCACGCCGGGTTAATTCTTGCATGCCAATCACCGAGACCAAGGACGACATTTTCAACATATAGACAAGCTGGTTGCCAAGTGCGGGCAAAATACGTTTGATGGCTTGCGGCAAGATGACAAACCGCATGGTATCGCGGTAATTCAGCGAAATCGACGCCGCCGCTTCATATTGACCCCGGTTAATCGATTGAATGCCAGCACGGAATATTTCAGCTTGAAACGCGCTATCTGAAACCGCCAGTGCCAACACCCCGGCCCAAAAAACCGAAATCGAAATACCGGCAACCTGTGGCAACCCATAATAAACCCACAAAATCAGCACCAAAATCGGAATGGCGCGGACCATTTCAACATAGACCCGGTTGATACCACGTGGTACCCGCCGTGACGATAATCCCGGCAACGCGATCATCAGCCCGACAATGATCGAAATGGTGATCGCGGTCAGCGACAGCGCAATGGTGTAATACAGTCCATCAATCAGAAATTTCAGATTGCGTTGGCCAGCCGGGGTTGCCGGATTGACAACATACCAGCCCCAATTCTGGCTACAGCCGCCAAGTGGCAACAAAAAGAACAGCCCCACCATCATCGGTGAATATCGCCGCCAAAGCCTGCATAATTTTTGTTGTAAAATCTGCATGACTCGCCGCCTTAATGCCGCAATATCTGGCTGAGGAATAATTTACAGCGCGGGCTTTCAGGCTGGCTAAAAAAGCGGCGGGGCGGTGCCATTTCCACAATTTTACCATGATCCATAAATAGCATCATATCGGCTACCTGACGGGCAAAGCCCATTTCATGGGTCACGCAAATCATTGTCATGCCAGCGTCAGCCAACTCGCCAATCACATCGAGAACCTCGGCAATCATTTCCGGATCAAGCGCCGAGGTTGGCTCGTCAAACAACATTAATTTAGGCTTCATGCACAAAGCCCGCGCAATCGCCACGCGTTGCTGTTGACCGCCAGATAATTGTGATGGGTATTTATGACTTTGTTCTGGGATCCGCACCCGTTCCAAATAATGCATTGCCAATTCGGCGGCGGCGGCGGCTGGCATACCGCGTGCGCGCACCGGCCCCAAAGTCAGATTTTCCATAATGGTCAGATGCGGAAACAAGTTAAATTGCTGAAACACCATACCCACATTTTCACGGATTGCAGCCTGCCCAGCATCCCCAGCGCCCACCTCGGTACCGTCAATATATATTTTTCCAGATTGGTGCCGTTCAAGCTGTTTCACACAGCGTATCAGCGTTGATTTGCCTGAACCGGACGGCCCACAAATAACCAGCTTTTGGCCAAGCGAAACATCAAGCGAAACATCATCCAACGCACAGAAATTATCAAAATATTTAGATACATTTTGCACCGATAAAAATGCCGACAGTGGCTGGGGGGTCATTAATATCCTACCTGTATGTTGTCTTGTCTCTTGCCGAAAGGCCACTTGCCTATCAGTCCTAGCCGATTTCAGCGCAAGCGCCTACCCCTGAAATTTTCGATGATTTCTGCAATATTATTTGGTCGTCTGGGTTGTATTTTCCGGCATAGCACCTACTTCCACCAGATCGATCAAACATGATTGTTATTGGATACCGAACCGGAGATTACTCAATGAAATTTATCAAAACCCTCGCAACATGCCTTTTGGTCATGTTTTCCACAGCTAGCGCACATGCCGACAGCGTCCTACAAGACATCTTGTCAAATGGCGTGCTAAAAGTGGGCACGACCGGTGACTGGAACCCAATGACAATGAAAGATACGGCGACTAACAGCTATACCGGTTATGACATTGATGTGATGACCGAATTGGCAAAAGACCTCGATGTAAAGCTGGAATTTGTTCCAACTGACTGGAAAACACTGGTAAGCGGCGTCACATCCGGCAAATATCACATGACTGGGTCAGCCTCTATTTCGCCAGCCCGTGCCAAGGCCGCAGGCTATTCAAACAGCTATTTTTCATTGGCGACCGTGCCATTGACGCTGAAGAAAAATGCCGACAAATTCACCGACTGGGCCGATCTCGATAAAGCCTCGGTTACGGTTGCAGCAACCCTTGGCACCACCCAAGAAAAGCAGGTCAAAGAATTTTTCCCGAATGCAACATATAAGATTGTTGAAGCCCCAGCGCGCGATTTTCAGGAAGTCCTAGCTGGCCGAGCTGACGCGCATATCACCTCGAATGTTGAAGCTTATAAGCTGGTTGCCAAATATCCAGAGATGATGATTGTGCCGGTATCAGAACCAAAGGCCCCAACACCAATCGCCATGTTGCTGCCACAAGATGATCAGGTCTGGATCAATTATGTGAACACCTGGATTGCATTGAAAACAGAACGCGGCTTCTTTGCTGAACTTGGTCGCAAATGGCAATTATCTAACTAAGATAAAGCGCCTATCAAATGAACATAAAGCCAAAAAGGGAGATGATACCATCTCCCTTTTTTCATGTTGGCTGCATGATAATGAAATCCGCCAGATTAAACATTAGACATTGAAGAATGAAAATTGCGCTGGGGGCGTAACGTGATGATTTTGTATGATTTGCCAATCAGCAGTTATGGCTGCAAGACGCGCATTTTACTTCGGCATAAAAATCTGCAGTGGCAGAGCGTTTCACCGCCTGATGGCTATGGCAGTCCGGCCTATTGTCAAATCATTCCTGCCGGCACAATACCGGCACTTGATGATGATGGATTTACGCTGTGTGATTCAGAAGCCATCGCAGAATATATCAACGAGATCGCGCCAACACCAGCGATGCTGCCTGCTGATGTCAAAGACCGTGCCACGGCCAGATCACTATCGAGATTTCATGACAGCCGAATAGAGCCGGTGTTGCGCGCCTATTTTGGTCAGGTGACACCAGCCAGCCGAGACGCGGCTTTTATAAAAGACAATGCCATCTTGTTACAAAAACGATTTGACCAGCTCGCCCAAATGGTCACCCCGCGCCCCTTTTTATGTGGCAGTTCACTCAGCCTTGCTGATTGTGGTTTTGTACCAAGCTTTGCCATTTTAAATAGGCTGCAAGTGATTTTAGGGTTTTCGATTCATCTGGATGAAAGCTTGCGCGCCTATGAAACAGCCTTGGCAAATCATCCTTCGATCACCGAAGAACTGCACGGCTATTATGAAGCTTTCGACAGCTGGGTCGCGGCCAAGCTGAACCCTTGACTGGGCGGTACATAACATCTCATTGACCAGCATGGCGTGTTGGTGCCTAATGGCATCATTGCCAATAAGGGTGATACGCCAGTGTCACAGTTTGGTCACTGATTCAGATGATATCTATTTTCACTAACTTGCCAGCACAAACCCGCGCCACTTATCTGATGATTGTGGCGCTGTTCATGTTTACCGTGATGGGCATTTGTATTCGGCTATCTGCCGCGCATTTGCCAGTGATTGAAGTGGTGTTTTTCCGCAATTTTTTGGCAGTGCTGATCTTACTGCCGCTGGTTGCGCGCGTTGGGTTTGGCACATTGCGCATGCAGCGGCCAAAATTATTTTTCTTGCGCGCGGCAATCAATGCGGTTGGCATGTTTTGCGGCTTTACCGCCCTGACATTGATCCCGTTGGCACAAATGACGGCGCTTAGCTTTACCACCCCATTATTTGTGACCATCGGCGCGGTGCTATTTCTTGGCGAGGTTATTCGGGCCCGCCGGATTGCGGCGATTTCTGTTGGATTTTTAGGCACGCTGATTATCTTGCAGCCGGGTGTTGTTGATGTCACATTTGGCGCGCTTTTGGCGCTGATCAGCGCACTTACCATTGCCATGGCGTCACTGATTGTTAAAACCCTGACCCGTAGCGAAAGCCAGCATGCGATTGTGACATGGATGGTGGTGATGCAAGCGCCCTTGGCACTGATCCCGTCACTGTGGGTCTTGCAATGGCCAGATCTTTTGACATGGGGGTTTTTATGGGGCATGGCATTATCCGGCACGATAGCCCATCTTTGTTTCACCCGTGCCTTTAGCCTTGTTGACATCACCGCGCTGCAACCGCTGGAATTTATCAAACTGCCATTTGCGGTGATTTTAGCCTGGATCATTTTTGCCGAATGGCCCGGCCTTTCGACCTTTGTGGGCGGGGCGGTTATTTTTGCGTCAACCGTCTATATCACCCGCCGTGAAGCCGCCGCGCGCCAGTCCCTGCGGCCGACGGCAGGTCCGCGCGAACCAAGGTTGTAAAGTGATAAACAGCCGCCCTATAGGCTGGCCTCAACCTCCCAATATAGCTCTTCGCCGCAATCAAAAATTGTGACCTCGCCATGTGCTGTCGTCCGGCTGGCAGGAAAGGTCACAGGCGCATCACGTTTCACAAGTGTGATGCGATCTTGTGCTGGCGGCAGACCATAAAACGCGGCACCATGTACCGAGGTAAATCCCTCAAGCAGATGAAGCGCTGATTCGGCTTCAAACACATGGGCCAGACAAGATAATGTATTTGGCGCCGTATAAATGCCTGCACAGCCGCATGCCGATTGCTTGTCGGTATCAAGATGCGGCGCGCTATCGGTGCCAAGGAAGAATTGCGGCGCACCAGATGTTGCCGCGGCCACAAGCGCCAAACGATGGCGTTCACGTTTGGCAACTGGCAGGCAGTAATAATGCGGCCTGATACCACCAGCCAAAATATGATTGCGGTTGATAAACAAATGATGCGTGGTGATGGTGGCCGCCATGTTGCCGCCAGCATCCCGCACAAAATCAACACCATCAGCCGTGGTGACATGCTCTAGGATCACTTTTAAACCCGGCACTGCCGCGCGCAACGGCGTTAACACCCGGTCGATAAATACCGCTTCACGGTCAAAGATATCTACCGATGGGTCGGTCACCTCGCCATGTACGCAAAGTGGCAGGCCAATCGCTGCCATGGCTTCTAGAACCGAGCGCACCTTATCAAAATCACGAACCCCCGACGCTGAATTTGTTGTTGCTCCCGCCGGATATAATTTGACCGCGTGAATAATGCCAGCTTCCGCCGCTGCCACAACATCACTAGCGTCGGTTGTTTCGGTTAGATAGAGCGTCATTAGCGGCTGAAAATGCTTATGGTCGGACAAATGATCTAAAATCCGGTCGCGGTAAGCACAGGCATCGGCCGCTGTCACCACTGGCGGCACCAAATTGGGCATCACAATCGCACGGCCAAAATGCCGAGCGGTGTCGGCAACAACAGCCGCAAGCATGGCCCCATCACGCAGATGCAAATGCAAATCATCTGGCCGGCGGATGGTCAAAGATGTGATCGTATCAGCCGCCGTCATAATTTGCTCCATCAAATCTGTATCGCGCGTCTCGGGTGCGCCCCCTTGCATAACGTCATGGCCTAGTTGCGGCAGTGGGGCGGTCCAAGTCTACTATGACGTGAACTGGATTGACCAGATAGATCATGTATGTTTGCGTTGAAATATCCGATTATGTTATAAAATAACAATGGCGGGTTACAATCGCTAGACTTGCCAGTTCATTATTGATTTTCACGGAAAATGGTTCACCTATGGGACACCCATTGATTTCGATGCAACAGGCCGGTGTCAAACGCGATCACCGCTGGGCGGTGCGCGGCCTTAACTTCACCATTGAGCGCGGTGAAATTGTCACCATTGTTGGACCAAACGGGGCTGGTAAAAGCACCACCGCCAAGCTGGCAATCGGTGCCATCACCCCGGATGAAGGCGCGGTTGTCCGGCATAATGGCCTGCGGGTTGGCTATGTGCCGCAAAAATTATTTATTGACCCGGCCCTGCCATTACAGGTCAGCCGATTGATGCAATTGACAACCACGGTTGATCATGCCGCCTGTGCACGGGCGTTGGATGCAGTTGGCATTGAACATCTGGCCAGTGCCTATGTGCAGGATTTGTCAGGCGGCGAGTTTCAACGGGCACTGCTCGCCCGGGCGATCTTGCGCAAGCCTGACTTGCTGGTGCTTGACGAACCTGTTCAGGGTGTCGATTTTGCCAGCGAAGTGATGTTGTATGATTTAATCAAAACCATCCGCGACACCAGCGGTTGCGGCGTTTTGATGATTTCCCATGATCTGCATATTGTGATGGCAGACACAGATACGGTGCTATGTCTAAATGGGCATATTTGCTGTAGTGGCAGCCCGGACACAGTTGTCACCAATCCAGAATATATGAGATTATTTGGCGGTCATTCAGCTGGTCAGTTGGCCGTATACCAGCATGATCATGATCATATTCATCTTCCTGATGGTACCGTTCAACATGCCGATGGCAGCATTTCAGATCATTGCCACCCCGCCAGCGAGACCCCACATGCTTGATGATTTTTTCACCCGCGCATTGCTTGCCGGTGTTGGACTGGCGGTTATTGTTGGGCCGCTTGGTTGTTTGATCATCTGGCGTCAAATGGCGTTTTTTGGCGACACGCTGGCGCATGCGGCATTGCTTGGTATTGCACTGGCGGTCATGGCAGATCTATCGCCGATGATCGGCGTGCCGGTGGTCACTGTGGCCAGCTGTGTTGCGCTTCTTGTGGCGAAAAATTCCCAACGTCTGTCATCTGACACAATTCTTGCGATTCTTGCCCATTCGACATTGGCCTGTGGGCTGATCCTGATCACTATAAGCGGCAGTCGCGCGGTAAATGTAAATGGGCTGTTGTTCGGCGATATTTTGGCTGTCAGCAAAACCGATCTCATGGTTATTTATGGGGGAGGTGCGCTGATCATGGGTATTATTTTCTGGCAATGGCGACGGCTTTTGGCGGCCATTGTAAGCCCAGAAATTGCCGAAGCCGAGGGGTTATCACCGCAACGCGCCGAATGGCTATTTATGATTTTAATCGCCTTTGTAGTATCTATTTCACTAAAGCTTGTCGGGGTCTTATTGGTCACCGCATTGATGATTATACCGGCGGCGGCGGCCAGACGGTTTGGTGGCAGTCCAGAATTAATGGCGGCAATGGCGTCGGTATTCGGCGTGATTGGCAGCGTTGGTGGGTTATATGGATCGGCCTATTTTGACACACCGTCCGGCCCCTCGATCATTCTGGCGAGCGCGCTTATTTTAGTCATAGTGATGATCTTGCCACGCCCGGTCTTTAAGCTGATGATTCGACGAGGCGCCAAATGACACCAAATGAAACTCTGGTTTATAATCTGTTGCGGCAGACCGATACGCCGCTTAGCGCGTATAGCATTCTAGATGCATTGCGTGACCAGGGCGTACGCGCGCCGCTACAGGTCTATCGTGCGTTAAATAAACTGATTGAACGCGGTGCCGTGCATCGCATAGAGAGCATCAATGGCTTTGTGGCATGCAGCCTGACCAATTGCGGCGAGCGCGCTGTCAGCATTTTCATGCTCTGTACAAAATGCGAACGGGCGGCCGAGTTCACCGACCCGGCGATTGATCAGAAAATTGATGCGCTGGCAAATGCACGCCTATTTGCCGCCGATCATAAAGTGATTGAAATGACCGGGCTGTGCGCATCGTGCCGCGACAGCTAGACATTCAGCAACAGATATTCCCGCTCCCACGGGCTGATCACTTCTAAAAAGGCTTCGGCTTCGGCCCGTTTGACCTCGACAAATAATTTGACGAAATCTTCACCAAGAACCGGGTGCAGGGCTTTGACACGTTCCAGCGAGTCAAGCGCCGCGTCAAGATTTCTTGGCAAGGTCTCCAAATCTTCAGCGCTCACCTTGCGTGGCCGCGTTGGGCGCCGTTTTTCTTGTAATCCCAACCATACCGACGACAGCGTTGCAGCGATAGCCAAATACGGGTTGGCGTCTGCCCCCGGGATACGGTTTTCTATCCGGCGGCTTTCCGCCCCGCTAATCGGTACCCGCAGGCCAACAGTGCGGTTATCCATGCCCCACGCCAGATTCGCCGGAGAATCTTCAGTACCCGTGCGGCGGCGGTAACTATTCACATAAGGCGCCATCAACGCCATCGCGCCACTCAAATACCGTTGCATACCGGCAATCGAATGATAGAAATCATCACTTTCTGAACCATCTGTATTGGCAAAGATATTCTTTCCCGTCTTTTTTGACATGACAGATATATGAATATGCATCGCGCTGCCGGGCTGTTCTTGCATTGGCTTGGCCATAAATGTGGCATGCAACCCATGGTTGATGGCGGTTTGCCGCACCGTGCGTTTAAATAGAAATGCCTGATCAGCCAGTTCCAGCGCATTGCCATGATTAAAATTAATTTCCATTTGCGCGGCACCCGCTTCATGGCTGAGCGTGTCTATATCAAGATCTTGGACATCACAATGGTCATAGATTTCTTCAAATAGCGGATCAAATTCATTGACCGCATCAATGCCATAGGCCTGTTTGGCCTTTTCCGCCCGGCCCGATCGTCCAGTTGGGGTGATCAATGGGCTGTTGGCATCATTGCTTTGTTTGACCAGAAAAAATTCCAATTCTGGCGCAATCACCGGTTCTAGACCGGCTTTTTCAAATAACGACAAAACACGTTTTAAAACGGCACGCGCCGCAAATGGCACCAAACGTCCATCTTGGGTCACCGCATCATGAATAATCTGTGCGGTTGGTTCATCATACCATGGCACCAAACGGCAGGTATTTGGATCAGGGATCAAAACCACATCACTGCCAATTTCATTCAAAACATCACTATCGTAATATTCACCGGTCACGGCCTGACCAAACACATATTCCGGAAGCCGCAAGCCGCCCGTATCCTGTGCTGATACAAATTTGTTCACCGGCAGGATTTTGCCGCGCGGTATGCCGGAAATATCACTAACCAAACATTCGACTTCGGTGATGGCTTGATCACTCAGCCATTTTTGCATATCGAAAGTCATATTTTACCTTATTTCCGGGCCGACCCGGAACTCCCCTTATGTGGTTGTTAAATGCCGAGGTCTGCCACGGTCTTATCAAGTGCCATCTTGGCAATGCCGACCGCCTTATCAATATCATCACGACCAAATGTCAGCGGCGGTGACATAATCATGCCGTCACGAACCGCCCGCATCATCATCCCCCCGGCAATGGCGTGATCGCGGCATATGACCCCGACGTCACCAACAGGATCAAACAGAATTGGCCCAGCCTTGTCTTTAACAAGCTCGATCGCCGCCAGCATACCAAAGCTTCGCACCTCGCCAACAAGCGGATGGTCAGCCAGCGGTGCCAGCGACTGAGCCAAATATGGGCCAGTATCATCGCGTACTTTTTCGATCAGTTTTTCATCTTCAATAATCTGCAAATTCGCCAGTGCGACAGCCGCCGCCACCGGATGACCAGAATAAGTAAAGCCGTGATAAAATTCACCGCCATCAGCAATGAGTTTGTTTGCGACACGGTCACCCACCATCACAGCCGACATTGGCACGTAGCCAGATGTCAGCCCTTTGGCAAGCGTCATCATATCTGGTTTTAACCCAAAATAATCACTGGCAAACCAATGGCCTGTTCGGCCAAAGCCGGTGATCACCTCGTCAACAATGAACAAAATATCATGCGCCCGGCAAATGGCTTCCACCTTGTTTAAATAACCAGCCGGCGGGATGATCACGCCGCCTGCCCCTTGAATCGGTTCGGCAATAAATGCCGCCACTTTATCAGCGCCAATTTCAATGATCTTATCTTCAAGCCAGCTTGCGGCGGTGGTGGCAAAATCATCTTCTGACATATTGCCTTGATATAAAAACCCATAAGGCGGTTTGATATGCACAAACCCGGGCTCATTCGCGGCCTGTTGGTGCATCCCCACCATACCGCCCATGCTGGCCGATAAAATGGTGCTGCCATGATAGCCATATTCACGCCCGATAATCACACGCTTTTCCGGCTGGCCGTGCAAGGCCCAGAAATGCCGCACCATCCGGATGATGGTGTCGTTCGCCTCAGAGCCGGAATTTGCGTAAAACACGTTGTTTAGCCCATCAGGGGTGAGGTTTGCCAAACGTTCTGACAAGGCGGCAACAGGCTGATTTGTGGTTTTAAAAAAATTATTATAATAGGGCAAAACTGCCATTTGCTGGCTGGCGGCATCAACAAGCTGTTGGCGTCCATAGCCGACATTCACACACCATAAGCCAGCCATCGCATCCAGAATTTGGTGACCATCACTATCGGTGATATAATGGCCGTCAGCGTGGGTGATCACCCGCGCGCCGCTTTTGCGCAAGGCGGCATAATCGGTAAATGGTGCCAGATGATGACGGGCATCTATCTGTTGCCATTCTTGGTTACGAGCTATTGATGTCATCTTAATTTTCCATAGTTTTGCTGGCCCCTGATCGTGTCAAAAAAACGACATCGGGCGCGGGCAAATCATCGCCATTTGAATTTAATTCTCATATACCATAGACAAAGAGAACAAGCTTCTAAAATTATTATGGGTCGCCGCATAGCTAGACACATAAAAACAATCACCCAGAAACCCCCGCGATCGCCCTCGCGCGGTTATGTCATAAAACAGCAAAACAGGACCAATGCTTCCCTCAATCTACGCCGATTATGTTGATGCCTTGCCGCCGTCACAGCGAGACCGGCCAGACCATTGTGATGTTGCCATAATCGGTGGTGGCCTGACCGGGGTCACCGCGGCACTGCATCTAGCCGAACATGGATATGAAGTTGTTTTACTCGAGGCTGAAACCATTGGCAGTGGTGGTTCGGGGCGCAATGGCGGGCATTTATGCCAAGGCTGGCCAAATGATTTTCATCATATCAGCAATCAACTAAACGCGCATGACGCCGATCTTGCATGGCAAGCTGGTATGGCCGCGGTTGATATGGTGGTATCCCGCATCAGCAAACATAATATTGCATGTGATTTACAATTTGGCTATCTGCACGCCGCCCTGCATCAGCGTCATATGACCGAATTGCTAGAAATGCAGGATGAATGGTCACGCCGTGGTTACAACCAATTAACCGCACTGACCGACCATGCGTCACTAGCCCCGCATATCAACAGCCAGTCTTATTGTGGCGGATTGTATGACAGCGGGTCTGGGCAAATACAGCCACTAAAATATTTGATGGGACTGGCACTGGCCGCCCGCACCGCCGGTGTTCATATTTTAGAACATAGCCGGGTGATAAAAATTGACCGCGGTGCCAAGAAGACGCTTCACCTTTATAATGCCCCACAGTTGACAGCCAACCGGGTACTGTTATGCGGCAATGCCTATCTAACCGATATCGGCCTGCCGACCATGTCCCGCCGGTTGGCACAAGTCACCTCATCGGTTCTGGCCACGATCCCCCTATCCGATAATATGATCCAGCATATTTTGCCAAGCCGCGCCACCGTAGCAGATTGCAACACAGCGCTGAATTACTATCGTATTGATGCCGATAACCGGATGATTTTTGGTGGCCGTGCTAGCTATACCAATGTCAATCTTGGAAATGTTGAAGCAGATTTGCGCCGCCGCATGGCTGCGGTATTTCCAGTTTTAGCTGATGCCGAAACTGATCGTGTCTGGTCTGGTCGTATTGGCATTACCGTCAACCGGATCCCGCATTTTGGGCGGACCGATGATGATATCTATTTTGTGCAGGGATTTTCTGGTCACGGTGTCGCCCTCACCGGGCTGGCAGGCACCATGTTGGCAGACGCCATTATGGGTGACGCCGAACAATTTGACGTGATGCAATCATTGCGGCATATGCCATTTCCCGGCGGCATCTTGCGTACACCCGCGCTGGCAATCGGCATGGCCTGGTATAAATTACGAGACCGGCTTAAATTATAACTGGTGCTAGAGTCGACCAACGGGTGCGGATGGCGCGCCTTTTTGTTTGGCCAGAACCGCCAGCCAGTCATAAGCAACAGATGCCGCGGCTATGGCGGTGATTTCGGCATGGTCATAAGCTGGTGCCACTTCGACAACATCCATACCAATCAACTGCAACGGTTCAAGACCGCGGACAAATTCAAGCCCTTGCCAGCTGGCCAAACCACCAGCAACAGGCGTGCCAGTGCCGGGGGCAAAGGCCGGGTCCAGCCCATCAATATCAAATGACAAATATACAGCTTTGCCCGCCGCCCGCTGACAGACAATATCAATGGCCGCATCAATACCATTTCGGTATACCCACGGGCTGGTCAGAATTTCAAACCCATGGTCACTGTCATTATAAGTGCGCAGGCCGATTTGCGTTGATGCCGCAACATCAATAATACCCTCGGTTGCGGCCCGTGCAAACATGGTCCCATGGTCAAGCCTTGTGCCATCATCCGGCCATGTATCACAATGCGCATCAAATTGAACCAGCGCCACCGGCCCATATTTTTTTGCATGCGCCTTCAACAACGGATAGCTGACCGAATGGTCGCCACCAAAGCTGAGCATTTTTGCACCAGACCCCACAATCAAGTCAGCATGGCGCTCGATCGCGGTGAACACGCTTTGTGGGTGATGCGGGTCAAGATAGCAATCACCATAATCAATGACAGACAAGTGATCGAATGGATTAAATCCAAAAGGAAAATGTTTAAGCTCGGCAAGCTGTGTTGACCCGGCCCGAATGGCCCGCGGCCCCAGCCGACAGCCAGACCTGTAGGTAACCGCACCATCATAGGGGATACCGCTTACCACAACATCAACATTGTCCAGTACCCGGCTATAGCGGCGGCGGGCAAAGCTGAGCGCGCCACCATAGGTCATTTCATGCCATGTTTGTTGATTGTCACCCACCAGAAATGCCTGATCACCTTTTTGATTTGTCAATGTACCTCTCCCGCATTATCGTCTCCATCCAAACCACCCTGACCGTCGCTGTGATTGGCACACTGGTCATGTGGGACAGATATGACGATAGGTGTAAGTGTCATTTCCAACAAAGCGCCTGTCATGCCGCTGGGCAGTTTTTTCTGTGAGTCGTAGTTTGCAAAAATTTTCGATAAAGTCACCATCACAATTTGCCACTACCGCTGGCCTGCCGAGCATCATTTTCTCTTCATTTGCGCTTGGGGCGGCTTTTGGTGGCTATATTCCTCTGCTATCGCTCTGGCTAGAAGTGTTGGGGCGATCATTTAACGACATCGGCATCACAAATGGGGTGATCGGCCTTGGCATTATCACTAGCGCCTATTTTGTGCCACGCCTTGCACACAAAATCGGTGTAACAAAACTCATCATTTTGGGGCTAATGATGGCAAGTGTTATGGCGTTGCTGTTTCGCTTGACCGAGCAAATGTATCTCTGGATCATCATCAGGTTTTTAAGCGGTCTGGGGCTTGGCGTACATTGGGTTTTGTCCGAAGCTTGGCTGATCAAGATTGCCAAGCCGCAATTTCGGGCGCACGCCATCGCACTTTATGCAACCGCCATGTCGCTTGGGTTTGCCGTCGGGCCAGCCATTATCTGGGTATTTGGATATAGGTCAATTGAGCCATTTGCTGTTATCGCAATCGTGCTTATCATTGGCGCGTTACCATTTTTCTGGATCAGAAAATATGAACCTGACCTGACATTGAATGTCAGCAAATCTCCGATAAGGCTGATTGCCAAATTTCCAACCATAATGGCCGCCTGTATTGTGGCCGGTGGCATCGATCTCGCGATGCTCAGCCTGCTACCAGCTATGGTCGTTCGCACACCCGGGGCTGATACCGGGCTGATCATGACTCTGGTTCCAGCGATGGCGCTTGGCACCATTTTTTTCCAATATCCAATTGCCAAACTCGCCGACCGTCACAATCCCGCGGCACTCAGCGCCTTTATAGCGGCAATTGGTATAATGTTTGCCAGCACCCTGCCATTTTTTATGGGGTCACTGATTGTGGCAAATCTAATGGCTTTTGTGGGTGCCGGGTTGATCTATGGTCTTTATACACTTGGCCTTACCATGCTGAGCCAGCGCGTGAGTGCCGGCGATTTGGTGGCCGCTAATGCCGGGTTCGTGATAGTTTTCGAAATATCCAATCTGGTTGGCCCGACCGCGGCGGGCTGGATGGTTGATGTGAACCTGACCTATGGTTTCTCGGTTTTCGTGGTTTTGCTTGGTGTGCTTTATCTAGCCATTTTTTGGCTAAGACATGGGCGGACACAATGATAAATCCAATCAAATTTTGCGTTTAGCTTACAAAGAGCTGTTACCAGTTTTTTGTTTTTTTACTTGAACTCCGGCAAAGATCAGGGGACATTTAACAGATTGTGGGTTGCACTTTTATTTAGGGGAAAGACATGAGTATTAGCATTGCATCACCTCCCCATGACTGGAACCGAAAGGGACTGCCCGGCTGGACATACAGCAACAAACATTTATTCAAAATGGAAATGAAAAAGGTCTTTTCGACACACTGGCAGCTGGTGTGTCATTCCAGCGATCTATCAGAACCAGGGGCATATGTAACCTTTGATATTGGCAACGAGCGCGCTATTGTTGTCAGGGGCAAAGATCATGTTGTGCGCGCATTCCATAATCTGTGCCGACACCGTGGCAGCCGCGTTGTCGGTGACTCCAGCGGGGTATGTAAAAATGTCCTCACCTGTCCATTTCATGGCTGGTCATATAATCTTGACGGCACCTTACTCGGGGCCAGTCGAGCCAGCACGCTTCCCAAGCTAGATCCGGTAAAATGGGGGCTCAAACCTGTTGAGACAGAAATCTGGCAAGGTTTTGTGTTCATTAGGTTCAAAAAGGGAAAACAAGGCAGTGTCAAATCACTGATGCAAAGGTTTGACGAAGAACTGGCCCCATATGAACTTGATAGATTGATCAGTATTGGCGGTGATTTTGTCTTTGCAGAGGCTGAAGCCAACTGGAAATCGATGCGCGACGTCGATAATGAGGGCTATCATGTCGCCACAGCGCATCCCAGTTTACAGGACCTTTATGGTAAAAATTACGTTGATGAACCCTTTATAAATGGTACATCACGCAGTCTTGGACAATTTAATGAATCACCCTCCAAGCAATGGAGCGTGCGCCGTTACCGGAATTTTGTTTCACAACTCGACCATTTGCCAGAACCGCAAAATGCCTCATGGCTTTATGTCGCCATGTTCCCAAATACGGTTCTTGGATTATATCCAGATTCTGTTATTTTCTATCAGGATATTCCGATTGGCCCGAAACAAACGATACAACGCGGCGCCGTATACCGTTACCCAAATGAAACCCGACTAATGCGTGCTGCGCGCTATCTTTCTGGGCGCATCGACGGACTGACAGCTGGAGAAGATTTGCAATTGACAAAATGGACGGATGAAGCGCCACTATCGAGTGGTTTTGATCGTATTTTGCTGTCTGATCTTGAATATGGCGTCGCTACCTTTCATAATCACCTGCGGACGATCTTGCCAATCGTGAATGAAGAAACCGAGCCTGATCCTCAGGCTATAAAATAAATCAGTCGATAGTGAAACATAACTAGTCAATGGCAAATTCGAGCGAAATTAGTTACCTGCAACAGCCCGCCAAAAGAACATTCTGGTCGATACCAAAGGCGTATCAGGACAGCGCGCGTGGGTATTTTTTGATCAGTCCACCATTGCTGTATTCGCTGGTTATGTTGGCGGCACCTCTTGTTCTGGTGGTATTGCTCAGCCTCTGGACGCAGAATTACCTCGAACTCGACCGCACGATCACACTTAAAAACTATGTCGAGGCAGTAACCGAACCTTTATATGGTTTATTAATTTCCCGTTCGCTGATGATATCCGGCATGGTAACGCTGGCCACCGTCATTTTGGCCTATCCGATTGCCTATTATGTGGCGATGTTTGGCGGCAAACGTAAATCAATGTGGCTGTTGCTGATCACCATCCCTTTCTGGACAAGCTATCTTATTCGGATTTTTCTATGGAAGGTGATCCTTGGCTATAATGGTGTCATCAATGGCAGCCTTATGGGCCTTGGCCTGATTGAAGAGCCGCTCACATTTATCCTGTATAACGCGAATGCCGTTGTTCTGACACTGGCCCATGCATGGGCACCTTTTGCCATTTTGCCCATTTATGTGTCTTTGTCCCGCATCGATAAAAGCTTGCTAGAGGCTGCCCGCGACCTTAGCGACAACGCATTTCAACGATTTTTCCGCGTGACATTGCCGCTATCGATGCCGGGCGTTGTGGCGGCGTGCCTGATTGTATTCATACCCACGGTTGGCGATTATGTGACGCCTAAATTACTTGGCGGGACCGACGGGCTGATGATTGCCAATATGATCCAAATTCAATTTGGAAAGGCCAATAATGCCCCCCTAGGATCAGCCCTTGCCGTTGTAGCCATGTTCATTGTCGCAGCCATCTCTATCAGCTTTGTTCTGCTGACACGGCGCTTTTTAAAAACTAAGGGCTAGCTGGGTACATAATGGAAAAATCGTCACGCAGTTTACTGACTTATGTTCTGGTCTATCTGACCTTCTTATATGCGCCGGTATTTCTGCTGCCGATCTTCGCATTCAATGACAGTGCAATTATTTCACTTCCCCTGTCTGGCTTTACATTTGACTGGTTTTTGATGCTGTGGCAGACCAAAGCGCTGCATGAAGCATTTTATAATTCAATGATGATTGCGTTGATTTCGGCCAGTTTGAGCACCACCCTGGGGATTTTTGCTGCCCGCGCTACATCACGGTTTGAATTTCCCGGCAAGCGCGGCATCGTTGGTTTTTTGATGCTACCGCTGGTTCTGCCTGAAATCATTGTCGGGGTGGCTTTGCTTGTTGTGATGATCCAGCTTGGTTTGTCCCTATCTGCATGGACTGTGGTGATCGGCCATGTGCTGGTTTGCACGCCTTTTGCCATTGCCATTCTGTCATCAGCCTTCAATAGTTTTGATATCAGCCTTGAAGAAGCATCTCTGGATCTTGGCGTCAATAAGATCGGCACATTTTTCAGGGTCATATTGCCAATGGTTGCGCCCGGTATTATTTCCAGCTTTCTGATAGCGTTTACGATTTCCTTAGATGAATTCATCATCGCGTTCTTTTTGACCGGAACCGATGCCACGCTTCCTGTTTATATCTGGGGCCAGTTACGGTTCCCGGCTCGTCTGCCAAGTATCATGGCGCTTGGTTTTTTAATGGTTCTTTTGTCTTTGCTGTTGTTGCTTGTCGCCGAATATTTCCGGCGGCGGTCTACCCAGTTCAGTGCAAATAGTTCAGCGTCTAATGAGAGTATTCTTTGATGATTTCAAATTCTGCAAAACCTATTATTGAAATCAAAAATGTTGAAAAGCGTTTCGGGTCAGTCACCGCGCTTGACGGCGTTACACTCGACATCAAAGAGGGCGAGTTTTTTTCACTGCTTGGCCCGTCTGGATGTGGCAAGACAACGCTTTTGCGAATCATTTCAGGGTTTGATTTTCCGACATCCGGCAGCCTCTATATCGGCGGCGAAGACATGGCAGAGGTACCGCCTAATTTGCGCCCAACCAATATGGTGTTTCAGTCATATGCCATTTTTCCGCACCTTAATGTCGCCGAAAATGTCGGCTATGGTTTGAAAAAGTTAAAGTTGCCAAAGGCCGAGCTTGAACGACGTGTGAATGAGGCGCTGGCGCTGGTCGATTTGAAGGGCTTTGGCCCGCGCGAATCGCATGCGCTTTCAGGTGGTCAGCGGCAACGCGTTGCTTTGGCACGGGCGCTGATTATGCAACCCAAAGTATTGCTCTTGGACGAACCTTTGTCCGCTCTGGATAAAAAACTCCGGGATGCCATGCAAATTGAACTGCGCCGCCTTCAGCAAACTGTTGGCATTACCTTCGTTCTGGTTACACATGACCAAGAAGAAGCTCTGATTATGTCGGACCGAATTGCGGTGATGTTTGATGGCAAGGTTTCGCAATTAGATACACCAGAAAAACTATATCGCCGACCCGCCAATCGTCGGGTTGCGTCTTTCATTGGTGTGATGAATTTCATCCCGGCAAAGGTTGTTTCAAGCAACAGCAAATCACTGGTGATTGATATCACCGCAATTGGCAAAGCCACCTTGGATGCAGATGAACAATATGCCGCGGGGGCTGATATAACCGTTGGTATCAGGCCAGAAATGCTGACCATTCTTTACAGCGAGACTGCTGATGACAAAGACAGCTTTGCCGCTACGGTTAATGCACGGTCATATTATGGTGATATGACCTATTATGATGTCAGGATTAATGACACAAATATCCACGCCACCATATCGATGCGCAATACCGCAGGTCGGCCGGTTCTAGCACCCGGTGCCAAAACTCGGGTTTCATGGAGGCCTGATTCATTTACCATCATCGCGAATGTCTAGGTGGTGGCTGAAAGTCAGACATATCCCGAACACAGGCATATCCTGAATAGATAAGCATTGGTTAAATAACGCGGATATATATCTCCATATGGAACGGAGACCATGATATGAAACCAATCCAAGGTATAAAAAGGCGCGTTGTTAATCTGAATGATGCGGTTTTTGAACCCTTCGAAAATGGGGTTGGCACCGGGCTGTTACAGCTCAACCCCAATGTGAAGCGTGGTATCGGGTTCTATGTTTACAAAATGGAACCCGGCGCAACATCAACCCCGCATCATCATATTGGCGCTGAAGAATTTTACATCATCTCCGGGGATCTCGTTGATAATGATGGCACCGAATATCGCGCTGGCGATTTGGTTTGGCTAGATGCCGGTACCGAACATTCATCAACCACAAAAACCGGTTGCACGATTGTCGTATTTTCAGAAAAAGGCGAAACGCCGCCATTATCCGATTAAGACCGCTAGCGGTCAGACACGCGACGCTTTGGCAGGTTTCGCGGCCGCGAACCCAGAGCAGACCTAACACAACATAGCGGCGGCATGATCGCAACAAAGAAAAACCGCCACCTTTACACAAGGTGACGGTTTTGCTGTTGTTGGTTTACCTATTACCGGATCGCTGGTTTAGAAACCGGCTTTAATTTTTTCAAACTCGGCAATCATTCTTTCGCGGAGTTCAAACGGTAACGGTGCCTGCTGCAATGTACCGTCGGTGTAGGTGTCAAAATTCGAGAACCCAACCCCGTCCAACGTTTCCTGTCCAAGTGCCGCCATGGCTTTGAGGTTGGCATGGCCATAGCCCCATTCAGTCACGATATATTCTGCAGACCGTGGCTCTAGCCAGGCATTGATAAAGTCGTACATCTTGTCTTCAGACCCTGGGCCATCGACAAGATTAACATAACCACACACCCAAGTTGACGACCCTTCTTTGGTCTTCAGGTTCATCTTCACTGGATGACCTTCAGCTTGCATCGTTACTGGGGTTTCACTCCAAGCCCAAGAGATTAAAACCTCGCCTGATGACATCAACTGGCTAAGCTCGGCACCATCGGCCCAATAGGTGCGCACATTGGCGTGCACTTTACGCAAAAATGCCGAAGCCGCTTCAAAATCAGCCTCGGTCCCTTTGTTCCAGTCGGTTACCCCGATAGCCAGATAGCCAAGGGCATAGGCATCGTCAACATTGTCCGGCAAGGAAATGCGGCCTTGGAATTTCGGGTTTGCAAAAGACTGTAGCGTTGCAGCATCAGCTTCACTCACCAGATCAGTACGATAAGTCAGACCTGTTGAACCCCAGTCAATTGGCACAACATAGACCTCGCCATTTACGGTAAAGCCTTCGGTATCCCCAAACTCAATATCTTTCCAATTTGGCATTCTTGACGTGTCAAATGGCTCAATAATCCCGGCTTCGCGCCATTTAATGACTGATTGCGAACAAGGGTGCGCCATGTCGGCTTTGAAGCCGGCGCGGATTTTGTTAAACGCTTCTTCTTCGTCACTAAAAAACGAATAGGTTGGCGAGTCACCATGTTTTTCAAGATAGCTGAGGAAGAAGTTTTGATCCTCATATCCAGCCCAGTCAAAAATAACCAAATCCTTATCCCCTGCTTGCACGGCAGTGGATGAGAGCAGCATCGCACCAGTCAATGCACCAAAAAACTTACTGTATTTCATTACGTTTTCTCCCATAACGTCGCATTTATTCACAATGAATTGCTGTCGTTAGCTTTGTTATCCATCACCGTTAATGATTGCACAAGTGTCATGCGATGAATACTATTTTTCAATCAATTTGATCGGCCTACAACATTTCAGCGGCCACTTCATCTAGCGACGATTCTAGAATATCAAACATTTGATCAATTTCATCGCGCTGGATAATCAAAGGCGGCGACAGCACGCACATATTGATTAATGGCCGGACGATAAGGCCTTTATTTTCACATTTCTCGTCAATCCGCATACCAAATTCGCGGTCAATACGAAGTTGTTTTTGTTCATTTATTTCAGATGATACAATGCCTTCGATACATCCTAATAGGCCAATGCCGCGCACATCGCCAACAATTTTAGAGCGCCGCAAATCCTGCAGACGTTTCTGAAAATATGGGCTGATCTCTTTTACATGCGCAAAGAGGTCTTCACGCTCCATAATTTCGATATTTTTTAACGCCGCCGCACAGGATACCGGGTGCGCTGAATAGGTAAACCCATTAGAAAACATGATGTTCTTGTTATCTTCAGACCGAATGTCATTCATAAGCCTGTCAGATATCAACACACCGCCCAATGGCACATAGCCAGAGGTAATGCCCTTGGCGACGGTGATGATATCAGGCTCGATCCCAAAAACAGATTTAGAGGCAAAGAATTCGCCCAATCGGCCAAAGCCTGTTACCACCTCATCTGAGATATAGATAATATCGTATTTTTTGCAAATTTCGAGACAGCGGGCATGATAGCCTTCAGGCGGGATAATCACGCCGCCCGAAGCGAGCACTGGTTCGGCAATAAATATGGCAACGCGATCTGGTCCCACATCCAGAACCATCAATTCAAATTCTTCAATTCGCTGGTCACACCAGGTGGCAACATCCATACCATCTGGACGCAAAAACGAGTTCACATTGCTAAGAAAATGCACCCATCCGTTTCCAAGATCCATAAAGCTCTTGTCGCGCTCTTTTCCCGAAACACTGGATGATAAGAAAGTTGACCCGTGATAGCCCTTATGCCGCGCAATGATGGCCTTTTTTTCTGGGCGTCCCATCACATTATTATAGAACCAGGCAAATCTTATTGCCGTATCAACCGCGGTTGAACCTCCGGTTGTGAAAAACACGTTATTTAGATCACCGGGGGCTTCTGCAGATAATTTTGCCGCCAGCAATGCTGATGGCTTTGAGGTCGAAGACCAAGGGTTATTAAACGGCAGATTCAAGACTTGTTTTGATATGGCATCTGCCATTTCTTGTCGACCATAGCCAATTTGTGTACTCCACATACCGCCCGGGCCATCAATAAATTTGTTACCAGCATCATCATAGATGAATATGCCGTTAGCGCGCCGCGCAACCATATAGTTTGGATCGTCAACGCCCATCGAATGCCAGGGGTGAATATGGTTTTGCGCATCTAGCACACTGATATCTTCATGATTTTTAAATTCATTATGAACCAACATTATCTCCATCATTTCCGTTCGTTGTGGTCACACCTGCTCTAGATAGCTTTGATATTCAAATGGGGTTATCTTTTTTGCAAACATGGTCGACTCTTGTTTCTTGGTACGCATGATCATGTCATGCATGGCTTTGGAAAAGCAACCTGCGATACGGTCGCCTTCTTCAAAAAGCCTAATCGCATCTTCCCATGTCGTTGGCAAAGTCCGGTCTGCGTCAACTGTCATGGCATAACAATTCCCATCAACCGGATCGTCTGGTTCAATGGCATCTTTGATACCATGCAAGGCGGCACCCAAAATAGCCATCGTGACGAGATAGGGGTTAGTGTCGGCACCTGCCACCCGATGCTCAATTCTGCGATCTGCCGCCGCGCCGCCCGGAATTCTGACCGAGGCTGTCCGGTTTTCATATCCCCATAAAATGGATGTTGGCGCGTGTTGGCCAGGCGCCATGCGGCGGTAAGAATTTAGATGTGGTGCAAAAAATAGCATTGATTGTTTCATATTGGCCATAATACCACCAACACAATGACGCATTATGGCGGTGCCAGTTTCGGAACCATCATTGAAGATATTTTGCGAATGCTCGTCGAGGATGCTGAAATGCGCATGCATGCCATTTCCCGGCCGGTCGGCAAATGGCTTGGCCATAAAAGTTGCGGCAATACCGCGCCTGCGGGCAATTGATTTGACAATGGTTTTGAAAAACACGGCGTCATCAGCCGCCTTCAGTACATCATCTGAATGTTTCATATTGACTTCGAATTGACAAAAGCCACTCTCACTGATCACGGCATCAACGCTGACATCATTTAATTTGCAGCAATCATAAATCTCATTCAAAAAATCAGAAAAATCATTGATTTCATCAATTGAAAGCACTCCGTCATGCACTTTGACCGCACCGGAAAGCGGGTTCACCAGACTGCCATCCTGCGCCTTTGGGTCGGCCAGATAAAATTCCAATTCAAAGGCAATCACTGGTCTTAATTTCAAGCCGTCAAATTCGCTGACAAGATGTTTTAACGCATTGCGGGGGTCGCCCGCAAATGCCTTGCCGTTTTCAGTGAAAAAGCTCATTGGCAAAAGGGCGCTTTTCGACTCATCCCAGGTCATAACAATCGGGGTACGACCAGTCCAAAAGCATTTCCCATCCGAATCTCCGCTTTCAAATACAAGCGGGCTGTCTTCTATATCACGACCCCAGATATCTACATTTACCGAGGATAAGGGCATCCGAAGGCCATTTTTAATTAATTTTTTGACTTGTGATGCTGGCACACGCTTGCCGCGGAAAACGCCATTGATATCAGCCACGAATGGCAGCACATATTCGATGTGTGGCCTTTCGGAAAACCACGTTAATAGATTGCTCTGGTTCATCATCAATTCCCTGTTAGATACGCGATACTTTCAAACAGATGAGACAAGAGGCGATACGAAAAAATATGCGGCTCTGATCGCCCGTATGGCGGAAAACCGGCGTCGAATCATCAGCCGTAAAACAGCGCTCTGTTCGTAGTTGCAGGCAGTTTATCCTGTTTCTGCGGAATGAGTAAATCAGCATTTATTGCTAATTTACTAGGCCGCAGTATTTTCATCAGTTTATGTATGATTTTTCGGCCAAAAACCAATGACGGTGCTTACTTTACAATCCCCTCTAATCGGTCTATAACCGCGCGGATTTGGGGCTTTGCTTCAGCATTTATATTTACGCACTGTTCGTTTAGTGCATGCAAAAATTTGAGAGGATCATTTCATGCTTTCAACCGCAATTTTGCCGATCAGCCTGGGTATTCTTGGCATGATCGCTGCGTTTCTGGTCTATGCCAGAATTCTGCAGACTCCCTCTGGAGAGGGCAGGGTCAAAGAAATCGCCGACGAGATTCATCTCGGTGCCATGGTGTTTATGGCCAGCGAATATAAACGTCTGGCTATTTTCTGTCTGATCTGTATCGTCGCCCTTTATTTTGGTCTTGGGTGGCAAACCGCTGTGGCCTTTATGGTTGGTGCGGGTTGTTCTGGTATTGCTGGTTATATCGGCATGTACACCGCGACCCATGCCAATGTGCGCACAGCTGTTGCCGCAAACACCAAAGGGTCTGCCGAGGCTTTGAATATCGCATTTTCAGGCGGCTCAATCATGGGTTTGACCGTGGCCTCTATGGGGTTGATCGGTATCGGCGGGCTGTATCATTATTTTGGTGGCTCTATCGAAACCATGCATGCGATTGAGGGCTTTGCTATGGGCGGGTCATCAGTGGCGCTGTTCAGCCGCGTTGGTGGCGGCATCTTTACCAAAAGCGCCGATGTGGGGGCTGACCTTGTTGGTAAGGTTGAGGCTGGCATCCCCGAAGATGATCCACGCAACCCGGGTGTGATCGCCGATAATGTGGGCGATAACGTGGGTGACGTTGCTGGTATGGGTTCAGATATTTTTGAATCATACTGCGGGTCTATGATCGCATCTATGGCCCTTGCTGCCTCGATGAGCATGGTGGCCGTAAATGGGCTTGGCGGCAACCGCGAAACGCTGCAATTTATGCCGCTAGCCCTCGCATCAACCGGCCTGATTTGTTCATTGATTGGCATTCTGGCGGTGAAATTATTCTCCAACAAAAGCCCTGATGTGGCCCTTAGAATGGGCACCATTGGATCGTCTGTTCTGTTCATTGCCGCGGCCTATTTTGTGGTGACAATGAGCGGCACCGCATCGGGTGTTTGGTTTGCCGTTCTGGTCGGCGCGATCGGCGGTATTATCGTTGGTCTGGTGACTGAATATTACACTGGCGGTGCCCCAGTTCGCAAAATTGCCAAAGATGGTGAAACCGGTCCGGCCACCATTATGATTTCTGGTCTGGCCGTTGGCATGCAATCTGTGGCTATTCCAGTGCTGACAATCGCGGCGATTATTTTCCTCGCCAATATGTCAGCTGGCCTTTACGGCGTTGGTTTGGCGGCTGTTGGCATGCTCAGCACCGTTGGCATCACCATGGCGATTGACGCCTATGGCCCGGTGGCGGATAACGCTGGCGGTATTGCCGAAATGGCTGAAATGGGTAAAGAAACCCGTGCGATTACCGATGGGCTTGATGAAGTTGGCAACACCACTGCCGCGATTGGTAAAGGCTTTGCCATCAGCGCCGCCGCGCTGGCCGCGTTGGCGCTGATCAGTGCCTATATCGAAAAAGTGGCCCTGCATGATCCAAACTTTATTCTGGCGATCAATGATCCGCTGGTATTGTGCGGCATGTTCATTGGCGGCATCTTCCCGTTCATTGTCAGTTCAATGACAATGACAGCGGTGGGCGATGCAGCATTTGAGATGATTCAGGAAATTCGCCGTCAGTTCCGCGAAATCCCGGGTCTTCTTGAAGGCAAAGCCAAACCAGACACAGCCCGTTGCGTTGATATTGCAACACGTGCAGCCTTGCGCAAAATGGTTGCACCGGGCGCGCTGGCCGTGCTGGCACCGGTTGTGGTCGGGTTCGGACTTGGGCCAAAGGCACTTGGCGGTATGCTAGGCGGCGCATTGATCTGTTGTGTGATGATGGCGCTGATGATGTCAAACGCCGGTGGCGCATGGGACAATGCCAAGAAATATGTCGAAAAAGGCAATCTTGGTGGTAAAGGTTCAGATGTGCATAAAGCCGCTGTTGTTGGCGATACTGTGGGTGATCCGCTGAAAGACACCTCTGGCCCGTCAATGAACATCCTGATCAATGTGATGGCGATTGTCAGCTTGGTGATTGCCGAACTGCTGGTCTAACAGATCTATCAAATAATAAGAAAGCCGGCCTAAATAGGCCGGCTTTTTTTATGGCGCGATTGGGGCGTTACTGACCACGCGCCCACCACCCAGACACTGCCAAGACGCTGCCAAGACGCCGGCAAGATGCTGGCAAAACACTGCCAAGACGCCACTTAAACACCGCCCACACATCATATGAGTATTATAATACTCATGGGGCAACTGCCATCCTGTGTCGGTTTTCTATTAGGTTTAGATCGCTGATTGCGTTTGGTCTTTTATTGTTTAAGACCAATGACGACCGCAAAACCAACTGATCCACATTGTAATCAGCGGCCAAAGAGATGTCGTACCCCAGCAAAGATTTGCCGCTGTGCCTTTGATGTTTTTTGCCGTTGTCATTCCGCTACACGGTAAAGCACCACCACAAAAAACCATCGCCAACGTCACAACGCGCGGGCTGCCTAGTTCCAAACGGCCTACCCAAACGCCTAGTGCGTATCACCATAATAAAGCGTTACGCTATGTTTCGCTTCGGCAAAGAACAGCCAGCGTTCAACAAAAATCCCAGCCATATGCGAGATCACAGCCACGCCCAGAACCAGCGGCACTGGTGCCAATAAAAACAGCAATGCCATCGGCAAAACGCCGCCAACAAGCAAGGCCATCACCCGCAATTGTGCTGCATGTTTGCGCGCCACAACAAATCCCATTTCATGTTGCAGATAATTTTCTGATGTATGCGGCGGCATAATGCTACGCACCGTGCCAAGGCTGCCAAGACCAGTGGCGGTGGCCAGACTGCTGCCAGACCCACCTGCCCCGGCAAGCTGCCACCAGATGATTTTAATCCCCCATGCAGATGCCACCGCCAGCATCGCCGACAGCAACAAGGGCGGGCTGATCTGCTGGCCTAAAACCGCCAGCACCAATAATACCGCCACCAAGCCACTTGATGCGGCAAACATTAAATAACAAACCGGCGTTAATGGATGATGCCAACGTGCCACCGTGCGCAATGACGCATAGATCATCGAGGTGGCATAAACCGTGAGTGCCATCAGCGCCGCAATCAACCCATTGGCCCAAACTGGCGGCGCGCCATGCCGGGTGTAATACAGCCCCCAGACGGCCATTGCGATCAGCGCCAGCACCGCCAGCACCCCTTCGCGCGATAACCAGCTTGACCGCCATTGTGTCAATGCTCGCCATGCCCGTTCTGGATGACCAAGATGAAATGTTGAACTGAGCAAGCCAGCCACAATTAACGCCATGGTGGCGATCCCAGTGATGAGCAAATGTTGCGGATTGGCTAAATCGACAAACCCCAGAACGAGCCACGCCGCCAAACCAAACCCTAGACCGGAAATTGATGTAAAAAATATAATTGACCAGGCTGGACGCATGTTAAATCACCCTAGCTTTTCCAAAGTTGAATCGACCCATTTCCAAAACCCAGATGGGGTTGCATCTTGGGCCATCGCCAGCAATGAGACAGGCGTATCATCAGCCGCCCGCCGCGGCCGCGGTGGCAAATATTTATTCACCGGTTTGGTGTTTTGTTCCGGCATCAGATCAAACCCCCCACGTGCCGCCACCATCTGGCTGACATCTGATTCAGGGTCTCCAAGATCACCAAAATGCCGGGCATTTGTCGGACAGGTTCGCACACAGGCCGGCACCTGATCTTCGGCTGGCAGATTGTCGTTATAAATCCGGTCAACACACAAGGTGCATTTCTTCATCACGCCTTCGGCAGGGTCCATCTCGCGGGCACCATAGGGGCAAGACCACGCACATAAACCACAGCCAATGCACCAATCTTCATTGACCAGAACAATGCCGTCTTCGGCCCGCTTGAACGACGCCCCGGTCGGGCAAACCGTAACACAAGGCGCGTCTTCACAATGCAAACAGGATTTTGGAAAATGCACCGTGCGGGCATCGGCACCGGTACCCGCCTCATAGGCATGCACCCGGTTCAGCCACGCCCCATTCGGCGCCGCCCCATAGGCATCATCATCCGACAAGGGCGCGCCATAGCCAGAGGTGTTCCATTCTTTACAATTGACAACACAGGCCTGACAGCCAACGCAAATATCAAGATCAATCACAAGGCCAAGCTTAATGGCCGAAGCTTCGGGAAGCATTGTCATGTTACTGGCCTCCAGTTGTGGTTTTGTCAGCGCTTGTCCATTCCAAGCCATAGCGCAATGTCTTTGGCGGTGCCGGCATATCAGGCGGCGATGCAAGCACATCAAATTGTGGGGCTACTTCTGCCGGTTCATCTGCTTCCGCACGTTCAACATGAACACGCAAATCAAACCATGCCGCCTGACCGGTGATCGGATCAGAATTTGCCCAGCGCAATCCATCGCCCTTTGGCGGCAATAATTCGTGGATCAGATGGTTCAGCAAAAAGCCTTTTTTGGTTTCCGGGGCATCCGGGCTGAGCTGCCACGCACCTTTGCGTTTGCCAATCGCGTTCCAAGTCCAGATGGTATGTTCATTCACACCTTCCATAACGGCCACCGGCACGCGAATTTTCCCATGATGCGAAGTCACCCAAATCCAGTCCCCTTCAACAACGCCAATTTTATCGGCCAGTTTTTGCGAGATAAACATCGGGTTATAGCCATGGATTTGCCGCAACCACGGATTTTGCGATCCCCATGAATGATACATCGCCATTGGCCGCTGGGTCAGCGCATGGATCGGATAGCTATCTTCGTCAATCGCGCTGCCTTCAAAGGGCGGATACCAGCTTGGCAACGGGGTGAAACATTGCTTGACCCGCTCCCGCATATGTTCGGGCGGTTGCACCGCGCCATGGCCCGCGGCTGCCAAACGGAATTTTTGCAAGGTTTCTGAATAAATCTGAAACGCATAGGGTTGCGGGCTATCGTAAAATCCCATATCGACGGCAAATTGCTGATATTCCATGTTCGCCATCTTGTAATATTTTGCCGCTGGCGGAATATCCTTATGCCAAAAGCCACCATTTTCAATATAGGCATCAAGCTGGCCTTTATTCGGCGCACCGCGCCCATCAGATTCACCGGTCTCTCCGCGAAATCCAGCAAGCGGGCCAATCCCCGGCTTGCGTTCGTGGTTGATGATATAGTCACCATAATCAGCATATTTGGCACTGCCATCATCATTGACCATGCCTGGCAAGCCAAGCCGCGCCCCAAGGTCAAGCAGTACAGACTGAAACCCACGCACATCGCGGTCAGGTGCCAGCACCGGCCAGCGGATTGCATCAGCAACCCCATCAGCCTCGCAAATCGGACGATCAAGAAGCGAAATGGCATCATGACGTTCCAGATAGGTGGTATCAGGCAAAATCAAATCGGCATAAGCCACCATTTCAGATTGATAGGCATCTGAATAAATGATTTTCGGGATTTTATAGGCACCGGTTTCCGGGTCTGTCGCAGTCAACATATCCATCACACCGCGCGTATTCATGGATGAATTCCACGCCATATTGGCCATATACATAAACAGCACCTCAACCGGATAGGGGTCGCCAGCAACCGCATTGGAAATCACCATATGCATCAGCCCATGGGCTGACATTGGTGCGTCCCAGCTATAGGCTTTGTCGATACGTTGCGGTGTCCCATCCTTGTCAATGATCAAATCTTCCGGCCCCAACACATAGCCTAGCGGGGCCCCGGCCATTGGCTGGCCCGGTGCCACCTGATCAGGTCGGCCAGCTGGCTTTGGATGGACATGGGCCGGCTTTGGGTAAGGCGGCTTGAACCGAAAGCCACCCGGCACCTCAACCGATCCCAAAATAAGTTGCAGCACATGCAGGGCCCGGCAAGTTTGAAACCCATTTGAATGTGCCGAAATACCACGCATCGCATGCATCGACACCGGCCGCCCAATCATTTCTTCATGACGCTCGCCCTTCCAGTCTGTCCATGGCTGTTTGATGGTGATTTGTTTGGCAAAGGCAGCCTCGGCAAGATCAGCCGCCAGCTGTTTGACCCGTGGTGCCGGAATGCCAATTTTATCAGCCACAGTTTCTGGTGCATAGGCATCATCAAGATAGGTTTCGGCCATCAACACAAAAGCTGGAACAGCGACACCGCCTTCGGGCAGTTTGACTTCGCCTTGCAAATGACAGCGCGCACCAGCCATATCATGGGCAACCGCTTTGCCGGTTTTGCGATCAAGAATTTGCGGCTTGCCATCGGCGTCACGCAAAAACAGCCCATCATTCGACTGGCCCGGATTACGGATCACCAGCCATGGCGCGTTTGTATATCGGCTGAGATAATCAACATCAATATTGCCAGACAGCATTAATTCGCGGATCAACGACAGAATAAACAACCCATCGGTCCCCGGCGTGATGCCATACCAATCATCCGAAATCGCCGCATAACCGGTTTGTACCGGGTTTACCGAAACCACACGCTTGCCGCGTGATTTCAATTTGCCAAGCCCCATTTTGATCGGGTTTGAATCATGGTCTTCGGCGACACCAAAAAGCACGAAAATTTCAGTCAAATCCCAATCTGGTGACCCAAATTCCCAAAACGCGCCGCCAATGGTGTAAATGCCGCCAGCCGCCATATTGACCGAACAAAAACCGCCATGGGCAGCAAAATTTGGCGTACCAAATTGCTGCGCCCACCAGCCTGTCAGTGCCTGTGATTGATCGCGCCCAGTAAAAAATGCCAGCTTTTTTGGATCTGATTGGCGGATAGGTCCCAGCCAATCGGTTGCTGTTTGCAAGGCTTCTTCCCAGCTGATGGCTTCGAACTGGCCGCTGCCCCGCGGCCCGACACGGCGCAATGGGCTGCGCAATCTGGCTGGTGAATAATGCTGCATGATGCCAGCAGACCCCTTGGCGCACAGCACCCCTTGGTTCACCGGATGGTCACGGTTGCCCTCGATATAGCGCACCTTGCCATCGCGCAGATGCACATTGATGCCGCATCTGCACGCGCACATATAGCAGGTGGTTTTTTTAACCTCATCGCTTACTTTAGGAGACCGTTCAACCCGCGGTTCTGCACTCATCATTCACTCTCCCAATAGAACTTTTCGATACAGCTATGTTGCGTTGCGCAACATATGTTAAAAATATGCGTTTATGCCAGCCTCAAACAAACCACACCATGTTTTTGCAAACAACTTAGAAATGTCCATCGAATGAAAATCACTTATCAGCCGATTTCTTCAGGCTATTAACAATGTTATGTTGGCTCTCGGGGGCGTAATTAGAACATCAAACGAAAGGCATTCAGAGAACTAAACAAGCGTGACACATAGGACAAACCAATATCCGAAGGAACACGCCCACACCAACGATGCCGCTCTAGCAGACCAGTTGAAACTGGGTCACAATCTCGAGTTTTTATCGAAATAAAAAATATGTAAATGGTGTGATGATCGCAAAAGCGCCCGAGATCATCGCTGTTACTGCAAGAAACTCATTTTTTGACCGCCACAGGTAAGCTGCAGAGAAAAAAACTGCTGGGGCCACACTCAGAACGCCAAATGCTATTCCAGCTACTGTCAAGGCCTCGCCATGGCCAAGCAATGCAAGATAGGTCAGCGCATCTGGAGGTCTTTTAAGTGCTGACGCCGCCCAAATTTCTTCGACTGACTGACCCTCAAATACTGTGTTGATTAAATATCCAGCAGGCATCATTGACTCAGTCTCAAGAAAGCTTGTGATTGTTCCACCGACCACCAATAAAGCAGACAAACAGGTACACCAGTATATGATTTCACCATACACCACGCCTGATATTGGAACGGGAGGTTTTCTTTTTATCATTTGGGCATCTCACAATATTGGAATGTTGAAGTTAAAAATACCCTCAATACCGCGGGAACAAAGTTTAAGGCTGGTCAGAAACAGCATAACTATCAGTACTTTCCTTACGAAAGCAGCTTTTATACCAGCCAAAGCATGGGCACCAACAATGCCACCAATTATTTGCCCAAGCATCCATGGCGCTGCCACAACGCCAATCAATGCTCCGGCGTTTATATAAGGCCATATCGCCGCAGAATTTCCCATAGCAAGCAAAACACCACTCGTAGCAGCAGATACCTTTAACGGCACAGACATGACGAGGTTGAGTACCGGAACGACTGCCCAACCCCCTCCCAAACCAAAGAACCCGCCCGTAAAACCAACACATAGCAGCAAGAAAACAGCGGTCTTCACGTTGTGGACATCATATCGGACTGGCTTTTTTAGTGTATCTTCCCAATACATATGCCGCAGCTTGAGCCTTGTAGCCAGCCGACTTTTCTCAGAATGCTCGGGGTATTCGGTTGACGCTCCACTGACAATGAAGGTTAGAGCAATTAAGCCAAGTATAAATCCCAGCGCCAAACGAACCAGCGCGTCTCCCGTAGCGCCAAAATAATCAAACAAAGTGATTGCGGCTACCGAACCTAAAAAGCCGCCCAAAAGAATTGGTAGAGCGCCTAAAAAAACCAATTTAATATCAGCCAAGCCTTTGCGCATGAAAGGCCCAGACGCGACTAACCCGCTAAACATTGCGACCACCAAACCCGTAGAACGAATAATTAGTGTGTCGACTGAAGTAAAAGCGAGCATTATGGGTGTAAATATGACCCCACCACCAACACCGGCAATAACTGAAATAACTGCCACCACGAAACTCAGAAAAAAACTAATGAATATTAAATCTACGCCTGTCAGCCCAAACAAGCTATCTAACGGATTTGATACAACAAATGTCTCAAGAAATAAGTAACAGCCGATCGTGCAAACCAATAAAATTTGAAGTTCCGGCATGCGCTTGAGCAGGTGCATAATTATGTTCTCCAGCCACTTTGCCGTTGACGTTGATGGGCGATGACGGCATTGCGCATCAGCACCGCCACGGTCACTGGGCCGACACCGCCTGGCACTGGGGTGATCCAGCCAGCAACCTCAGTCACTGCTGCGGTATCGACGTCACCAACAATACGGCTGGTGCCATCGTCAGTGGTGATTTGGTTAATGCCAATATCAATCACCGCGGCACCGGGTTTGATCATGTCAGGTCCGATGAAATGCGGCGATCCAACAGCCACCAGAACAACGTCAGCCCGCCTAGAATGCATGGCAACCGATCGGGTCATATGATGGCATATTGTGACGGTGGCGCCCTCGGCCATCAGCATCATCGCTGCCGGGCGGCCAACAATTTCCGAATGGCCAATCATCACGACCTCTAGCCCCGCTAACGTCAGGCCAGTGGCCTTGATCATTTCAACCGAGGCCGCCGCCGTACAGGGCACAAGCGCAATATCTGAATAGACAATATTGCCGATAGAGGCGGGGTTCATGCCCTCGATATCTTTGAGCGGATGGACAGCCGATTGCAATGATCTGATATTGATATGTGATGGCAATGGCCGCTGAATGATGATGCCCAAAACCGACGGGTCATCATTCATCTGCTGGATCCGCGTTTTGCATACATTTTGTGTGATATCGCGCGGCCAGATTTGCTGATCAAAATCAAGCCCGACCTTGGCGGCGATACGGGCCTGATTGCGGATGTAAACCTCTACCTCGGCGGTGCCATCAATGGCAATTGAGACGATTTTCCCCATCTGTCCGGCGGCATCTACATAGGTGCGTACCTCATCAAGAATACGGTCCCTGATGGGGGCGCCCAACAAATGTCGATGATCGGCGGTCTGTTTGGTCACGACAAGAAATCTTCACCATCGGTTAGATTGTTAATCCGGCAACAAGCTGTCACTGTATTGGCAAGCAAACAGGCAATGGTCATCGGGCCAACGCCGCCCGGCACCGGAGTGATGGCCCCAGCAACGGCCGCACAGCTTTCATACGCCACATCACCAACAAGTTTGGTTTTGCCATCTTCTATATCAATGCGGTTAATGCCAACATCAATGACCGTGGCCCCCGGCTTAATCCAATCGCCCGGCACCATTTCTGGCCGACCAACAGCCGCGACAACAATATCGGCACGGCGGACAACATCCGGCAAATCGGCGGTGCGTGAATGGGCGATGGTGACAGTGCAACTGTCGTTCAACAGCAATTGTGCCATGGGCTTGCCAACAATATTTGACCGGCCAATCACAACCGCGTTTTTGCCTGACAATGACCCATGATAATCGCGCAGCATCAACAAACAGCCAAGCGGTGTACAAGGCACCATGGATTTTTGGCCCGTTCCCAAAAGCCCAACATTGGCAATGTGAAAACCGTCAACATCCTTTTCTGGGGCAATGCGGTTAATTACCAATGTTTCATCAAGATGGCCGGGCAGTGGCAGTTGCACAAGAATGCCATGCACCGCTGGATCCGCATTTAAACTGTCAATTAAGTCCAGCAAAACATCTTCTGATGTGTCAGCATCAAGTTTATGTTCAAAAGAATTCATGCCAACTTGGACAGTCTGCTTGCCTTTTGATCTTACATAGACCTGCGAGGCTGGATCAGTGCCGACCAAAACCACGGCCAGTCCCGGGGTGATGCCATGCGCGGTCTTCAGTTCGCTCACTTTTGCGGCGACCTTTTGTCTGACAGTGGCGGCAAAAGCTTTTCCATCGATAATTTGTGCTGACATACTATAGGCTTTCTTTATTGTGTTTACTGTAATTAGAACTGGCCACTGTCGCAGAACAACAGGGGCCAGTCACGCCATGATCTTAGCAAATTAGAACAGGCCTTCGATTTTGCCCTTATCATTGATCCGGATGGTTTCTGCGGCTGGTGTTCTTGGCAGGCCGGGCATGGTCATGATTTCGCCGCATACCACCACGATAAAGCCAGCCCCGGCACTGATCCGCACTTCACGCACCGGCACCACATGGCCGGTTGGCGCACCGCGCAAATTCGGGTCGGTCGAGAAACTATATTGGGTTTTTGCCATACAGACAGGCAAATGCCCATAGCCTTGTGATTCCCAGTCTTTGAGCTGGTCAAGGATTTTCTTATCCATCACCGCTTCATCCGCCCGGTAAATCTGTTTGCAGATGGTTTGCACCTTGTCAGCCAATGGCATCTCATCTGGATAGATCGGTGAAAAATCAGCCAGTTCAGCATCGGCAATCTCTGCCACCCGCTTGGCCAGATTTTCCGATCCAGCAGACCCATCCGCCCAATGTTTTGATACAATGGCTTCGGTGCCCATCTCCGCACAATAATCCTGAACGGCCTTTACCTCGGCATCGGTGTCTTTGACAAAATGGTTGATCGCAACCACCACCGGCACCCCAAATGATTTCAGGTTTTCAATGTGACGACCAAGGTTCGGACACCCAGCCTTTACCGCCGCCACATTTTCTTCATTCAAATCATTTTTCGCCACGCCGCCATTCATCTTCATCGCCCGTACCGTGGCCACAAGCACCACCGCAGATGGCGCCAGACCCGCCTTGCGACATTTGATATTCATGAATTTCTCAGCACCAAGATCCGCCCCAAACCCAGCTTCAGTCACAACATAATCAGCCAGCTTTAACGCCGTCGTCGTGGCAATCACCGAATTACACCCATGTGCAATATTGGCAAATGGGCCGCCATGTACAAATGCCGGATTATTTTCCAATGTCTGTACAAGATTCGGCTGCATGGCGTCTTTCAGCAACACAGTCATCGCCCCATCGGCCTTGATATCCCGGCAAAATACTGGCGAGCGATCACGCCGATAGGCCACAATCATATCACCAAGACGCTTTTGCAGATCTGCCAAATCCTTGGCCAAACATAAAATCGCCATCACCTCAGATGCCACGGTGATGTCAAATCCAGCTTCGCGCGGAAAGCCGTTGGCCACCCCACCAAGCGAGGCGGTGATCTGGCGTAGCGCCCGGTCATTCATATCAACAACCCGACGCCAAACAACCCGGCGCAAATCAATATCTTGTTCATTGCCCCAGTAAATATGATTGTCAATCATCGCCGAGAGCAATGAATGCGCCGATGTGATCGCATGAAAATCACCAGTAAAGTGCAAATTCATATCTTCCATCGGTACAATCTGTGCATAGCCACCACCAGCGGCGCCGCCCTTCATGCCAAAATTCGGCCCCAAAGACGCCTCGCGAATGCAAATCATCGCTTTCTTGCCAATCCGGTTCAGACCATCACCAAGACCAACCGTCGTGGTCGTCTTGCCCTCGCCAGCCGGTGTCGGGTTGATCGCCGTCACCAAAATCAATTTGCCATTCGGACGGTCTTGTACCGAATTGATAAACGCCTGGCTAACCTTCGCCTTGTCATGCCCAAATGGCAATAAATCCGCCGCCGGTATCTTCAAAGACTCACCAATCTCAAAAATCGGCTTCTTCTTCGCCGCACGTGCAATTTCTATGTCACTCACCGTAACGCTCCCCAAAAAATGTCTAAGTTTCTATCGGATAAACCAACTCACAGAGATTCACATGTGAGACAACAAATGTGGCGTCCAACTATATTGGCCACCTTAGTGCAATATTAGTTAAGACCCATCAACACTCATAATTTTATGCGTTGATGGGTATCAATTGATTTTTATTGAAGAAGACTAGCCAAGCTCGTCCAATTTTCTTTCCCATTTCATGTCTTTGGCAAACTTACGAAGTTCGTCCTCAGGCATTTTAATGGTGTTTTCAGGCCCAGGGTAGTTTCTGGTCTTTACATCGTCCATATACCGAGTGATTACATCTTCCATGATCGGGATAAGGTCTGTGTAAATTCTTGAGTGCTTCGGCACATGCTCTTCCCAGAGATGGAATAAATCGGAGGAAATAATGTGGACACCATCTGCACAGTTTCCGGCACCCAAACTGATAACAGGAACTGGAAGAATTTCTGCAAGATACTCCGCGACTTCAGAAGTAGTGACCTCACACAAAATAGAGAAACAGCCCGCATCATACATGGCCTTGGCATCGTCGATCAGCTCTTTCGCACGTTCAGCCGTTTTACCTTGCGCGACAAACCCCCCTAACTGCGGCATACGCATCGGTGTGATACCTATATGTCCCTGAACAGGAATACCGGCATTTACGATTGCTTCAATCGCTGGCACGTGGTGACGGTTACCTTCACACTTCATAACTTCTGCATTGGCCTCATGTACGAACCTGCCAGCATTCTCGACTGCTTGTTCTTTTGAGACATGGAAACTCCAATATGGCATATCAACCATTCTCAACCCATATTGCGAGCCGCGGTCAATTGCTTTGGACATCATCATAACTTCATCAAAGCTAACCGTTGTCGTACTTTGATGGCCGAAAAGAATCATCCCACCGGTATCTGATACGCACAAAATATCCATGCCAAGACGATCAGCTACAACAGCTGTACGATAATCATAAGCGGCCAATTGAGTAATTGGCTCTCCGGCTTCCATTTTCTTCTGTAAAGTTTTAATCGTGACTTTGCGTCTTGGTTTGGTATCACTCATACCAGTCCTCCCCCGTTAGTTTGTTGCGGTCTCATAGCCAAATAAATTTACACCCAAGTGTTTGTCTAGCTTGGACATTCGATTAGGTATCAATTTCTTGCTGAAATAAAATCTTTAATTGCTATTAGCTTTATCATCACGGCTATAATCAATTAGAAGTTCAATCAGGGTTCAAACCCAAAGCAGAGCAATCACCATGTAAACCCCTGATCCAAATAGCAAAAAGGAAACCAAAACCCTAATATGATCTACTGGCAGGTGCTTAGATGTTTTTGCGCCGATTAACGACCCAAATGCCAGCCCAGTAGCCAGAGATAACACTAGCTGCCAATCTACGAGCGAGTTGAGTTCATTCCCAACTGTAGCAAAAGCAGCAATCGGTAGTTGGATAGCCTGTGCAAGACCAATAGCGGTTACCAAAGGCATTGATAACCAGGTCAATAACGGCAATAAAACGAGTGGCCCGCCTGTACCACTCAAGACAGACAAAAACCCCGTGACTAGCCCGATCAAGACCATTCGGTGATTTGAAATTTTGCTAACAAGCTGAGCCTCCAGATTTTTGTTACTTTTTATTTGCCTAGCAGCCGAAATTATAAGAGCAAGCGCTATAAAAAACGTGAGCAAATCAGCATTGATTGCGGGCAACGCACAAGCCCCCAAAAAAGCACCCGGGACTGCGCCAATGCTGATTAATAAGAAATCAGCCCATTTAATGACGCCTCTCTGGGAATAAACAAAAGTACCGACGAAGCCTGAGACAAAAAATGACGCAACAGAAGCTGCGATGCTAGCGTGAATGTCAATGCCGGCGAAATACACCAAAAGTGGAACCAGAATCACGCCGCCAATACCAGCAACACCAATCAACAGGCCAGCCAAAAAACCAAATAAACAAGCGACAAAAAGAAGCATGAAAAACTCGCGATACAAACAGAATTAGGAGTTTCGTCCGCGCCATGATATCATATTGACTAGTGGTACATAAGCGTGAGTTTATCGATTAGATATTTAAGGTTGAAATTTTTCAGAACACTTTTGTCCACACATTTTGAAAGATCCATTCATGTTTCTGAAACAACTCGAATATTTGATTGCCGTTATTGAAGAAGATCATTTTGGGCGCGCCGCAACGCGTTGCAATGTCAAGCAACCAAGCCTCTCAAATGGCATAAAACAACTTGAATTAGAACTTGGTGTTACCCTGTTCAAACGAGGGCGGGGACAACGTCTATACGGGGTTACCGAAGAGGGTAAACGGGTGTCTGAATGGGCGCGCATAATACTCGCGAATTGCACGTCTATGCGCAACACCATCTCTGAAATGCAAAACAACCTAAGCGGCACTATTCGGCTAGGCGCAATAACCTCAATGTCTCCTGTCTTGCCGATTATTCTGCAAAGAATAAGGCGAGCATATCCATTAGTTTCCGTAGATGTCAGATTTGTTGGCAATGAGGAATTAAGAACTGGGCTGGATAATTTCTCAATCGATTGCGGTATAACATACATGGATCAAGCAGTTGAGATGCCCTGGTGTGAGTCGCTTCCAATTTTTGAAGAAACATGGAGCTTACTGGTTCCAGACTCATTTGAGTTTGAGGAGATGGAACAAATAACTTGGGAACAAGCTGGGGATCTGCCGCTAGCATTGCTAAGGCCGACAATGTATGAACGCGCCATTGCAGAAGAAACATTTTTAGGCGCTGGCAAAAAAGTCATCCCAAAAATTGAGTCTGAATCAATACTTCACCTAATGTTTCAAACACAATTTACAGAGCTTTGCACTGTCATACCGTCTCACTACACAAGAATGCCAGGTCTTCACCCAGGAACAAAAGCATTATTGTTGAAAGACCCTATTATTAAAAAAGGTATTGGCTTATTTTGGTTGAAAACCGAGACAGAAATTCCAATCACAAAAATTGCTGAAGAAGTTGGACGATATCTGGCCGAAAACGGTGAATTACAAAACTTCCTGTATCGCGACACAGATAAGAAGTGAAGTAAAAACCTGTCAATTTAGGTAGCAGTCAAAAAAACGGGACGCCAAGGGCGCCCCGTTATTAATCTTCCGCGAATGATTTACTATTCAGCAGCCATTACACTTTCACTTGCCAAGCCAAGTGGGTTAGCCGGTGACACTCCCATGAAATTACCCCATGCCTCGTAGTAGTGACGCATGCCAACTTCATCGTGGATTGTAGAGTTCTCGTGGCGCCCATGTAATATGTTGCGCGCCTCAGTACCCTCTCGCATGGTTGTGCCTTGGCCAGCAACACCAATCAAATCCTCGTGCAGATTCCGACCGAATGGCCCCCAAATCGAATTATGGTGCTTAATTCGAGTCGCACGATCCTTGGCCGAGTCACTCTTTAAGCCATAACCTCTAAATTCAATAAGCACTTTGTTTGGACCAAGAGGTGTTACACTGTCACTTCTATAAGCGCTGCCTCTAAGGTTAAAGTTAAAGCCAGGGAACAGATCAACCATGTACCATTGATTTGGCGGAAGATTAGGGAAAGACAATTCGCCCCTATCCTCAAAACCATCATATTCCTCATAGTTTACAGTAAAGCTACTGACATTCACGTGGCCATTGTCAAATGGGATGTTTTTCCGAGCAAAATATTCATCATTAAAACCAGACACCCGGTTAAAATAATGCATAAAATCGTGGTAAAATTCACTATTGGTGTCGTGCCAAAGCTTGTAATTCGTGTCGATTATTGCTTTGTGATAGTGAAACACCTCTAGCTCTTCAGCATCGATGGCATCTGCGATGCAATCAAACGCGCCGCAGGTCCATTCTTCTACGCTCTGCGTTGGGTTAGGATCCAGTGTGATCCAGATCATCCCACCATGCTTGACTTCGCTGTGCAGCTTCTGCAGACCGTCAGTGTCAATACCGTTACCTGAGGGACGGTCGATCGAGGGACACAAAAACGCTTCAACCAAATCGCCTCTGTTCACCGCAACCACGTTTTGATGGGCAATCTGAGCAGACCGAAAATCGCCCTTATTTGCCATTTCGCTCTTGTGGCAAACTGGAACCCATACCTTGGAAAAAATTTGTTCAATCTCTTGCTGGTAAATGCTGTGGTTGTTGTAGCATTCGCTTGAGATGAATTCGACTTTAGGTGTGCTCAGCCAGTTTTTGTGATTTCTTGGCGCCATTTCCAACTCCTAAACAATATATGACACTTGCCTGATGACTCAACTTTCCGGCAATTATCATTTACATTACAAATATTGTGACCATTTCGATATTTGTCAATCATGGTTGCTCCAATGAGCATAAATGGGCTAATAGCTAGGGTCTAATTTTATCTGCACAAATTTTTTCATTCAGATCGCTAAAATTCAGTTCACTAAGCAGAATATTTACGCACTTTCCAGAGCATTTAAAGAGCTGCAGAACGACACAGCAAAAAAATAAAAAAGCGAAAAGAGTCCACCAAACATAGATTCAAACGGATTAACGGAACAATCCCATGCCAAAAGAAGCAAACACAGAACTAGGAAGTGGTTTCCTACACAATGGGCCAGTGAACCATCCAGAAGCTCTTATTAAACAAGCAAGGACTTCCAATCCAAAAGATTTTATAATTGTACGTGCGACAGGATCAACCGTCCTTGAAACTGCGCAAAAGGCCCATGCCTATCGCCTAATCAACCCGATTTTGGTTGGTGAAAAGGAGTTGATTGAGCGCGACGCCAAACAGATAAACTGGTCCCTCAAAAATATTGAGATTATCGATACCAGTGGAGAGGAGGAGGCGATTACAGCCTCAGTCAACCGATTTAAGCTGGGTGGTGTTGCTGGGTTGCTAAAGGGCCATTTGCATACTGACGTGTTTATGGGCGGCCTTGTAAAAAAAGAGTCAGGAATACGAGTTGGTCGAAGGCTTGTTCATGTTTTTGTAATGATCCCGCCAAAAGGGGGACGGCCATTATTAATAAGTGATGCGGCTATAAATATTGCACCAGACATTGATACACGCGTCGAGGCAGCCTTGTCGATGGCTCAAATGTGCCGAAAACTTGGTGTTGAACGGCCTAAAATAGCAATTTTATCGGCTACTGAAAGCATATTGCCCACCATGCCATCGAGTGCAGAGGCAGTCAAAATTGCGAGTTTGGCAGGTCAGAAGGACAACAACGCAGATTTTTTTGGCCCGCTGTCTTTCGATCTTGCAATATCACCCAAAGCAACCGCCGAGAAAGGTGTGACAAATCCAGTTGCTGGCAAGGCTGACGCTCTTGTTGTTCCAGACATCGTCTCAGGAAATATTCTATTCAAATCTCTTGTTTGGTGCGCTGGAGGTTTGGCTGCAGGTTTGGTTATAGGAGGAGCTGTGCCAATCGTGTTAACCAGTCGTTCCGACCCACCTGAAGCAAGACTTGCTGCCGTCGCACTCGCGGCATTGTCCTAAGTACTTTATTTGAAATTTTAAATTCGCGATTCATAAATTGAAACGCCCACCACCTTCGATGTTTAGAAATTTCTATAAAAATGGCGAGGACAAACTACTCCGGTACGGCCTTCAGCCGAAAAACAACCTTCATCAAAAACGTTAATTTCTTGCCCATTTACAGCTAATTCTGATTTAATTTGGGCTATCGCAACTGTCTTGCCAAGCCATTCACTCACAGCATAACTAGAGACACGGCCAACCAAGACGCCACCCATCCAGACAGAGGCTCTTCCACAGAGCGGATCAAACCCATCAAGAGCCACACCGACAGTCCTAAACCTCGGCGCTTGTCTCTTTCTAAGCAGTTCGGCTTTACCACGAAAGTCTCTTTTTGAGAGGTCAACGATAAAATCAAGTCCAAGTTCGGTTGGTGTTTCAGCCCCTGTCATATCGCGACCAAAAAACAAAAGTCCAGCCTCGATTCTGGCAATATCGAGCGCGTCAAATCCAACTGGCCTAGCCCCCAAGGAAACAAATTGTGTCCAAATGTTTTTTGCTTCTGTAGGTCCAGCAAAAATCTCAAACCCATCTTCACCTGAATAGCTGGTCCTGGCTATCATTACGTCAGAGCCTTGAACAGAAAATAACGCATGTTCGAAGCGACCAAGTTGGGCAACAGTCACAGATGAAATTGCCTCGGTTAAAACCACTTCTGCATTTGGCCCTTGTAACATTAGACAAGCTGTGACGTCATCAACCCGCACCCTCACGTCCATACCCAGCAAGGATTTCTCAAAATGGTCCGCGCCAAAGCCGTCGCCAAAGCAGATAAGCCAGGAGGCATCGTAGTGTTCACTCTCTTTGGGTGAGAGCCGAAAAACGATCGCATCTTCGATGAGGTATCCATTATTATTCAATAGGGCTGAATAAACAGCGGCCCCCGGTTTTATTTGACTGCAATCTCTGGTGATTAAAAAATCCAAAACTTGGGAAGCATCTGCTCCTTTGATCCAGAATTTTTTTATGCCTGACATGTCAGTGAGGCCGGATGATGTCCGGACAGCCAAGTGTTCACCCGTCACATCATGGCTGTATTTTTTTGGAACCAGCATTTGGTTCCAGACAAAAAACTCAGCCCCCAATTCCTGGTGAATTGAGACGATCGGACTAGATCGTGGATTAGCAAACTTAATCCCCATTAGCCGATTTGGGGCCGCAGGGTGCGTCTTCTAGAAATTCGCATGATCACAAGAGCGATGAAGGAGAACACTGGTCCAGCGAGGAGATTCAACAGAGTTATGATCTGAAACAGTTCATGAACCTCTTGCCTAATCTGCAGCCTTATTTTTCTGAGTTCATTTTTCAGTGGATAAATCATTTCTCGAATTTTGAGGACCTGAGCTTTGACCTCTTCAGGTAAATCATTTACCGATCTTACATTGGCCAATTCGAAAAATTTCCGAATGTTCTCTTCGGCCGAATTTATGTTTGAGGCAAATTCCACCTCTTTTGCTTGATGTTTTTCACGGCTTTCAAACAACATGTCTTCAATCTTTGTAAAAGCTCTCACCGGGCTTTTTCTCGATCTAATTTCTGTCAAGCTTTGGGAGCCTACAGATAGTTCGACCAAATTTAAGAAAAAATCATGGTTGTCATTTATCGGTCTCGAGGTTGCCGAAACCTCTGGGCCTCCAGCAATTTTGCTGAAACCATCATATAGCCAATCAGTGTCTGCAACCAGCACCAACGAAGTCTGTAGATCAAGATGGGCAAAATTTTGATCAGCGAATGGCGAAGGCAATCCATCATTAACTCTACCAACAATAATTTTTGGCTCTTGCTCTTGGCCAGCAAACTGCATCGCAAGCTCTTGTGTACTCTTTGCGCCAAACAACCGACGATTTGTCGTTGAGATTTGCCTGCTTGTTGTGACGATTGGCTTTAGATTTAGTGACGTGTTCCCTACACCAAAGAAACCCGCCTCAGCAAACAAAAGTTCATTTAGATTTGCCGAAACAGGTTCATCTTTCGCCATGTTTGTTTTGAGCAATCGTAACCAATATGGATAAGTGAAATTTCTGCCATTTCCTGTCTCTACACTGGTAGCATTTTCAAAGTCACCGATAACAGTATCTTTTGAAAATTCTATTCCATAGAAATTCAAAAGATCGACAATCGAATTAATTTCTCCGTTCTTTGAGCTTTCAAGGTCTAACCTAGCATTTGCCTCATTCATCCGCTGAAAGGGATCAAGCATTATTATGGCGCTTTTGCCCAACTGGATATGCTTATCTATGGCTTTGATCATCGCTTGTCGAATGATTGGCGCGTCTAAGATAATCAATACATCATATTCCTCCTCAAAACCTTCGGCAAAATAAGGAAGGATGGACAGGTCATATTGGCGCTTTAGGTCTTCTATCACTGAAAGCCCGGGATGCGGCAAATTTACATTTGAAGGCTTTAAGACAGATGACAGTAAAGCCACCTTTGGTGGTTGAGCGCGCTGTAGGTTGCTGAGCTGGAGGGCAAGGTCATATTCCAACGATGCCGCATGCGCAGAATCTATATACCCAGATGTTAATGAACGGTCTTTATTGCTGAAAACTGCGCCAAAGTAAAATTCATCTCCAGATGACAAAGGCACCCGGATGATGCCCCTGCTTTCCGCTTCATCGGCCTGCCGACTGTCAACTTGAAGTCTCTTAACTGACGCAAAAATTTTTCCTTTGCTGGCCACCTCAAGCGCTTTTATGGCACGTTCCACACGGTCCATGTGCTTAATAATTTTGAGGGGAATCTGACTTTTATCAGCGCTAATATATAGCTCAATGTTTGTTCCATGTGAGGAGTTATGAGCAAGCTCCAGAGTCTTAGGACTAAACGTGTATTCCTGAGTATCTGTTAAATCTAATTTTAAGCCAAAATTGTCTAGTGAATTGGCTATTAGTCCAGTCAACCCAGCACAAACAAATAAACCGATCACACCACCAATAGGATAAAAAGACGTTAGTTTTGTTGTTTGCCGATACCCGTTGAGTTGCAGACAAGCAAGGCAAATGCAAAGGCTCGTTAGACCTATAAAATAAAAAAGTGATGAGAGACTTAATTTTCCTGTCGCACACTCGTCTAGCCAATGCACCGGGCTCGCAAGGAATGTGTAGCGACTTATTTGCTCCAAGAACTCAGGCAATGAAGTAAATTGCAGAGAATTAAAATCTAAAATGACAAGAATAAACAATGAGCAAGATCCTAGTAAAAAGGAACTAACTTCGTCTTTAGAAATTGCACTGGACAAAATGGCGACGGCATACATCAAGGCAAGCGTGAAAAACGATCCAATATAGCCTGATAATACGGCGCCCCAATCTGGATCACCCAAGAAACCAATTGTTATAACCAATGGAAAAGTGAAAGCCAGCATCAAGCCAAGAACAATCAAGCCAGATAACCACTTTCCTAAAACAATCTCCAATGGTGAAAATGGGTAAGACAACAGCAAGTTCATATCACTTGCTACTTTTTTGCTCCCAAAGGCTCTCATCCCTAGTGCTGGAAGAAAAAAAACCGACAGCCACGGTAGAAAAGTCCACTGGAGGGATAAAGTCGCAAGATTAGAGTCCAGAAAATGCCCGACAAAAAAGATGCAAACAGTCAAGAGCGTTAAAAAACCAGATATGAATATAGCTGTCGAAGTAGAATAACTTCTCAAATTGAGTTCATAAAAAAGAATTATCTGAATATTTCTTGGACTCACGTGTCAGACCATTTCTGATATTTTAGTTCAATGCCACCCTAACTCGCGTAATTTATTACAGAACTTTCAAGCTGCCCTGCTGGATCCAAAAAGGTTTGAATGGCTCCATCCGTTACAATACGACCTGCATTCATAATCAACAACCGCCCGCACATAGCTTCCGCCTCTTCAAGAATGTGGGTAGACATCAAAACAATTTTATTTTTGGCGATTGAGAGTATGTGACGCCTCAACGCAACTTTTTGGACTGGATCCAAACCGTCTGTCGGTTCATCAAGAAACAAGATAGGTGGATTATGCACCAGAGCTTGCGCGAGCCAAACTCTTTGCCTCAACCCTTTAGATAAATCAGCCAGCCGCGATCCAAATATTGAATCAAGCTGCAATTCCTCACAAACCTTTGAAACTGACTGATTGCGAATGCGGCCAGAAAGGCCATGCGAAGTGGCTGAAAATTTGAGAAATTCAGCGACAGTCAAATCTTCAAAACCAGATGGCGACTCAGGTAAATAGCCAATCTGATGTTGGCACCACTTTCTGCTTGTCACAATGGAATGCCCATTTAGCCTTGCATCACCGCCGCTAGGGGTAAGCACACCTGACAAACACTTAATTAATGTTGACTTACCAGCACCATTTGCGCCGAGCAATCCAATAAAATCACCAGCATCTGCACTAAAAGCTACATCGTCCAGCGCCAGCTTATCTCCATAGAATTTTGATAGGCCAAAAACATTTAATTTGATCATCAACTAAGCCACTGCAATTTAAATGTTAAGACAAATCAACAATAAACCCAGACACAATGAACAGGAAAATGCTTAAAAACATGATCATATAGCCAAACCATAAAAAGATTTTTGTATTTCTGTTCAATATTGACACACGCTTTGGCGTGTTTTCTGCTGTGAGAAAAATGACAAGGATACGGCCAATACCCGGTGCGAATGTGGCCAAGATGGCACCAACAATGGCAAGTGATACCACTACGGGTTTTGATGTTGTCAAATGAAGAAGCTCAATCAAGGGCCATCGTCCATGTAAAACAGCACAAGCAAAACCGCAGAAACATGCAATTTTCTATTTCGAAACAGCAAAGCTCTTCATTGCCTCACCATGAAGCAATTCCATCGCTTGTTTTCTGTATTTGAATGCCTTGGCCGAAGTGAGCATCTTATAGTTCCTCGGTCGAGGCAGATCAATTTTTATAACAGTTTGAACAGTGGTTGGTTTATTTGACAGTATGACAAGATTATCAGCCAAAAAAATCGCCTCATCAATTTCTGAGGTAACAAATATATTCGTTTTCTGGTTTTCCTCAAAAAGTTGCAGAAAAAACTCCTGCATGAGACTTCGTGACATCGCGTCAAGTCCACGGAAAGGCTCGTCCATAATCATAACAGTCGGCTCATTTATAAGCGCTCTTGCCAATTCAGCTCGCCTCTGCATGCCGCCCGATAGCTGAATGGGGTACTTATGCATAAACTCACCAAGGCCCACTTTAATTAATAGTTCCTCAGCTTCTTTGTTTAGTGATGCGCCTTGTTTGTCACCGCGCATTTTTGGTCCAAAAGTCACATTCTCAAGGGTGGTTTGCCACGGAATCAATGCCGTTTCTTGAAACACTACCATGCGGTCCTTTGCAGGTCCTGTGACTATCTCACCATCAATGGTCACTTGACCGGTATCAGGCTTTTCGAACCCAGCCAAAAGGTTAACGAGTGTCGACTTTCCACAACCGGAAGGACCAACAATAACAGTGAGTTCCCCTGCTGGAAAATCAACAGATATGTTTTTAATTACTTCCTCAGCGTCCCAATCTTCGCCATATGACTTTGAGACGCCCTTCATTTCCACACGAGCACTCTCCAGCTTCTTGGCATTTTTGCTTTCACTAGTTTTAGTCGCTGTTTTGTTCGGGTTCATCTTAAACCTCACCAATAAGATTTATGGTTGCACTCATTTTTTCCGACGCACTCCATCAGAAAAGACGACGCCATGGCATAAAATAATATCCAATTTTACGGATTGCGCTTGAACATAGGTAGCCGGCAATACCAATAGAAATCATGCCAACAACAATTTGCTCCAAAGAGCCCCCCATATATGAGTTCCATATAAAGAAGCCCAAACCGCCACCACCTTGGGTTCCGCCGCCGGAAATCATCTCAGCCGCGAGAACAACTTCCCATGTGATACCCATACCGACAGCTGCGCCGGTGAAAATTGAGGGTAACGTGCCCGGCAAAACGATTTTCCAAAACAAATCAAATTGTGTTGCCCCCATCGATTGGGCTGCTCGCAAGTAGCTGATGTCTATACTACGCGCGCCACCCAACACATTGATCACAATTGTGAAAAATGCACCCAGAAAGGTTACAAAAGCGATCGACATTTCGTTTGTTGGCCAGAAAATCAAAGACGCTGGAACCCACGCAAGAGGCGGGATTGGGCGAAGTATTTCGAAAGGCGGAAAGAATATGCCGCGAAAATATCGGTTCACAGCAAGCATCAACCCAAATGGAATACCAATTATCATCGCAACTAAGAACCCCGTGACAACACGACTGAAGCTTGATACCCAACTCATCCAATAACCAGCTTTTGGTATCACACCCAGAAATGCGGCGAATACATCGCCCGGTGGGGGCACTAACCCAATTCCTAATAGGTCATACCCCGTCCAGTCATCAATCATCGCGCCTATGTGCCAAATTATGACAAAGCCGATCAAGGATCCAATGCCGCGACGGGCTGTTGTGTTACCGAACAAATTGCTAATGGTGCTCATTTTGTTTTTCTACCCTTATTGACGAGATGTTTAATTTACACCCGTAAAAATTATGCCATTTCCCTTTCACCAGCCTGAAACGCCTTGACCGCTTCTTCGTGAACAGCCTCATTGACTTCCTCAAGTAATCGCCTGAATTCCTCTGATGATTGCGTTTCAAATGAGCGCGGCCTCGGGATGTTCACTTCAACTGTCTTTTTCAATTGACAGGGTCGTGTTGTCACAACGTGAACTTTATCGCCAAGAAAAATTGCCTCCTCCAAATCATGTGTAATGAAGAAAATCGTCACACCAGTTCGGTCATATGTCTCAAGTAAGGATTCATGCATTATTTGCTTGGTCAAGGCGTCCATCGCCCGATAAGGCTCATCTAGCAGCAACACCTTTGGATCGTTTATGAGTGCCCGAACAATCTCTGCACGTCGTGCCATGCCTGATGAAACCTCACCAGGGTATTTCTTTATGAACTGCCCAAGGCCTGCCTCAGCAAGCATTTGACCCGCTTTGTCTAAAGCTTCAGCAGACGACATAGCACGCTGTACTGTAGGTCCATAGGCCACATTCTCTTGAAGTGTTTTCCACGGAAACAATGCCCCATGCTGGAAAACCACCATTCTCTCAGCACTTTGTTCAGCCTTGGGCTTTCCTGGACCACACAATAACTCACCATCGAGATGGATGCTCCCTTCGGTAATCGAATGGAAACCAGCAATGGCGTTCAGCAGGGTAGTTTTACCACAACCAGAGGGGCCAACGATCATACACACCTCACCGCCAGCTATCTCCATAGAGCAGTCATCAACTGCTTTCACATTGACACCAGACGGGTCATAAATTTTGGTGACATTTTTGATGCTTAGAGCGCCTGTTTTTTCTTTTTTCTGGGATTTTTTTACCATTATCCTTTTTCCTAAAAACCTTAATTTAAGTGGGTTTGAAGATTAACGGCCTTGCTGAGCTAACTCTTTGACATGCCACGCCATCAATTTGTTACCTAACGCGCGCACGCAGGCAGAGCTAAAATACCCAATAAATCCAAGAGTAATCATCGCGATAACCATTGGAACCGTGACGTTGTTCATGTAAGCGTCAACGATCAAGTAACCAAGTCCTAAATCACCCGAAACCATTTCAGCTGCCACCAGTGAAAACCACGCCACGCCAATTGAAATTTGGAGGCCAGTAAAGATAAATGGCAACGCACCTGGGACTACAACATGCCTAAACACATCCCACCGAGACGAGCCGAGACAGCCCGCTGCTCGAAAATACTCTTCATCGATTGAATCTACCCCGAGCATCGCATTAAGTGTGGTGACAAAAAATGATGCCAATGTTGCAAGGAAGATAACCGGTCCTTCGAAACCGGGGAGCAACAGGATTGAGAGTGGAACCCATGCCAAAATAGGGATTGGGCGTAGTGTTTCAATGATTGGAAATATGTAGTCGCGGATTGGCCTTGACCACCCCATGAAAAGCCCGAGAGGAACGCCAAGACCCGTGGCTAACCCAAATGCAATGAGAATTCTCTGGCAACTCACCCTAATATGATCATAGTAAGTTTCGGTGAATATCGAAATACCCTGAAAAGGGGTCGTAGAAAACCAATCTTTCGAGATCGCAACCGGGCCTGGCAGCTTGTTGAAGCGCCATATTTCGAGCCCCTCGCAAAGCACCCAATACACAAACAGCCACAATCCGATGCCTGCGAATGTTAAATAGGGGTCGACGCTACACACCTTTTTCTTCAATCGCAGCAAAAACAACTCAATGCCTTCTGGCTTATTGTGTGATTGTTCTCGAGCTGCTGAAACTTGACCCATTGCGCGTCTCCGAATTCGATGTGAAATTAAGTATTATTTTGATGTGTTTGATGAGGTGGGCAGGACGTATCAGACGCCCTGCCCACTTTCTTGGAGGATTTATGGCGCAACCACGCGACCAACTGGGGTCTTTAGACCACGACGTGCCAGCACACGTTCAGCGAACTCTGGCATCACACCCTCAGGCCTGATCTGCGGAGCAGCTGCAGGCTTTTTCTCAAGGCTGTACAAAAACGCAGTGGCGTCCCGAAGAAGTGACTTCGCATCATCACTGATCACAAAATCCAACTGGAGCTTAGTGCTACCAGCAATTGGTGAATCGTACAGGCTTGCCTTTAGAGTCGCCCGGTCAATTTGCTCAGTCTGCGCCTCAGCCATAGCGGCAACCGCATCAGCGTTGGCAGGGTTTGCAACAAACTCCTGGGCATCCAATTCGGCTTCCAGCCATGCCTCTACCACGTCTGGACGCTGCTGGATTAAGTCATTCAACATCACCATGAATGCACCATCTTGCGCGCCAAAATCTTCACCAGAGGCGGCTCTGCGTGCAATACCAGATTTCACCATCTTTGTTGCAGTAGGTTCCCAGATAGCAGCAGCATCTAGCTTTCCGGCACGGAAGTTTGTGGTGATCACCTCGATGTTTTGGTTGAGATATTTTGCTGGCTTGATACCAGCAGATTTAAACGCAAGCTGCGCAAACCGGTCGGTGCATGCGCCATGCGGAGCGGATGTCACTTTGCCGTCCATCCACTTAACCGCATCTACACCGTTGGCGAACTGAGGCGCGTCATTCCGCACAAGAAATATGTTGCACTGCTGCTTGGAAGTGCCAAGAGCCGCTACAATCCTAATGTCTGTGCCACCGCGCTCTGGCAGATATTTAAATGTCGAGGCGATAGCTGGCATATCACCCATATAACCAATATGCTGTTTTTCGCCTGCCATCGCATTCACAATAACAGACCCTTGAAGCCCCACCTGAAACTCGGCAGTTGACCCTGCAGGCAGATGCTTTTTCCAAAAGGCCTTGCCATTGTTGACGACACCAGTCCATGACTCTGTGTAGTAGGGCTGATAGCCAATGACAAGGTCTACCTTTTCACCTGGCTTACCAAAATCTACAGTCGCGTTTGCCGCTGTAGCACCCATGATGACAGCTGCTGATGCGGTCACTTTAAGGGCAGTTGTTATAAAGTTTTTCATATGATCCTCCCGATCGGTTTGTTTAACATAGTTTGAGTTGAAACTTTCTCGGTTCCGAGCGGCGTGGTACCAACCCACAACGAGAAGCTCTTGTACTACCAAACCCAAACGACGCTTAGTCGCGTCAGTCTAAATGCAAGCTTGTTGCGTCCTGCTATAAAAATCCTAGTTTTGATTTGCACAGACTATCAAGTGATTTGCTTATTCATTGAACCAATCAAGTGATAGCAAGATGCGATTGCTTCGATTGTTGTCAACTGATCCTAGCCGAATAAGAATAAGAGGCGTTTTCTGAAAAATGGGTGAAACTAATGGACTTTGAATCGAAAGCGGATGCGACCGTACAGGATCAATGCACGGCAGGCATGTCAAAAAAAATAGCGGTCAACCCCCTCGACCGGGATTTTATCGAGGAGCAGGCCAAAATATTTAGAAACGCTTGGGTACCAGTCTGCCATGAGTCAGAATTGCCAGAGCCCTATGACTTTAGAACTGCGAGTATTGGCAATGAAAATATAATCATATGCAGAGCCCCAGATGGGAAAATCAACGCACTTCTAAATGTTTGCCCCCACCGCGGGATGTTAATCGAAAGGCGCCCGCAGGGTAGTTTCCTAGAGGGTCAGGCATCTGGGAATCCCAAAAGAATTACCTGCATGTTCCATGCTTGGCAATTTGATATGCGTGGCAATTGTGTATATGTCGCCCGCGAGAAAGAGGGTTATCAAGAGAGGTTTTCAAAGGATGACGCGGGGCTTCGGCGTCTCCGTTGTATTGTGAATTATGGTGGTTTCGTCTGGGTCAATATGAATGACCAACCGGTTTCAATGCTCGAAGAATGGGCCGGACCTGCGCTTAGTGCTATCGAAGAACAACTTAATTCTGTGCCCCTTGAGGTGGTTCACTATCATAAAGAATATGTTGAACATGGTTACAAGGCGGAAGCTCTGCAATTTTTGAACGCCGAAAAAGATGGGGCTGTATTCGATTACGGACATTGCACGATCACCAGAAATGAGGCTGACGTTAAAAAACAGAATGTGTCAACAGACTTTCCCAGCCCAGACTCCAAAGCGACAACAAAAGTTCATCTTTTTCCCGGTTATGTTTTTGATTTAAGTGGTCCAGTACTTAACGTAACGGTAGTGACGCCTGTAGATACAAACCGCATAATGATAGAACACCGCGGTCTGGCACCGCAGGGAGAAAGCAAAACAGATCGAGATGTGCGGGCGAAATATTATAACCTAAATCATGGCCCCTTTCGGATTCCAGCCACCGGCTTGCAAGAAAACTCAGAAAATAATTTTCTTTCAGAACATTATTTGGATGAGTGGTCAATGTGGATGGGTACCCACCCAGAGGGGCTTCAGCGCATAACTGAAAAAGACAGTGCGGACAAAGATAGTAGCCTTGAAGCTAACGAATCAATCACTGGACCACATGTTGTGGTGATCGGAGCCAGTCACGCGGGCATATCATTGGCCGACCGGCTTCGCAAGCATGGTTTTGTTGGCAATATTTCAATATTCGACAAGCAAGTCGGTGGACCAATGGAGCGTCCACCATTATCTAAAGGCTTCCTGCTCGGTGGCGGCGAATCGGTAGAGTCAAAGTCATTACTTAGACAAAAAAAATGGTACAAAGCCAATAAAGTCAGACTAAAAACGCAAAGCACAGTTCACAAAATTGACAAAGACGAAAAAACAATCACGGTCAACAATGGCGACGTTATAAAATATGACAAGTTGGTTATCGCAAGTGGTGCGGTTCCAAAGGAATTGCCAAGTTCAAAAGGCATAGGTAACGCCTTTGTTTTGCGCCAACCAGCTGATGCAAACGCAATCCGTCAAACCGCAAATAATTCAGACTCGGTTGTGATTATTGGAGGCGGATATATCGGCCTAGAGGTTGCATCGTCACTTCGCAAAAAAGGAATGGAAATAACAGTGATCGAGGCTGGTGAGAGAATTCTTGCCAGAGTTGCAAGCAAACCGCTCGCTGAACATCTTCACAAATTACATGTGGATAATGGTGTCACTGTCATTACCGGCGTTGGCGTTGAAAGCGTTAACCAAGAAGACGGAATTTTTCACAGTGTGACCTTATCTGACGGCAGAGTTATAGAGGGAGAAATGTTGATAACGGGTATCGGCGTTTATCCAGATAGCCAGCTTGCCTCAGATGCCGGCTTAGAAACACAATTTAGCAATGGCGGGGCTATCTTGGTTAACAATGAAATGCAAACCAGCAATGAAGATATCTTTGCCATTGGGGATGTTGCACTCCGACGCGAGCAAAATATTGCAGTTGAGTCAGTCCACAATGCCCAAGAAACGGCAGCCATAGCCGCTGCCGCGATCACAGGCGCAGATAGCCCAAATATACAAACCCCCTGGTTTTGGTCAGATCAATATGATGCAAAGCTTCAGTCTGTTGGAATCGTGCCTGTTCAAGACGATAGCGTCTATCAAGTTGAGAGGCCCGGAAAGCGTGACGGTGCTGTATCATTTTGGAGCTACCGTGGAGACGAACTGGTGGCAGTCGAAGTGGTCAATGACCCGGCAACGTACATGGAAGCCAGACAGTGTCTCGATACGAAACGGTTTCCTGATCCTAAACAAATAAGCAAACCATCTTATTCACCTGTCGATAGTGGTGGAGGACGGTCCTGATATTGCTCCTCGGTGTGTAGAGAGCGATCACTAGTTAACAGAAAAACAGAGACTTACACAAACTGGAAGAAAACAATGAAAGATAATTCTATGCTCGATTTGGAAAGAAAAATTGAAAAAACAATCTATAAAGCAACTCTCGCGTTAGACGAAAATAATTGGTCGGCGTGGTTTGAGCTTTGTGACGAGACCTTTACATATGCGATCACCTCTTTCAGCCCAGAAATTAATAAAAAGATGACTTATTTTAGTGGTGATAAAAAAGAGTTGATTGGGCTGATGGATATGCTTCCAAAGCACAATACTGATCACTCACCGTTACATCGACACACCTCGGTTTATTCGATCGATATTTCAGATGACGGCAAATCTGCGACCGCGGTTAGTTCGGTCACAATATATCAGAATATGCTTGATGGTATTAACTCGCACCTCGACTCCGGCGAGAGCCGTCTTTTCGTGATCGGAAAATATGTTGACGAATTTTCTATCGTTAATGGTGTTCCTAGATTCACTAATCGTGAGACAAAGCTTGACAACAGACGTCTTGATAAAGGTTCGCATTGGCCCCTTTAAATAGGTATGGCGGTGCTTGCACCTTGGACATTCAACCAACAAAGAAGTCAAAGAGAGTAGGCAATGGCTTGGACAAAGGTTTGTGAAAAGAGCGAAATTCCAGTGGGTTCAATTAAAAAGGTTTGGGCCCGAATAGGCGGGGGCATTCCAATCGCAGTTGCGCACCACAAAAATGGCTATGTTGCCATTCCCCCGGTTTGCCCTCATTTGGAAGAACCTCTGGACGAATCCGGGTTGGTCATCGGATGCAAGCTAACTTGCACAAAACATCTATGGTCCTGGAACCTAGAGACTCTAGAGCTTCAAGATGAAGCCGAGCTACCGCTTAAAACCTATGACGTCAAAGTCGAAGATGACAACATCATGGTTTACGTAACAGAACAGCTTGAATATGCGTTTGATGAAGACGACGATATTGATGAATCAACTTTTTTTGAAGATGATGACGACGATGAGTGGTAAGACTGCAGAGTTATATTGGAAGTGAGATACCTTTGAGCCAATCAGCATTCTGGCCCGATTCAAAAATCTTTAATACCAAGCAGTTTCGAGACGCATGTGTCGAGGCACATAATGCCTTATTTTGGGTAGCCAGAGGAGCTAACAGCTTCCTTGAGGATATGCCACAAAACCAGCATCTAAGTCTCTTGTGGGTTGGCGATTCCCAAGACTTCCGAACTCGCTATTTCGAAAAACAGTTTCAAATTGGTCTAAATATTCGTGAACTGGAAATATATTTTTGTGAAAATGGCGTAAAGGTTCCGCATAGTTTTTGTTTTGATGATAGAACACCAGCCTTTGCCGAGGCTTGGTATTTGGTAGAACTGCTTCACAGAGATTTAGACCAATCAAAGTTTTCCACAGCCTTACCTTTTGACTCCCCGTTTATGCTGATGGGTGATACGCAAGATCATAACGCTTCCCTTTACAACAATGAACTTGAGGCTCTTCATGTTTCTTTGTTGAAAAGTGTGCGCTTGTTTCACCGTATTCCATCATTGTTGGCACCAATTAAGTCTCTCTTGCATCAGCCAAATAAAATAGCGCTCGAGCCAGAAACTTTTACCCTTGAATATACGGCTTTTTCCTCTGAAACGACTGGGCAAAAAATAATAGTGGGTTTTAGTGCTGGCGATCATTTGCGGCCAGAACCTTTCTACTTCATCAAAGACATCAATCAAAACTTTAGGCCAAAAAACCGTGGGCTTGATTACCGTCCAGAGAGCATCCAGCCGCTGGTAAAGGTTATTGAAAACAATGTGTCTGACGATGAACTCTTGAATGAACTATGCAAACTGACTTTGGCGTTGGTTAAAAATGTTCAAAGCTAAAGCTAGTGCTGAACATTTCTATTCTTGTGTCTTTGTTGCTAAGGCGTTGAGCGTGCTTGCGAGCCGCTTGAATCCCTCGGCAATATGATCGGCGGAAATTGCCGAATAGGATAATCTGAAATAATTCAACGGTGCCGCTTCGGAACGGAAAAACACATCGCCCGGTTCAATTAACACACCTTCGGCCATGGCGCGTTCTGCCAGTCGCCGTGAATCCAGCCATTCTGGCCCATGCACCCAAAAACTGGTGCCACCAAAATGCGACGCTGTTTGAGACAATAATGGTTCGCTATCCATCGCCTTTTGTAACACCCGCCGCCGTTCGGCAAGATGTCGGCGCAACCGCCTGATTTGTGCATCATAATGCCCAAGTGCCATAAAATAGGCCAAGGTGCGCTGGGCATGGCCGGGCGGATGGCGCAAAATCAAATGGCGCAGGGCGCGTGCCTGTTTTATGACCGGTTTGGGCGCCACCATATATCCAAGCCGCAAGCCCGGAAAAACGGATTTTGACAAGCTGCCAACATAAATCACGCGGCCATCACGATCCTGACTTTTCAATGCCGGTGTGGGCGATTCCAGAAAATTCATCTCAAATTCATAATCATCTTCAACAATCAGAAAATCATGCTGGTTTGCCATATCCAAAAGCTGTCGGCGGCGATCTGCTGGCATGGTACAGGTTGTCGGGCATTGATGGCTGGGGGTGATAAATACCGCATCAGTTTTTTGCAAAACCTGTTCATCCAGCACCAAGCCGCCAGCATCCACATCAAGATGCATAATATGGCGGGTGCGTTGCAGCAATATATCGCGCAAATCAGGATAGGATGGATTTTCAATCACCACGCGCTTTTGCGCGTCAACAAGCAATTGCGCGATAAGATACAGTGCATTTTGCGCCCCCAGCGTTACCAAAATCTGTTCCGGGCGGGCTTTTATCCCGCGGCGCGGCAGACTGCGTGAACATATATAATTGACCAGCATTGAATCATCATGCTGGCCAAAATCACCTGCCATGCTGCTGAAATTGCGCATGCCGAGGGCCTGACGCGCGCAATCACGCCATTCTGAATGCGAAAATAATTCGTCATCAACCTGCCCATAGACAAAGGGAAAGGGAAATTCCCGCCAATTGACCGGCTTTTGCACGGGCCGGATATAGCTATAGGAATCGACCAATTTCTGATCCCAATCGATTTGGCTTTTCCGGTTATTGGCTATGACATGCTGATAATCGGTCAAATGACCATCGTCACCGATGGGGGGCTGATCGCCGGGGGTATCGACAAGACGGGTGATTGGCGCTTCATCACTGACCACATAGCCAGACCGTTCACGTGGCCGCAAATAGCCAGTATCCACCAATGCCTGATATGCCAATATCACCGTGTTGCGTGACACTTTTAATTGTTTGGCCAAGGCCCGGCTGGACGGCAGCTTGTCGCCCGGCAAAATTGAGTGGCCTAAAATCGCCTCAACAACCGATTGCCGGATTTGCGCCTGCAAACTAATGCCAGACGCTGTATCCAATGTGATGATTAAATGTTCGTTCACTTGAAATACCGCCCATTTGCCATGCCCCGGGGTCACCCGGCCGCACCGATATTGATCGCGCCTATTGAAGCTGTTTGTCTGGTACTAGTCAATGCCACAACTGGTACTATACGGGGCGCTTGCTGTCATTTGTCGCTTTTGCCATGATAATATGTGAGTATGCGTGCTGAAACTTGTAATAGCATGGCTTATTTGACATGGTGTGGCATGGCTCTGAATAGTCATTTTTTACAGATGTGGTTGCACAAAAGCTGTGGTAACAGCTTGTGCTAGCGAACCTGGGCCAAGCGGCCCTTGACAATATTGGCAGATGACCCCGCAAAAGGTCAGTTTTAAAGAGGAAACAAACCTATGTCATATGACGTAAATTCACTTGAAAGTCATTGGATGCCATTCACCGCCAACCGTGATTTCAAACAGAATCCGCGTATTGTGGTGAAATCGGATGGTATGTATTTGTGGGATTATAAAGGCGGCGAAGTTATTGACGGGTCATCAGGCTTGTTTTGCACCCCGCTTGGACATGGTCGGCGCGAAATTGCCGAGGCTGTCTATCAGCAAATGCTGACAAATGATTACACCCCGCATTTCCAGCTTGGCCATCCGGGGTCTTTTGAACTGGCCGAGCGCGTCTGCCGGATTTTACCAGATGATTTCAACCATGTATTTTTCACAAATTCTGGTTCTGAATCAGTCGAAACAGCGATCAAGGTTATTTTGGCCTATCAGCGCGCCCGTGGACAGGCTCAGCGCAACCGGCTGATCAGCCGTGAACGCGCCTATCATGGGGTCAATATGGGCGGCGTGTCACTGGCCGGCATGGTGCGCAACCGCGAAACCTTTGGCCTGACCCTGCCAAATATTTCGCTGATCCGTCACACTTGGCAGGAAGACCAGCGGTTTTCAAAGGGCCAGCCAAAGACCGGGGCAGAACTTGCCATGGATCTTGAACGGATTGCTGAAAACCTTGGTGGCAGCACTTTGGCGGCTGTATTTATCGAACCTGTTGCCGGGTCAACTGGCACATTGGTACCGCCTGTTGGTTATTTGGAAAAAATCCGCGAAATTTGTACAAAGCATGAATTTTTGCTGGTGTTTGACGAGGTCATCACCGGTTTTGGTCGCATGGGGACAGCCTTTGCCACGCAAAAATTCAATGTCAAACCGGATATCATCACCATGGCAAAGGCACTGACAAACGGGGCCATTCCAATGGGGGGTGTGGCTGTTACTGATGAAATCTATAACACCGTCACCAATGCCGCACCGGAAGATGCGATTGAATTTTTCCATGGCTATACCTATTCGGCGCACCCAGCGGCATGTGCGGCTGGCATTGCCACGCAAAAAATCTATGAAAGCGAGGGGCTTTTTGAACGCGCCGCCGCACTCGAAGATTACTTCCTTGATGCTGTCTGGACCTTGCAAGATCACCCGCTGGTCGCTGATATCCGCGGCATTGGCCTGATGGCCGGTGTTGAACTGGTGTCAGATGGCGTTGCCGGGCGGCGCGGTGGCCAAATGCAAAAAGCCATGTTCTGGAATGGTCTGCATGTGAAATTTACCGGTGATAATGCGATTATCGCCCCGGCCTTTATCGCAGAACGCAAACATGTTGACGAAATCGTCGATAAATTCCGTGCATCACTTGATGCAGCCTTAGACACAAAATAACATCAACCGGTCGCGGTTGGTTGCAAGCGCGAGCTGTTATCTCTAGCATATCAGCGATCACCAAACCCCGGACTCGGCGGTGCGGTGGTCGCTTTTTTATGAAGGTTGACTTTGTTTGGTTCAAAGGTGCGCAGAATGACAATCATCGTCAGCGGTACCGGCATTGCCGGGATGAGCGCGGCGCTGGCCGCCGCCAATGCCGGTCACAAGGTGACATTATGCGGTCATCTTGCGTCACCACCGCCCGCTGGCGGCATCCAGCTTGCGCCCAATGGCTGGCAGGCACTTGACCAGCTTGGCCTGTTTGACGCCGCGATCAAACGTGCCACCCAGCTTGACCATATCATTGTGCGCGATTTGAATAATGGTGCTACCTTGACCCGCCTTAACCTTGCAAACCGCTATGCCAGCATCGGGCGTGCTGATTTGCTTGATCTGTTGCACGGCGTGGTTGCCAAACATCATGCCATCACGCATCATCCCGCCTTGATCAGCCAAGCTGTACCGCATAAAGACGGCGTTGACCTTGTACTTGATGATGGGCAGAGCCTAATGGCGGCGGCACTGATTGCGGCAGATGGTGTCGCTGGTCTTGGCCGAAGGCTGGTCACTGGTGCGCCATCAGATGAATTGAGGCACCCCATAAGCCACTTAGGCCGCGTGGCAATGCGGGCAGATATTGACGCCGCCGATTTGCCAGCGGTTTTTGCCCAGCCAGCCAGCAATCTATGGCTTGGCCAGGGGGCGCATCTGGTGCATTACCCGATTGCTGGTGGCCGCCACATTAATTTTGCTGTTACCTTGTCAGCACAGCTTGCCAACAGCCATTGGCAGGCCAAAATTTTTGGAACGAATCCGCTCTTTGAAAAACTGGCAATGGGTCAATTTCAATGGATGAAAACATCTGTTTCGCCAGCTGGCAGCCCTTTGTGTTGGCGGCGTGGGCGGGTGGTGCTGGCTGGTGACGCCGCCCATATCATGCCGCCGCATCTTGCCCAAGGGGCGGGTCAGGCCTTGCAGGACGCGGCCAGTCTGCAACAAGCATTGACCGCCGCCGCTAGCATTGATGACGCGCTGGCCAGCTATGCCCGCCAACGTACCAGCGCGGTTTCTGCTGTTGTACGTAAAGCTGATATCAGTGGCAAAATCATGGCACTTGGCGGAGCCAGAGGCCGATTGCGCAATATTATGATTGGTCTTGCTGGCCCCAGTTTTTTGCAAAGCTGGCTGGCTGATGTATGGGCGGGTGACCCGGCAATGGCCGAGTGATTTGCGCATCTTGGATTTCACAAAATCTGGTGCTAAATTGCCGCAAAAGTTTTTAAAAAAACAGGGTATCAACCACCAATGCCAGACTATATCGACATCATGCATCAGATGCTGGCCCAACGCAGCAATGACGTCAAATTTGTTGTCGCCGCGCTGTATAAATTTGTGTCATTGGATGACGCCCCCCAATTGCGTGAACATCTTCAAGATTGCTGTGACAAGGCCGGTGTTTGCGGCACTATTTTATTGGCTGACGAGGGCATTAACGGCACAATTGCCGCGCCGGTCCCGGCCATGGAAACGGTGCTGACATGGTTACAAAATGACTACAGATTTAGCGGGTTGTCGCTGAAATTTTCTGCCAGTGATGCACAGCCATTTTTGCGGATGAAAGTGCGCTTAAAGCGGGAAATCGTGACCATGGGCTGCCCCGACATCAAACCAGCAGAACGCACCGGCACCTATGTTGAACCAGCCAAATGGAACGCCTTGATCAGCGATCCGGATGTGATGGTGATCGATACCCGCAATAGCTATGAAACCGCCATTGGTATGTTTGATGGCGCGGTTGATCCCCAAACCACTAATTTTCGCGATTTTCCAAGCTGGGCCGCCGACCTAGCCAAACAGCCAGACGCCACCCGCCCGAAAAAGCTGGCTATGTATTGCACCGGCGGTATTCGGTGCGAAAAGGCAACAGCGCTGATGCAGGATTTTGGCTTTGACGAGGTGTATCACCTCAAAGGCGGCATTTTAAAATATTTTGAAGAAGTGCCAGCAGAACAGAGCAAATGGCATGGTGAATGTTTTGTCTTTGACGGACGGGTTGCTGTTGATCATGGCTTGCGCCCCGGCAGCTATCATATGTGTCATGCCTGCCGCATGCCGCTGTCAGACGCCGATTTAAAAAGTGATGATTATCAAGATGGGGTGAGCTGTCCGCATTGCAAACCCAGCCTTGACCCGCAACGCGCCGCAAGATTTGCCGAGCGGCAAAAACAGATCAAGCTAGCGGCTGAACGCGGTGAAACGCATTTAGGTCGAAACCCGCGCAAAAAACCGGCAGGCGTCACCAAATCATAAAATATCTAGTCCAATGCCGCACGCCCATGCGGCGCGCTATAGTCAAGAACAGGCCCCACTGGCACAATGCCAGTCGGGTTAATCTGGCGGTGACTTTGATAATAATGCTGTTTGATGTGATCCATCACCACAGTTTCAGCAATGCCCGGCATCTGGTAAAGATCGCGCAGATATCCAAACAAGGCCGGATAATCTGCAATGCGGCGGATATTACATTTAAAATGCCCCACATAAACTGGGTCAAACCGTACCAATGTTGTGAAAAAACGCCAATCAGCCTCTGTGATATGCGCCCCCAACAAATAGCTTTGCCGGTGTAAGCGCGCTTCCATCCTGTCAAGCGCGGCGAACAGGGCCGCTACCGCATCTTCATAGGCGGCTGTACTGGTGGCAAACCCCGCTTTGTACACGCCATTATTAATATTGTCGTAAATATCCTGATTGACATGTTCAATGTCATGGCGCAGTGCCACCGGCCAATAATCATCATGATTGCCGGTCAATTCATTAAAAGCTGAATTAAACATACGGATGATTTCAGATGATTCATTCGACACGATTTTCTGGCTATGTTTGTCCCATAACACCGGCACTGTCACCCGCCCACTGGCCTTTGGGTGGCCATATGTATACACCTCATGCAGGAAATTTTTACCAAATAAATGGTCGCCAGTTGCGTGCGTATCTTTATCAAAACTCCAGCCATTTTCCAGCATCAGCGGATGCACAACCGACACTGATATATGGCTGGCAAGCTGTTTTATATGCCGGAAAATAATGGTGCGATGCGCCCATGGACAGGCATGCGATATATACAGATGATAGCGCCCGCTTTCGGCGGCAAAGCCAGCCTCGCCGGTTGGGCCAGCTGTACCATCAGGGGTAACCCAGTTACGAAAACTAGCCGTCTCGCGGACAAATCGCCCATCTGTTTTGGCTGTATCATACCAGGCGGTCGACCAGTTACCGTCGATCAATAACCCCATATTATCCCCGTTATATTATTCCCGTTATGTAATCACCATGCGGCATAACAGATTACAGCGCACTGGCACTGCGGATGGCGGCAATATTGGCCGCATAGGCAGATGAGTCATCCCCCTTGAAAATAGCAGACCCCGCCACCAACACATTGGCACCCGCCGCGGTCACCGCCGCGGTTGTGGCGGCGGTAATGCCACCATCAACCTGAATATCAATGTTGCGTGATCCGATCAGTGATTTAACCCGGGCAATTTTATCGTTCATTGACGCGATAAAGGCTTGCCCCCCAAATCCAGGGTTCACTGTCATCACAAGAATCAAGTCAAGCCGGTCAAGCACATGCACCAAATCATCAACACCGCTATGCGGGTTAACAGCCACCCCGGCTTTGCATCCCAATTCACGAATAGACGCCAAACTCCGGTCAAGATGCGGGCATGCCTCGGCATGAACAGTGATCCGATCAGCCCCAGCGGCCGCATAATCAGCAAGCAAGGCATCTGGGTTAGACACCATCAAATGTGCATCAAAAGGCTTTTGGCTATGGCGGCGCAGGGCCTTAATCAGCGGCGGGCCAAAAGTCAGATTCGGTACAAAATGCCCATCCATTACATCAAGATGGATCCAGTCCGCCCCGGCTTCATCTACCGCCAGCACCTCTTCACCAATACGGCTAAAATCAGCGGCCAATATCGACGATGCAATGATCAAATCCTGTGGCATAACACACCAACCTATCAAAAATGGCAGAACATGGTCTTGCCTTTACTTACTGGCAATAATCTAAAAACACAAGCGCGGGGCGGTTTGCCAAGCTGGGTCTGGCGGTAAAATGTCACATAAAAAAACAACTTACAGGCCTGTAAAATGGAAACAATATGCGCTATGGTCGCCCAAATTTTGTTTTTTGACTGAGGGATAAACAGATGGCTGGTTCAAAACCACATTTTCAATGGGATGACCCGTTTTTTCTTGATGCACAATTGACCGATGAAGAACGTATGGTGCGCGATGCCGCCAGCGCCTTTGCCAAAGATGTGTTGATGCCCCGCGTCATTCAGGATTTTCGCGAAGAGTCTTTTGACCCGGCGGTGATGCGCGAAATGGGCCAGTTAGGCTTGCTTGGCCCCACCATTCCCGAAGCATTTGGCGGTGCCGGTCTTGGCCATGTTGCCTATGGCGTGGCGGCTCGCGAAATTGAACGGGTTGATTCGGGCTACCGGTCAGCCATGTCAGTTCAGTCATCACTGGTCATGCACCCGATTTTCAGCTTTGGCAGTGACGAACAAAAAGCAAAATTTTTGCCAAAGCTGGCTACCGCCGAGATCATCGGCTGTTTTGGTTTGACCGAACCTGATTATGGGTCTGATCCGGGCGGCATGGTCACAAAGGCTGTACCGGTCGATGGCGGCTATCACTTGTCGGGTGCCAAAACATGGATTTCCAATGCACCTTATGCTGACATTGCCATTGTATGGGCCAAGCTAGATGGTGTTATTCGCGGATTCATCGTTGAACGCGAAACAGCTGGAAGCGGTTTTACAACGCCAAAAATTGAAGGCAAGCTGTCGTTGCGGGCATCGATCACCGGATCGATCCAGATGGATAATGCCTTTGTTCCAGAGGCAAATTTACTTCCCAATGTCAGCGGGTTGAAAGGGCCATTTTCTTGCCTGAATAAAGCCCGCTACGGCATTGCATGGGGTGTTATGGGGGCGTCTGAATTTTGCTGGCATGCCGCCCGGCAATACACACTTGACCGCAAGCAATTTAACCGGCCATTAGCGGCCAACCAGCTGGTTCAGCTCAAGCTTGCTGATATGCAAACTGAAATCACACTTGGGCTACAAGCGGCGTTGCGGGTGGGACGGCTTCTTGATGACGGCAATTGCCCACCAGAAAATATTTCGATCATCAAGCGCAACAATTGTGGCAAAGCCCTGAACATCGCGCGGCTGGCCCGTGACATGCATGGCGGCAATGGTATTTCTGAAGAATATCACGTCATGCGGCATCTGATGAATCTGGAAACCGTCAACACCTATGAAGGCACGCATGATGTGCATGCGTTGATTTTGGGACGGGCGCAAACTGGCCTGCAAGCCTTTACCGGCGCATAATATCCAGCCCAGACGCCATCAATATCACCGGCTAGCCCCTTGCTAGCCAGTTTTCTTTTTGTGCCAGCTTGCCAGAATCTGTGACGGTTCAATAATCACCATGGCGACCCCGGCAATGACCACTGCCCCACCAGCCAACACCATCACATCAGGCACCTCGCCCAGCCAAGTGACCGCCCCTAAAATGGCTGCCACTGGCAAAAGAAGTAATAACGGCATGACCACCGGCACCGGATACCGCGCCAACACATAATACCACGCCGAATAGCCAATCACCGTCATTACCAACCCCAGATACAACACCGTCAACCATGCCGATGGGGGCGCGGCCATGATCGCTGGTAACGGATTGCCATCAAGTAATAATGAGGCAAATAGCATTTGTGGCCCGGCCATAACCCCAAGCCATGCGGTCAATTGAAACCCGCCCAGCGCGCCATCAAGCCGCCTAATCAGCACCTGACCAAAGGCCCAGACAAGCGCCCCTAGCAAGACCAGCGTAACCCCAACCATTTGCCCGTCAAGCGCTGGTGCCCCTAAAATCACCAGAATGCCAGCCAGCGCCATGACGATCCCGAAAAATTGCCTTAAATTAGGCTTTTCACCTAAAATTACCGCGGCAATGATCACCCCAAAAATGACTTCGCTTTGTACCAGCAATACAGCCGGTGTGGCCTGCATCAGGGCAAGGCCAGAAAAGGTCAGACCATATTGCAAGGTGGCGGCGATAAATGAAATCCAGCACATCGTCCATAAATAGCCGCGTGGCACCGGCACAAACCATACCAGCACCAACCCCGCCAAAACAAAGCGCATGCCCATCAATAATAAGGGCGGAAAATGCCCAAGACCTGATTTTGCAAAGGTAAATCCAAAGCCCCAGGTCAACGGTACCAGCAGGGCAATCATGATATGTTTGAACTGCACGATCGTTACCCCATGGACCCAGCAGCAGGCTGGCCCTGTGTCATGTAATCTTTCAAAGCGGTTAGAAATTGCAAACCTTCGGCAATTGCAACGCAGCTGATAAATTCATCTGGCTGGTGCATTTCGGTCATGCCGCCAGGCCCAAAGACAATGGTTTCCATGCCAGCATTTTGAAAATGCCCGCCATCTGTGCCAAAGGATACGACCTTTTGCGGCGCATTTGTCCAGATCCGCGACACCAAGGCCGCAGCCGCAGAATCCATCCGTGCCTGCATCCCGGGACACCATGAATCAACAATCAGATCAATGCTGGCATCTTGGTGAATGGCCCGCATTTCCGGCATCAATTCATGATCAACAAACTGTTGAATTTCAGCCAAAATTTCATACGGGTCATCTTCGGGCAATGGTCTGATTTCCCATAGAAAACGACAGTTATTTGCAATGATGTTACGCGCTTCGCCACCTTCAATCTGACCAACTGACAAGGTGGTATAGGGCGGGTCAAACGCTGATTGCGGATCGGGCGCGGCGGCCAGTGCCTTGGCTTTGGCTTCAATAAAACTGATCAAGCGTGCCGCATAATAGATGGTATTTACCGTACCGCGCGGGTCGGATGCATGCCCAGCCGTGCCGTGCAATTCGGCAATCATTTCAAGCCCACCTTTATGGCCGATAAATGGTTGCATGCCGGTGGGTTCGCCGATAATCGCAATGGATGGTTTGATATTCTGTTTTTCTAAAAATGCGGGCATTTGCGCCGCGCCAAAACTGCCAACCTCTTCGTCAAAGGTAACCGCGTAATGAAGCGGCATCTGCAAATCATCTTCAGCATCTTTAAAGGCTGGGGCCATCGCCATCGCCATTGCCAAAAACCCTTTCATATCCACCGCACCGCGCCCATAGAGCCGGCCATTTTCTTTGTGCAGTTTAAAGGGGTCGCGGGTCCATCCGGGGCCGTTTGCTGGGACCACGTCACTGTGTCCGGATAGCAAAATACCGCCATCACCTTGCGGGCCAATCGTGGCAAATAGATTAAATCTCTCGCCATCTTCATGCGCGTCAAGCGTGACTGGAATATCCAGCCGTTCAAAATAACCTTTGATATAGCCGACAATCGCGCCATTCGGTGTTCCGGACAGTGATGGGAAACTGACAAGGTCTGCCAAAAGCGCCTCGGCTGAGGCTTGCAGCTTATCCACTATGACACCAGATGCACATGCTGTGGAAAATCAGCCAGCCGTTGGCACTTGCCCGTTTGCACATGCAATGTTTCGCTCAGTTCCATGCCCCAACCATCCATCCACATACCAAGGATGATATGCACCACCGCATTTTCCGGCACCACCACGGTTTCTTTTGGACGAAAGCTGAGCGTATGTTCCCCCCAATCCGGGGCATAGGCAACGCCAATCGAATAGCCGATACGGCTTTTCTTTTCCAATCCATAGCGGTCAAGCACGCGTTGCCATGCCGCATGCACATCACCTGTGATGGCCCCAGCATGTAAATGATCCATCACCGCCTGCATGCCTTCTTCAACAGCCTTTGCTGTATCCTGTAATTTTTGCGGCGGCGTGCCAATATGGACGGTACGTGCCAACCCCACATTATAGCGTTTTCGGCATCCCCCCAGTTCAAAGGCGATGGTCTGCCCATCCTCAAGCACGGCATCTGTCCACATCGGATGGGCTGTTGCCGCGGCCTCGCCAGCTAGAATCAACGGATGAATTGCAGTCATATCACCGCCGAATTCATCTGTGCCGCGAATTTGTGCGGCCACAATATCCGCCATCAAATCACATTGGCGCACCCCGGGGCGGGTCCCATCCCATGCAGTCTGCATGGTAACTTCAGCAATTTTCGCCGCCGCTTGCATCATTTTGATTTCGGCATCACTTTTCACCAGACGCACCCAATTGACCAGCAAATCGGCATCATGCCATCTGGCATCAGGCAACCCCGCTTGCAGAACCGACAAGGCCCGCGGCGATAAATAATAAACATCGCTTTCATAGCCAATATGCGCCGTGGCCAAACCATGATCGCGGATCCAGTCTGCCAAAAATGCGGATGGGTGCGTATCGGTACGTTGCACCAATGGTTCGGGATAGGCCACGATTTCTGCGTCAGTCAGATAGCTGGTAAATTTCGCCGCCCCAGCATCCATTTCACGGCCCATCCAAAATGGCCCGTCATGCATATCAACAAGCATCATCTGCGGCGTGTAAAATGACCATGCATCATACCCAGTCAGCCAGTTGATATTTGCCGGATCGCCAATCACCAGCGCATCTAGGCCGCGCGTGGCCATCGCGCCGCGCACCCGTGCTAGCCTGTCATCATATTCAGATTTCAAAAACGGCGGTGCCATCATCCGGTCTCCCTATACAGTCGGTGGGACTTGTACCGCATTTATCTGCTGATCAATCACGATACGCCACACCGGGTAAAACACACAGCATTTCAAAAAGTAAATTTGCCGCCAGCAAAGCAGTATTGCCATTGGTGTCATACGGCGGCGATACCTCTACCAGATCGGCCCCTACCAATGACAAGCCGCGACAACCGCGAATAATTTCCAACGCCTGAATGCTAGTCAATCCACCAATTTCCGGCGTACCAGTACCCGGCGCATAGGCCGGGTCAAGCGAGTCGATATCAAAGCTCAGATAAACCGGCCGGGCCCCGATTTTTTGGCGAATTTGGTCCATGAGCGGCACCGCTGATTGATGCCAAAGCTGTTCGGCCTGTACAACCTGAAAGCCGCGTTCACGCGCCCAATCAAAATCTTCTGCTGTATAGCCAGTGCCACGCAAGCCAATCTGAAACACATAATCAGCGTCAAGCAACCCTTCTTCGAATGCCCGGCGAAACGGCGTGCCATGGGCAATCTCTTCACCGAACATATGTGGATTTATATCGGCATGTGCATCAATATGCAGCAGTGCCAGCGGGCCATGTTTTTTTGCCATTGCCCGCAAGATGGGCAAACTCAATGTATGGTCGCCGCCAAGGGTTAATGGCCGGACATCATGGCGCAACATATCGTCATAAAATAACTCTATCCGCCGCACTGAATCTTTCAAATCAAAGGTATTTATCGGGACATCGCCAATATCGGCCACTTGCAACGAATCAAACGGGGCCGCCCGGGTCCACATATTATACGGCCGCAACAATACCGATTCGGCACGAATTTGTTTTGGGCCAAACCGCGTACCTGACCTGTTTGATGTGCCAATATCAAGTGGCACCCCAACGAAACACGCGTCTAGCCCAGCCGCGGTTTCCGCCGCTGGCAACCGCATCATTGTGCCCGGCCCGGCAAATCTCGGCATGTCATTGCCGCCTAACGGTTGATTACGCATCACCGCCACTCCCCTAAAACCTATATGTCAGAAGGCCCGAACAGCCACCATCATATCTTAGTACACAACAACCGAACGAATTGACTCGCCTGCATGCATCAGATCAAAACCCTTGTTGATATCTTCCAAGGCCAAACTATGTGTGATCATCGGGTCGATATCAATTTTGCCATCCATATACCAATCAACAATTTTTGGTACATCGGTACGGCCCCGCGCCCCACCAAAAGCAGTGCCGCGCCAACTGCGCCCAGTGACAAGCTGGAATGGCCGTGTGGCAATTTCCTGACCCGCCCCAGCAACGCCAATGATAATCGACTCCCCCCAGCCTTTATGCGCACATTCCAGCGCTTGACGCATCACATTGACATTGCCGATACATTCAAATGAATAGTCAGCCCCACCGCCAGTTAGTTCAACAATATGACCGACAAGATCGCCCTTGACCTTTGACGGATTGACAAAATGCGTCATGCCAAATTTTTCGCCCCATGATTTTTTGCTGTCATTCAGATCAACACCAACAATCATTTTGGCACCGATCATCCGTAGACCCTGAATGACATTCAGACCAATGCCGCCTAGGCCAAACACCACCCCAACACATCCGGGTTCTGCCTTGGCGGTATTAATCACCGCGCCAATGCCGGTGGTCACGCCGCAACCGATATAGCAAATCTTGTCAAAAGGCGCGGCCTTATTCACTTTGGCAACGGCAATTTCCGGCAATACGGTAAAATTTGAAAATGTCGACGTACCCATATAATGCAAAATAGGTTTACCGTTTAATGAAAACCGGCTGGTGCCATCGGGCATAACACCCTGGCCTTGGGTGGTGCGGATGGCCTGACACAAATTGGTTTTTGGATGCAGGCAATAATCACATTCGCGGCATTCTGGCGTGTAGAGTGGGATCACGTGATCACCAACCGTTACGCTTGTTACACCGGCACCAACCTCGCGCACAATGCCGGCCCCTTCATGCCCTAAAATAGCTGGAAACAAGCCTTCTGGATCGGCCCCGGAAAGGGTGAATTCATCGGTATGGCAGATACCTGTTGCCATAATTTCAACAAGCACCTCACCGGCGCGCGGACCTTCAAGATCAACCTCCATAATTTCCAGAGGTTTGCCAGCTTCCATCGCAACGGCTGCACGTGTTTTCATGACCAGTCTCCCTATCGCATTTCAACGCTTTTTTATCGGCTTTTACCGCGATAACGATGGCACAAAAATGCCGCACATTTCAAGCGTGATACGCCATTGGTTTCAGCGCTGTGTCTGTTGCCATTCTGGGTGCTGAAACGGCGTGTCATTGGCCCGTGGCAAAGCGGTACGCCCTAAAATATGATCCGCCGCTTTTTCACCAGTCATAATTGATGGTGCATTTAAATTGCCATTGGTAATGCGCGGGAAAATTGACGAATCTGCCACCCGCAACCGGTCAATCCCGATCAATTTACATGATGGGTCGACAACTGCCAGCGGGTCATCAACCGCCCCCATACGCATTGTCCCACACGGGTGATAAGCGCTTTCAGCATGCGCGCGGATAAAGGCATCGATTTCGGCGTCACTTGTTTGATCATCGCCCGGCTGAATTTCATGCCCGCGGAATGGTGCCATTGCTGGCTGTGCGATGATTTCCCGGCTCAGGCGGATACAGCGTCTAAATTCAACCCAATCATCTTCATGGCTAAGATAATTAAATTTGATTTGCGGCGGGTTATAAATGCCAGCATCCATGATGTTGACATGGCCCCGCGATTTTGACCGCATCGGCCCCACATGTAATTGAAATCCATGCCCCTCGGCTGGGGCGGTGCCGTCATACCGTATCGCTACTGGCAGAAAATGAAATTGAATGTCTGGATACGCCACCCCGGCCGCCGATCTGATAAAGCCCAGCGTTTCAAATTGATTGGATGCCCCAAGACCTGATTTAAACAACAGCCAACGGGCACCAATCAGCGCCTTTGATACCAGATTAAGATGTTTATAAAGGGTGATCGGCTGCAGGCAGGCGATTTGAAAATACACCTCTAAATGATCTTGAAGATTCGCCCCAACACCGGCGCGCTCTAGCACCACATCAACCCCGGCATTTTGCAAGACAGCGCCCGGGCCGACCCCTGAACGTTGCATAATTTGCGGTGAATTAATCGCCCCGGCCGCCAGCACCACTTCGGCACGGGCCATGACCTCATGCCGTTTGCCAGCTTTCCAATAGGCAACGCCTGTCGCGGTGTTGCCATCAATCAGAATTTTTTCGACAAGCGCCCCGGTGATCAGCTTTACATTACCGCGGCGCAAAGCTGGCCGTAAATATGCATTGGCCGCTGACCAGCGCCGCCCTTTCCACACGGTCATATCCGCCGCACCAAAACCTTCTTGGCGATAGCCATTATAATCATCAACCGCCGCATAACCAGCTTCGGTTGCGGCCGTCACAAATGCATCATGAAGCGGGTTATCACGTGGCCCCCTTGTCACATGCAGCGGCCCATCGGTGCCGCGCCAGCCAGCCGCGCCGCCATGGGCATGTTCCATGCGCCGGAAATAGGGCAACACATCGGCATAGCTCCAGCCATGGGCACCAGCCTCTTGCCAATGATCATAATCACCAGCATTGCCGCGCACATAAATCATGCCATTGATCGAACTTGACCCGCCCAAAACTTTGCCACGCGGACAGACAAGCTGGCGGCCATCAAGGCTGGCTTCAGCTTCGGCAAGATATTCCCAATCATAGCGTTTCATATTCATTGGATAGGACAAGGCGGCTGGCATCTGAATAAAGGGGCCAGCATCACTGCCACCATATTCAAGTACCAAAATCCGGTGTTTGCCCGACTCGCCCAACCGATAGGCAAGCGCGCTACCAGCTGATCCAGATCCGATAATGATATAATCAAAATTTTCCGCCATCACCGTCACTATCCATGGCAAGCGACGCCAAAGTCAAGACACCTCTACCAACACAAAAAAAGCAGGTGCATTTTTGTGATCTTCGCGGCATAGTTTCCCCATGACATATGTAATCAATGACATTATCGACGCCCTAAACACCAATAAAATCACTGCCCGCCAGCTGGTAGAAAATTGTCTGGCCGCGATTGATGACCCGGATGGTGAAGGCCAACGCGCCTTTATCAGCACCTATCATGACCGCGCCCGCCAGCAAGCTGATATGGTTGACCATGCGCGGAAACAAGGCTGGGCTGTACCAAAATTTGCTGGCATTCCGCTATCGGTTAAAGATTTGTTTGACGAAGCCGGAATCGTCACCACGGCCGGGTCAATCGTGCTGAAAGGCGCCGCACCCGCCAGCCAAGACGCAATCGTTGTCGCCCGGCTAAAAGCGGCAGGTTTCATTGTCATCGGTCGCACAAATATGACCGAATTTGCATTTTCCGGGCTGGGTACGAATGCACATTATGGCACGCCGCGCAGCCCGTTTGAACGCGACCCAAATAACCCAAAGATTGGCCGGGTTGCTGGCGGGTCATCATCTGGAAGCGCGGTGTCTATCAGCGATCAGATGGCGGTCGCCACCATCGGTTCCGACACTGGCGGGTCTACCCGCGCACCGGCTGCTTTTTGCGGCATTGTCGGGTTCAAGCCAACCACCGATCGCATGCCCGGTGCGGGCATATTTCCGCTATCGACATCTTTTGATGCGGCTGGCCCCATGGGAACAAGCGTTGATTGTTGTGCCATGCTTGACAGCCTGATGGCTGGCAAAGACGGCAATGCCGAACCGCCTTTTCCGGTCAAAAATTTACGTTTGGCGATACCTGTTGGATATTTATTTGATGATCTTGACGATCATGTTGCCCAATGTTTTGCCGCGGCGATAAAGGCATTAAGCACGGCTGGTGCCATCATTGAAGAAATGCCAATTGCGCCGATCGAAGCGATGCGCCCTAGCAATAATACCAAAAGCATCGTTGCGGCTGAAGCCTATGCGCTGCACCGCGATCGTTTGGAAAGTGACGCGGTGGCACAGTACGATCCCTATATTGCGCACCGTCTTGCTGGTGGCCACGATATTTCAACCACCGACTATATCAATATGTTTGCCGCACGAAAAAAAGTCTGGGCAGATGTCCAAACCATGACACAGCATTTTGACGCGCTGGTCCTGCCAACCTCGCCAGCCCTGCCGCCAACATTAGATACGCTTGATAGTATCGCGGCAAAAACCGCGATTAATGCGCTTTGTCTGCGCAACACATCTTTATCAAACTATCTGGATCAGCCCACCATCACCCTACCTTGTCACGGCGCTGGCTCTGCCCCTGTTGGAATCTCATTGATGGGACCACGGTTGCACGACCGCCGCCTTTTCGCGATCGCTGCTGGTGTTGAAAAAATACTAAACGCGACGCGCTAAATTATGCCCCTCAAGATAATAGCGGCATCACCAGCCTAAAGGGTGACAGGTCGGCGCGCCAATTTGCGTACAATCCGACCAAGCCAGTTAGAACGCGGCCGGTCACCCCGCGCGCCAATCACCAGCATGGCTGGTGTGGCCACCAATGTCAAAATCGTAGCAAAGGTCAGCCCACCGGCAATGGTGCTGGACAATTGTGTCCACCATTGCGAGGATGGCGCCCCGATTAATATTTCTCGATCTACCAGCAAAATGGTCATTTCAAACACCATCGGCAACAGGCCTAAAATGGTTGTGACCGCGGTCAATAGCACCGGCCTGAACCGCACAAGCCCAGCGCGAAACGCCGCATCAGCCGCCCGGTAACCGCGCTGTCTATATTCATTAAACGTGTCAATCAACACGATATTGTTATTCACCACAATGCCAGCAAGCGCGATCACCCCAAGGCCTGACATGACAATGCCAAATGGCCGCCCAGTAATCCATAAACCAAGACACACGCCGCCAGTCGACAACACAATCGCCGACATGGTGACAAATGCCTGCCATCCAGAATTAAACTGCACCATCAGCACGATTAGCATCAGCACCAGCGATACCGCAAAGGCGCTTAACAAAAAGCTGCGGGTTTCGTTAATATCTTCATTATCACCACCGAATTTGACCTCAAGATCGCCAGCAACCGGGGTTTCAGCCAGTGATTGTTTGAGCGCGTCAATACGCTCGTCTGCCAGAACCCCAGCATCAAGCGATGACTCGATATACATATAGCGTTGTCCATCCAGCCTTTCGATATCGCCGCCTTTTACCCGCGGTTCCAATTTTGCAAAAACTGACAAGGGAACAAATGTGCCATCAGCGGCTGGTACACGTAACTCTTTCAGCCTGTCAAGATTGCGCTGGTCCCCCATAAACCGCATCACAACATCAAGTTCATCTTCTGAATCATCAGGTCGATATTCAGAAATACGCATACCGCGGGTGAGCATCTTAATCATCGTACCAAGCCCAGAAATTGACACGCCATGACGGCTGGCGGCATCACGGTCTGTTACCAGCGACCATTCGGTACCCGGCAAGGGGCGGCTATCGGTAATATCAACAAACCCGCCAAGGCTGTTCATCCGCGCTACCAAGTCACTGGTTGCGGCGCTCAACTCATCAAGTGACAAGCCGATAATTTCGATTTTAATCGGTTTGGCCGATCCCGGGCCTTGTTGCTGTTTCAAAATACTGATGTCGGCACCTGACAAATTGGCCAGACGCGCCCGCATATCAGCGATCACCACATCGGCCTTATCGCGCACTTGCCAATCTTCAAAAACGGTGCGGATTGTGCCAACAGAATCGCGCGGCTCTTGACGGCCGGATGTACCCGCACGGAAAGATTGCGCATAAAAATCACGCACCCCGTTGACAGGCAGGATGCTATTTTCCGTTTCCTGCACCAGCCTGTCACGTTCTTTTGCCGACAGATCGCCGCGTGCCAGCACCTGTACCTGTGCCTGTTCCGGTTCGATTTTCGGGAAAAACTCTATGCCAAGGCCAGCCGAAACATAGCCCATAAAGCTGGCGGTCATGATACTGACCACCGCCGCCATCACCATGACAGGGCGGCGCACCGCAAATTTCAACACCTGCCGGTAAAATCGCGGGGCTGTTGCCGCGACCGAGGTACGGTCAATGCTATGTTTGCCAATCAGCCCGCCTAACACTGGAATGAAAATCAACGCCATAAGCAAAGACGCGGTCAATACAGCCACCACCGTCATCGGCAAATATTTCATGAATTGTCCGACAATGCCCGGCCAGACAAGTAATGGCAGAAACACCATCAAAGTTGTGATTGTTGATGAAATAATTGGCCACGCCATGCGCTGGGCACCGTTTTTATATGCTTCTCGCCGGTGCATGCCCGTCGCAATCTGCCGATCGGCATATTCGGTGGTGACAATCACCCCGTCAACCAGCATACCAGCAACAAGTATCAACGAGAATAACACAACGATATTCATCGTCACGCCAACAGCATTTAGCACCGTGATGCCAACAAAAAATGACCCGGGTATCGCCAGCCCGACAAGCGTTGCATTCCGCAACCCCAGCATCGCCAGCACCACAATCATCACAATGATCACCGCCGCCCCAACATTATTGCCAAGATCACTCAGCAAGCGGCGCACTTCTTTGGAATCATCAAACAGATAACTGATTTTGACATCGGGGCTGATTTTTGGCGCATCCCGATCAATCACCGCCCGTGCCGCTTCGACAACTTCGATTACATTTGCGCCAACCCGTTTGCGGACATCCAGCACGATCGCCGCCTCGCCATTTACCCGGCTCCACCCTTCAGCCTGCCGGAAGGTGCGGCGTACCACGGCCACATCACCAAAATTGATGCTGCGCCCGTCGCGGGCCTTAATCGGCATATTGATCAAATCATCCACCGATTCAATCACGCCCGGTACCTTGACCACCAGACGCCCGCCACCATCATCAATCGCCCCGGCCGTTACCAGCTGGTTATTTTGTCGTACCAGATTGCTGACTTCAGACGGGTCAATGCCATAGGCTTCGATCGCCGAGGCATCAACCAGAATTTCCAGCACTTCTTCCCGGTCACCGCCAATTTCAACTTCCAAAACACCCGGCAGCGATTCAAGACGGTCTTTAATCCGCCTTGCCGCTTGCACCATTTCACGTTCAGGTACCGGCCCATAAAGCGCCGCGGTTAATACCGGAAACAGCGACAGGCTGACCTCGACAACTTTTGGTTCATCCGCATCAGCAGGCAAATCCGGCTTGGCATCATCGACTGCCTGTCGGACATCGGCAATGGCCTGATCAATATTTTCACCGGCGGCAAATTCCAAAGATACCGATCCATAGCCTTCGGCCGCCACCGACGACATCCGGTCCAGCCCCTCGACCGAGCGCAAATGCTTTTCCAGCGGCTTGACCAAAAGACGTTCGGCATCTTCTGGCGAAATACCTTCATATCCCACCGATACATAAGCAACCGGAATATCAATATCTGGGCGGGCTTCTTTCGGGATAGAAAAATACGAAGATATGCCGGCCGCAAACAACAATAGCAAGCCAACTAAAACCGCACTGGTTCGCGAAAACGCCGCATTGATGATGCTGTTCATGATGTCGGGGCCAGACTATAGGTCACCGAGTCGCCAACCGACACAAAAGCCTGACCGACTGTCAATAAAATCATGTCATCGGCAAGGCCCGAAACATAGACCAGTTCACTGCCACTACGCACCACATCAACTGGCACCGCTTGCACAATATCATTGCGGCTGACCTTGGCGGTAAGCTGACCATTTTCAGTGACGGATAAATGCGCTGGCGACACCCCATAGGCAGCGATCACACCGGTGTTGATTGTGGCTTCAACGCTCATCCCAGCGCGCAAGGCACGATCGGCATTTGGCACATGAATGGTCACTTCAAATGTCCGCGTTGCGGCATTTGATTGCGTGGCAATTTTGGTCACTTTGCCCTGACGTTCGATACCTGACACCAGCAATGCCACGTCATTACCAATGGCGATATTTGATATTTCGGTTTGCGGCACAGCGACAACCACCGACAAGGTATCAAGCCCCAGAATCGTGGCCGCTGGCATGTCATTGCGGATTCTTTCCCCAGCTTCAACATGAACCGTTTCGAGATGGCCATTCACCGGCGAGGCAATAACCGTATCTGCCAGTTGCTTTTGCAATAGCGTCAGCTGTACCAGCGCATTTTGGTAATCTGCGGCACGTTCGGCCTGTTCAAGCGGCGCGCTGAAATTTTCCTTGGCGAGCCGTTCTGCCACTTCTTGGCGTTTTTTTGCAACATCAAGATTGGCCCGGGCGGCGCGTATTTGTTCGGGAAGCGTGCCTTCATCAAGCTTCACCAACATATCGCCTTTTTTAACGTTGCTACCTTCTTTGGCGCTGATCTTAACAATATCGCCAGATGCTTTTGCCGACACTGTTACGACAAAATCAGCCTCGCTGAACCCATTGGCGCGGACAACTTGGGTAATCGGCTGATTTTTAACGCGAACAGCCGACACAATAAATTTCTGGGCCGCGCGAAATTTTGGGGCATCGGCGGCATCTTTGGTGACCTCAACCTCTGGCGCGGGCGTTGACCCGACAATATTGTCAGACAGCATCCACGCTGTAACGCCGAGCGCTACCGCCGATGCCAGAAGATAAGATTTTTTTGAAGTCATGGTCGCTACCTTGCCAGTTCGATATTATCATCGCGGGCGATCGTTGCCATTATATAGAGAGTTTTACCTATAGCCGCAAGGCGGACAGGTTTAGTGCTGGCTTTGCAAAATCAATTCTGCCGCTTTATGTGCCAACATAATGGTCGGGGCATTTGTGTTGGCTGAGGTGATATTTGGAAACACCGACGCATCGGCCACCCGCACCCCGTCAACACCATAGACACGAAGATTTGCATCCACCACAAAATGGCGCTTGTCCGGCCCCATGCGGCAGGTGCCACATGGATGAAATACCGTGCCGCTACGGTTCCTGAAATCATCGATGATGGCATCATCCGTCATCGTCAACAAATCGGTTTCTGGCGGTTCTGCCAAAATCTTTTGGACTGCCGGGCTATTTTGCAACTGCCCGATAAACCGCGCCATGCGCACCACATCATCCAGATCACGCTGATCACTCAGATAATTGCCATGAATGGACGGGGCCATGGTGGGGTCTGCAGATTTGATTGATACAGACCCAGTGCTGTAGGGGCGACACGCATTAAAGCTTAAAATAAAGCCCGGTGCCGGATCAGGTTTTGTCAGCCGGCGCTTATGTGGATCAGTGACACGATAGGTGATCGGGTTGATATAGAGCTGTGTATCTAGGCGCGGCGCGTCCGGCGTTGCCCGCACCAAACCGCCAAGCTGGTTAACGCCAATGGACAACGGGCCTTGCCGTTGCAGGATGTAACGCATCCCAGCCAGCATCAAACGCGGCCAGCTTCCCAAAATATTATTCAGCGTTGGACGGTTTGCCAGATGGTAATAATTTATCCCAAGATGATCTTGCATATGTTGGCCGACATTTGGCTGATCATAGACCACATCAATGCCATGTGATTGGCTGAGTGCGGCCGGGCCAATCCCCGATAATTGCAATAATTGCGGCGACCCGATGGCCCCAGCCGCTAATATAATTTCAGCCCGCGCAGAAAATATCTGTGACCGGCCATGCTGATCTGCCGCCACCCCAACGGCGCGCCCATCACGCATAATCAATTTGGTCACAGTGAAGCCTGTCATAATGGTCAGATTTCGCCGCTGTCTTGCTGGCCATAAAAACGCCACCGCCGATGAACAGCGGGTGCCATTGCGTGTTGTGATATAATAGGGGTGGATGCCCTCACCCATCATCTGACAGCTCTCTTCATGCGGAATTTGCAATTCCTGGCTCATCTCAAAAAATGCTGATTTTATCGGATGGTATTGATCAGCCACATCACTGATTGTCAGTTTTCCGGCCATTTTTTTAGGCGTTTGGCCGGGACCAGCGACTTCTTCATATGCGTTGAAAAAGCGCAACAATGAATGATAATCCCATCCCGGGTTACCAGCCCGCTGCCAGTCATCATAATCATCTGGCTGGCCGCGGTGATAAACAAGCGCATTGATCGAGCTTGACCCACCAAGAACCTTGCCGCGCGGCACATAGATAGGGCGGCCAGATAACCCCGCTTCTGGTTCCGACTGAAACCGCCAATTCACCGCAGGGTCATTAAAGGTCGCGCCATAGCCTATCGGTGCCCGCACCCAAAACCGGCGGTCAGACGGACCTGCCTCGATCAACAGCACAGAATGGCGGCCGCTTGCGCTTAGCTTGTCAGCCAACACGCACCCGGCCGATCCGGCCCCGACGATGATATAGTCAAACATTGCCATATGCCCACCAACCCGCCTTTAGATGGCGTTATTGACCAACCTATCACAGCAATAAAGGCCCAGATGGTGCGATCGGTCAAGCCGGGCTGTCATCGAGCCTGAATAGCAAAATTTTATAAATTTGTTCTGTCCACGAGACGGTTAAATACCACCATGTGCCTTTGACCAGTCGCGCGGGTTATGCAAAAACGCCTCGACCGACGAAAGTGTCGATTCATCAAACCGGCCTGATTCTTTGCACGCCGTCAGCACATCCCACCATGTCGCAAGGTAATGCAGCTTGATACCAACCTCGGCAAGGCGGTCTGGCGTATCAGTGAAAATGTCGTAATAGAAAATCACGAAGGTATGCGCCACTTCGGCACCTGCCATACGCAATGCTTCGACAAAATTCAGCTTACTGCCGCCATCTGTTGTCAAATCTTCGACCAGCAAAATGCGCTGGCCATCTTTGATATCACCCTCTATACGCGCATCACGGCCAAATCCCTTTGGCTTTTTTCGTACATATTGCATGGGCAGATGGGTGCGTTCGGCAAGCCACGCAGCAAAGGGAATACCAGCGGTTTCACCCCCAGCCAGCGCATCAAGTGATTCATAGCCAATATCATTCATAATGACCGTTGCCCCATAATCCATCATCGCCGCGCGCATCCGCGGAAATGAAATAATTTTACGGCAATCAATATAGACCGGGCTGGCCATGCCCGAGGTCAGTTTGAATGGTTCATCAGCGCGGAACAAGACCGCATCAATTTCCAGCAACATGCGCGCAACAGAACGCGACATCGCGGCTTTATCATATACATGTGTGATGTCACCGCTCGCTGAATAATTGTTCATCTGACCACCTTGTTACTTTTGTATTGTTATCATTGGCGCACCAGCGGTGCCGCACCACATCGCATCATAGCCCGATCCGCCCAGCACTGGCAATATCAGGCACGGGCCGCTTTCTTACGTTCATGCGGACACAGATATTGCTTGCGCAACCGCAGATTTTCCGGCGTGACTTCCAAAAGTTCATCTTCGTTGATATAGGCCATCATTTCTTCCAATGACATGCGCCGGGGCGGTACCAATTTGACAGCTTCGTCGCTTCCTGAAGCCCGCACATTCGTTAATTGCTTGCCTTTCAGCACATTGATTTCAAGATCATTATCGCGGCTATGCTCACCAACGATCATGCCCTGATAGACAGCGGTTTGCGGCCCGACAAACATCTGCCCGCGATCTTGCAAATTAAACAGGGCATAGGCCACTGCCAGCCCTGAATCTGTTGAAATCAATGCCCCATTGCGGCGGCTTTCAATCGGCCCTTTGTGCGGGGCATAGGAATGGAAAATACGGTTTAGGACACCGGTGCCGCGCGTTTGCGTCAGAAACCGGCTTTGATAGCCAATCAGCCCGCGAGATGGTGCCAGAAACAATAGCCGGGTTTTCCCAGCACCTGCCGAGCGCATATCGACCATTTCCCCTTTACGCCGGTTCATGCTGTCAACAACAGCACTGGCATATTCTTCGTCAACATCAATGGTCACTTCTTCTATCGGTTCAAGACGGGTGCCATCATCGCCCTGCTGATACAGCACGCGTGGCCGTGACACGGTCATTTCAAACCCTTCGCGGCGCATCGTTTCTATCAACACGCCAAGCTGTAATTCACCGCGCCCACCAATCTCAAAGGCGTCACGATTTGCGCTTTCGGTAAAGGTAATCGCGACATTGGTTTCGGCCTCGGCCAACAAACGTTCACGGATCACAGTCGAGGTTACTTTTTTACCTTCACGCCCGGCAAGCGGCGAATCATTAACCGTAATGTTCACCGACATCGTTGGCGGATCAATCGGCGTTGACTTTAATGGTTCTGTTACTGCTGGTACGCAAATCGTATCTGATACTGAACTTTTCGTCAGACCGGCAATACATACAATATCCCCGGCTACCACCTTTTCAACGGGTACCCGCGCCGTGCCCTCAAACCGCAGTAATTTTGTTAACCGGCCAGTTTCGACAACTCTACCGTCAAGGTTCAGCCCGCGTACCGTATCATTGACTGACGCTTTTCCCTGTGCCACACGGCCAACCAAACAGCGTCCAAGATAGGGGTCATAGTCGAGCAAAGTTGCCAGCATCGCAAATGGCGCGTCAACTGCAACATTTGGTGGTGGCACATGATCAAGAATAACATCCATTAACGGATGCAGATTGTCGCGTGGATCATCTAGTTCCCGCACGCACCAACCATCACGGCCTGACGCATAAAGAATGGGAAAATCAAGCTGTTGTTCGTTGGCGTCAAGCGCCACAAACAAATCAAAAACCTCGTCAACAACCTCTTCCGGGCGGGCATCACCGCGGTCAATTTTATTGATAATGACAATCGGGCGCAGCCCTTGTGCCAACGCTTTACCAAGTACAAATTTAGTTTGCGGCATTGGACCTTCAGCCGCATCGGTGAGCAAAATAACACCATCCGCCATGCCCAAAACACGCTCGACCTCGCCGCCAAAATCAGCATGTCCGGGGGTATCAATAATATTGACCCGAACATTGCGCCACATGATTGATGTTGGTTTGGCAAGAATGGTAATGCCGCGTTCTTTTTCCAGATCGCCTGAATCCATCACACGTTCATCAACCATCTGATTTTCGCGGAACATACCGCTTTGTTTCATAATCGAGTCGATAAGTGTTGTTTTGCCATGGTCAACATGGGCAATAATGGCAATATTGCGCAATTCTTGGGTCATTTAAATGTCTCTTGGTTTGGCGTCATATCAGCTTCGCGCCGCATACCTACTGCCAATGCGCGCCAATGAAAAGCGTTATTTCGTGTAACAGGCGACTATTTCGTATGCGTCTCGGCAAAAAGCCATCCACAAATAATGCTGGCCGCTGCCGCACCAAGCAATTGCGCGATGATAAAGAACGGCATGTTATCTGGGGAAATACCCGAAAAACTATTGGTAAAGCTGCGCGCAATGGTCACCGCCGGATTGGCAAAGCTGGTCGATGCCGTGAACCAATAGGCTGCGGTGATATATAGACCCACCAACCACGGGATGGCCGTTTGGCTAAAGCGAATGCCGCCAAAAATCACCGCCAACAAACCAAATGTCGCAACAAATTCAGACGCATATTGCGCCATGCCAGAACGTATATGTGCCGAAATTTGAAAGACTGGTTCTTCAAACATCAGATGCGCCATAACCGTGCCGCATAGCCCGCCAGTGATTTGCCAGACCATATATAAAAGGGCAATGCGCGGGGCGATATTCCGGCGCAATGCAAAAGCAAATGAAACAGCGGGGTTAAAATGCGCCCCCGATATTGGGCCTAATATGGAAATCAGCACCACCAAAATGGCACCGGTGGCAATGGTATTGCCTAGCAACGCAATCGCAACATTACCGCCAGCAAGACGCTCTGCCATAATGCCGGACCCGACAACGGTGGCCACCAACATCATGGTGCCAAACCATTCGGCAAATAATCGGCGTGACAAATCCATCATTTATTTACCTCATGGCTGGTCATCTTTTTGGCCAAAGCCCCGATATTTGATGCATCTGGGTGATGGTCTAGAAGATATGTGATCCGCCGCACCAATTCATCATAGGTGGCGGCAAATGCCGCGGCGATTTCATGCTGGCTGCCGTCAACCGCAGCCGGATCAGCAAGCCCCCAATGCGCCGTTGCCGGGCGCCCCGGCCAGATTGGACAGGATTCACCCGCCGCATTATCGCAAACGGTGATGATCAAATCTAGATGCGGGGCCGTTGGACCAGCAAATTCATCCCAGCTTTTAGAGCGGGCAAAACTGGTGTCTATATCATGCTGGCGCAACACCGCAATGGCATGCGGATTGGGCGTGCCGGTTGGATGTGACCCGGCTGAAAACGCCCTGAATGACTTGCCACCAAGCTGGCGCAACACACCTTCGGCAATCAATGAACGGGCCGAATTCCCAGTACATAAAAATAATAGATTGATCGGCATAATCGATACAGTCACACGCAGACCCAGCTCTTTACATTTTACAAGATTGCAGTGATACAAGTCTAATATGACAAAGATGTTAAAAAAAGCTGACTTGCCAAAAAAAATATGCGCCCATTGCGGCCGACCATTTACGTGGCGGAAAAAATGGGAACGCAACTGGCCAGAGGTGCGCTATTGTTCAAAACGTTGTCAATCTAGCCGCACATCCAAATCCTAACGATTGCGCCCGCGCCGCAATAGTAATTCCAAAACATTTCTGAAATGTGATCTGTCCTTTTGCGAAAAAGACTTGCCGCGCTGTTTGCCGCCTTCTTGCATAAACACATCTGTGGCGCGGCGATCTGCCATTAAATCTCGGTTGGCAAGCTGCATCCCGATATTCGCCGAGGTAAATTCATCACCATTCGGGCGCAACGCCAGCGCCCCACAATCAAGAACGCGCGCCGCCAGCGGAATATCACTGGTAACCACAATGTCACCCAGCGCGGCCTCGCGGGCGATATATTTATCGGCTTCATCAGGCCCAGCATCGACAATCACCAGTTTGACAAGCGGGTTTGCAGATGGACGAATACCACCATTCGATACCAGCACCATCTGACAATGATGGCGGGTTGCCACCTGTTCCGTTTCGGCTTTCACCGGACAGGCATCAGCGTCAACATAGATCACCGGCATTGACCGTGTCCTATTCTTTATCTTTGGACAAGGCGATCACCGCATCCTCGATCGATGCCTTGTCGATCACCTCACCAACCAGACCGTTTTTCAAATTTTCACCGATCTCGATATCATCGATATAGATTCCAAAATCAGCCGTGTCATAGAGGTCGGCTGGTACCCATGCAAAGACCGTTTGATGCCCCTTTGGTGTCTGTCGCCTTGCTTCATCAGACAAGGGTTCCGGCGAATAAAATTGCATTGTCACCGCGACCGAGACAAAGAATTTTTGCGCCCCTTTATCGGCAATTTCAACACGGATCGGCATGGTGACAACAACGTTATGCGCCTGACATTCGCGCATATAATTATACACGGCCCCTTGATAGGATTGCATGATATCGGCCAGCGGCACAAAATGTGCCGGGGACATCAGCCCGCCCCGATCTTTAGATGTTGGTTTCGGCATAAACCTGTCTCGCTCTATCTTTTGTGATGGCGGCAAATTTACCGCCGCTAACATAATTGCCTAGCCATACCAGCAATTTTGGCCCAATCAAGATCAGATATTTAAATAAATAAATTCACTCGGTCTATTCATTGCTGGCCATCCTTATCGAATTGCTGAAATGCTTTTGGCAAAGATCAATGGTTGGGTATTGTAACACATCCAGTATCCCCCCTGCCTTAACCTCTCTTAACTCGGGACGGCTACGGCGCTAGTCTTTTCTTTGACGGTCCAAATTCAATCATCAAATTGTTTCTACCAAACATCAGATAGCCTTAAAGATATTGTAATAAAAGCTTAAAGATTTGCGACTATTTTCAAAATTAAGACTGAGTTGAGGTAATAGCTATTGTCGCAAATAACGCAAACCAGTTCCGCCCCCGACCCAATTTTCTCATTTGCTGATGGGGAGATGGGTGTCATTTCAAACAAAATCATTCGCTATCTCGAAAAATTGACCGGTCAACCTCGTGTTGAAAAACTGTATTTTGACTATGTGAATGATAATTTGAATCCAGAATATTTTTGGTCAGATGCACTTGATCGGTTGCGCATCAAACTTGATGTCCGCCGGGATATTTCTAACGGAGTATCGGCGTCGATTCCAGCTACTGGGCGCGTTGTGGCGATTGCTAATCATCCTTATGGGGTCATAGATGGGCTTGCTTTGTGTTCACTTATGGCGGAGGTGCGTCAGGACTACAAAATTATTACCCACCGGGTGCTTAGACAAGCCCCTGCGGTTATGGACAAAATTTTACCAATAGATTTTGACGAGACGGAAGTTGCGTTAAAAACAAATTTGGAGTCTCGCCGCCAAGCGCTGAAGCACCTCGAGGGTGGTGGTGCAATTATAATTTTTCCAGCAGGCGCTATATCGCTATCGCGAAATATTGCAGGTGCTGCGAGTGATGCGCCTTGGAAAAGCTTTGTAGCAAAATTAGCTATGCAACCCGATACAACAACCGTTCCTTTTTATTTTGAGGGGCGCAACTCAGTGCTGTTTCAAATTGCAAGAAAAATAAGCCTGACACTAGGCTATTCACTGATGTTTAGAGAAATATGCAGAAGAATGGGAACCAATTTAGTTGTCTCAATGCGCCCGGCCATTCACAGTTCTGAATTAGCCGAAATGGCTAACCGTAATATGGTGACCCAATTTCTTAGGCACCAAACATATAAAGGCGATGACATCGTGCCCACATTACAGTCAAGCCTGAATGCATCAAAGAGCAAGGCATCATAAGTGCAGTTAAAGAGAATTGTCTTGGGACGCTAATCGACTAACCAGCGCCAAATAAATGCACCATAGATTCCAGTGCATATTGTCAACGCAACGAACACCGCAGCACTACCATAGTCTTTGGCACGTTTGGATAATCCATGCTTGTCAAAAGAAATTCGATCCACCGCAGCTTCAACTCCGCTATTAAGCAGCTCCACCAACAATACCAGCGCTATCGATGACAGCATCATAATTTTTTCTGCCAAGTTAGATGGCACTATGAATGCGAGTGGAATTAATAAAACAGCGAGAAGCAGTTCCTGACGGAATGCACTTTCCTCTCTGATCGCGAACGCTATTCCAGCAAGTGAGTTTTTAGCAGCCACAAAAACGCGCTTTATGCCATGGTTTGTCTTATGGGGGTTTTTTGATATCTTATAGCCTGACGACGGTTTGTGACTCTTGGTAAGGTGACCAAAAAATAAATCTGTCGCTGCCTCCCATGAAAATGTTTCAGCGTGCAATCGAACGGTCTTTCGGTCAATTTTTAGGGCATCTAAACAACCTTTCTTTAAATCATCATCCAATGCACCCGCGCCAGAGTCACCTACGACGTCTATTGGACCCGTCACTGGAAAAGCTGCTACGGGCAAACCACAACCCATGGCCTCTAAAAGAACAAGGCCAAAAGTATCTGTCCGGCTGGGAAACACAAATACATCGGCTCGAGTATAGAATGCCGGCAAACTTTCCATCGAATGCGCACCATGAAAAATAACATCTGGATATCTATTTTTCAGAGCTTTAAGTGCGGGTCCATCACCAACAACATGTTTTTCACCTGGCAAATCTAGGTCTAAAAATCCACCAAGATTTTTCTCTACAGACACCCGTCCAACATAAATAAAAATAGGTTTTTTTGAGGCATCAAGTTTTGCAATACTTTTGCTCAACCGATGGCTGTTTTCACTCGGCTTTTGAACGTTTCTATTGTTTGGGTTGAAAATTGTAAGATCGACTCCACGCGGCCATAAAACTGGTTTGCCAATACGCCATTTTTTCAAGTCATTTATCACTGTTTTTGTAGGGGCCATTACTGCATGAGCTGGGCTGTGAAACCAACGCAAGAATGCATATGTAACGCTGAGTGGCAATCTGGTCCTTGAGTGCACATATTCTGGAAAACGCGTGTGATATGCGGTTGTAAAGCTAAGGTCATGTGATGTTGCGTAACGCCGAGCGGCTAAACCAAGAGGCCCCTCAGTCGCGATATGAATTGCGTCTGGTTGAAACGATTGAATTTTTTCAGCAACCTTATTTCCTGGAAATATAGAAAGCCTAATTTCAGGATAAGTGGGGCACGGAATTGTGCGAAATGACTGAGGGGTGATCAGTTCAACTTTATGCCCCATCTTAGTCAAATTCTCGCGTGTTTTTGTTAGAGTTCTAACAACCCCATTTATTTGCGGATACCACGCGTCGGTGACAATCAAAATTTTCACCGGCTTTGGCCTCCAGAGGCCAGCATCCCCATGGCTTTTACTGGTTCCCCATCGACAACGCTAATGTCATCATAAACAGCACCACGCCAAGCGTTGCTTTCGCAGATTTGACTCCAGTCAAGAAGTTCTAAAGACCCATCATGATGCTCAACAAGTGCTGACAGAGACTCAACCCAGTCACCGTCATTTCCGTAGATGATTCCATCTATATTTTTTAATTCTGGTTTGTGTATGTGGCCACAAATGATTCCATCACATCCGCGTCGACGCGTTTCGGTAACCATAACGTGTTCAAACGCTGAAATGAATGAGACTGCTGATTTGACCTTGAGTTTTAGGTATTGAGAAAGCGACCAGTAAGGTAGGTTGAGTGCGTCACGGCAAACATTTAACCAGCGATTCATCCGGAGTAAAACATTATAGGCTTTGTCACCAATGTATGCCAGCCAGCGAGCATGTTGAATGATGTGGTCAAACAGGTCGCCATGCACAATCCAAAGCCTTTTCCCATCGGTAGTTTCATGAATGTAGTCCTGACATAATTTGATTTCTCCAAAAGTCAGGCCGGCATATTGGCGCGCCGCCTCATCATGGTTACCGGGTATAAATATTACATTTGTGCCGTGGCGGGCTTTCCTTAATAATTTTTGAACAACATCGTTGTGTGCTTGGGGCCAGTACCAACGTTTCTTCAACTGCCAACCGTCAACAATATCGCCCACGAGGAACAAATATTCGCTACGCGTGTGTTTCAAGAAATGAAGAAGCTGTTCGGCACTAGCGCCAGGCGTACCGAGATGGATATCTGAGATCCAAATACTCCGATATCTATTTAAAATTGGCGATTGATCGTTCACACACCGTGCCTTCTCGCATACAAAAGACGTCGTGAAACTAGTGTCAACAGATTACAAAAATTTAAATTTTTTGTGACATTATTATGACAGTAACTGGATCAATAGTTTTGGGCCATGGCATCAACTCAGCATGTCTATAGACAACCCTGATTTGGCTTAGGTAACCAAGTTTATACTTCTCTAACATGACCCTAATTTGATTATGGCTTCATGAATATAGAGCACCATGTTTTAAGACGCTTTTGTTTTAACAAAGAATGCATGTGAGCTTAACGCAGTTGTAAAATTGCCGGTGTAAGATGCCAGTTAGGGTTACTGAGGTAAAACAAACAGGAAAAACTGTGGCTTCAAACCCTCACGAAAATTCGTGATTTACTTTATCGTTGCTAAGCGCGCTCTGTGGTTCAGTATTAATGAATATTTCGTCGGAGGTGTTCAGGAACTCAAAATCGCTTGCGTTTGCATATGCTTCATTTTCGATCCAAACCACCTCAATACATCTGGCCTGCACCGCGAAAAGCAATTCACTTACGGTGATATGATAAATTTTGGCAATGGTGTTTAGTGGAACCGCATTTTTCATACTTGTCTCCGCAAATTGATAACTCTTATCCAAGTACAAGACTCTTTTGTTAAGGAATTATTAAAGCATTTGTATTGAATGTAACAAGCTGAATTTGTTTCATAAATTTTTTTCAAGCGGTTAGCTGTTTCTAGACTTTTCAACGAATCGGAAAGGCAGCTTTCTTGAAAAGGCATATTATTCATGAGTATGCAAAAATTAACTGTTAAAGAGATTGCCCAAACTATGTGACTATGTGGTGCGATTTAAATGATTTGCCGCACGCTGATATGCGCACTTCTTGTTTGAGCATTTTCTTTCTTATCTTGAAGGCTCTCGTGTTTTTGCCTCCAGTCAATGCTTCATAAAATTTCATCTTGAGCTTGAATAATTTTTTTCTCATTTATTCTCCTCACATGTGATCTAACAAAACAATGTCTAATAGAATCATAGATTTATGATCTTGTCAAAAAACTGAAATATTTCGATGTGACCCTGATGCTATTGCAGTTAATGGGAGAGTTGCAAATGCATAGTTCGCAAAATTCTTTGCCCACCAACGCACCTAAATGCTCAAGAAAATGGAATTACCGTAAAACGGGAATGTCAAAGCACAAGAAATCAAAGAAGGAACGACGGTGCATAAATAAAGACCTACACGCTGTTAAGACCGAGGCTATAGACTTGTCGTCTAATGTTTGTGAAGTGCATCTTGAAGCACTCAAACAAACAAATATTAATCATCCAACAAAGCGGAATGGGAGTGCAAAACCAATGCGTGATCGGCACCCAAAACGTATCACGAAGCGTCTGCCAGTTGGTCACTCAGGTTGGAAAATCGTTCACAGTCTGCTGATGCAGTAACAATCCCAAACACCGCCTCCACCCCCTGACAGATATCCAAATCTGACAGACAAACGGCTCCAGCAACCCCCACACTCGACCCTCGGCAATGCTGTAAACGAGGTTGTAGACAAGTTTTGTGCTCTGATTGTTAGCAGTAAAAAAATTATTGGGGCACCCGTAACGCATAGCCGCTTCCACGAACAGTGCGGATCAAATTTGGCAATTCAGTACGGCCATCTGGTTTATTAATGGCCTTGCGCAACCGGCTGAGATGTACATCGACGGTGCGTTCTTCGACATACACGCCGTGGCCCCATACAAGGTCGAGAAGCTGGGCGCGGCTGAATACCTGACCGGGTCGCTCAATCAGGATAGACAGCAGGCGAAATTCCTTTGGGCCAAGCGGCACCATATGGCCAGCCCGCTCTACCTCCATCCGGTTTGGAAACAGCTTTACATCGGCAAATTCTAAAACATCACTCAGCAAAGCTGGGCGCGACCGCCGCAACAGGGCTTTTACCCGCGACACAAGTTCACGTGGTGAAAATGGTTTTGACATATAATCATCAGCGCCGGTATCAAGACCAAGTGTACGGTCACCTTCCTCGCCACGCGCACTCAATATAATGACCGGCAACAATTTGGTATCTGCGCGCGACCGCAAGGTACGGCATAGCTCGATACCTGACAGTTGCGGCATCATCCAATCCAAAATAACCAGATCCGGGCGATGGTCTTCAATTTTCTGCAGCGCATCTTGACCATGCATGGCCTGTAGCACGGCAAATCCGGCTTGTTCGAGATTATAGGACAATAACTCAAGCTGATTGGGTTCATCATCCGCGATTAAAATCGTCACTGCCATATGTCACCAAATAGGCTAAACACCCACCACCTTGCTCGTACGGTCTGCTTTCGGGCGCGAATCTTCCGGCACCGCACCGCGAACCAGAAAATGCACCTGTTCAGCAATACCCGTTGCATAATCGCCAATCCGTTCAATATTTTTGGCAATAAACAAAAGATGCGCGCCTGTCGCCACAAGATTTGGATCACGCGCCATCGAGGCCAACACCTCTTTATAAAAGGCTGTGTGCATGTGATCCACCTCGATATCACGGCGCCAAACCGCCAACGCCAGATCAACGTCATGTTGATCATAGGCCCGCATGACATCATGCAACATTTGCTGTGCAACCTGACCCATCCGCCCAATATTAACGCCAGGAATATTTTCATTGCTAGCTTGTGCAATCACCTTGGTTCGGTTCGCAATGTTACGTGCATAATCGCCAGTGCGCTCCAGTATCGTGGCAATTTTCAACGCCACCAGCACCTGTCTTAAATCTTTGGCATGTGGCGAGCGGAGCGCAATCACCTCGAGCGCTTTTTCGTGGATGGTGGCTTCAAGATCGTCAAGTTTGGCATCATTGCTGATAATTTGATCAAGCGTCTTCACATGCTGTGTTGCCAGCGCGTCTATCGCCGTTTCAAATTGGGCTATGGCCAAACTACCAAGTGCTTGCACCATTTCGTTCAGCGCCAACAAATCTTTATCAAATGCTGTGCTAATATGTTGTTGTTCTTCCATATTCAGCTCCTACCCGATTTTGCCAGAAATATAGGCTTCGGTTTGTTCATTTTGAGGCCGCGTAAAAATCTCTTTGGTATCGCCATATTCAATCAATTTACCAAGATGAAAATAGGCGGTTTTTTGTGAAACCCGCGCCGCCTGCTGCATCGAATGTGTCACAATCATAATGGTAAAGCGATTTTGTAAATCGCTGATCAGTTCCTCGATGATCGAGGTGGCAATCGGATCCAAAGCGGAACATGGCTCATCCATTAGCAATACATCTGGTCCAACGGCAATCGCCCTGGCGATACATAAACGCTGTTGCTGGCCGCCTGAAAGCCCAGTTGCCTGATCATTCAACCGGTCAGACACTTCTTTCCATAACCCGGCTTTTTTCAGACTATCCTCGACAATAAAATCCATCTCCTGACGATTGGCAGCCAACCCATGAATACGCGGCCCATAGGCCACATTTTCATATATTGTTTTAGGAAATGGGTTGGGTTTTTGAAACACCATCCCAACCCGTGCGCGCAATAACACCGGGTCAATTTTTGGACTGTTCAGATCGACATCATCCATAATGATCTGGCCCGCAACCCGGCAGGATGGAATGACGTCATTCATCCGGTTAAAGCAACGCAAAAATGTTGATTTTCCGCAACCTGACGGGCCGATAAAAGAGGTCACTGATTTTTCGTCTATGTTCAACGAGACATCATAGAGTGCCTGCTTTTCCCCATAGAAAACGCTGACGTCAACAGCCTTTAATTTGCTGGCAGCCATTGGTTTGGTTGTTGAGTCCATCTCAATTACCACTTCTTCTCAAATTTGCGGCGTAGCATCACGGCCGCCAGATTCATCGAAATCAAAAACAATAAAAGCACCATAATGGCCAAAGACGAACGTTCGTAAAATGCGCGTTCGGCGCTATCAGACCAAATAAAAATTTGAACCGGCAAGGCGGTTGCCGGATCGGTAAAGCTGGTAGGCACATCAACGATGAATGCCACCATGCCAATCATGATCAGCGGGGCGGTTTCGCCAAGCGCCTGTGCAATACCAATGATTGTGCCAGTCAAAATGCCGGGCGCCGCTAGCGGCAAAATATGGTCGAGTGCCGTCTGCATTGGCGAGGCCCCAAGCCCCAGCGCCGCATCGCGAATGGAGCTTGGCACAGCCCGAATTGATGCCCGCGTAGCAATAATAATGGTTGGCAATGTCATCAGGGCCAGCACCATACCACCAACAAGCGGGGCTGATCGCGGCATGCCAAAGAATCCCAAAAAAACCGCCAAACCCAACAGCCCAAACACTATTGACGGCACCGCGGCCAAATTATTGACATTCACCTCGATAAAATCTGTAAGCCGACCGGGCGGGGCAAAATATTCAAGATAAACAGCCGCCATAACGGCAAGCGGCAATGCCAAAACAACCGTCACAATAAGCGCCAGCGCCGACCCAACAATCGCGCCAAGCACCCCGGCGCTTTCCGGTTCACGCGAATCAGCCATGGTGAAAAAAGTTGAATTAAAGACCAACCTGATATTGTCTTTTGCAACAGTTTTATCAAACCAGACAAGCTGGTCATCTTTGATCCGGCGCATTTTTTCATCAATGGTACGATCCATGCGACCTTTCATCAGCATATCAACATCATCTGATGCCTTTACCCAATACGTCACCGGGCCGGTTGGCACGACACCGGCATCTTCAATCTGCAATCGCAAATCATAGCCTGCATTGGCTGACAGCAATTCACCAAGGCTACGCTGTTCAAGCATACCGGTCACTTCGGGAAATTCTTTTCTAAAGCTGCGCTTTACCAAACCAGCCCAATTGAAATTGCGAGATTTTTCCGCATCAATCGCACCGGCATCATCCAAAATCTCACCAGCTGGCACCTCAATGACCACCGCAACTTCAGTCTGCTGTAGCGCGGTATATCCATTGCTGATGATGGTGGTGAGCAGGATGCACAAAAACCCAATTGCGGTGACGATCGCCATAATCCCATAGAAACGAAGGCGTTTTGATGCGGCGCGGCGTTTCTTCAGGCCCGCCGCGATGTGTGCCATCCTTACATCTGTCGGCGCGCTATAAAGCCCACTTGCACCAGGCGATGATGACACGCTGTTGCTATGATCATTCATATCTCTGCCCCAGTTTACGTGATACATGCAAAGCCGCGATATTCAACAGCAAGGTCACCACAAATAGGGTGATCCCTAGGGCAAATGCCGACAATGTCTTGACTGAGTCAAATTCATTATCACCTGTCAGCAACATCACAATCTGTACCGTCACCGTGGTAACAGATTCAAGCGGATTGATCGTCAAATTAGCCGCCACCCCAGCCGCCATGACAACAATCATTGTTTCGCCAACCGCCCGGCTCATTGCCAGCAAAAATGCCCCCACAAGCCCGGGAAACGCCGCTGGCAACACCACCCGCATAATTGTTTCAGCCCGCGTGCTGCCCAACCCCAATGCACCGTCGCGCAATGATTTTGGCACCGCGGTGATGACATCGTCAGACAATGAAGAAATAAACGGAATAATCATAATGCCCATCACCCCGCCAGCGGCCAATGCACTTTGCGATGACACATCCAACCCGACAAGTAACCCGGCCTCCCTGAAAAATGGCGCCGCGGTCAACGCCGCAAAAAACCCATAAACAACCGTGGGAATACCGGCCAGCACCTCTAGCAAGGGTTTGATTATATTACGTACGTGGCGCGGCGCAAAATCGGCGGTATAGATGGCCGAAAACAACCCAACCGGCACCGCCACAAGCATCGCAATCACCGCCACCAGCAAGGTACCCAGCATAACCGGCACCATGCCAAATGACCCTGATGATCCAGCCACCGCCTCATCAGCCGCCACCGCGCCCTCACGAAGCGATACCATCGGCGACCAGTGGGTACCGAAAAAGAAATCGATCATTGAGATTTCACTGAAAAACCGGTAAGCCTCAAACAATAGTGACGCCACGATCCCGATGGTTATCAGAATAGCCAAAACCGCGGCGGCAAAAAAACTGCGCCGTAAAAACCCTTCAAAGGCAACCCGCGCTTTGAACTTTGGCGCCACCCGGAAAAATGCAAATAATAACCCGATCATCATAACGATCATCAGCGTTAAAACCCGCGCCAATGCAACCCGTTCCATTGAACCGCGTAATTTTGCCGCCTCTGCCGCCATGATGTCATCTGGTGCGTCAATATAACCAGCCGCAATATTTTGTAGCTGCGCCAATTTCAAATCCAAAAAGCTGGCAGGCAGGTTTGGAAAGGCAGTGGCCAGACGCGCCTCGGCCGCATTGAGCAGCAACGGGTCAGCCGCAAAGGCCCAAATCAACGCAAGGATTAACGCCGGCACCAATGTCCATAAGGCAGCATAGACACCATAATATTTGACAAGCGAATGTGATTTTACACCCTCAGCCACAACTCGCGACCTGATACGACCAACGGCCAGCATATAAGCCACAATACCAAACACAAGTGTGGTGATCAGCAATGCGACATTACTTGTGAAAAATGCCATGGCCAGCCTTTCAAAACATTAATTACCAGCGCCTGCGCCTTGCGGTTACAGCCTGCTGGCCATCATGTCAACACATCAAACATCTACTGGCGACCAAGCCAAAAAATTCGCCCGAGGAAAGCAGGCCAGACGACCCGGCATGCAGATGAAAAAGCAGGTGCCAGTTTTTAGATGGCACCTGCGTAACGTCCAAGTGATCCGTTAAAGGCTATTTTTCGCGGCCATCTGTTTGGCAAAATCATCTTCAGACAATGGCACAAGACCAGCTGGGAACAGATAACCATCCATGCCCATGGCCTTTTCCGACACAAATTCATTGATGAATTCCTTCATGCCTGGAATAACACCCACATGCTGTTTTTTAACATAGACGAATAGTGGGCGTGCGCCTGGATATTTATAAGACGCAATATTTTCGAAATTTAATTCAACGCCATCAAGAACAGACGATTGGACCTTGTCACGGTTTTGATCAAAGAATGAATAGCCAAAAATGCCAAACATGTCTTTATCCGCAACCAGCTTTTCAATGATCAGCGAGTCATTTTCACCCACTTCAATGGCGGCCCCGTCTTCACGAAGCTTCTTATAACCATCTCCATCAAGACCTAGCTTTTTCCAGCCCGCCTTCATGAACAATTCCCCCATGGCATCGCGTGTACCAGAGGTTGGCGGCGGCACCATGATTTGAAGAGGCTGTGCTGGCAGTCCACTGGCCGCAGACCCGGTGGCTTTGGCAACATAGGCGTCAACATCTGCCCACGTCTTCAGACCGTTGGCTTTTGCACCCTCACCACCATAACCCTGATCGGGCAATTCAGCGGCAAGTGCCGCCGCAATATGTGCAATCGAAATGTTAAATTTCTGTCCGGCCAAGCTATTTGAAACGGCTACACCATCATTGCCAACGATGAATTCTTGGAATTCAACGCCGGCCTCTTGGCATAGTTTTGCTTCTGAGCTTTTCATTGCGCGGGATGCGTTTGTGATATCTGGATGTTCAACGCCAATGCCTTTACAAAACAGCTTCATGCCGCCGCCTGTGCCAGTTGATTCAATCACCGGGGTTTTAAACCCACTTGATTGACCAAATTTTTCAGCGACAATCGTCGCAAATGGGTAAACCGTTGATGACCCAACAATTGAAATTTGGTCACGCGCTTGGGCACCACCAGCTACCAACATGCCAGCAACCACGCCAGCGGATATGATAGAAAAACGCATTGATATCTCCTAATCAAGCAAAGTTATTCGGCCTGTTCCGAACTCATGTTGCTCTTTTGGGCTTGGAACATGTCAGAATATTTACAGAAATATTACAGTTATGTGACAAAATCTGATGGTTTATTTATTCAATAAAATCAGTATATAATTACTTATTTAGGGATGGATTAGTGGCACAATTACAGAAAATGTTGTGGTATCGTTTAACTTACTGGTTACAGACAAGCTGCCGCGATGCCGATTCACGATATGTTTGACTATGGCAAGCCCAAGGCCAGTACCCCCGATCTGCCGCGAACGCGCTTTATCGACACGATAAAATCTCTCGGTCAATCGGGGCAGATGACGTTGTTCGATCCCCTCACCATGGTTGGTCACATCAATTTGCATGCGGTTTGAACTGACCTCAAACATGCTGATCTCTATGTCGGTATTTTCATATCCATATTTAATTGCGTTTTCGACCATATTGACAAACACCTCGGTCATCTCGTCAAAGCTGCCTAGCATCACTGGATTTCGCGTTTGATCGGCACGCTGGTCAGATATGTTGATTGCCATGCCGCGCTGTGATGCACGGCCTGTCAGACTGTCACGAACCATCAGCATCACATCGAGCAATTTTACCTGATCATCCGGCAGAATATGTTCATCAACCTCAACGCGAGATAGCGATAACAGATCGTCAATAAGCCGCGACATCCGTTTGGCTTCTTCATCCATGATGGTCAGAAATCGTGTCCGCATGGCCTCGTCCGGCACCTCACCGCCAAGCAAGGTTTCGACAAAGCCAGCAAGACTTGTCAGCGGCGAGCGTAATTCATGACTGACATTGGCGACAAAATCACGCCGCACAATTTCCAGATTTTTTTGCCGGGTCATGTCGAGAAATAGTAGCGCAACCGGCCCATCACCGAGCCGCTTGAGGCGCAGTTTAAATTCCCGGTGGATGGTCTCATCTTTCGGGTGATAGGGCATTTCCAGTTCGACCTGTTCTAGTGCCGCTTTTCGAAACAAATCGTCAAAACCGCTATCATCAATCAAATCAAAAATAGGCGCACCGATGATCTCGCCATGAAATAGCCGCCGCGCCGCCTGATTTGCCGACAACACAACACCCGCGCTATCTGTCAGCAACAACCCCTCATCAAGCATATCAGCCAGCTGAATAATAGCGGTACTATCTAGGGGCGATGTGAGGGGGCTTTGATGCGCCATGAGATCAGGCACATATCACTTGTGGCTGTCGTCCAGCACTTTGCGCCAGCAAAGCGAACCGATTGGCACACGCACCGTCAAATAACGGCCGGGCAGAATTATTCACATGCAATGTCAGGAATTTATCATCAATCTCAAAACGAATATCTCCAAGATAGTCTTTTGTGCCTGCGGCGAAAATCAGCGCAAATCTTAACGCCAGCCCAATGGTCACCGCCTCGGCCCGGTGCCGCACACCAAGCAAGCTTTCCAATTCGTCGGGCCGCGGCTTGTTCTGTTTGGTGCCGACATATCGATGATACAGCGCAACACCTAACCAGACTCGTTCTTTATGCGTCATGCAATTTACCGGCAAACCCAAAACCCGCCGCGCCGCCAAATCACCGCGCATATCGCTATGTTCATGCCAACACATATCAGCAAGGTTGCACGCCACCTCTACCAATCTGGAAAACCCCGGCGTAGGGTTAATCGCGGTTAAAGGTTGCAACAATAGCTTTAGCGCGTCTGACACACCGGCAAACCGTCCACTCGCTTCGGCAATTTCCTGACTAATCGCCATTAGAAAATCGGCACGCTGGGCATCATTCAATTCATTAATTGCAATGACTCCGTCACGAATGCTGGTGCCGCTGACCACAAGCTGGGCCACGCCGGAAACCTGAATAAGCGCGCGCACAATTTTTGCGGCAACCGGCATACTGGCCTGCCGCGATAGGGGCACCCCGTTAAAATTTGGTTTCGATTTGGTGAAGTCATTACATAGAGCGGAAACAAAATCAGATTTTATTTTGGTGCCATGCAGAACCGGTAGCGGGTAAGCTGCCCGGTCAAAAAACGCGGCACCAAAGGCCCGAAAACTGCCGCCAACACCATATAAACGTTTGGCACGCCGCGCGGCAATCCAGTCGGTATTTTCGAATGCCTGCAAAATTTTAGCTTCATCAACATCTGATAAATGCCCAAAATTAAAGCTGATGCCGTGCGTAATCTCGCCTTTTGTAAGCGCCACAATTTCGATACTGCCACCCCCAAGATCAGCCACCAGACCATCTGCATCGGGAATGTTCAGCGTCAAGCCGCGCGACACATAATTGGCCTCTTGTTGTTGTGATAATATCTGGATCGGCAGGCCCAGAATCTTTTCTGCCGGCAGATAAAATTCTGCGCCATTTTTTGCCCGCCTGACAGCCGCGGTCGCGATGGGGTAACAAGCCGCCACATCCATAGCGTGAATAATCGCGGCGAATCTGGTAATGGTCTCTAATGCGGCGTCAATCCGGTCTTGCACCAAATTACCGGTTTCATCTAGCCGCGCACCAAGCTGGCAATTCGACCGCTCATCAAAAAGCGGGGTTGGATAGCGCCCATTTTTTGCATAGATCACCAACCGCACTGAATTGGATCCAATATCAATCACCGCAACACGGTCGCTAGGTGGTACCGCATCAAGAAGACGTGGGTCAGATATCACCCCATCTTCGATCGTTGCTAGAGATGATGTGGCAGGTGACATAGCGACCATCCCAAACGTCTAGTTGCTCTCTTGGGCCAAACTGCCCAGCCCCGACAAGCTGGGGTTGGACATAAAATAATCATGACAGGAAAACGCGTCATCTTCGATTTTTGGCCGCATATACCGGCCATCCGGTTGCAAAAACCATGAATTTTTCTGATCGCGGAGATGCGCCACCATGATTTGACTAGCAACTTGTTTATGTACCGTTGGATTTACCAAAGTCATAAAACATTCAACCCGGCGCCGCAAATTACGAGGCATCAAATCAGCTGATGACATGATGACATGATTTTTTGTGGATGGAAACGCGCCCCCATTGGCAAATATATAAATCCGTCCATGTTCCAGAAACCGACCAACTGTTGATCGCACAGTGATGGTCTCTGACAGCCCTTTTATGCCGGGGCGCAAACAGCAAATGCCACGCGCAACAATCTCGATAGGCACACCTGCCTGCGACGCTTCATACAAAAGATTGATTGTGCCGCGATCAACAAGCGCATTACATTTTATCCAAATACCAGATGGGTTTCCGGCGACACATGCCTCGATTTCGGCGCGGATCAGCGCTTCAAGTGCCTGCATGGATTGATGCGGCGACACAAAGCAGCGTTTTAATTTTTCCGGTGCAACATGGCTGGTCAGATATTTGAAAATTTCATAGGCATCCCGTCCCACATCCTTGTCACAGGTAAAATAGGATAAATCGGTATAGATGCCAGCGGTGATCGGGTGATAATTGCCGGTGCCAACATGCGTATAGGACACAAGCTTGCCATGTTCGCGGCGCACCACCAACGACATCTTCAAATGAATTTTCAGATCAGTCAGCCCATAGGCCACCTGAACCCCGGCACGGCCAAGATCGCGCGCCAGCTGGATATTGTTTTTTTCATCAAAGCGGGCTTTTAGCTCGATTACCGCGGTAACATTTTTGCCATTTTCTGCCGCTTGGATCAGCGCTTTGACAATCGGCGAATTTGGCGTGGTGCGATACAAAGTTTGCCGGATGGCCAAAACATCCGGGTCATTAGCGGCCTGTTGCAGATAGCGCACCACGACTTCAAAACTCTCATAGGGGTGATGCACAATGATATCTTTATTGGCAATAGCGGCAAAACAATCGCCGTTAAAATCTCGGATTCGCTGCGGGAAACGTGGTTTGAACGCAGGGTAGAGAAGCTGTTGAGGCAGATACCCCAATATTTCAGAAAAATCATTCAACGCGACCGGGCCATCACTGTCAAAAAAATTCATGTCATCAATCGCCATGACTGTCTTGAGCAGCCGCCTGATTGATTTTGGCGCATCACTCGACAGGGTCAGCATGACCACACTGCCGCGCTGGCGGGCCCGCAATGCCGTTTCAAATTCATTAATCAGGTCATTCGCTTCATCATCGATTTCAATTTCCGAGTCACGCAAAATACTGAACATCGAAGCGGCTTTGAGTTCATGGCGTGGATATATTTTGCCGATCCCGGCCTTAATCACCGCTTCGACCAGCAACAAACGCAGATTATTGCCGGGCAATCTGACAAATCTTGGCAAATTGGCGGGCAACAAAATGACACCTTGTACCGGCTTGCCGTTCGGGCTGATGAGTTCCAGCATCATGCCCTTGCCTTCATTATGAAAAAATGGAAAAGGATGCGATGGGTCGAGGGTGGTCGGCGTGATCAGAGGCAGCACATTGTCAACAAACCAGCTATCAAGCCAGTCACGATCTGTCTCATCCTCGGGCATATCTGGCAGAATTTTGATATCTTCAGCGGCTAGCAATCCAGTCAGTTCCGCCACAATTTGATTCTGCCGCGCAACAAGCGTCCGGCTCCGCCCAATAATCTGGTCCAACAAGCCATCAAGCGGCACATCATCTGACGGCACAAGTTTAAAGCCGCGCTTGACAAGCTGCAGCAAGCCAGCCACCCGCACCATAAAAAATTCGTTCAGATTTTCCGCTGAAATCGCCAGAAAACGCAGCCGCTCACCAAGCGGCATATCGTCTTGTTCGGCCAATGACAAAACCCGTTCATTAAACGCAAGCCAGCTGATTTCACGGTTAAAAAACCGCTGATCGCCAGCTTCATCATCCAGAATTGGATCAGTAAATTGAACCGGGGCCATAATTCGACGCTACCATTCTTTAAAAACGCATTTCAGCACTGCGCAACAGCACTGAACATAACTTAGTAGGCAAACAGGCAAAAAATGCAAGCAATCCCAACATAGCGGGCGTTTATTACAGTTTTATGATCAACCGCATCCACAAAATTCACTGGCCACATTCATCAGTCAAATTCATCAGTCAAATGCACTGGCCAAATGCACTGGCCAACATTAACCAGCAATATCGGCCAGCAGCACCAAAGGCACCAAAGGCATCAATTTGCCATCAAGCCCTGTTACCGCACCCCGCACCAACGATGTGCTAAATTTGCTGTATTGGCGGCAACAAATGCGCCGTGGCATCCAGCATAGGGATCAACCGCCAGATAAAGTGGCAACGCATTCAAAAACCCGCTACGGCGCCCATGATCACCAAGACGGTCAAAAAACCCGCTTTGCGGCAATAATGCGCCTAGCTTTGGCACGATCCCCCCAGCAATAACAATACCGGCACCCGCACCAAAGCTAAGCGCTGCATTTGCCAGAACCGTTGCAAAAGCTGTCAGCAACACATCAACCGCTTGCCGGTCTGCCCCGGGTCCTGCCACAGCTGCGCTGCCAATCTCGGCCGCGGTTCGGCCACCTTTTCCCGTCATGATATGATAAATCGTCTCCAAACCCGGGCCGCTTACCACACGCTCGGCCGACACATGACCCCAGCGTTTTTGCAACGCATGCAAAATCTCTCTTTCGGTGGCGTTTCGTGCGGCAAAACTAACATGGCCGCCCTCGCCTTCAATCACCGTCACATCATCACCAACCGGAACAAGGGCGGCGACGCCAAGCCCGGTGCCGGGCCCGCTGACCAAAAGCGGCGTTTGCGGCCGTACCGTCCCAGCCCGGATTATATGGCGGCCAGACGGGTGGCCAGACTGTTGGCCAGACGGGTGGCCAGACTGTTGGCCAGACTGTTGGATCACAATCTCATCTGGCCCGGCGGCTTCAGCGGGCATGCGGCGAGGCATCAGCAAATCAGCATGCGCCAATGCCTGGGCGCAGAAATCATTGATCAGCATATAGCGTGACACCCCACAAGCCCGCGCCGCCGAAATACCTTGAAACCGCCAGCTATTGTTGGTGATGGTGACATCATCACCCTGCATGTCTGCCGCCACCGCCAGCACCAAACTGTGGGGCCGGATGTTATGGCGCGATAGATAGCGGGTAAGCACCTCCTCGATTGTGGGAAATGACTGACAGCTGACGATTTCAATCTTCTCCAGCGTGGCATTGGCGTGCTGGTCTTGTACCACAGCCAACCGCATATTGGTGCCCCCGATATCAGCCAGAATCATCATCTTAATGCCTCAGCTGCTGCCAGCTTGCTTGAATTTTGCCAACCAACCCAACCCGGTATCAATATTGTCTCGGGGTCGGTATTCTGCCCCGACAAACCCCTGATAGCCAGCCCCATATAAAGCGGCAAGCACCGCCGGGTAAAACAATTCACCAGCATCAGGTTCGCCCCGATCTGGCACCGCCGCAATTTGCACATGCCCGATATGGTCTAAATATGTGGTCAGGCGGCGGCAAATATCACCTTGCATAATTTGCGTATGATAGCAGTCAAACATCAATTTTATATTGGCACACCCAAGCGACGTGATCAGATCAACCACATCTTCAACATAGCTTACATGATATCCCGGCACATCAAGTTGATTAATCGGCTCAATCAAAATGGTCAGCCCATGTGGCATGGCATGGCTGGCGGCATAGGCCAAATTTTCGCGATAACATTGATGCGCTTCTTGGCTCGCATCACTCTTACCAGCCATGACATGAACCGCACCGGCGTTAATTGCCGCGGCATAGGCAATGGCCTCGTCAATATCGCGGCGGGCCTCTGCCACGCGCGCGGGCAGGGCCGCCAAACCAAATTCGCCAGCCAGGCGGTCGCCGCACCGCGCATTGATGCCCAACATTGACAGGCCAGTTTTTTGCAACGCCTGCAAAACCTGTGAAGCTTGCAAATCATAGGGCCAATGGCACTCAACCGCGTCAAAGCCTGCATCGGCGGCGCGAATGATTGCCTGATCCAACGGCAATTCAGTCCATAGAAACCCAAGATTTGCAGAAAATCTGTACATGCTCTGTGCAGCCTTTGTCATAGTATTTTGTCACCTATCACTTGTCTTACACATGTATCTTTGCACGCAAAAGGCCAAACATCGAACCGGCCGCGGCGCGGCATGGTTCCGTCACCATGCGGGGTTCGTACAGGAAAATCAATATTGCCAGATTGGCCGATCATGATCACAGTCAACGGCATAAATTTTTGCTGATAATTTATCGTGACCATAATGTCACAGATTTGTATGGTAGCAGGGATAGGGCGACATCAGCGCATGACATAGACGCGCCTTTTTATGGCAATCGTCTTGTGGGGGAGGCAATAGATGAAAGCGACCGGTCAGGATATTATCAAGGAATTGCAAAACCGGCGCGAACAGGCACGCCTTGGCGGTGGCACCGCCAGAATCGATCGCCAGCACGCGGCTGGCAAGCTGACCGCACGTGAACGGCTTGATGTTTTGCTTGATCCGGGCAGTTTTGAAGAAACCGACATGTTTGTTGTCCATCGTAGCCGGGATTTTGGCATGGATGGCAATACCATAGCCGGGGATGGCGTGGTGACCGGATCAGGCCGGATCAATGGACAGCTTGTCTATGTATATTCACAGGATTTCACCGTTTTTGGTGGGTCACTATCGGCCACCCACGCCAATAAAATTGTAAAAATTCTAAAGCTGGCCATGCAGAATGGAGCGCCAGTTATTGGCCTCAATGACAGTGGCGGTGCGCGGATTCAAGAAGGCGTTGATTCGCTTGGCGGCTATGCTGATGTGTTTTTACAGAATGTTATGGCGTCGGGTGTCATCCCGCAAATTTCGGTGATTATGGGGCCATGTGCTGGCGGTGCTGTGTATTCACCAGCAATGACCGATTTTACCTTTATGGTCCGCGGTACCAGCTATATGTTTGTGACCGGGCCTGATGTTGTGAAAACCGTGACCAGCGAGGATGTCACCGCCGAAGAGCTGGGCGGTGCCGACACCCATACCAAAATCTCTTCGGTGGCTGATGGGGCCTTTGACAATGATCTTCAAGCACTAAGTGAGATCCGCCGACTGGTTGGTTATTTGCCTGCCAGCAATGCCGATAAAGCCCCACACACAGATTGCATTGATGATCCACGGCGCACCGTCCCGGCATTAGACAGCTTGATCCCGGACAATCCTAATTTGCCTTATGACATGAATGAACTTGTCATCAGCATTGCCGATGACGGGCAGTTTTTTGAACTGCAGCCTGATTTTGCCAAAAATATATTAACTGGGTTTGTGCGGATGAATGGTGCCACCATTGGTGTTGTGGCCAACCAGCCGATGGTGCTTGCCGGTTGTCTTGATATCGATTCCAGCCGAAAAGCTGCCCGGTTTGTGCGGTTTTGTGACGCGTTTAATATTCCTATTTTGACACTTGTTGATGTGCCGGGATTCATGCCCGGAACATCACAAGAATATGGCGGCATCATAAAGCATGGCGCAAAATTACTATTTGCCTATGCCGAAGCCACCGTGCCGAAAGTCACCTTGATCACCCGCAAAGCCTATGGCGGGGCTTATGATGTGATGAGTTCTAAACATTTGCGCGGCGACGCCAATTTTGCTTGGCCAACAGCGGAAATCGCCGTGATGGGTGCCAAAGGTGCGGTTGAAATTCTGTATCGGTCAGAACTTGGCGATGCTGAAAAAATTGCCGCCCGCACGGCTGATTATGAAGACCGGTTTGCCAATCCCTTTATTGCCGCTGAACGTGGGTTTATTGATGACGTCATTATCCCTAGCAACAGCCGGTTCAGGTTAATTCAAGCCTTTGAGAAGCTGCGGAAAAAACAGCTCGAAAACCCGAAAAAGAAATTTGGGAATATCCCTCTTTGAACGCCAGTCAGGACGAGCTGCGCGTGCAAAAAAGATTCTGGAAACGGGCATGTTTGATTTATGTCCCGTCTCTGATTTCGCCTATCATTTACTTGTCCAACTCAAGATGAAAAACCTCAATAATTTGCGGCGTAAACAATGAATACAATTTTAATTTTTTCTGTCCTCAGCGCCGCATTTCTTCACGCATTTTGGAACTTTCAAGTCAAAGACACACCAAATAAGGCGGTGGGGATGGCGGCGGTGACGTTTGGGCATTTGCCACTGGCCGGTATTGGGTTGTGGTATAGCGGCCTTCCCTCGATCGAGGCCGCGCCATATCTTTTCGCCAGCGCTTTCCTGCATTTGGGCTATCAGGTATTTTTGTTGAACGCCTATAGATATGGGGCTTTAACCAGCATATACCCGATCGCGCGAGGCATGGCGCCGCTGTTGATCACATTCGTTTCAATGCTAATTTTAAATGAAGTGATCGAGGCGCATCAAATCCTAGGTATCTGTATTATCTCTATATCGATTATCTGTTTTGGCATTAAACAATATCGTCTTGCAAATGCCGAAATAACCGGGCTTATGCTGGCTTGCGCCACCGGTTGTTTCATCGCCGGGTATTCTGTTATCGACGCGATTGGTACCCGAATTGCTGGCAATGCAATGGCATTTTACGGTGTATCAACTTTTTGCAGTGCTGTGTTGTTTGCCATTTATATGCGGATCGCAAATCCCGGCGTATTGACCAGTTTTCATAAGCAAGCGAGAAACACGTTGATTTTTGGTGGCACGGCTTCTTATCTCGCCTATGTCATTGTGTTGTGGGCCTGTCTGCATGCGCCAGTTGCTGTTGTGTCATCACTTCGGGAAACATCGCTATTATTTGCCATCATTCTTGGTGCTGTGTTTCTCAAAGAAAAAATAACAATCTTCAAAATGATTATGATCGCATCAATATTGTGTGGCATATTCTTTATCAGGCTTGGTTGATGGGTGCGATCAAAAAAGCCTGAATAAGCGCCGATAGGGGCCATGTTTATATCGGCTGTGTTTGTATCGCAATGGAGTGTGAATGTTTAAAAAAATTCTGATTGCCAACCGCGGTGAAATCGCTTGCCGAATTATACGCACCGCGCGTGCCATGGGCATTCAAACCGTTGCGGTCCATTCCGACATTGATCGTAATGCCCAGCATGTACAGCTTGCTGATGAGGCAATTAGCCTTGGCGGGATGACGGCACAAGAAAGCTACCTGCAAGCCGATAAAATTATCGCTGCCTGCCAGCAAACCGGTGCCGAAGCGGTGCATCCAGGATATGGGTTTTTATCAGAACAGGCCGCATTTGCCACCGCCCTTGGGCAAAACAACATTGCCTTTATTGGCCCGCCAGCCAATGCGATTGCCGCCATGGGCGATAAGATTGAATCCAAAAAACTAGCAAAAGCCGCCGGGGTCAGCACCGTGCCGGGGCATGTTGGCGTGATAGAAACCGCCGCAGAAGCGGTAAAAATTGCCAATGACATTGGCTATCCAGTGATGATAAAGGCCAGTGCGGGCGGCGGCGGTAAAGGCATGCGGATCGCACATTCGGCTGAAGATGTTGAAACCGGATACGCCACCGCCATGCGGGAAGCGGCATCAAGTTTTGGTGATGACCGGGTATTTATCGAAAAATTTATCACCAGCCCCCGCCATATTGAAATTCAAATATTGGCCGATCAGCATGGCAATTGCATCCATTTGAACGAGCGTGAATGTTCGATCCAGCGCCGCAATCAAAAGGTGATCGAAGAAGCCCCATCACCATTTTTGGATGAAACCACCAGACAAGCCATGGGGGAAGAGGCAATCCGTCTGGCGATGGCCGTTGATTATCACAGCGCTGGAACGGTTGAATTTATCGTTGATGCCGATCGCAATTTCTATTTTCTGGAAATGAATACGCGTCTTCAAGTTGAACATCCGGTTACCGAATTGATCACCGGCCTTGATCTGGTCGAAGAAATGATCCGCGTGGCCGCCGGTGAAACATTGCGGCATCAGCAAAGCGATATCGGCATTAATGGCTGGGCGATGGAAAGCCGATTATATGCAGAAGACCCGTACCGTAATTTCATGCCAGCAATTGGCCGGTTGTCATTATATCGCCCCCCAGAAGAAAAACATCATGATGATGGTAGCCTGACCCGAAATGATACGGGCGTTGCCGAGGGTGACACCATCTCAATTTACTATGATCCCATGATTGCCAAGCTGTGCAGTTGGGCGGTCGACCGGTCTGCCGCCATTGGTCGCATGCGCGTGGCGCTTGATGATTTTGTCATGCGCGGGATTGGCCATAATATTCCGTTCTTATCGGCGGTGATGGAACATCAACGATTTTTAAGCGGCGATATCTCTACCGCCTTTATTGATGAAGAATATAAAGACGGCTTTCAGGGCGTCGCCCCTTCGCCAGACAGAATGCGCGATCTAGGCCTGATCATTGCCGCCGCCGCGCATAAAGATGCACAGCGCCAGTCATCTTCCCCTGGTCAAGATTGGGCCATTCAATTTGTCACAGATGACCCCGCCCAAATGGCCGATGCAAACCTGCGCTGTTCATTTCATCTGTGCCAGCAAGATACCGCCTTGACCGCTGATATCAGCCCCTATGCAGATACCGCTGCTGGTACAACAGATGCCATTAGCATAGAGATTCACCAATCTGCCGATACACCGCGGGTTGCCGCCAGCATCACCGACCATAAAGATGACAAAACGCGCCACTATATTTGCCAGTTGCACAAAAACAAAGACAGCTGGCAGATCTATTACCGCGGCACACATCTGGCGGCGCATGCCCGGCCACCGCATATTGCGTCATTGGCACATTACATGAAACCGGTTATCGCCCCTGACAGGTCAAATATGTTGCTCTGTCCGATGCCGGGAAATCTGGTCAAAATCATGGTGGCCGATGGTGACGTTGTCGAAGCCGGACAAACATTATGTATTGTCGAAGCGATGAAGATGGAAAATGCGCTGGTGGCGGAAAAACGCTGTCGCATTGACAGTATCGAAGCAAAAGCGGGCGATATATTAAGCGTTGATGCGGTGATTATGCGATTTGCTGACGCTAACGCTTGACGCTCTCGCGCGTTAAATCATTTCATCTTTGCGGTCATCTGTTTCACCAAACCGTTTCAAAACAGCTGGCTTTGTACCGGCATAAGCAGCGTCAAGATTAGCCGCGATTTTGGCGTTTTCACGTTCAAACAAGCTATTGCCTTTATGGTCACACTCGACAATGAAGGGGCCGAAATTTTCAACCTCAATCACCCACATGGCCTGGGCTAGGCCTAGTTCCTTTTTCCAGTGTAATTCGCGCACCTGCTTTACACCGCGGCCCAAAAGCGCGCCCGTGCCATAACCAACCGTGGTCAGATAAATCGCCCCATTCGGAACGAAATGATCGCGGTAATCTTCTGGGCTCATGCCACCTTTACCGATAATCAGCTTTGCCCCAGATTTGGCAAGCCAGCGGCCAATCCATTTTGAAAACCGGAATGAGGCGGTTGCCGTTACCGCGCCAAGCGCAAACGACCCGTCTTCATGTTGTGTCGCCGCTGGCGAACAATGGAAATTGGCGGCTGATACAGCTGGCAGGTCAATTGGCAGGTCAACCCCATCCTCAACAACCCGCATATAGACCCCTTCACGGGCCGTATAAATCGTGCCGTCTAAATAGACAATATCACCAATCTGAAGCGCCGCGATGGCGGCGTCTGTCGGGTTTGTGCTTAGTCGGATTTTGTTTGGGCCTGCGGCCATTCGACTGTCTCCCGCCGTTGATAATCTGTAAACCAATCAGGGTCGGTGCGATATTCAACCCGCCCATCCCCATATATACGTGCCACCGCGCGGCGTGATGATAAACAAAAGGCATGAACGCTCATCTGCATGCCACCGGTGTGGCAATAGCCAACCTCAATATTACAATCAATCACCATAGATTTGCCAACAAACCCCATAGCGCCCATACCAATATTATTGCCAAGCGCTTTTAGCTCGTCTTCAAGTTCGGCAATTTTCGGATCCGGGTTACGGTCGCCAACAATGCGCAAACAAGCGGCACGTTTACCAAGCACCATGCAGGCATCTTTGGACCCACCAAGGCCAATGCCGATAATCGCGGGCTGGCAAGCAAGACCGCGTTTGCCAAAAGCCACAAGTGAATCAAGAAAAAATCTTTTGATTCCCTGAATGCCGTCACTAGGAAACAGCATCCGGTAATCCGTGCCAAACAAACCGCCTTTATGCACGGTGATCAAATCCACCCAGTCACCGCCCGGTTCAAAACCATATTCAATTTCCGGGGCGCCAATGCCAACATTATTGTCATGGTCCGTCCGCCACAAAGGATGCACGCGGTTCGGACGCAATGGCACCGTTGACGTGGCGGTGGCGGTGGCCCGCCGCAACGCCGCCTCAAGCGCAATAGGGCCGCCATCAATGCGTGCCTCATTACCCATTTTGACGTACCAGCGCGGACAGCCGGTATCACCGCACATGGCCCGGCTATCTTCTTTGGCAGCTTCATAATTTTCCAGCATGGCTTCAAGAACGAAGCTGGACAAATCACCATCTTCTGCGGCCGCGGCGGCTTTTAATCCGGTCAGATAATCATCAGGGATTTCAATCGCGGCCTTTTTCATCAGCATTTCAGCCGTGGATTGCACAAGGTCTATCGCAATCATTGTGCGGCTCCTACCAATGTTTCAGCTTCATCTTCACCAAGCAATGTTTCGCCCGGTTTGACAATGGTGAATTGCACCGGTGCCCGTGCCACCGAAATCGCCTCGCCGTAGCCTGTTGCCAGCGTAAAATACGATTCCTGCATCGCCCCGGCATCAGGGAAATCTTCACGGAAATGGGCACCACGCGAATTTTCGCGCGACAAAGCGGCTTTGGCAATCACCGTCGACATATCAACAAGGCTACGCAAATTCAGCCAATCATGCCATGACAGATTAAACGCCAGATTATCTGCCGCCACACCAACCGAAGATAATGCATCATCAATTTCGGCAATCCGTTTAAGGCCGCGTTGCAAACCATCGGCGTTGCGCATCACCCCAACATCTTCCCACATCACATCTTGCAACCTGTCACGAAGCGCTGTCACATCGCCCGGTTTATGCGCAAATGGTGCCATCGCCCGAGCCAGTTCTTCATCCAGCACCGTTTCGTCAGGGTCATGCAAGGCCTTCATTTTCTGGCAATCTTGGCCCATGACATCACCAGCAACCCCGCCATATACGGTTGAATTGGCAACGCCATTACCGCCAAGCCGGTTTGACCCATGCGCCCCACCGGCATCCTCGCCAGCCACATACAGGCCGGGCAAATCCGTCCGAGTGTCGGTATCAACAACAACGCCGCCCATCAAATAATGCGCGGTCGGCACAACCTCTACCAGCCCGCCTGCCAGATCAAATCCACTATCAGCACAACGTTTCACCATGCCTTTGAATTTTTCTGCCACAATTTCCGGGCCAAGATGCGCCATTGAAATATAGACCCCCCCATGCGGCGAGGTGCGTTTCTGGCGCATTTCTTCGTAAATAGCACGGCTAACAATATCACGCGTTGCACGTTCGCCAGCCGCATCATAATCAAACATAAACCGTTGTTCGTTGCCATTCATCAAATGACCGCCAGCCCCACGAAGCCCCTCTTCTAGAACCGTACCGGTCATTTTTGTGCCAGCCCCAGCAAGCAAGCCGGTGGGGTGAAATTGCACCATTTCCATATCGCGCAACGCCAGCCCACGGCGCATCGCCATTGCCAGCCCATCCATGGTCTTATCACCAGACGGGGTGTGATATTTATACATAGTTGGGCCGCCGCCGGTCGCCATGAGCACGGTTTTGGCGCGTACCAAGCGAAACTTACCAGTCCGCATATCGATAAACAAAACCCCAGCCAACGCCGATCCATCCCGAGACGGAATCAGACCAATCGCACGATGTTCTTGCAACCGTTCGACTGGGCGGGCCAGCACCTGTTCCATCAACCGGCTGATGATTTCAATACCGGTTAGATCGCCCTTATGCGCGGTACGGTCGAATGTTTGTCCGGCAAAGGCTTTTTGATGGAGCGAGCCATCCGGGTTCCGATCAAAAAAGCACCCAATTTCGTTTTCCAGTTCATGGATACGGGTCACCGCAGTTTTGCATAATTTCCACGCCATATCCTGATCAGGCAGCCATTTGCCACCAATAATTGTATCCATGAAATGACGTTCAACCGAATCACCCGGCGCTAGGGCGACATTATACCCGCCTTGCACCATGCGGGTACAACCACATTTGCCAATCAGCCCTTTGACCGCAATCGTCACCTTGGCATCTGGCGCGGCTTTCTGGGCGTGCAGCGCGGCAAACAACCCGGCCCCACCACTGCCCAGAATCAAAATATCGGTATCATGACGTTCAAGTGATGGTCGCATCGGTTACATCGCCTGCAGAAAAAAGCTTGTTGAGATCAAAAATGCCAGCGCCACCGCGCTTGCGGCAAATGTTTTCTGGCGCGGACTCCATGGCAAAAATTCCAGCGCCATCAACCGCAAACCACCAAACATATGAACGGCCAGCAAAAACACCAAAGCGAATTCTGCGCATTTTACGATTAATAAATCAGCAAAAACCAAAAATCCGTCAAGTTGGGCTGGGTCGGTCAATGCCAAAGACAGCATGTAAAAATGCAGCGGCAAAAATAACGCCAATACGATACCCGACACCCGGTGCAAGATAAAGGCATACCAAAGCGCATGTGTACGATGCGGGCGGATCATGCGCCAGCTCCGGCAAATGTTACGGCCCAAACAGCGCGCCCACCAAGCATCAAAAGCAACAGGCATACCCCCCAGCTGATCAAAGACAGCAGCGTGCCTTTGATCCCAAGCCATTCAAACATGATCACCCGCATGCCAATGGCCGCATGGATTGATACCGCAAGAACAAAACTGCCATAAAATAAAAACCACGCCAGTGACCCTTGGGTCCGGGCCAGAATTTCTGCGACACTCAACCCGCCCTGAACCGCATAAATCATCACCGCCAGATGACCAATCACTAGCGGCGCCATGATCAGCGCGGTTAGACGTTGCGCCATATATAGATGCAGGTTCAACATTTATTGCCCCCACCCCAAAAGTGATTTCGCTGTCGCCCGTTTCAGACCCGAAATAGACAAGGTTGGATTTAACTCATTCGGGCAATAGCGCGCACAGCCTTGTTGCACATGGCAATTGTGACACCCGCCGCCACCAGATACCGCTTTTAGCCTTGCATCTTGGCCATCATCGCGGCTGTCATTGACCAAACTCCACGCCCGGTTCAATGCCGCCGGGCCCAAATAATCCGGGTTCGCCGCAACCACATCACAAGCCGCATAACAAACCGCACAATTGATACATTCAATGGCATCACTGGCGGCAATGCGCATGGGGTCTTGAGGGTTGATTGGTGGCATCGGATCATCGCGTGTCTGGCTTGGTTCGAACACCGCCTCGGCCGCCACCCATTTATCAAAAAACGGATCCATATCAACAGCCAAATCCTTAATCACCGGCAGGTTGCGCAAAGGCGCAATTTCCAGCCGGTTATCATCGGCAACTTTTTGTACATGCGTCCGGCAGGTCCAGCGCGGTGCCCCGTTTACCATCATTGCACATGACCCGCACATGCCAACACGACAGGCAAAACGATACGACAAGGTGGGATCCGCCTGTTGCTGGACCCATGCCACCACATCAAGAATGGTCTGATTGTCTCGGCGCGGCACCTGAAAGGATTCAAAATGGCCATTACCATCCTGTTCGCGCCAGATCGACACCTGTAAAAATTCCCCGGTTTCAGACACTTTGTCACCTTTAGCTAATGTGAGACCCAAGTATATCGATAATTTATCTAACAAAAAGAAAATAAATCTTATATTTTATGTAAGTTATTATTATGTTTATACAGTCGGCCTGTTCTCTCTTTTGGCTTTTTCGGCACGGGGGCAGGTGCCGACATAAAACAGGGGATTGTTATGTCTATCCGGCATTTACGCACGTTGCTGGCGGTGCGCGATCATGGCTCATTCAGCGCCGCTGGCGATGCCGTTTTGATCACACATGCCGCGGTAAGCCAGCAAATGAAGGCGCTGGAATCAAGCTGGAATGTTACACTTTTTGACCGGCGCCCGCGCAGCCCTCAACTCACCCCGCTCGGTCATGCATTTGCCGCCAAAGCCGAGGCCGTTATCCATGCCTATGATCACATGCTTACCGAAATTATTGATGGGGCTGATTTTGACAGCGACATCGGATTGGGCGCGGTGCCAACAACATTAACCGGCTTGGTGCCATTGGCGGTGTCACATCTGAAACAAAATTTCAGCCAGCTTCATGTTGTGATTCAACCGGGGCTATCGGCCGCATTATTGCAACAAATTGAACGGCGGCAGATTGATGCGGCGATTATTACCCGGCCGACCATTCTGCCTCGTGGCTTTGAATTTCTTGACATTGCCACTGAACCGCTGGAAATTTTAGCCCCGCCACAAACAACAAGTGATGACCCACTTTTTCTGCTGACACATTATCCCTTTATCCGGTTTGACCGAAATGCGATTGTTGGCCAGATGGTCGAAGCTTGGCTGCAAAAACATAACATCGCGGTTCAGGACAATATGGAGCTTGAAGATCTAGAGGCGATTTCCAGTATGGTTATGGCCAATCTTGGCGTATCAATTGTCCCGCAAAGATGTGTACGCAACATGAACCCGCTACCCATCAGACATATAAGCCTTGGCGATGAGTCACCAACACGCCAGCTTGGCCTTGCCTATCGCGGAGATAGCGCCAAGCGCCATGTGATTGACGCTGTGTATAAAACCTTGCTTGGTGCGGTTGCCAATGGCCGGTTTTCTGGTGCCGCACTTCCAGAAAATTTTTCTGAGTCTTCCACCTAACGGCTCTGCGCCCGCAAGAACGAAACCTATTTCAATTGATCGGCTTCTAACGGGTCATCAAACCAAATCATTGGATTTGATTTTTGTATAATTTCGGTGCCGCGACTAAAACTATGAACACATAGAAATTCATCATTTTTCAGAAACTGTCTCAAATCCAAACATTGAAAGATGCTGTAACTGCTCTGGGCGAATGCTATGATAAGCCATTTGTGGCGGTCATATTCAAATAATCAAGCGAAGCAACTTTCTGATTCTTCTCTGAAAAACCACTAAAGACAATCTGTGAAGAATTTTGCCAATCAGCATAGGAGGCACGCCGACGCGCAACTTTTCTTTCAATTTCGTCTCTATTTTCTGCGTAAAACGACAAGGCGCGCTGGACTTGCCGCTCAAGATCAATTTCAGATTTATCGCGCAACGCGAAACGTGGATGATCGTCGCTGATAGCGAGCCATTCACTGCCATCTGCATTTACATAATATGAGACCTGTAACTGGGTATTTTGCATTGCAAATCTCCATGGTGTGCGACAGGTTTTGACAAAACATCACCTACCCCATGCAACCAATCGCGTATTGCTGTTTATTTTCATTGGCAAATCTAAAGGCACAGTAATATCGGTCATTTTTTCAGTCAAACAACCGTGGATTGCAACACTTACAGCAATCTAATCCCTCTAGTTGTATGTATATACAGGGCATCAAAGAATTTCAGGCTGAACTCGCCTAGGCCGTCCACGCATATTTCTTACTTAAGCTACGCGAATTAGGCGAATTCTTCACGTATGGCGGTACTATTTGCGCCCAAATCAGGCACATCGCCAAGCGGTGAGACCATACCATTGACCACCGCCCCCGGCGCCAATATCTGCATCTCACCGCCCGAAGTCCGCACCGATACAAAGCGGTTTTGCGGGTGCTTGGCAAATTCATCCATACCGTTGAGCCGACCAAAGGCAATTTGCGCCGCCTGCAATTTTGCCGCTACCCTATCAATGGGATCGCCGCCAAATACCGCGTTTAAAATGGCGTCTAGTTCTGTCCGGTTTGCCACCCGGTTCACATTTGAACTAAATTTTGGATTTTTGGGCAAATCTGGCTGTTCCAAAACATCACTGCACAAACGGTGCCATTCACGTTCATTTTGAATCGACAATAGCAATTGCCGCCCATCAACGCATTGATACGCCCCATAGGGGGCAATTGTCGGGTGATGCAGGCCGGGACGGCGAATTTCACGCCCGCCATACTGGCTCTGGATATAGGGCACATTCATCCAGTCAGCCAGCGCATGAAACAGTGACACTTCGATCCCGCGGCCTTGTCCGTTGCGGCTGCGCGCATACAGCGCTTGCAAGATGGCCTGATGCGCGGTCATGCCAGCGGCGATATCACAAATTGAAACGCCAACGCGGCCCGGCTGTTCTGGGGCGCCGGTAATTTCGGCAAGCCCAACCTCGGCCTGCACCAGAAAATCATAGGCTTTCATCTGTTGAAACGGGCCATCAGACCCATAGCCACTGATATCACAGGTGATTAAACGCGGGTCAGCGGCGCGCAAATCAGCAGTTGAAATACCTAGTCTTTCAAGCGCCCCCGGCATCAAATTTTGGATAAAAATATCAGCCTTGCTGATCATGTTTTTTAGAATCTGTAAATCTTCCGCCTGTTTCAAATTCAGCGCCACAGATTCTTTGCCGCGGTTCAGCCATACAAAATAGGAACTATGCCCCTTGGCATCTTGATCATAGCCGCGGGCAAAATCACCTTCGGGGCGCTCTACCTTAATCACCCGCGCCCCCGCATCAGCCAACCGGCCCGCCGCATAGGGCGCCGCCACCGCTTGTTCCAGCGAAATCACCAACAACCCCTGCAGATCATCCGCACCCGTGATCGCGCTCATAAAACCTCTCCTTGCTGTTGTGCGTGCCTGCCATCTTTGGCACGCCGCATTATGCTAATGCTTCAAAATCCTGTTTGATCCGTTCGGCCCGTTTGATCACCGGCATATCGATCATCGCCCCATCAAGCTTGACGGCTGAATGGCTATCAGCGACCGCCGCCAAAACCGATAATGCCCAGTCATAATCTTCTTGGCTTGGTTGGAATACACCTTGGGCTGGTGCCACTTGCTGCGGGTGAATCAGCAATTTACCGCCAAACCCCAAATCACGTGCCCGCCGGGCCTCGGTGGCGACAATATCGGCATCATCAAACGACACCGTCACACCGTCCAATGGCGGGGCCGTCCCCGCCAAGCGTGATTGCAACACCAATTGGCTGCGCACAAACAGCAGATTTTCCCATGTCGGCGCGGCACCAATATCAAGTGAAAAATCAAGATGACCAAAGGCACATACCGGCACCGCTGGATGCGCCAGCAACGCCGCCACCTTATCAAGCCCGCGGGCGGTTTCAATGATTGGTAAAATTGGCATATCTGGCCCCAGCGAATTCCGCACCCGGTCTAAATCATCGGCACTTTCGGCTTTTGGCAACACCACCATTTCGGCCGGGCTGGATTTCACCGCATCAAGATCGGCGGCAAACCATGGCGAATCCGAACCATTGATACGAACCGAAATCGGTACCGATAATGGCGCACAGTTGATCAACTGCGCACGTGCCGCCTGCTTGTCGGGTTCAGCCACCGCATCTTCAAGATCAATAATCACCATATCAGCGCCACTCGCCGCGGCTTTTGGGGCAATATCAGCCCGGTGGCCGGGTACGAATAATGGCAATTTAGGTGGGTTTAAAGCCGTCATATCAACTATCCTTTGGCCAACAGATCGCCCTAGAGCGTGACCTCGGCTGTCATCGTTACGGTGCCATTTGCCGCCCGCACACAACAGGCTAGCCCACCAGCATCTGCCGGGTTGGCATCGACCATAATCGGGTCACCACACACCAGCGGGCTAACCCCGCGATAGGCCATTTTTTGCGGTTGTTTTCCATTAATCTGGCAGGCCAGATTAAGCATCAATGTCGCCTGCAAGGGGCCATGAACCAACAGACCGCCATGCCCTTCAACATTTGTCGAATACGGCAAGTCATAATGGATTCTATGGCCATTAAACGTCAGCGCTGAATAGCGAAACAACATCACCGGATTGGCATCAACATGCCACCGATGCGCTGGGGCTGGCGGTTCGGCTGGTGCCGGTTGCGGTGATGCCGGTGTCACAACCTCGCGGTAAACAACATCGTGACGTTCACGCAAAATCAGGCGGCCCGCCACCGAAAATTCATGCATAACCGCAACAAAGCAAAGATTGCCACTACGCCCAGATTTAAAGGTAATATCGTCAATCCGGCTGGTCTTTTGCACCTCATCACCAATCGCAAACTGGCCATGAAATTCCAGCCATCCGCCAGCCCACATCCGCCTTTCATAGGGAATTTCCGGCAAAAATCCGCCCAGCTTTGGATGCCCATCACCGCCCAGCTGATCGGCCGCCACCACATCAGGTGCCAAACACCAAAACAGCCCCGGCGGCACTGGCTGGCCAGCAAAACAATGCGGTGCCAAACTGTCTTTGAAATGATCAACCATGCGCGCGGTTATGGTGTCATGTCTGGTTACGCTATTGCCAATCCAACTGGAAAAATCCATTACCTGTTCCTTTTTCATCACGATCTTGTCAAATTTTATGGTCTGTTAGGCCTGCAGATAGTGCGCCAGATGCGCGGCTGGCATGCTATCAAGATCATTCATGCTTTCCCAGATTTTTTCTGCCCGCGCCGCCCCGATAAGAACCGCCGCCTTTGCCACAAGACGCGGCCCAAGAACCGCAAGGTCAATGGGGGCCATCAAATCAAAATCGGTTGTGTGATGCGACCCAGCTTGGGTATTGGCAGATAAACTTACCGCACCATCACTGATGGCTTCATCGCCAATCACCTTTATTTTGCTGGCGGTGGCAATAAGCCCGGCATCGCCGCACATCGAATCATCATAGCTTTGATAGGCCGCGGTATCGATATGATGCAACACCATCGCCGCCAGAAACACATAGCTGAATTTCACTTCAAGCCCGGTGCGAGGGGCTTTTATATCGCATACTTTCAACCAGCGTGGATTAACCCTGATGCTGAGCGCGGCCAGATTTTGGGCGGTTATATCATGCGCCGCCACAAGGTTGCGCAAGCCTTCGATCATCGCATGCGTGCCATGACAGCAAGCATGTAATTTATGACGCACATCCGCAAACATAAATGATGTCTTTGATCCCTCTGGCAATATCGCCTCAGATGAATCATGTTGTGGATGATGGGCAGGCACAAACCCTTGCGGCCCACCCAGCCCATCTAGCGCCGAGGTAAAGCCGCGCCGCGCCAGCCCGCAAGCCTCTATCGCATTGGCCGCCGCGATGCCAGCATTATAGGGCTTTCCCATGGTCCCAAATTGCGATTTCAGGCCAGATGCGCGGGTGCTGGCAAGCCCCAATGCGGCTGATAGAGCTGACCTGTCCAGCCCATATAAACGGGCCACGGCAACAGTGGCACCAAAACAACCAGAAGTTGCAGTTTGGTGAAAGCCAGCGTCATAATGCCGCCGCCCCAACACCATACCAATACGGCAACTGGCTTCAGCCCCCAGCAAAAACGCCTGACATACATCACCAGCCGAGGCACCAACCTCTTCGGCAGCTGCCAGCGCGGCCGGGAAAATCGCGACAGATGGATGGCCGACATAGGCAAAATGCGTATCGTCATAATCAAGTGCGTGCGAAATCGCACCATTTACAAGTGCCGCCGCCCGTGCTGGATATTTCTGCGCCGCCCCGGTGACTGTCGCGGTGGCGGCACCGCCCTCGCTGGCAATGAAATCGCGCATAATATGGGCGAGCGGTTCGGTGCTTCCGGCACAACTCACCACCAGCCAATCATAGAATGATAGCTTTGCCGTGGCCAGAGCAACAGCGTCAAGCGCGGTCTTTTCAAGTGCCGCCAGATCAAGAATTTGCGGCAACAGCTTGTCAAAATTCATGATGCAATCCTCTTTTCTTGGTGATCATAATCAAGCTGGCAAGGTGGCGGCAAACGCGGTGGATAGTTTGCTGATGATTTCATCGATATGATGATCATCAAGAATAAAGGGCGGTGCCAGCAACAGATGATCACCTGATTTCCCATCAATCGTCCCGCCCATCGGATAACAGATCAACCCCGCCAAAAACGCGGCGGCCTTAATTTTGCGATGTATGCCCAGCTGTGGGTCAAACGGGGTTTTTTGATCGCGGTCATGCACAAATTCCAAACCAAGAAACAAACCACGTCCACGGATATCGCCGATATGTGGGTGCTGGCCAAACGCATCATGCAATGCTTTTTGCAATTTGCCGCCCATCATTTGCACCCGTGCTGGCAAATTTTGTGAGGTCATTTTCTGTAACACGGCATAGGCCGCCGCACAGGCTGTTGGATGCCCAAGATAGGTATGCCCATGTTGGAAAAACCCCGACCCATCAGCAATCGTCTGATAGATGTGATCACTGCATAAAAACGCGCCAATAGGCTGATACCCGGCACCAAGACCTTTGGCGATGGTGACAATATCAGGCTGGATGTCTTCGGCTTCAAAGGCAAATAATGTACCGGTCCGCCCCATGCCGCACATCACTTCATCCAGAATAAGCAACACGTCATAACGGTCACAAATTTCGCGGATGCGCTTAAAATAGCCAGCCACGGCTGGCACCGCACCAAGCGTGGCCCCCACCACAGTTTCGGCGATAAAGGCCATCACATTGCCCGGGCCAAGCCGCAAAATTTCATCTTCAAGCGCATTGGCGGCACGCTGGCCATAGGCAAACTCGGTTTCGTCATCAGCCTTGTCGCGATAGGCAAAACAAGGTGCGATATGATGGCTATCAAATAACAGCGGGGCAAATTGGGCCCGCCGCCATTCATTGCCACCAGCCGCCAGCGCCCCAAGCGTATTGCCATGATAGCTTTGTCGGCGTCCGATCAAATATTGTTTTTCCGGCATACCGCGTTCGACAAAATATTGGCGTGCCAGTTTTAACGCGGCTTCGACAGCTTCGGAACCGCCCGACACAAAATACACCCGGTTCAGTGCGCCGGGCGCCACCGCGGCAAGCGCATCTGCCAAAGCTTCGGCTGGCACGCTGGAAAAAAAACCAGTATGGGCAAAAGCAAGCTGATCAAGCTGGTCAATAATAGCGGCTTTGACTTCGGCATCATTATGGCCAAGACAAGACACAGCCGCCCCGCCAGAGCCGTCAAAATACCGTTTGCCGTCAGAATCGATCAAATAACAGCCCTCGCCAGAAACAGCAATTGGCGCCGCTATACGGCTATGACGGGGAAAAACATGCGACATAAAAACCCTCACGAACTGACCAGAGCGGCCAAGACAAATCACCATCTATTGAATGACCGCAATGTGCCACCGCGATCCATATATTGCATCCGCAATCGTTACGACACTCAAAAACAAAGTCAATGCAGCATTACAGCATTGCCAGCTAGACATTATCCGTTACATGATAGGCACCGGTCGGCATCATGCCTTATTATTTGTGACCCTATTTATGAGAACCAGTCATGACGTCTCCCAGCACAGCGCTCATCCAGTCTTTGGCCAATCAGGGGGTCGAGGTGATCTTCAGCCTGTCGGGCAATCAGATCATGCCACTTTATGACGCCTGTATCGATGCCAATATCCGCATCATCCATACACGGCATGAAGGCGCCGCTGTCTATATGGCAGAAGCCTATGCACAAATGACCGGCAAAATTGGTGTCGCTCTTGTCACTGCCGGACCGGGATTGCTGAATGCGGTGTCGGCACTTTATTCAGCCGCCCAGTCAGAAACCCCCCTATTGCTGATCAGCGGCGATGCGGCCAGCCGTCTAGATGGTCGGGGCGCATTTCAGGAACTTGATCAAATCAGCGTGACCAGCCCGATCACCAAATTTTCGGTACGACCTACCCGCCCCCATGACATGTTGCCGGCATTGGCCACGGCACTGGCAACAGCACTTGGCGGCACCCCCGGCCCGGTGCATCTGGCATTGCCTTTTGACATGCTATCTGCCCCCCATGCAGACGCCCCCTTGCCAGCCCTGCCCCGCCCCACGCCAAGCGGCCTGTCCCCGGCCCAGCTAGACAGGCTTGTCACAGCATTGTCCACCGCGCGTCAGCCAATTGTGATCACCGGCCCGCAATCCAACCAAAGCCGGCAACCAGCCGCCTGCGATGCGTTGTCAAAACAGCTTGGCATGCCGCTGATATGCCTTGAATCTGCCCGCGGGCTTGCCGATACATTTTGTGGCAATTTTCCCGCTATTCTGGCGGCCAGCGATCTGATCATTTTGATGGGAAAGCGCGGCGATTATGCCACCGGCTTGCTCACCCCCGGGCGGATCGCTAGCACCACACCCATCATTGCCATTTTGACCGATGATCAACCGGCCCCGGTTCACGATAGCATTTCAATCAACATCATGCGGGTCGGCAGCATCCCCGCGGCCATGCACGATCTAGCAAGCATTGCCCCAGCGATGGATCCGGTATGGGCCGCACAAATTGATGAAATGATTACCAGCCGCAAACCATGGGCCGTCACCTCAGATGGGCGGCATCCAGCCGCCGTGGCGGCCAGCTTGCAAACCGCGATGAGGAATGCCAGCCAGCCTATTTTAATTGCTGATGGTGGTGAATTTTGTCAGTGGATTCAAGCCGGGTGTTCGGCAAAGACCCGCATGATTAATGGCCCATCCGGGGCCATTGGTGGCGGTATATGTTATGCGATAGGTGCCAGTGTCGCCTGTCCGGACGCCACCATATTTTTGACCATGGGTGATGGCGCTGCCGGATTCTATCTCGCTGAATTTAACACCGCGGTGCGCAATGGCTGTTCAATCGTGGCGCTGATTGGCAATGATTATCGCTGGAATGCCGAAGTGCAGATTCAGATTGATAGCTTTGGTGCTGACCGGATGTATGGCTGTGAATTGGATGCAACAGCAAATTATGCTGATGCGGCGGCTGGGCTTGGTGTGCATGCCGCGACGATAGGGGCGGGTGATGACCTTGACGCGGCACTCGCAACGGCAATGGTACAAGATGGACCAGCCTGCCTAAATATTTTGATTGATAGCTATGCCGCGCCAAAATTTGTTCCATTAAAGCTCTGAACAAAGCTATTGAAACGAGGCCTCTTTTGCCCGCACCAGCGCGACAACGGTATCGTTATAGGGTGTCGCAATGCCAAGCTCTTTTCCAAGTACCGGCACCATCCCGTTAATCGCATCAATTTCTGATTTTTTGCCAGCAAAATGATCCAAACGCATGGATGGATTGGCGCCGGGCATTAGCTCAGCGAATTTAGTGCCGTATGCCACGACATCGTCGAATGAAAAGCGGATGCCCTTGGCAACGCCTACTTGGTAAGCTTCTACCAAACAGCCAAGGGCCACCTTGCGGCGGTCTTGGTCAGCGAACAATTCGCCGATATTGCATTCAAATGCTGTACAAGGGGCGCTACACATTACATTACAGATAAATTTTTCCCACACCAATTGATGAATATCTTCAAAAGCCTGCGCTTTGAATCCAGCGCTTTGCCATAAAGATTCGACCCACTTTAATCGTTTGGTTTGACCACCATTCAGCTCGCCTATTCTGACAAGCCGCATGGCATTATGATGCACATGACCGGGCCCTTTAATCGAAGCACCAAAACCTTCTGCGACACCCAGCAAAACATTATCAGTTGTCATGTGTTGTGCGATGCGCTCGCCTGCACCAAGCCCATTTTGAATGGTCAGCACCAAAGAATCTGCTGTCATAACATCTGCAATCGCAGCAGCAGCGGCACCAACACCATCCGCCTTTGTGGCGATCACATAAAGGTCACAAGGTTCAATATCTTTTATATCAAGCACAGCCCTGATATTGGTTATTACACGATTTCCACTTGCGCCTTCCAACCGCAACCCAACTTTGGAAATTGCATTAATATGTTCAGCCCACACATCAACAACTTGAACGTCGAAACCCGCTTCAGCAAAATTGCCCGCATAAACCGACCCCATCGCACCGGCACCGATTACAGCTATTCGCGGTTTGTTTTGTTGTTGCTCGCGAATCATCTTTTTGGCTCCAAATCCTTATGCATTGGCGGTCAGTTAAAAAATCATAACCGTCCAACTCTAGGCAGTACCCCTATGCCAGCCAACAGTAAAGTCTGTATTTTTGAAAATATTTTGGCCCCAAATAATCAACCATTAGTTTTCAGCCTAGAACTCAGCTAAAGTTGTGTCTAGGATACCGGCGCTGGTATCTGCGCAATTTTCTTAGTGGACAAAATTAGACATTTTTACAGACCGGAGCATCACTTTATGAGCAAGATCAATATCCAATTCACCCTGTTTTCAGCCTTTTATTCGCCTTTGATTTCGACCATGACAGGCGGGTTTTTGAAAGAAGAAGGGCTGGATTATGAATGGACGGTGGCCAAGCCGGGCGTCACCGCAATCACCGCGCTTGATGATGGCAGTGCTGATGTTGTGCAATCGACCCTCAGTCAGGGGTTCAACACCTTAAATAAAGGTGAAACGCCAAAATGCGTGCATTTTGCCCAGATCAATGAAATGGACGGGTTTTTCATTACCGGCCGTGATGCCGACCCAGATTTCACATGGGACAAGCTTGAAGGCGCTGAAGTCCTTGTCCACCATGGCGGCCAGCCAATGACCATGTTCAAATATGCCTGTTATAAATCAGGGATTGATATCAACAAAATCAACATTATCGACGCTGGTAGTGGCGGCGAAATGGACGCCGCCTTTCGCGCAGGCACCGGCCAATATATCCATCAACAAGGCCCGGCCCCGCAACAGCTTGAGGCAGACGGTGTTGGACATGTTGTGGCACAGCTTGGCCCGGCCATTGGCGCCTGCGGATTTTCCAGCCTTGCCGCGACCTCTGAATGGCTTGCCACTGATGAAGCCAAAGCCTTTACCCGTGCCTATATCAAGACCCGCAACTATATGAATGATACCAGTGCCGCCGAAATTGCCAGCGCCCAAAAACCACTATTTCCAAATATTGATGAAGCGGTTTTGGCTGATTGTATCGGCACCTATCAAGCGATGGGATGCTGGACGCGCCATATTGATATCACCCAAGATGGGTATAATGCGATGCTTGATATTTTCGAATATGACGGAAAACTGAAAGAGCGCTACCGCTATGATCAGGTATGCGCACTGCCACCTGCCGTCTAACGATCGCGTGTTTTTCGGGTCATTGTTCTGATCGGCTATTATCTGGCCAGCGGCTGGGGCTTGGCATAAAGCTGCCCTTGTCGGCTTAGTTCAATAAACCGGGCGATAAAGGGCGTGCGGCTTTGCGATGTGCGCACCGCCGCATATAGCTGCCGGGTTAGACCTTGTTCGGTGATTGGCCGGGTGACTAAATCAGGGCTTAATTCAGCTGACTGGATCACCCAATCTGGCAATACCGAAACACCTTTATTGGCGGCAACAAGCATCAGAATAACCGCGGTCAATTCAGCCTGTCTGACCAATTTCGGTTCAATGCGCGCCGGGATCAGCAACTGGCTGAAAATATCCAGACGTGCCCGGTCAACCGGATAGGTGATCAGTGTCTGATTGGCAAAATCTGCGGCCTCGATAAAGGCTTTCTTGGCCAGCGGGTTATGCCGCGAGGCAACAAATGTTGGCGCATAGGGAAATAATTCAACAAACGAAATATGCGGCAGCTGATCAGGGTCAGAAGATATCACCACATCGACGTCTTCATCCGCCAATGCTGGCAGCGCTTTAAAAGCCAACCCGGGGCGGATATCAATATCAACATCCGGAAAATCTTCCCGAAATAAATTCAACACCGGAAAGAGCCATTCAAAACAGGCATGGCACTCAATCGCAATATGCAACCGCCCAGCGGTTCCGCGTTGCAAATTGTCAAATTCAGCTTTCAACGCATCGACTTCTGGCAAAATACGTTCTGCCGCCCGCAACAAGCGCAACCCTTCTGCCGACAACCGCAAGGGTTTGGTATTTTTGACAAAAATATCAACGCCAAGCTGGGCGCGTATCGCCTTTATCTGATGCGACAGCGCCGATTGCGTCATATGTAGATGATCTGCCGCCTGTGCCAGTGACCCGGCCGCATGGATCGCCACAATGGTGCGTAAATGACGTAATTCAATATTCATATCTTTGGCCTGATATATTAATTTTTTTCATGTTTAATATGATAATAATGAATTTGTTTCAAAAATCAATATCTGTCATACCTATTTCAAGACGCCATGGAAGGGACAGATCATGAATCTACACATACCGAAAGTTTCATTTGAATTTTTTCCGCCAAAGACATTGCAGGCGAGTTTTAATTTATGGGAGTCGCTTCGAATCCTGACACCGCTAAACCCAGATTTTGTCTCGGTCACCTATGGTGCCGGGGGCAGCACCCGCAAATTGACCCAGGAAATGACCGAAACCATCCGGCATAAATACCAACTTGATGTGGCCGCGCATCTGACTTGTGTTGATGCCAGCAAAGACGAAACCTTGGCGATTGCCAACGCCTATATCAAAGCTGGTGTTACCCAAATTGTTGCATTGCGCGGCGATGCACCAAATGGGGCTGGCTTTGTGCCGCATGCGCAGGGATTTTCAAATGCGATCGAATTGGTCACAGCGCTGGCCAAGGCAGGCGTTGATAAAATTTATGTTGGTGCCTACCCCGAACCGCATCCAGAAGCACGCTATAAAGATGCTGATGTTGATTGGCTCAAGCGGAAAATAGATGCGGGTGCCAGTGCTGCAATCACCCAGTTCTTTTTTGATTCTGACATATTTTTGCGGTTTCGTGACCGCTGTGTCAAAGCTGGTATCACCACACCGATCATCCCCGGTATTTTGCCAATTGAAAATTGGGACAACACCAAAAAATTTGCCGCGCGGTGCGGGGCATCCATCCCGGCCAGCCTTGACGCTGAATTTGCCATGGCCAAACGAAATAAGGTCGAAGATATTTTATCAGTCGTTGTGGCGACTGATTTATGCGCTGATCTTATCGCCGAAGGTGTCGATGCGTTTCATTTTTACACGCTGAACAAACCGCATCTGACCCGTGATGTTTGTTTGGCACTTGGCATAGAGCCTGATAACCAGCTAGAGCTTGTTGCCTAACCGCCAGGCAGGTCTGTGATCGCCGCCTAACCGCACCATTTGCCCATACCATCTGCCCGCGCCCTTTGCCCGCGCCCTCTGCCCGCACCCTCTGCCATTGAAAATGGCCACGATTTGTGCGAGGTATAACCCGGTTTTGACCGCGGCTGGCCATCGGTGCTCGGCCACATGAAAACAGGGTTGGTGCAACATGCAAGGTTTACAACATTGGTCGGTGTCCGTTGACGCCAAGAATTTGTGCTGGCTGACGCTTGATGTCGCTGGCAAATCGGTAAATGTTCTGACACATGCGGTGATGGCAGAACTTGGACAGATCCTTGAATGGCTTGATGGACAACCCACCATCGCTGGTCTTGGCATGTTATCTGGCAAGCCGGGCGGGTTTGTCTATGGTGCCGATATTGCCGAATTTGAATTGCTTAAAACCGCTGATGATGTGTTGCAGCATATGCAGATGGTGCATGGGCTGTTCAATCATATTGAATCACTTGGTGTGCCAACAATTGTTGGCATTGATGGAATTGCCGTTGGCGGCGGACTGGAAATTGCGCTGACATTTGACCGCCTGCTGACCACCGCCAGCACCAAAACCAAATTGGGCTTTCCTGAGGTAAATCTGGGAATTTTGCCCGGTTATGGTGGCAGTGGTCGGGCCTATGGGCGGGTTGGCACCGCGGTGGCGACAGAAATGATGATGTCGGGCAAGCCGCTGTCTGCCAGCGCTGCATTGGCCGCTGGGTTGATTGATCAGACCGTTGATGATGCGGCTGATTTGCATCCAACAATGGCGGCGTGGCTGACCGCGCAAAACCAACAAAAACCGCCCCCCCAGCAACGTGAAACCGCGGCTGATCAGGGCGCGCTTGACGAGGCACGCGCAAAATTTTTAAACCGGTTGCGCGCCGATCATACCCCAGCACCGTTTGCCATCATCGACCATGTGGCACGCCACGGCCATAGCGCCGCCGCGATGAGTGCCGGTGAAATGGATATTTTCCCCGATCTGATGGTTGGTTCAGCCTCAAAAAATTTACGGCGTTTATATCATCTTACCGATACAGTCCGCAAAACCGCACGCGGCGACAGCGCCATTAAAAATCTGCATGTGGTTGGCGCTGGCGTCATGGGCGGTGATATTGCCGCGGTTGCCGCCATGTCTGGATTGAACGTCACAGTAACCGATATGAACCAAGCCGCCATCGGCGCGGCGATTGACCGCGCCGCCCCCCTATTTGCACGGCGGCTTAAATCCGACAAAAAAATCGCCGCCGCCACGAACCGTTTGACGGCTGATCCAGATGGGCATGGTGCGGCCAAAGCCGATCTAGTGATCGAAGCTGTCGCGGAAAAACTACCCGTGAAGCAAGCGGTGTTTGCCGCACTGGAACAGGTGATAAAGCCAGATGCCATTCTGGCCACCAACACATCAGCCATTCCGCTAGAAGAGATTGCCGCCGCCTTGCAAGACCCAAGCCGCCTTATTGGTCTGCATTTTTTCAATCCGGTACCGGTATTGCCGTTGGTTGAGGTGATCTGGTCCCAACATTCAAATCAAGACCTTGTCACCCGCGGCATGCAATTTGCCGGGCAAATTGGCAAAATGCCAATTCGGTGCCAGTCTGCGCCAGGCTTTTTGGTCAATCGGGCGCTGCTTCCCTATATGTTCAAAGCGGTCGAAGCTGTCGCCGCGGGCGAAGATGCCGATCAAATTGATGAATCGCTGGTTGACTTTGGCATGCCAATGGGGCCGATTGAATTATGCGATCAGGTCGGGCTGGACGTCTGTCTTGATGTGGGCATGGTGCTGGGCATTGCCCCGGCTGCCGAAGCCTTGTTGCGGGAAAAATGTGACTCGCAAAATTTGGGCCGCAAAACCGGGGCTGGGTTTTATCAATGGGATGGCAACAAGCCAGACCGCCCGCGCGCCGCGGTTGACGCCGCGCGCATGGCCAATATTGCCGCCGCAATGCTGGCCCCGATGATTGAACAATGTCAGCAAGCGGTTGATGAGGGGGTTGTTGATTCGGCAGATAGCGCCGATGCCGGTATGATTTTTGGCACTGGCTTTCCCGGGTTTCGCGGCGGCCCGTTGCATTGGTCACGCCAATAACACTGGCCAATAATTTGCCAGATAGAAAAGAGAAAAGAGCATGAGTGATATTTTCATTATTGCAGCAAAACGCTCGGCCATTGGCAGTTATGGTGGCAGTCTGAAAGACACAGCGCCTATTGATCTTGCCATCCCAGTGGCAAAGGCCGCGATAGACCAATCTGGCCTGCCGGCATCGGCGATTGATCATGCGGTATATGGCCATGTGATCCACACTGAACCGCGCGATATGTATTCACCGCGCTGTATTTCAATTGGCGCAGGCCTTGCCGATTCCGCGCCAGCGTTTCAGGTCAACCGCCTATGCGGAAGCGGCTTGCAGGCCATTGTTAGTGCTGTTCAACTGATCCAGCTTGGCGATGCCAAAGCGGTATTGGCAGGCGGGGTTGAGGTGATGAGCCGCGGTCCCTATATCCTGCCAGCCCAGCGCTGGGGTGCGCGCATGGGCGATAGCGGCGTGATCGATATGATGGTGGGGGCATTGCATGACCCTTTTGGCCTTGGTCATATGGGGATTACCGCAGAAAATATTGCCCAAGATTTTGAGATCAGCCGTGCCAGCATGGATGAATTTGCCGCCGAATCACAAGCCCGTGCCAGCGCCGCACAATCTGCTGGATATTTTAAAGATCAAATCGTGCCGCTGACCGTCAAGCAAGGTCGCAAAGATATCAATTTTGATAGTGACGAATTTATCCGCGGCGAGACCACGGTTGAATCACTCGCAAATTTACGTCCGGCTTTTGCCAAAGATGGCCTTGTCACCGCTGGCAATTCATCTGGCATCAATGATGGCACGGCGTCACTCATTCTGGCCAACGCCGATAAAATGGCCTCACATAATGCCACACCATTGGCACGAATTGTATCTTATGGTTTTGGCGGGGTGCCTGCCCGAATCATGGGGATGGGGCCGGTACCAGCAAGCCAAATGGCGCTTGAACGGGCTGGGCTGACCGTCAATGATTTGGCTGTTGTTGAAAGCAATGAAGCCTTTGCGGCACAAGCCTGTGCGGTATCAAAACAGCTGGGGCTTGATGCATCGATCGTCAATCCAAATGGTGGGGCGATTGCGCTTGGCCATCCGGTTGGCGGTACCGGTGCCATTATCATGACCAAGCTGGTCTATGAATTACGCCGCCGCAGTGACCGCTATGGCATGGCAACAATGTGTATTGGCGGTGGTCAGGGAATCAGTATCATCATTGATGCAAACCCATAATGGTCAGCCGATCACCTAGTCAGTAGATCAATTTTTCCATTCATCATATAAAGAGACGCCAGTTATGTATGAAGCCCCAATTGACGATTATAAATTTGTGATTGATCATGTGATTGGCCTTGACCAATTGATGGCAAGCACTGGCCATGATGACATCAGCATTGACCTTGTTGAGGCAGTGTTGAGCGAGGCTGGCAAGCTGGCCGCCGATGTGATCGCACCGCTTAATCACAGTGGTGATCAGGCCGGGGCTAAACGCCATGAAGATTCCAGCGTTACCACACCAACCGGATTTGCCGATGCCTTTGCCGCCATGGCTGAAGGTGGCTGGACCTCTATGGAAGCACGTGAAGAATTCGGCGGGCAAAATCTGCCAATGGTTGTGACCACGGCGGTGAATGAATTCTGGCAGGCTGCAAATATGGCATTTGCGCTCTGCCATCTTTTGACTCAGGGACAGATTTATGTCCTGCAAAAATCGGCATCGCCCGAACATCAAAAGCTGTTTATCCCCCCCATGGTAGAGGGCCGCTGGACCGGCACGATGAACCTGACCGAGCCGCAAGCTGGCACCGATTTGGCCAGCATCAAAACCAAGGCTGTCAAAAATGGCGATCATTACCTGATCACCGGTCAAAAAATTTATATCACTTATGGCGAGCATGATATGGCCGAAAATATTGTGCATCTGGTGCTGGCCCGCACCGAAGGCGCCCCGGCCGGCATCAAAGGCATCTCGGTGTTTATCGTCCCCAAATTTATTCCGCATGAAGATGGCAGTCTGGGGGCCGCCAATGATGTGCGATGTTTGTCGATAGAAAAGAAGCTTGGCATCAAAGCGTCACCAACAGCGGTGATGCAATATGGCGAAAATGGCGGGGCTGTTGGTTATCTTGTTGGTGCTGAAAATCAGGGGCTGGATATCATGTTTGGCATGATGAATCATGCCCGGCTTGCCGTTGGCTTGCAGGGGCTGGCCATTTCTGACCGCGCTTATCAACAGGCCCGTGCCTATGCGTTTGACCGGGTGCAAGGCACCCCGTTGGAACAGGACTCTGGCGCGCCCATTGTGCATCACCCAGATGTGCTTCGCAGCCTCACCACAATGAAAGCAGAAATAGAGGCCATGCGTGCCTTGATGATGCTGGGTGCCGCCAGCATGGATTTGGCACATGGCTGTGATGCAGATGACCCGCGGTCTACCCGTGCCAATTTGCTTATTCCAATTATCAAAGGCTGGATGACCGAGCGTGCGCTTGATGTCACCTCGCAAGCGGTGCAGGTTCATGGCGGCATGGGATTTATCGAGGAAACCGGCGCGGCGCAACATTTTCGCGATGCACGCATCCTGCCAATTTATGAAGGCACAACAGCCATTCAAGCGAATGATCTGGTGTTTCGCAAAACCCTGCGCGATGGCGGCGCGGCGGTGGGCGAACTGTTTGACGAGATCAACGCCGAAATGCAACAGCTTGCGGCCCATGATGATGACATCGTTGCGGCAAATGCAGGTCACATGACCCGCGCTGTAGAGGCCGCACGCAAGGCCACCGCGCATATTCTGGCCGCCGCCAATGAACCCCGCCGCCCAGCGGTTAATGGGGTAAATTATCTTATGCTTTTGGGGCGTCTGTGCGGCGGTTGGATGATGACACGCGCCAGCTATAAAGCGGCGTTGCAAAAATATGACGCATCTGCCGACCCATCATTTGTGCAGGCCAAGCTGGTCACCGCGGGGGTCTTTATGACGCATCATTTGCCGCAAGTACACGCCTTGGCAGATGTGATCATGACCGGCGATAATGCGGTTCTGGCGATGGATACCGACTGGTTGTAATCAAAACCTTGCCCGCTATTTTTATGGGTCGCGATGCTGTCGTCCATAGCCGCTTGCTGGCAATGGTCGATAATCGGCAAGTGCCGGATCATTTGATTTAAACAGTTCGACCAACAACGGGTAACACCGTGCCGCATCCGATGAATGTTCTGCAGAACAATCCCCGCCTGGACAGGCTGAAAGCCCGCCTAAAAGATCCGTTTCGGCAAAAAATTCCAGAAAATCACCGGGCCGTACCGGGCTGGCCTTCATGAAATATTGATGCGTATCGCGGGTAAAGCCGGTACACATAAACACGTTCAAAACATCATGAACCAACAGTTCTGCATCGGCAAAATCCAGATGGCGATGCGCCGCCAGCGCCCGGATCAAATTAGAATGACAGCAATGGTGATAGTCAACATCAGCCAGTAGCTTGGCGGTATAGGGGTCACATCTTGTGCCAATTACGTCATGCACAGAACCGCCATCTTCGTCCCAACCATACCAGTCAAGTGTGTCATAGGTGATCCTTGCCAATGGCCGCATAAACGGGAAAGTTGACCATAGCCGGTCTCCGGTCGACAGATGCGTGCCATGCAAGGCGCGGGTTTTGCCTGAATAAAACCGCTCGTCAAGATTGTCTGCCTGCCATAAATTCAAATCTCCGACCTGCGAACCCTCAACACTCACAATTCGAAAGAAATGGCCTGCTGGCACTTCGAAACAGCGTGCCTCACGCGGCGGCACAAGCACCTCGCCAGTTTTTTTAAGCGATTGCCGCGCGGCGTCCAAAATGCTAGCGCCGGTAGCTGGCAAACTGTCAGTGGGGTAACAGATGACCGGCGGTACGCCGCGCCGCGCATCGGCATCATCTGGCATATGCGCCTTATTGATATATTTCATAATCGCAACTCCCATCATATGTGCCGGCGGTTTTTTTATCACTATGCCGGGTTTTGTGCAGAATTTCGATAGGGGGAATACCCCCCATTGGCATCATTAATGGCCGCTCTATCATGCCAAAGATGCTATGTTTTCAGGTCAGCCATTTTGTCTTTCAGCGCATAAAAACGCATCGCAATCGTTAAAAACCATGGCTCTCCAGAATAGAATGGCATGCTACGGAACGGCAAATCGGCAAACACCGAATCAGATGAAACTGAACGGGCAGGCTTTGGCCTGGGCGCCGCTGAACCGGCCAAATCAGCAAGCACCATCTGTGCCGCTTTTTGCCCCAACCAACGCGCCCACACGGTACCAGACCCGCAATAGCCAGCCGGGTAAATAACCCCATCATGCACGGTCAGCTTTGGCAGTTGGTCAAACGGAAAGGCGACAAACCCAAACCAGTGATGGGTGATGGCGCAATCTGCCAAATCTGGCAGAATAGTCACCAGCCCAGCCCGCAACCGTTCAGCGGCTTTGGCCGGGTCAGCATCCATCCGGCGGCCGCCAAGCAAAATCCGTTTGCCATCAGGCGATGGCCGAAAATAATGGCCAAGCTGCAGGCTTTCACTATACATGCTTTTGCTTGGCATCAGGCTTCGCACCCGATTTTCTCCGAGTTCTTCGGTGGCAATCATTTCAGAGATCACCGGCACCAACCGGCGGCGCAACCACGGCACACCTGAATCGCTATAGGCATTTGTCGCGGTAATCACATGCCCGGCGGTAATTGGACCTTTTGTGGTATCCACAGTAAATGACGCATCTGCCCCAGCATCGATACGCCGCAGCGAAGACACCGCCACACCAGTAAATACCAGAACGCCCGCCGAAGCTGCAATCCGGTGCATTTCAGCAAGCAATTTAGCCGGATGTATCCCACCAATATCGTCGCGCCAGACACCGCCGCAATATTTATCACTGTCAATATGCGCAGCAACGCCAGCTTTATCATACAAAATTGGCGCAACGCCGGAGGCTTTTGACAGATTTTCGGCCTCACGTTGCATATTTGCCAGCGCGTGCGGCTTTGTTGCCCCAACGAACCGACCGCAAAGCTGAAGATCACAATCAATATGTTCATCACTGATAAAATTAATCAGATCCTGCCGCGCAGTGTGGGCTTCTTGATAAAATTTAGCGGCTTTTTCTGGGCCAAATTTTTTTGCCAAATGGTCATAAGAGTGGCGCAAATTTCCACTGGTGATGCCCCCATTACGGGTCGATGCCCCAGCGCCAATCTTATCTTTTTCAACAATCACCACGCTGAGGCCAGCCCGCGCCAACGGAATGGCCGCGCCAAATCCGGTAAAGCCACCACCGATAATGACAACATCGGCACGGCTTTGCCATTCAGCTGGCGCCGCTTCGGCTGGTGGGGCCGCCTCCCACCAATAGGGTGTTGTTATAATTCCGGCCCGCATGAATGCCCCACAAAAATCAATCTAAAAAACCTAACAACCGAATAAATGGCTATCTGATCACACCGCCAAATAGTGGTAACAAAATACTGCATATTTTAGTCTGTCGGCACTGCAAATGTAAGCGATGCCCATAGCGACTCCCATTCGGCACCTTTTGCCATCTCTGGGTTGTTAAGACGGTACAATTTGACACTGTCAAAAAGATATTGTCGGCCCGGCAACAGTTCTAGGCGTACTTGCCCGCGGCCATCTGCCACAATTATTTTCTTTTCAACATTACCCGTTGCGTGGCGAATAAAAACCGTTACCTGAGCCCCCGGGCGCGGTGCCCCTGCCTCATACACAGCCACAACAAATTCATTAGGGGCTGGCTGTTGATACGGGTTTGTTAGCGCCACCAATTCCATTTCCAGCCCTAAAATTTGATCCTGCCCTGATGCTGGCCCGACCATGATCAGGCTTTTGGCAAACCGCCTATATTGTTCAACAAGTTTAAAATTTTCATCCTCGGCATTTTGATAAAGCGCCGCGAGTTCTGCAAATCCCTTTGACGTTATAAAGTTGATGAATTTTTCAGGCTTTCTGTAGGTTACATAGGATGGGGTGGTTTGATGGAACAGCAATGATAGCCCAGGTTGTGCGACAAACTTGCCAGCTGGCATATCACCAAACCGGCCTTTCATTGGCATGTTGCCAGCGGCATCAATCAACGCAAATGCGGCAATCTCATCTGGCGTATAAGGCGAAGAAAACCCCTCAAAATCATTACCAATGACAAGATCAACTGTGACCGTGTCACCAGCTTGCGGCTGAAAGTCTGAGGGCAAAATCCAAAATTCATGCGCATGTGATGCCAAAGACACCAGCCCTGCCAGCATAGCAACCGCAAGGTAAGCGATGATTTGCATTTTTGAAAATCCTCAGGTAACACGGGCTTTCTATTGTTCAGAGTCCAGACCATTCATGCCTTTTTGTAAAGCAATTTATCGCCAATTTTTCCCAGCTATTTTGTTATTGCTATGCAGTCTTATGTCTGTCCATGGCCATGAAATGCGGCCAGCCATTGCCGATATTAAACTGTCACCAACTGACGTTAGTATTACCATCAGATTCAACGCTGAACTGTTTTTAGCCGATATTGATGCCAGCCAAATTGAAGATAGCGATGACGCGCCTACGGCGGCCACCTATGACCGCATGCGGCAATTGCAACCAGCCGAACTGCGCGATCGATTCACACAAAGGTGGCATGCCTTTGCGGATAGACTCAACGGTCAAGCGGGCGGCGACAGACTTCAATTTGAACTGGTCGATTTTATCAGCGAAGAAGATGTTCATTTCAGCCTGCCGCGCATCAGCACCGCTGTGATCAGAGCGCCAATGCCAGCAAATGAAACAGAAGTGCGCTTTGGATGGGATGCACGGCTTGGCAATCTTATTTTGCGCCAAATGGCCGCTGCATCTGCGGGGCCATCAATAGACCCAGACAGTCTTTATACCGGTCTTTTAAGCGGTGGGAGTCTTAGCCCGGCGATCAATTCTGTCGGTGTGGCAACGGTGCCGATAGCATCTGTGATCAGCAATTACATTAAGATTGGATTTATCCACATCATTCCACGCGGATTGGACCATATTTTATTTGTTCTTGGCCTATTTTTGTATGCCCCACGCTGGTGCCCGTTACTTGCGCAAATCACTATTTTCACAATCGCGCATAGCCTGACGCTGGCGCTGGCATCACGCGGTTTGGTATCGGTGCCAGCAACAATTGTTGAACCGATGATTGCCGCATCGATTGCTTATGTAGCGCTGGAAAATCTATGGCAAAGAAAACTGCGTTTGTCGCGGTTGCTGATTATCTTTACTTTTGGCTTATTGCACGGTCTTGGATTTGCCTCGGTACTTGCTGATATTGGCCTGCCAAGCAGTGATTTCCTGATCAGCCTGATCAGCTTTAACATCGGTGTCGAACTTGGCCAAATCACGGTGATTGCCGCCGCCTTATCGCTCAGTCTGTTGTTGCCATTATCGCCTGACCGCTACCGGCGCCTCATAACCATTCCCTTCTCCCTAGTCATTGGTGTCATCGGCATCGGCATAGCGGCCGAACGAGTTATCGGAATCTGGCTGACCTGAATTACGCCCAATCTGGCTTAAGAGGGTTTCTCAGCCAGACTAAAAACAGCTTTCAAGAAGCGCGCGTGTGTTTTCGCTGGTCATTGCCCGCGGGTTGCCCCCCGCACTTGGGTCGGTAAGTGCCGCCGCAACGATCCGCTCAAGATCAGCATCGCCAAGGTCTCGAAGTCCCAGCTCAGTCAGGCTTTTTGGAATGTTTAAATGGTCAACAAGCCCGCCAACAAAATCATAAAAGCCATCAAACCCGCCCTCAATACCAAGATAGCGCGCCGCGGCCACAAACCGGTCTTCGATTTCGCTTCGGTTAAACCGCATCACCGCCTGCATCACAACAGCATTTGTAGTGCCATGATGGGTATGATAAATCGCCCCAATCGGATGCGACAATGCGTGGATTGCACCAAGGCCTTTTTGAAAGGCTGTCGCGCCCATCATTGCCGCGCTCATCATATGGGCGCGCCCGGTAATATTGGCGGGATCATCATAAACGGCTGTCAGATTTTCTTTGACCAGCCGCATACCTTCTAGGGCAATGCCTTGGCTCATCGGGTGGTAATGCGGTGATGAAAACGCCTCTAGGCAATGGGCAAAGGCATCCATACCGGTCCCGGCGGTGATGAAATTCGGCATGCCAACGGTCAGCTCAGGGTCGCAAATCACCACGCTTGGCAAAATTTTTGGATGGAAAATAATTTTCTTTTCGGCGGTTTGTGAATTGGTAATCACCGACGCCCGCCCCACTTCTGATCCGGTGCCAGCTGTGGTCGGCACCGCAATAATCGGGGCAATCACATCGGCGTTGGCACGCGTCCACCAATCGCCAATATCTTCAAAATCCCAAACCGGGCGGGTTTGCCCCACCATAAAGGCAATCACCTTGCCAAGGTCAAGACCTGACCCCCCGCCAAAGGCGATCACCCCGTCATGGCCACCCGCTTTAAAGGCCTCTAGCCCGGCATGCATATTGGTTTCGGTGGGGTTGGGATCAACCTCGGCAAACAGCCCCACATCAAGCCCGGCTGCCGTCAGGCTGGCGAGCGCATTTTGGGTAATAGGTAAATTAGCCAGACCTTTATCTGTGACCAGCAACGGCTTTTTAATCCGCGCGTGCTGGCAGGCTTTGGCAAGTTCGGCAATCCGGCCAGCGCCAAACCAGATGGTCGTTGGATAAGACCAATTCGTTGTTAATGTCATCGTTATAAACCCTTTTTCATATGATAAGATTTCGGCCGGGTTAAATTGTGAAACCCAATTTCCGACAAGCTGCCACCACGCCCGGTATCTTTACAGCCAGTCCAGCATAATGCCGGGTCAAGATAATCACATCTATTCATAAATACCGTGCCTGTTTCCAATTGATCGGCGACATGCGTAGCCCGGTCGAGATCACGCGTCCATAGCGCCGCGGTCAGCCCATAGTGGCTGTCATTCATCAGCCTGATGGCCTCTGCATCATCTTTGACTTTCATAATGCCAACCACCGGGCCAAAGCTTTCTTCGCGCATCACCGGCATCGTGTGATCGACATCAATCAGAATCTGCGGCATCAAATACGCCCCTTTATTCGCCGGGAATGCCGCCGGATCAATCAACGCCCGCGCCCCACGCGACACCGCATCATCAGTTTGACCACGCACCAATGCGGCAAAGCGTTCATGCGCCATTGGCCCCAATGTGGTGTCATGGTCAAGTGGGTTGCCCAGCCGATAACCATTCACAATGCTCACCGCTTTTTCAACGAATTGATCAAACAGGGCGTCAGCTACATAAATTCGTTCTATACCGCAACAGCACTGACCAGAATTAAACATCGCCCCATCAATCAGCGTTTCAGCGGCCGCATCAACATCAGCGTCATGCATAACATAGCCCGGGTCTTTGCCACCAAGTTCAAGCCCAAGCCCGGTAAAACTGCCTGCCGCTGCCTGTTCAATGGCGCGGCCGCCATCGACTGACCCGGTGAAATTCACAAAGCCAAATGATTTATCGGCAATCAATTGTGCGGTTGTGGCATGATCCAGATATAAATTCTGGAACACGGCATCTGGCACGCCCGCCTTGTGAAATGCCTGTGCCAGCCGTTCGCCAACCAGAATGGTTTGCGTGGCATGTTTCAACAACACCACATTACCAGCGATCAGCGCCGGGGCCACCGCGTTAATCGCTGTCATATAGGGATAATTCCACGGTGCGACCACCAGCACCGCACCATGCGGCACCCGCTTTATATAGCGCTGAAATTTGTCGCTATCTTCAATCGCGATTGGCGCCAGACTGCGCGGTGCAATATCTGCCATATAGTTGGTACGTTCTTGAAAGCCGCCAAATTCCCCGCCATAGCGGATCGGCCGTCCCATTTGCCACGCCAATTCCGGCACAATATCATCATTCTGCTGGCCGATAATAGCCACCGCCGCTTGCACCAAATCTATGCGTTCGGCAAGTGGGCGCGCCGCCCATTCAGCCTGTGCCGCATGCGCCTTGGCAACAGCTTGTCTGGCGACCGCAAGCGACAATGCCTCACGCACAGCGTAAACCGTGCCATCAACTGGCGAAATACATTTTAACTCTACTGACATGATTAGGCTCTCTCGAATCCGCGGCGCACCTCATAATCGGTGACCTTGCTGTCAAAATCTTCCTGTTCCCAGCGGGCTGCTCGCACATAATGATCAATCACCGCATCCCCCATTGCCGCCCGCAGCATTTTCGACTGATCAAGGGCGATGGTCGCATCGCGCAAGCTGGCCGGGATTGAACGTGCGGCATCTGCCTGATAGGCATCACCAGTAAACTCAGCTTCAAGTGTCAAATTTTCCTCAATGCCTTTCAGCCCCGCAGCCAATTGACTTGCCAGCGCCAAATAGGGGTTGAGATCAGACCCGCCAACCCGGCATTCAACACGAATATTCTGGCTGTTCTCGGCAACAACACGGTAACCAGCTGTGCGGTTATCAATTGACCAGATCGCCTTGGTTGGCGCGAATGTCCCAGCTTTGAACCGCTTGTATGAATTGACATAGGGTGCCAAAAAATAGGTGGTATCATCAGCATAGGTCAAAAGCCCGGCAAGATAGCTTTGCATCATTTTTGACATGCCATGCGGTTGTGCCGGATCAAAAAACACCGCCTTGCCATGCGCGCCGCGGAGCGATTGGTGTATATGGCTTGATGAACCCGCATAATCATGATGCCATTTTGCTAGAAATGTGATCGCCCGGTCATTTAAAAAGGCAATTTCCTTGACCGCGTTTTTGACCATGACATGCACATCCCCCATGCGTAACGCATCGGCATAATGCACGTTGATTTCAGCCTGGCCGGCATCGGCTTCACCCTTGGTGTTTTCAACAGTGATACCAGCGCCAGAAAGCCCATTGCGAATTTGCCGCATCAGGCTTTCTTCCTTTGTCGTCTGAAAAATATGGTAATCTTCATTATAGGGGCTGATTGTTGTCATCGTGCGATAATCAGCATCGCGAATGGCCTCAAAGGTCTCGCGAAACACGAAAAATTCCAGCTCGGTTGCGGCCATCATGACCAGCCCGTGATCCGCCGCCCGCTTGAGCTGTTGTTTCAAAATGGTGCGCGGGGCGTGCGGCACTAATTCATGCGTATGATGGTCCAGCAGATCGCACAATACCAAGGCGGTGGCGTCAAGCCATGGCAAAACACATAATGTGTCGAGGTCAGGCCGCATCACATAATCGCCATAGCCAGCTGACCAACTTGTTGATTGATAGCCTTCAACGGTTGTCATTTCCAAATCGGTGGCAAGCAGGTAATTGCAGCAATGCGTTTCTTCCCACGCATTATCAACAAAAAACTGCGCATGGAACCGTTTGCCCATCAGCCGCCCCTGCATATCGGGAAAGGCGGTAATAACCGTATCAATGCTGCCATTTTTTACAGCAGTGCGCAGTGATTTCATCGACAGAATTTCTGGCATGGACTCTTTACTCCCCTAAAAACTTTGCGGTATCAGCAAGGGGCCGAAACTCCATGCCACAAAATTTGATTTGGCTAACTGCAGCGTTAAGAGCGGTCGTTTTTATAAGCACCAGCAGAGTACAGTTCGAACATTTGGAAAAACTTTGACTATACTCTTGTTTTGCTGCTATTTCATCGCAGAACACCCGTTTGTGCTGAAGCCGTATTTTAATATTCCAGAAATTTGCCAAACCATCAATGCAAACACTGCACGATTATTTATAAACAGAATTACAAAGTTATTCTTGTACCATCTTCACCAACGATGACATTCCCACTAAAATGTTGGCGAACTTCAGCTATCCAATTATCATCTTTAGCAATACTTCTTTCCGCCGGTATAAGATGACTCAGCACTAAAAGTTCGACCCTAGCATCATGCGCAATGCGACCAGCCTCATGCGCAAAACTATGTGAGGCAATTAAATGTCTGTAGAGCCGTTCGTCAGTATTTCTTGTCTTGGAAGTTACATGGTCAACTCCCGACTGGAGCATGGCTTCATGCACAAGAATTCTAGCATTTTCAGCAAAACCAGCGAGACTTGGCATATAGGCAGTATCCCCCGAAAAACATATTTTCTGCCCTTGAGATATAAAATTCAGCGCAAAACAATCCTGCATAGGTGGATGAATGGTGCGTAATGCAGAAACGGTAAAGTCGGAGTTGTCCTCGACAACACCCTGATCATATTCATAAACCGAGACCAAATCACGCAAGTGTGGTCTGCCTTCGTCCAAAACGCGTACCGCAATATCAACTTCCATCATTTTAAGAAAATGCGACCAGACCCGTGCTGTACCCAACGGGCCACGAACCACCAGCTGATTTTCCAAACCCGATGTCCAAGCGGTGTGTATCAGGCCACCAAGTTCCAGCACATGATCAGAGTGCAAGTGCGTAATGAAAATATCAGTGATTGCTGATGCGCTATATCCCGCACGAACGAGCGCCTGCGTGACGCCAATACCACAGTCAATTATAATTTTACGTTGCCCTAAACACAGTAAATTTGAAGTTGGCAAAAATGACACCCCTGGAGTCCGCAATGCGGGCCCACCCTTGGTGCCTAGCAAAGTCAATGTTCTTTCTCCATGATCGGTCTTCATTTGAACGGCCTTTAGTAAGCATGTTTCCTAAATACTGGGGCATTCATTGGTTATCTTGCACCAAACGAATTGACCAAAACCCGCTGTTAAAGGTGCCTCAAGCTTATGACTTGTTTGTAGCGTCAAAAAAACTCAACTGTCGAGCATTGGCACTTTTTTTATGCGCCGCTTTACGCGTTCCTTTCTGTCTGCGGCTGCCAAGCTTGTCATATATTTTTTTAGCCTCATCACGAAACCCGGCGGTTTTGCGCGCCACCGATATGCGTGCGCGTGCCGCCTGTACCGCGGCCTTATGATCTACGATTGGTGGGGGATAGTGTTGACCAATCACACAGCCAAAACGCTGTTGCATATGAATATCCATTTTGACTGGTTGATGAATCCACATAGCCGTCAGATTTTGCAATTCAGGCACCCAACGCCGTATAAATACACCATCAGGGTCATGATCCATTGATTGCTTGATCGGGTTGTAAATGCGCACGGCATTAATGCCAGTGATGCCAGACTGCATTTGGATCTGGCTGTAATGAATGCCGGGTTCATAATCGGTAAATAACCGTGCCAGAACATGTCCAGTTTGGCGCCAATCAATGCCTAAATGATAGCTGGCAAAGCTGACCAGCATGGCCCGCATACGAAATGTAATCCACCCTTCATGAATGAGATTGCGCATACAGGCATCAATAAATGGATAGCCGGTGCGACCGGCGGCCCATGCCGCAAATAGCGCGTCTTCTTGGTCTGCCGCTGGCATGACGCGAAAGGCTGGGTGCATGGCGTCAGTTTCGATGTGCGGCCGGTCTTCGATTTTCTGAATAAAGTGGCAGCGCCATGATAACCGCGAGGTGAACGCCAATAGATTTCGTTTCCATGTTTTACCATCTGCGGCCAATAGTTGGACCCGGCGGCTCTGCACCGATTTGACAACTTCACGTGCTGATAATGTACCCCATGTCAAATGCGCTGACAGGCGTGAACAATAAATTTCAGATGGCCCCGGCGCCGACAATCGGAACAAATACTGACTGCCACGTTCGGTAAGAAAACTGTGCAATGTTTTAATCGCGGCCCGCCGCCCGCCCGGTTGCGTCACCCCCGGCACATCGCCGCCAAATAACGAATCATCCTTTGCCAGAATCTGGCCAGCCTCTATCGCCACCGGATGCAACCGATCCGGCTTTGGTATCAGCGGGGCGGCCATGCGCTGATTGCGGATCTGCGCCCAGCCATCCCGATCACGCAATCGGCGCACAATGCCATTTGTCGGATATTCATGACACCCAATGGCATGGGCGCGGCACCACTGGCGCACATCTTCATCGCGCTGATACCCCCATAAATTGCTGGTTTCTTCATGCGCATAAATGGCGTCAATCATGTAATCATGGCGGATGGAGTCAAAAACATTTGTGATGGTTCCGGTGCGTACCACCAGTGGCTGGCCAAGTCCGGCACAATCTGCGCGAAGTTCGACCAGACTATCATGGATGAAATGCCAATGGCGGCGTGATGCAAATGGCTGCTGCCAATAATCAGGCTCAATGACATAGAGCGGCAGTATCGGCAGGCCAGCCGCACAGGCGGCGGCAAGCGGCGCATGATCATGAATCCGTAAATCACGTTTAAACCAAACTATAGACAGCTTTTGCGCCATTTGTCATAGATAGCCATCCAACTGCCAAGATCAAGGTCACAGACAGGCTTGGTGATAGATTCCCACCCACCTTTTTTAACGTTTTTAGAGACAATCTAACGGGTCAATTTTTAGACACAGACGTAGCGGCTGGAAAAAAGATGGTAAAATAATAAATCCAAAATTTTGGTTGCTTTTGTTCAATATCGCTTCAAGATAATTAGACAATGCAAGGAGGAAAGTTATGAGTAAAAATCCTAAGCTCAAACATTTGACTGCGCGAGCTGCAAAACAGTTCAACCGTCGTATGTTGCTCAAAAGTGGGGCCGCGCTAGCTGCTCTCACACCAATCGCACCACTGTATGTCAAAAATGCATTTGCCGCGACGAGTGGGCAAGTCAATGTCCTTATGTGGGGTGAATATTTGCCGGACTCAGTGGTCGCAGATTTTAAGGCCAAAACGGGTATTACCATCAACCACACAAAAATTGGCGACAATGGTGAAATCATCTCCAAGATGAAAGCGGGCGGCGGTGCCGGCTATGATCTTGCCAGCCCCACCAACATGCGTGCACTCCAGTGGGAAAACCTTGGGGTTTTGCAACCATTTGATATGAAGCGCATCCCTAATATCGGCAATGTCAACCCGGGCATGGTTGCTGTTGGTGAGCGTGACTGGAACTTTGGCGGAAAGGGATCACATTGGGTGCCACAACTTTGGGGTACTGAATCGATTTCTTGGCGCACAGATAAATGGACTCCAAACGGATTGCCAAGCTTTGGCGATATCTGGGAGCCTGATCCAGCCATCAGCGGCGCCTTCATGATGGGCAGAACATATTCCATGATGACGGGTTGCGGTATCTGGATGCATCATCAAGGTAAGATGGATTTCTGGGCATCTTACAAAGATGAAGCAACCATGCGGAAAAATTGGGAGATCATCACCGAATACTGTATCTCTAAGAAAGGTAATCTGGTGAAATTCTGGTCCGGTGGCGATCCACAAAAGCAAGGCTTTACATCTGATGGTGTTGTGGTTGGTCAAACATGGGATGGCCCGATTGTGTCGATGATGAAAGCTGGTGAACCAGTTGCTTATCAAACCACCAAGGAAGGTGCATTAGCTTGGGTGGATGGCATTACAATGTCAGCCAAAGCTGAAAATATCGATGAAGCGTATGAATTGATTAACTATAGCTTCACACCTGAAGTCGGTGGCCAGACCATTAATGAAATTGGCTATAATTCTGCTGTGATTGGCGCGTCAGAACATTATTCAGACGCAACCAAGGCGATATCGCAGGCCGTATATCCAGGCGACACAGCATCCAAGCTGAACCCATGGCCGCCTGAGCCACCATGGTATGCGGATGCCCGTGCAGAGTATGCCAATAAGTTTGAAACCGCTTAAACTGGTTCAATATCATATGCTGAGAGCGCCGCGAGATTTTCCGCGGTGCTTTCGCGCGATTTTTTAGACCTTTTTTTTTAAAAATTTTTTAACCAGAGGTTTACTGATGAGTGCTGATGTAGAACTGCAAAATATATCGATTAATTTCGGCGATTTTTATGCAGCCAAAGACGTTAGCGTGATGATTAAAAAGGGGGAGTTTTTTAGCTTCCTTGGCCCATCTGGTTGCGGCAAAACCACCATCCTTCGAACCATTTCAGGTTTTTTGGAACCATCACAAGGCACGGTGCTTATTGGTGGCAAAAACATGGCTGGCATCGGCCCGAATAAACGTCCAACTTCGTTAATTTTTCAAAACCTAGCGCTATTTCCATTGATGTCAGTTGCCGATAACATCTCATTTTCGCTTGAGGTTCGGGGGCATTCAAAAGCTGATCGGCGTGCGCGCGCCGAGGAATTGCTTGGGCTTGTCGCGCTCGAGGGTCAAGGCGATAAAAAAGTCCACGAGCTATCAGGTGGACAGCGCCAACGGGTCGCCATCGCCCGTGCCCTAGCTATCGAGCCTGAAGTCTTGCTTCTTGATGAACCGCTCTCTGCGCTTGATCTGAAACTGCGTCAAAAAATGCGATCCGAACTTCGGGCCATCCAAAAACGTGTTGGCATCACCTTTATCTATATCACGCATGATCAGGGCGAAGCATTGACAATGTCTGACCGTATCGCCGTTATGAACGAAGGCAGGATTGAACAGGTTGACACCTGTCAGGCTGTCTATGAACAGCCAAAAACGCCGTTTGTTGCCAGTTTTGTGGGCGAGAATAATCCGTTTTATGGTGAGGTCACCGCGCACAATGATCGCCAAGTCGAAGTGGTGTGTGATGGCAACAAATTTATGGCAGATATCAGCGGCAATGATCACAAAGAGTCAAAAAAGCTGACCGTCGGGCAAAAAATTATTTTATTTGTGCGTCCAGAATCGATTTCTATCAAAAACAGCAAAGCAAAGATCCAAAACAGCTTTTCTGCCCGGTTGGACTCAATTGAGTTTGAGGGCCATCTGCAAAATCTCTTCTTAACCACAGAATCTGGAATGAAAGTGCGCCTGAGTGTGCCAAATTCCGAAGGCACAAATCATCTCACTGCGGGCCAGACCATGGAGTTAACATTTTCAGCTCAAAAAGCCGTGGTTCTGCCTGAAGGCAATCTCGCAGTGGATTGATAGGAGCTGTGATGAATAATTTTTTCTCAAAAAATGGCCCCATAATTTCGACCTATTTTTTGATCGCGATTTCATTCTGGGTCATCTTTCTGATCATCATCCCGCAGCTCTATATGTTAGATCTGTCATTTCGACCAAATTTACCGCCGCTACTTCGTGGCGGTGAAGAAGATGTATATACCTTAACGCATTACAAACATTTTTTATTTGGATCAGAGACCAGTAAAGATTCCTACAATTTTGTTGACCTTAATGTCTTTTTCAAAACATTAGCGACCGCTGTCGTCATCACTATCCTTAGCTTGTGCTTTTGTTATCCAATCGCATTTTATATTGCCAAAGTCGCCGAGCATAAAACCGCAAGATTGTTGATTGTATCGCTTATTGTCCCATTTTGGATCAATGAATTATTGCGCGCATTTGCCCTGCGCATTCTGTTTGCTGGCGAAGGTGTTATTAATAATGCGCTGATAAATGCTGGACTAATGGACAATGCCATCAACTTTATTGGGCAGGATGTAGCGCTATTTACGGGCTTGACCTACGCCTATCTGCTTTTGATGATGTTTCCACTCTACAATTCACTCGAATCATTGGACACCAATCAACTCGAAGCTGCCAAAGACCTCGGTTCCTCTACAGTGCGGACCCATTGGCGTGTTGTGATCCCTCACGCCAAAGCTGGCATTGCATCCGGCAGCACCATGGTTTTCATGTTAACTGCAGGCGCGTTAGCCACGCCAGTGGTGCTTAGCAGTCCAAACACCTTTTGGTTCACGCAATTGATTTATCAATGGTTTAACATGAATGATAATTGGTCGCGGGGCGCTGCCTATTCAGTTTTACTGTTACTTGTGTCGGTGGTGTTTGTACTTTTGATGATGAAATTGTTCCGGGTAAAAGTTGGTGAGATCGTCAAATGAAGTCTCAACACCTACTCAAAGCATTGCTTGGCATTTATATTTTCATATTTTTTGCCTATTTATTCGGCCCACTCATCATCATGAGCATAACCGCGTTTAATTCGGCAGAGTTTCCAGCTGTCACGCCGTGGGAGTGTTTCAGCTGGCGTTGGTTTACCGAAGGCAAGGTCACCTATGACGGGCAACGATTAGCTGGATTGTTAGCAGACACCAAGCTGCATGAAGGCATTTTAACCAGCCTGCGTATTGCCCTTGGGGTTGTCATTCTATCAGTCCCAATTGGCATGGCGGCGGCAATTGTTCTAACGCAGGTGAATAGCAAAATCAGAACTTTGTTCTATTCGATGGCCATCATGCCGGTGTTGTTTCCGGGTGTGGTTATCGGCATTTCGACTGTCGTTCTTTGGGATCGCATTGCAAGCATGACTGGCGGAGGCGTCATGGCTGACATTGGCCGCAATGGTGTGTTCCTGACGATCTTGGCGCAGACATGTTTTATCTCAACCTACTGTTTCTTGATTTTTGTCGCCCGCCTTCAACGGTTTGACAAAACACAAGAAGAAGCGGCATTAGATTTAGGTGCCAGCCAAACGCAGGTATTTTTCAAAATATTGATGCCCTACCTGATGCCGGCGATCGCCTCTTCGGCCGTGATCGCATTTTTATATTCTTTTGAAAATTATAACACCACGGTCTTCAGCATCCTATCCGATCAGACCTTAACAACCGTTATTGCCTCAAAAGTCCGGTTGGGCATAAGCCCCGCGATCAGTGCGTTGGCGTTGGTCATTATCGCCATTACCTTGACCGCTGCCATCTCTTATGAGGTGCTGAAAAGACGTGAGGAAAGGCGCCTTGCAAAGATCAAGCAAATGCAGCTTCACCAGGCCATGCCAAGCGACCGTTTGATGAAAAACCAGAAAACTGGAATCAAGTTGCCAAAATCAATGTTTTTAATTCTGCTGTTAGCGTTTGGTGTGATCGCTGGCGGCAATTATTTGGTAAAAAACAATCTGTATGGAACAGAATGTATACTGGCCGCGGATGAGGCAAAAAAATCAAACTTTGCTGATCAGCTTAAATTACTTCAGCAAAATGCCGGTGATGGGGGCGCGACCACAGCGCCATCTGGCCCAGCCACAGGAAGTCAGGGATTTAATAACATTTTTGGTGACCCGAACCTGTTCAAAAATTTTGGTGGGTTTGACTCAAAAACTGAAAAGTAATGCCGATAAAAGCAAAGCTGTGCCGCTGATCTGATCGGCGATAGCTGCCCGCCGCAAACAATCCCACAGCATCTCTTGATTTGAACAAACCACTGGCGCATGCGTCCTGATTATGCTGAAGATAGCGATGGAATAAGGAGACCGCTTATGCTGGATGAAGCCCGCCAGAGAACGCATAGTTTGCAAAGCCGTATGCGCGAAAACTCTATCCCACTGGCCATTTTTACTGATGAAAGCTCAATTGCGTATCTTGCGGGGTTCTGGGGCTATCTTGGTATTGAATTTGGCCGCCCGACAATGCTGGTGGTACCAGCAGATGCACCGCCAGTAGTGATCACCCCATTAATGGAAACTGAAATGGTCAGCGCCATGACATGGGTTGACAACATTATCAGTTGGGAAGATTCCGGCCAGCGCAGTTGGCACCGGCTTCTTGGTACAGAAATTCGTCAACATCTTGGCGATGATCCAGCCGCCATATGGATCGAAAAACCACATGTGCCTGCATTGGTCAGAAATTATTTTGACGAGACATTTCGTAATGCCGCCCTGCTAGATATTTCCCCCATTTTGGGCGCAATGCGCATGATCAAATCACCGCTAGAGATTGAGGTGATGCGACAGGCTGGCCAGATTGCCGGGTCAATGATGGCGGCGGCGCATCAATCACTGCAGGCTGGCGCGCATGAATATGAATCTGCATTGGCGGTGATTGACGCTGGCACCCGTGCGGCTGCCGGGTTTTTAACCGCCAATGGCTGGGAACGATTTGTATCGCCAATGATCCATAATCTGCAAATTTTGCAAAGTGGTCGTGACAGTTCGATGGTGCATCGCCGGGCCAGCGTGAAAACCTATGACCGCGGCGACCCGGTCTATTTCTGTTTTTGTAATATGGCCCAGTTCAAACAATATAAGCTGGGGTTTGACCGTATGTTCCATATTGGCGATATTTCCCCTGCCGCCACTGCCGTTCAACAGGCCGCCATTGATGCCCAGCAAGCCGCCATTGCCGCAATCAGGCCAGGTGTTGCCGCCGAAGATATTGCCGCCGCCGCAAATGAAATATACCAGCAACGCGGCTATGAAACCGGCTATCGGACCGGCCGTTCGATTGGCGTTGCCTATCTCGAAGCCCCAGAATTAAAAGCTGGCGATAAAACCATTTTACAGCCCGGCATGACCTTTGCTGTTGATGGCGGCATCTCGATTGATGGAGAGCTGGCCGGGCGGATCGGCGATTCGATTGTTGTGACCGAAACAGGCTGTGACTATCTTACCGACTATCGCCGCGAAATCATGGTTACCGAACGCTGACCCCCAAGCCAATAGGACTGAAGTTTCCCATATGAAGGTAAGGGACGGGTTTTAGATCAGGGGGCGGGTGCCGCGCCCGGGATGTTAGACCTGATCATGTCAAGCCGGGCGACACCAGTGCCGATTGGTGCCTCTATTTCGACTCGCACCGGCAGTACCAAACCATCTGGAAACCGGCCGAAAAACACGCTGAACTGGCGGTCTTTGGGCGGCTTTTTATGCCAGCTTGACTCGATGCGGTGGCCGCCTTTTGGCAGAACAAGAATCTGGCAATGCAACGCCGTACCATCAAATCCATAGTGGCGATCCGCCACCAGCTCGATGTCACCAACGGTATCAAACTGCATTTCAAACCGACGCAGCCCATCATAAATCGCATAAGAACCAGCGCATGTGCCGGTGGCGGCGATATGATCAAGCTGGCGCATGACCGCGCTATAGGGATCGATCACATTTTGTTTCAGCCTGCCCGGAATAGGAAACACTTCTTCCAAATCAAGCGGCGGTTGCTGTATATCAGACAAGATCGCACCGCCCGCCGACCAATGCACTGAACTGGCAATTTGCTTTGATTTTGTGACTCTGGATAGCGACAGATAAACCGGATGCCATTGATTGGCCTGAAATTCTATTTCCGCGCTAGACGCGCTTTGAAACCCAGATACCAGCGCCGCGATCCCATCACTTTTCACCGCACCAAGAATAACAGCTTTATCACCCTGCATCTGCCATTGTGATGTGGCCTCGGCCAGATGCAACGCCCCCCAGCTGATATCATACAGCAAATCAATATTCCGATTTGCCCCCACCGCCACGCTGGCAAAGATTTGCAATGTGGCAAAAATCCCGATCATACGGCAGATGCGGCGGGGTCTTTGTCCAAACCTGCTAGGGATGCGCGGCATGATCACCTCTTTTGATTGCCAATATCTGCGATAGTTTACCCGGCTTTACCGCCGCGGCAAAGCCATAGCGCCCCCGGCAAGACTGATATAGCCACACCAAAACACCGCCCTCATCCAGACCCTAGACAGCATGATTATGAGATGCATTATGAGATGGTGGTGCTTTATGATATGACACGGGTATTATATCACACATATTGGGTCTAGATCGTGCCTTCGCAAGCAAATCCATATAAAAACACGGCCAAAAATTCGGCGATTCCTACCGCCGGACCGAAACCCGATGGCTGGGCGTCGCAATCACAAGCTGATGAGACCGGGCAACAATCTGTCATCCGCACCTTGGCCTATTTATGGCCCTATATTTGGCCGCAAGACCGCCGCGATCTGCAAAGACGTGTGTTTATTGCCGCTTTGTTTTTGATTGTTGCAAAACTTATCACCGCGGCAACCCCATTTTTCTTTAAATACGCCACCGATGCGTTGGCTGGCGAAAACACTGGCTTGCCATTATTTGCCTTGCCACCGCTGATGCTGATTGTCGCCTTTATTGTCGGGCGGATTATGGTAAGCGGCTTTACCCAATTGCGCGATGCTTTGTTTGCCCGCGTTGGCCAGCATGCGGTGCGTAAATTGGCACTTCAAACATTTACCCATATGCATCAGCTATCGCTTCGCTTTCATCTAGAACGGCGCACCGGCGGCCTTTCGCGGTTGATCGAACGCGGCACCAAAGGCATTGAAAGCATTGTTCGATATACCGTCTTGAGCACCATGCCGGTGATCATTGAATTTGTGCTTTATCTTGGCATTTTTGCATATTATTTCGGCTGGGCCTATGTCGGGGTGATTGCCGTCACGGTATTGGCCTACAGCCTGTTTACCATCAAAACCAGCGATTGGCGCACCAAGATCAGACGCGATATGAACCGGTCAGATACCGCCGCAAACAGCAAGGCGGTTGACGCTTTGCTAAATTTTGAAACGGTGAAATATTTTGGCAATGAATCTGCCGAGGCACAGCGTTTTGATAGATCAATGGCACGGTATGAAGCGGCGGCAACCAAAACATGGACATCACTTGGATGGCTGAATTTTGGACAGGCACTGATTTTTTCGGTCGGCATGCTGGCATGTATGATTTTATCGGCACAGGCTGTGCAAAACGGCACCCAAACGATTGGCGATTTTGTCATGGTTCATGTGTTTTTGATGCAGCTAGCCCAGCCCCTTGGCTTTATCGGGGCTGTCTATCGCGAAATTCGTCAGGCACTTACCGACATTGAATCGATGTTTCAGCTGTTGGCGATCCCGCCAGAGGTCAGCGATAAAGACAATGCCCCTGATTTGGCGGTGCGCGGCGGGCATATCAGGTTCAATAATGTGCGGTTTCATTATCACGCCAACCGTTCAATTCTACAGGGCATCAGTTTTGACGTGCCAGCTGGTCAGACAGTGGCCATTGTTGGCCCGTCCGGTGCGGGCAAATCGACCATATCCAGATTGCTTCTTCGTTTTTATGACGTCAAAAGTGGCAGCATCAGCATTGATGGGCAGGATATCCGCGATGTCACGCAAAATAGTTTGCGCGCGGCGATGGGCGTGGTGCCGCAAGACACGGTGCTGTTTAATGACACCATTGGATATAATATTCACTATGGTGATTTAACGGCGTCATCAGCGGCGGTGGAACATGCGGCCGAATATGCCCAGATCGACAAATTCATTGCCCAACTACCAGATGGGTATGATACCGAAGTTGGCGAACGTGGTTTGAAATTATCGGGCGGCGAAAAACAACGTGTGGCGATTGCCCGGACAATTTTAAAAGCCCCGCCTATTTTGATCCTTGACGAGGCCACGTCCGCGCTTGATACGCGCACCGAACAAGGCATCAAATCAGCCCTTGATAAAATTGCCAAGGACCGCACCACAGTGGTCATTGCACATAGGTTATCGACGGTCACTGATGCCGATGAAATTATTGTTCTTGATGGCGGCGAAATCAAAGAGCGCGGCACTCACGCCTATTTGCTGGCACAAAATGGTCTTTATGCCACCATGTGGGCGCGCCAACAGGCGGTATCTGATGCCGAATTAAGACTGCAAGCCCTGAATGATGAAGACACCGCGGCGATTTAGATTATTCACCGGTAAATCGGGGCGCGCGCTTATCTAAAAAGGCTTGTACACCCTCGGTATAATCGGGCGAGATGGCACATGATTTTTGGGCGCTGGCCTCACGGTCAAGGTGCGTCTCAAAATCTGTGGTTGCGGCTTGCCGCATCAACATCTTGGTCGCGGCAAAGGCCGCTGTTGGTCCGATGGCGAGCTGGTCGGCCATGGCCTGCGCAGCTGGCAAAAGCGCATCATCATCATAGCGTTTCCAAATTAATCCACATGCCTCGGCATCTGCTGCCGACAGCGGTGTGGCGGTCAGTGCCAACCCCATGGCCCGTGCCATACCGATACGCCGCGGCAAAATCCAACTGCTGCCAGCATCAGGCACCAGCCCAATTTTACTAAAAGATTGAATGAAACTGGCCGAATCGGCGGCTAGCACCATGTCACAGGCCAAGGCAATGCTGGCCCCAGCACCTGCCGCAACACCATTGACGGCACAAATCACTGGCGCGGGCAGGCTGGTGATCAGCTTGATATTCGGATTGAAATAGTCATTCAAAGTTTGTTGCAAATCAGGCGGCCAGTCAGCCGTACCCGGGCGCCTATCACCAAGATCCTGACCCGCACAAAACCCCCGCCCGGCCCCGGTAATCAGCACCGCACGTGCCGCTTGGTCATGTGCCTGCTGCAAGGCGGCCCGCAAGGCCAGATGCATCTGCGTGTTCAAACAGTTCAGCTTGTCAGGCCGGTTCAAGGTGATTTGCAACCAATCACCATGCGATTCAACCAAAACTGTATCGCTCATATGATATCTCCCGGCATCACCATGCCCCGATTACACCCGCCGCATCGCCGGATAGAGACTCAGCCCTTGGCAATCGATTTATTTGGATCGTAAAACGGCTTTTCAACCGCAACAGCCATGCGATCACCATCGCGGGCATGCACCAGAAATTTGGCGCCTAACCCAGCATGGTCTGACGCAACCATGGCAAGGGCAATATTCTTTTCAAGACGCGGCGAATAAACAGCTGATGTAACTTTGCCTTTTACCATGCCGTCAATCGACATATCCCAAAACCGCGTATTTGGCTGGGTGAGTGGAACCCCATCAATCACCACACCAATCTGTTGGCGTTTTACACCAGCTGATTTGATCTGGCGAAGCGCATCCTTGCCAACGAAATCAGCCTCCATATCCAAATTGACAAACCGGTCAAGGCCCAGTTCAAACGGATTGGTGGTGATATCCATATCAGCATGATAGGACAGCATCCCCCCTTCGATACGACGGATTGTCGATGTATGGCCGGGGCGCAAATCAAATGGCTGGCCCGCCTTGATAATGGTTTCATATAGGCGATCACCATCTTTGGAATCGCGCAGAAATAACTCGTAACCAATTTCGCTTGACCACCCGGTCCGCGATACAATCAAATCAATGCCATCAAGCTGTAATGGGCGGCACCAGTAATATTTCAAATCAGCGATCTCTGGCCCAAACAGGCTTTGCATAATTTTGCCAGATTGCGGCCCCTGTAATTGCAATGGTGACACATCAGGTTCACTGATGGTGACATCATAACCAGCATGTACCGCAACGCCTTGTGCCCAAAACAACACATCACTATCGGCAAGCGATAACCAGAAATGATTGGTACCCAGCCGCAACAACACCGGATCATTCAAAATGCCCCCATGTTGATTGGTCAGAATGACATATTTACATTGCCCAACAGCCATTGATGACAAATCGCGCGGCGTCAGAAACTGGACAAATTTTGCCGCGTCAGGCCCGGTGATTTCCACCTGACGTTCAACCGCGACATCACATAGAATTGCGCTCTGGATCAGATTCCAGAAATTCTGCTCCGGATCGCCAAAATCGCGTGGAATATACATGTGATTATAGACGGAAAATCCGCTGGCCCCCCAACGCACAGTGGCATCAAAAAATGGGCTTTTGCGAATTTGCGTTCCAAATCCAAAATCACTTGATTGTTGTTGTGTCATCCGCGCACTTCCTTTTTTTCATCGATCATTATCAAAATTGAAATTTACGTCATCTGGTGCCGCGGGGTAGCGCAGCATGCACCCGGGTGTCAATGTTTGATTTTCAGCCATAAAAAACGGCCACGCACCCGGCAATCCTAGAACCGGCCGGGTGGGGCCATCTGGTGTTTTACAAATCCGGTGCGTGAACCAGTTTATCCTAAATTCGGGAAATAATCTTCACACACACCTTCACGATAGACATCCGCTGTACAGCAATGCAGGCCGCCACCGAACGCATAAGCATCGCGCAAATCGACCTCGATCACATTCATCCCAAGCTTGTCCATCTGTTCTGCCTGATAAACTTCAGACTTTTCAACGCACACTGTTTTCGGATCAAGCACCAGCACATTCATGCTCAACCATACAGATGAATAGCAAAGCGCTGGTGGTGAATTATGCGCTGGCTGGGCCGCATCAACAATTTCCCATCCATTATCATGGAACATTTTTCTTTGTTCATCTGGAAGTCGCCGTTGCGGGTTGTTCAAAATCAATCCGGGGCGAAGCGGTGTGAAGGTGGCATCAATGTGAATTGGATAGGGATCACCCGGAAAATTCACCGCATGGACACGGTGATCAGGAAAATGCCGCCGGATCCATTCGATACCTTTCAGATTAGTGGTAAATCCATGCTGCACCACCAAATCCTTGCCAAACCGCAACACATCAGCGGCATCAAATAATGGTTCTTCTTCGGTCGTCACAAAGAATTTTTCCGCTGTCCATTTCAAGCGTTTTTCAACACCAATTTTTTCTGAAAAATAATCGGCATGATAATCCGCATCTGTCAGCCGTGGTTTTGGCGCTGCCTCATGGCGGAATTGCGGGTCATCTTCCCAATATTTCTGCAATAATGGCCGGTAACATAAATATTCAAACCACCGACAACGATAGGACATAGTGGCTTCGACAATTTCATTGCCAACGGTCAGCAACACATCGCGGGGCGGCATACAGCCAAACTGGCTTTCGGCATGAAAATCGGGGGTAGAGGCCGGCAGTGAAAAATCTATCGGTGTTGGCCGGTCAACGGTAACACCACGCGATTCAAGCATGGCGGCAAAATTGTCCAATAATTCATTGGCCCGATCAATGGTTTCTTGCGGGCGGCGTCCCCATTGGCCACGCATATCACTATCTTCTGGGACTTTGGCGTCAAGTGCTGGTTCCTCTGGTGGGATATGGCAATCATCGGCGCGACCGACAATCACATGTTTCAGGGGGTCCCATTCGTTCCAGCTATTCACAATTGTTGGCATAATCTCTACTCCAAAAAAACCGCCCGTTCGTCGGTGCCTGCTACCAAATCAGCAAGAGTGATACACTAAAATTGTCATTGTCCCAACGTCTTTCATCACCACACCTAGCTGGCCATAATTACCCGCATCTTTTGGCTTTTTATTCCCACCGCCAAAGATCATCATTTTTCTTGAAATCACCATAACAAAGAGGCTTAGTAACGAGAGAGGAAACGAAGCATCGCTTGTTTCAAGTGGGGCGTTTGCCGTGGGGGTGTTCGATGGGCGCAACAGACCACAAGCCAGCATCCAGATCTGGCGGACGCAATGCGCGGCGGGCGCTACGCACCGCACCGAAATTTGACATGTTGCCCGGTCTTGTCGGCAAATTACCTTTTTGTGAAGTGATGGATGGTGCCCAAGTCGAACGGATTGATGCCGCGTCAAAAGATATTCTGGAAAATATTGGTGTGGTGTTTCGTGACCCGATCGCGCTTGCCGACTGGCAAAACGCTGGTGCCAAAGTCGTTGATGATCGCGTTTATCTTGATCGCGGCCTTATCGATGAATTGATTTCCACCATTCCGGCAGAATTTACCTATTATGCCCGTGACCCCAAAAAAAACCTAAAGTTGGGTGGGCGTCATTCGGTTTTCGTGCCAATGACGGGCGCGCCCTATTTGCGTGATCTGAATGATGAACGGCGCAATCCAACACTTGATGATCTGGCCATGTTTCACAAGCTGAGCCATATGCTGCCAGCCCTTCATAGTTCTGCACATCACATTGTTGAACCCTATGACCACCCCATCAGCCACCGGCATTTGCGGATCACCTATTCGTCAATGAAATATTCCGACAAAATGTTTATGGGCATGACCACCAGCCCAAAAAATGCCGAAGATGTGATGGCCATGTGCGGCATCCTGTTTGGTGATGAATTTATCGAAACGCATGCTGTCACAACCGGTAATTGCAATGGCAATTCGCCGCTTGTATGGGACGAGACCATGCTGGGGGCGATGCGCGCATTTTGCCGGCGGAACCAGCCGGTGTTATGTTCGCCCTTTGTCCTTGGCGGTGCCAACACACCCGCAAATATTCCAGCCACTGTTGCACAGCTAAATGCCGAAGCTTTATCAGCCTTGGCCTATACGCAGGTGATCCGCAAAGGCGCACCAGCGATCTATGGTCATTATCTGTCAACCGTATCAATGAAATCGGGTGCACCGATGGCTGGCACACCAGAAATTGCCCTGATGAATTTTATGATTGGCCAGATGGCGCGTCATTATGATGTGCCATGGCGCACCTCGAACACGCTTGGCGGTGCCAAAACATTTGACGCGCAAGCCGGGTATGAAAGCGCTAGCACGCTTGCCGCGGTGATCCATTCTGGGGCGCATTATATGTGGCATTCGGCTGGCTGGAACGAGGCTGGCATGCATTGCTCTGTTGCTAAATTTATTGTTGATGCCGAACAATGTGCGATGGCCTATCGCATGGCCGAAGGGCCTAAATGGGATGATTTTGACGCCGCCCTCGCCGCGGTTGGTGATGTTGGCCCAGGCGGTCATTATCTGGGCCATCCACATACGCTAGCACATTTCCAGTCAGCCTTTTTCATGCCTGAATTATTCGACAATAATTCTATCGAACAATGGACAGCCGAAGGCGCGGTTGAAATTACCGGGCGGGCCTTGGCGTATGCACGGCAGCTTTTGTCCGATTATGAAGAACCGAAACTTGACGTGGCTGTTGATGAAGCGTTGCAAGATTATATCGCCCGGCGCGAACGCGAAATCCCACAAGCAAATGAGCTTAACCAGCATTTTTAACCGCTAGAAAAGTTGATCAATCATCTTTGGCACGCCATTCACGAAACCGCAAAATACTGTTTGCGCCTATTTGCTGAAATGTTTGTGGCGGCAGTTTCTTTGGCTCGGCCTCGCTGGCAAAATAGCTGGTGATCGGGCTGGATACGCCGCAGGCCAGTTCCGCCGCGCCAATACCAGTCAAGGTCCCGCGGGCCGTTCCCAAACCATTTTGCACGCACCCTGAAAAAAGATCGGTTTCCAATTCGCGCATGACCGCCACACTATTCAAGCTTAAACACAGATGCCCGGCCCAGCTATATTGCATCGGCAACCCTGCCGCCTGTGGAAATCGCTGGTCAAATTTACGCCGCATGACCTTTTCCGCACGGGCGATATCAGCGGCGCTAGCGGCCATGCCGGGGCGTAAATTGGCACAGGTGCGCACAATAATTCGATTGCCACCTTGCCCTGTATCAATGCGCCGCATCGTTGTTCCCATCGGGTCTGACGGTGTTATGCCCCAGCGCGGTTGCCCACCAATGATTCGCAATTCGTCAGCCGATAGTTCCTTGGTCATCACCGCAAACAGAAAAAGTTGCATCAACCGGCGTTTTTCAAACCCGAAACTTTCCAGATGGCCATTTACTGTCATAATGACCTTGCCAGCGGTGAATGCAGCATTTGGCGTTTCAATGGTCCAGCCCGCGGCGGCTTTTGCGGCCTTTCGAATTTCTGTAACCGGCGTTTGTTCAAAAATAGTAACACCGCGCCGCCGAAGCCCGGCCGCCATACCGCGGATGAATCCAGCCGGCTGCAATGTCACGGTTCCCGGTGTATAGAGTCCAGACAGATAATGCTGGCTGCCGGTCAGTTCTGCCATCTGCTGGGCATCAAGCATGTCCGAGGTTTCGCCAAGGCTGGCCAAATGCGACTCATAGGTCTGATTGTGAAGATGGGCGTGCTGGCTGGCGGCACCATTTACTTTACCAGACCGGTCAAAAAAATTGGGGTCAATTTCATACTCGTCAACAGCATCAGCGGCAAATGCCTGGGCGCGTCTGTTTAGGTTGATAATCACCTTATCGTCACCGGCCCCGGCATAATCGGCACTGGTTAATTCATGTGGCAGATCAATCATAAACCCAGAATTACGGCCAGCCGCCCCTTCGGCAATACGTCCGGCATCAACGACAATAATCCGCGAATCTGGGGCCAGTTGCGTAAGGCGGCGGGCGGCCGCCAGACCGGCAAAGCCAGCCCCGATAATCACAAAATCTGCAGTTTGATTTTGATCAGCAACCTCTGCATCAGGCTGCGGCCCTAAAATGACATTCCACGCGGCTGGGCCGCGGTGCTGGGGGATATGCGTGGCAATGCGGCGTGTCACACCACCGCCTCGTGTGCGTCATCGGCAAGATCAACCCAAATGGTTTTCAGCTGGGTATATTGATCATGTGCATGAATACCATTGTCCCGTCCGCCAAAACCGGATTGTTTCATCCCGCCAAATGGGGTGGTGATATCCCCCTCGCCATACGCATTGACAGTGACCGTACCAGCCCGTAACTGGCGGGCCCCGCGCAATGCGCGTTTGACATTGGCGGTAAATAACGCCGCGCATAATCCGTAATGCGTGTCATTCGCCATGGCAATGGCCTGATCAAGGCTAGACACTTCAATCACACTTAACACCGGGCCAAAAATTTCATCACGTGCCAATAGATGGTCATGATCGGGCAGTTCAACCACTGTGGCATCAATAAATCCATCTTTTGCCGTACCGCCCATTATGATACTGTCGGCCTGATCGAGATAGCCGCACACCTTGTCAAAATGCGCGCGGCTTACCAGCGCTCCAAGCCTGGTGTCTGGATCAAGCGGATCACCAATATTCCATTTCTGGGCATGATGGCAAATGCGCGTCAATAAATCGGCTTTGATATCTTTGTGTACAAGTAGCCGTGACGTTGCCGAACAGTTTTGTCCCATATTCCAAAAGGCACCTTGGACAATATGCTGTGCGACCCGGTCAAGATTTTCTGCATCATCCATTACAATGGCTGGATTTTTGCCGCCCATTTCCAACACAATTTCCTTGGCATTGGATTCGGCGGCATAGGTCAAAAACCGTTTACCCGTTGCGGTCGATCCGGTAAAGGACACAAGGTCAATATCCATATGTCTGCCGATCGGTTCGCCAACTGCCGGGCCATCACCCGGCAACACATTCAAGACGCCGCGCGGCAATCCAGCCTCGCTTGCCAATTCAGCAACACGAAGCGCCGTCAATGACGTTTCCATGGCCGGTTTGACAATCACCGAACAGCCAGCCGCCAGCGCCGGGCCGATTTTCCACGCCAGCATTAAAAGCGGAAAATTCCATGGCAGAACAAGTCCCACAACGCCAATAGGCTCGCGCACCAGCATGGCAATATGATCATCTGATGCCGGGCTGACCTGATCATAAATTTTGTCAATCGCCTCGGCATGCCATTTCAGACAATGGATGGTTTCAGCTATATCAACAGTGACACAATCATAAATGGTTTTGCCGCTATCAAGGCTTTCCAAAACCGCGAGTTCATGGCACTGGCGCGATAACAATTTGGTAAATTGGATCAACACATCTTTGCGCGCGGTTGGGTGCAAACGCGACCACCGGCCATCGTCAAAAGCCTCACGCGCTTTTTCTACCGCTAGATCAACGTCATCCGCGCCGCATGATGCAATCGCCGCCAACTGCTTGCCCGTTGCCGGGTTTATTGAGACAAATGTCTGGCCAGATTTTGCCGGACGAAAGCCCCCATCAATAAAAGCTTCGGTGGGAAATTCCAACGTGGCGGCAATGGCCTGATATTCATCTTTGGTCAGTAGATCCATCCTCTATGCCTCCGCGGTGATTGTCGCAATTGTGGTTTTGAGAACACGCACCACCTGTTCAAGACTGCGTTTTTCATCTTTGTTCAGCCCGATAAGCGGGCGGCGCATCGCCCCAGCTTCGATGCCATTTAATGTCACGCCATATTTGATGGTCTGGATAAATTTGCCGCCTTGTTCCAGCACCCGCATTAATGGCAACATGGCCGCCATGATCCGCCGCCCGCTGGCAAAATCGCCGCGTCCAACACAAGCGTCATAAAGCGCGATATGTTCAGCCGGCAGAAAATTTGATCCCCCACAGACCCAAAATGGCGCGCCCCATGCAAAAAATTCCAGCGCTTGGTCATCCATACCGCAACCAAGCTGGATATGCGAATAATCCCGCGCTAGAAGATGCACCCGGTTAATGTCACCCGAACTTTCCTTAATGCCACAAAAATTGCGTGATCGGCCGACCCGGTCCAAAAATTCTGGCCCCATCATTGTGCCAGTCCGGTGCGGGTAATTATAAAGCATAATTGGCAAATTCGCGGCCTTGTCGATCGCCAGAGCATTGAGCGCGTTTTCGCGGTCAGTCGGCACCGCATATGGCGGGCTGGCCAGCAAAATCGCATCCGCGCGCATGTCACGCGCCGCCACCGCCAATGCCAGTGATTCATCAGTCAGCATGGCCCCAGTGCCAACAACAAAAGGGCAGCGTCCTTTGATTCTGGCCTGCACAAATTCTGCTAAAGCGATCCGTTCAGCCACTGTTTGGGTATAATTTTCGCCAGTTGACCCGCCCGAAATAATACCATGAACGCCAGCCGCCAACAGATAATCCACAACATCTGCAAGCGCGTCCCAATGCACCGTGCCATCATCGTGATAGGGCGTGATAATTGGCGTATAGATGCCATTGAACTGAAATATGGCCGTCATGCTTCAATCCTTTTCAGGCCGGGTTATTTCGGGGCGCCGCAAGACATAATGCCGCCCAGCCCAATGGTGGCCCAAAGATACCGCCGCGTCTAGTTAGTTTTGATTGCACATCGTACCCAGCCAAACCGCCAAACTGCCCGTCTGAAATGATCGGGCATTGTGCAATGATTGACACTAATCAATATTTGATCAATCATAAATTGGTCGAATGCGTATTGTCCGTACCTAGACACAAAAGTCAAAGGCGCGACAAGACTATAAATGGGAGGTATCTATGACAGAAATCGGAATAAAGAGACGGTCTTTTCTCAAAACAGGGGCAGCGGCAGCCGGTGGGTTGATGCTTGGCGGCGGATTATCGTCTCCAGCGTTTGCGGCGTACCCAGATCGTAATATCGACGTGATTATCCCAACAGCTGAAGGTGGTGGTGCTGACCGTTTGTTCCGGGCGTTCTCTTCAATCTGGAAAAACTATATGAACACAAATTTTGAGCCAGGCTTTTTTCCAGGCGCTTCTGGCCGGGTTGGCTATGAAGTCTATATGGGGAAATATGAGCCAGATGCCTATAGCCTGATTTTTGGCAATATGGGGCCAGAAGTGCTCAATTGGGCGGTTCAAAAACCGACATTCAATATTAATGACTATCTGTATTTCGGCCGGGTTGATACCGACCCAGGTGTGGTTTTTGTGGGTGCCGAAAGCAAGTTCCAGTCAATTGACGATATCATCGCTGAGGGCAAAAGGCGCAAATTGAACGTCGGCACAAGCCGGCTAGCCCACCCGGCATCAATTGGCATTTTGGCATTAGGCGAACACACCGGCGCACAATTTAATCTGGTGCCATTGTCAGGTGGCAAGAAAACAGTTGCCGGCGCGGTGACGCTGGAAATGGATTTTTGCGTTCTGACATCTGGTTCGGTGATTGCCGCTGGTGATGCCTGTCGGACATTGTTGGTGTTTAATGACGAAAATGCAGCTGGTGACAAGCTGAATAACGCGCCGACAATGAACCAATATTTTGGCACAAAATTGCCGCCTATGTTCTCAGCCAGAGCCTTTGGCATTCATAAAGCGGCGGTTGACAACCACCCTGATCGCTTTGAGCTGTTGCAAAAAACCTTCAAGCAAACCTTCAGTGATCCCGGTTACAAGGATGCGTTTTTGAAAACCAAGGGTTTCTGGCCATATTCAAACTATGGCGGCGTTGAAGAATGCGAATCATTCAAATCGGCTATGCTAGAACTTGGTGAACGCTACAGACCATTTCTTGCTGGTAAATAATAAAAACCTCTTCAAAAAGGCGCAGTTCATGCGCCTTTTTTCTTAACTTTTATGTTTTCATCTTTTTACGATATTGCTGTTTGCAATATGTTTCTGCGTTTCGGATTGGTACAATGTCAGATCTAAAGACGAATATTGATGCAGGCCAGCAAGAGCCACCAAAGAAAAATGTAGCTGGCGAATTTATCATACCGGCGATCAGCGTTTTATTTACGCTTTACTATATATCTACAATTGTAGACTCACCATGGACGGCACAGGTCAACGCCTTTTTGGTGGGTTCAGTATTGCTGTTTGTTGCCGCTATATTTTTTGTCCAAAAAGGGCTGGCATTGCGCCGTCATAACGCGCAATTTCATATTGATTTTAGCGCCATCCCAATGGTGGTCAAAACACCGCAAACAGCATTTATTGTAGTGTCGCTACTTTATCTCGTATTTGTCGATTTTCTTGGTTTTACCCTGACAACCATTATTTTCTTTTGGGTTTCAATGATGATCCTTGACCGTGGCAAGCGCCCTTTCATGAAAGCCTTTATCGCAACGATCATGGCATTGATTGGCTACGCGGTGTTCATCGCCATGTTTGAAACACGTCTGCCCAAGGGCATCATCGAACAGCTTATTGTCGGGGGTGTATGAAGATGGACGTGAATACGGCTTTCTTTATTGATCTGTTTTTTCATCAGGTGGGTCTATGGTGGGTGGTTATTCCCAGTATTTTTCTTGGCTTAATCGTCGGGGCTATTCCCGGGTTCAGCGCCGCCAATACCATTATTGTTTTGTTACCTTTTACATTTTTGATGAATGTCGAAGTTGGTCTTGTCTTTATGATTGCGCTTTATTGTGCATCAAGGCTTGGCGCGGGCATTCCCGCCATTTTGGTGAATATCCCAGGTACCGCTGGTGCCGCGGCAACCCCGCTTGACGGCTATCCCATGGCAAAGCAAGGGCTTGGTCAACGCGCTTTGTCAATTTCTTTCGTATCCTCGATCATTGGCGGGCTGCTCACCACCGCCATTGCCCTTGTGACAATGCCGTGGTTGGCCCGTGTTGGCTTTTATATGCATAGTGTTGAAATGGTCGTGGTGATGCTGTTTGGCATTTCGCTTATTGCATCTGTTGCCGCCAAGGACACCATCAAAGGTCTGATTGCCGGTTTTTTTGGCCTGATGATTGGGTCTATTGGTGCTGACCATGTCTATGCAACACCGCGTGGTACCATGGGGTTTTTAGAACTTTATGACGGCGTACCTTTGATCCCGGCGCTTGTTGGGCTATTTGCCATTTCCGAGGCATTCATGGTCATCGAGACAGGTTCATTTATGGCCAAGGACCGTGTGCAAACTGTGCAAAATGCCAATTGGTCTGAAACAATAAAGGGTGTCCGCATTACGCTCAGCCGCTGGTGGCATGTCACATGGACCAGTCTGATTGGTCTAGTAATCGGGGTTATTCCCGGCGCCGGGGCGGCAATTGCATCATTTGTTGCGTATCAGCAATCGCGCACTTTTTCCAAAACACCCGAAGCCTATGGCACCGGTCATGTAGAAGGTTTGATCGCACCAGAAGCGGCGAATAATGGAGTGACCGCTGGTACATTAATCCCACTTATGGTTTTGGGCATTCCGGGCGGGGCCACCGCCGCCATTATGATGGTTGTGATGCAATATCAAGGTGTGCCAACCGGGCCGCGCTTATTCATGGAGCGGCCAGATCTAGGCTATGGCGTGTTTATGGCCATGTTTGTGACCTATTTACTTATGGCGCTGACGATTTTGCCAATGTCACGCTATATGTCGCGGGTGACACTTGTATCAACCACATATATGTCGCCGATCATCATCGCCTTTACCTTGGTTGGATCCTTTGTGCCACGCGAATATTTGTTTGATATGTATCTGGCATTTGGCTTTGGCATCATTGGCTATATCGCCCGCAAAACTGGCTATCATGTCGCGGCTATTCTGATTGGCGTTATTTTGGGGCCATTGCTGGAACAATATATGTTGCGCGCCCTGAAAATGTCTGATGGCGACCCGCTGGTATTGTTTTCCTCGCCTTTGGGCAACACGCTCTGGCTGGTGCTGATTTTGACATTAGCCTTGCCAGCATTTTTGAAAAAACACCGGCAAAAAGCTGGATCGCGATCATGAGCCAAAATCCAATAAATGCGGTTGCCGCCAATATTGAATTAGTCGCCCGGCTGGATATCGCTGGTGGTGGCCAAGTTGTTGTCCAAGATGGGATTGCCTTTGTAGGCCATATGGATGCGCCGCATGGCACAACCATTATTGACGTCAGCACACCAAGCCGCCCTAAAATTATCAAAGAAATAAAGCTGGAAGATACCTTATCCCATACGCATAAAGTGCGTGTGGCTGGCAATCTGATGATTACCAATGTTGAACAGGCACAACGCCATCTTCTGCGCCGCGGCGAAGCTTTGCCGACAGTCGTAGCGGCGCTTGAAACAACCCTTCAGCGGTCGCCAAGTGACGAGGAAATTGCCAAGGCGCTGGATATACCAGTTGGCAAACTCGATGATGTGCGGGCGTTTTTGAAACATGGCTACAATGATGGTGGGTTTCGGGTGTGGGATATCAGCAATCCGGCCAATCCAGAATTACTGTCCTATGTCAAAACACATGGATTCGGTGTGCACCGCTTTGATATGGATGAAAATTACGCATATATTTCAACGGAAATGGACGGCTATATTGGCAATATCTTGGTGATCTATGACCTTGCCGACCCGCGCAATCCGGTTGAAGTATCACGATGGCATATGCCGGGCCAACATATTGCTGGCGGCGAAACACCAAGCTGGACTGGTTATAAAAATCGCCTGCATCATGCGCTTCGGGTCGGTGATGAATTATGGGCTTCGGTATGGAATGCCGGGTTTCGCGTTATTGACATCAGCGATATCAGCAAACCCAAGACGATTGGCGCGCATAATTATCATCCCCCCTTTCCAGAACCAACACATACCGCGCTGCCATGTATGCAACGTTTTGATGGGCGCCGCATTGCGGTCGTTATGGATGAAGAACACCAGCATCGCCGCGGGCGCCTGCATGCCTTTATGTGGCTTTTTGACGTCACCGATCTTGATAATATTCATGCTGTGTCTGCGTTTGACGTCAGTGAAATGGATTCGCCATGGTCACGTTCTGGTGGCCGCTTTGGCGCGCATCAATTCCGTGAAAAGCTTGATGATACATTGGTCTACGCCACATGGTTTTCTGGCGGGCTGCGGGTAATTGATATTGCCGACCCATCACAGCCAAACGAAATTGCCCATTACATTCCGCCACCGCCGCCCGGCTTTCCCAGCCCGCAAAGTAACGATGTTGATGTCGATGAGAATGGCTTTATGTATCTTCTGGACCGAAATATCGGTCTCGATATTTTAAAATTCGATAATAATCTGAAGCGATAAGAGGATTTGTTGATGGAAAACGAACATCTAGAAGCATCGGTCATTGGTAAGGAACATTGGACCAAAAAAGGTGATGTGGATCTGTTCCTTTGGAATAAATATCTCGATACGCAAGGCCAGAAAAAAGGCACCATTCTTTTCGTCCATGGGTCATCTATGGCATCACAACCGACATTTGATCTTCATGTTGACGGGCGTCCATTCAGTTCGGCAATGAATTATTTTGCCGTTTTGGGCTATGACACTTGGTGCGTTGATATGGAAGGCTATGGCCGATCATCTAAACATCGTGACATCACTTGCGACATTGCCAATGGGGCGGATGATCTGACAGCCGCGACCGCCTATATTCAGGATTATCGCGGCTCTGGCCCGATGCATATGTATGGCATTTCGTCCGGCGCATTGCGGGCAGCTGCCTTTACCGAAAGACACCCAGAGCGTGTTGCACGCTTGGCACTTGACGCATTTGTTTGGACTGGTGAAGGCAGCCCAACCTTGGCTGACCGTAGCAAGAAGCTCGCTGAATTTCGTGCCAGCAACCGGCGTCCGATTGATTACGCTTTTGTACAGTCTATTTTTAACCGGGATCACGCAGATTGTGTTGAACCAAAAGTTGTTGACGCCTTTGCCAAGGCAATTTGTGCGCTTGATGACTCAATGCCAAACGGCACCTATATCGATATGTGTTCCAGATTGCCTCTTGTAGACCCAGAAAAAATTACCGTGCCTACAATTATCCTGCGCGGCCAATATGATGGTATTGCAAGTGTGACTGATCTATTGAAATTTTTTGAAAAACTGCCGCATAACGACAAGCAATTTACCGTCATGGAAGGCATTTCACATGCCAGCTTCCAGCAAAAAAATTATGCGATGGTCTATGATATTCTGGCCGCATTTTTAGACCGCACGCCACCGGTTTATAAATAGCCAACCATGTTTGCCATTTTAGGCTGGTGCCAGAATCAAACTGGCACCAGTCCAAATCAAATGCGCGGCAACACATAGCAACACCCCATTTAATATGGGTTTGAAATAGGTATTTCCGGATTTGACCAGAAATTGCTTGCCGATAAATGTGCCAATAAACCCGCTGATCAGCATCCCCACAATAATCGGCAGATAAGCGGCAAAATTAAACCCAATAATGCCAAACACAATCACTTTGATCAGATGCTGAATGGTCATCATCACAGAATGTGTTGCCACATGTGGCAGCGGGTCGAGTTGCATGCTTTTGATCATGGCCGCGATAAAATTGCCAGTGGCGCCAAAGAACATGGTCAAAAAGCTTGAGAACAAACCGCCTGCAAAAACATAGCGCATGGCGATTGGTGGCAATTTCACAAGCACCACAAATACGATAAATAAACCAACGGCAATTTGAACGATGGCTGTTGGTATTTGTACGGCGAGTGCGCCGCCAATGCCCGCACCAATCACGCTGCCGCCAATAAAGGGTAAAACCGGACGCCATACCACATCCTTGAGCATCAGCCCCACGCGCCCCGCATTCGAACCTAACTGCACAACCCCATGGATCGGAATCAGCGCGGCCGCTGGGACGCTAACCGCCAGAACTGCCAGAATAATCGCGCCGCCACCAATGCCAAAGGCGGCCGTGATAAAAGATGTTACAAAACTCATAAACACCAAAAATATGGCAATCGGCAACGCCATATCATGTGGCAAAATCATTGCAAAATCCACAGCCCCTTACCCCATTATTAATGCTTGTTCCTAGAACCGTTCTTGACTTTATTACCATAGCTATCAATAGTCTGGGCGGTATTTTTTCCGAATTAAATAAATGGATTGTTAGACATGAAACTAATCACCTTTCGCCATAATGGGACTGTCAAAGCTGGTGTTCTGACCAATAATGATCGCATCATTGTCAAAGATGATGGCCCTGATGCAGCATACGCCGTGCGCCGTCTTATTGAGGGTGAAACTGGCGTTGGTGGCTGGCAAGGTGGCGAGGCCAGTCTTGATCTGTCTGATGTCGAATTATTGGCCCCGATCCCAGACCCGCGCCGCAATATTTTTTGTGTTGGCAAAAATTATTATGCGCATGCCAAAGAATTTAATGATTCTGGGTTTGACTCATCGACAAAGGAAGAAGTGCCGTCAGTACCGGTCATTTTTACCAAGGCGACAACATCTGTGATTGGCCCAAACGCCTCTATTTTGTCAGCCATGGACCCGACTGATTCGGTCGATTATGAATGCGAATTGTGTTTTGTGATCAGCAAAAAGGCACATAAAGTGACCAAGGCTGACTGCTTTGACTATATTTTCGGCTACACCATTTTGAATGACGTCACCGCGCGTTATTTACAACAACGCCACAACCAATGGTTTTTGGGAAAGAGCCTTGATAGCTTTGCGCCAATGGGGCCATCAATTGTCACAATTGATGAAATTGGTGATATCACTACCTCGACAATTTCAACAACGGTGAATGGCGAATTGCGTCAACAGGCAAAGATCGCCGATCTGATTTTTGACATTCCGACTTTGATGGAAACATTAACCGCAACCATGACCTTGTTGCCGGGCGACATCATCGCCACCGGCACACCAGTTGGCGTTGGCCTTGGCTTCAAGCCACCAAAATTCCTAAAAGCCGGTGATTTGGTCAGTGTTGCTGTTGACAGCATTGGGACGCTTACCAACCCAGTGCAGTAAACAGCACGCTTGTTAACCGGTCTGCCTCTCTTGGACGTTGCTTTGTCCGGCATTATGGCTGACCAAACGATCACCAACCTGTTTTAGGTGCAGCCACATGGTATTGGCGGCGGCATCTTGATCACGCTCGCGGATGGCTGTTGCAATGTCATCATGCTGGGTAAAACTGTGGTGGTCCGGCGGTGGTGATGTTGTTTCGTCGCGCAAACGCCCCCACACAACAGTTCGGCGGATCGCGTTCAGCTGGTCAAAAAGTGCCAACAGCACAACATTGCCAGATGCCTCGGCAATAATCCGGTGAAACCGGTTGTCGGCGTTTTCATATTGGCGCCAGGTTTTGGCTTCACGTTGGGCTGCCAAACAACGCACCAAGGCGTCGATATGAACAGCTGTGGCATTAATGGCCGCCTCGCGGCATAATACTGGTTCGATCAAAATGCGCGCGCGGGTGACATCTAGCGGATTGGATTTTTCGGCAACCAACGCAATGCTCGTTGGCTCTTCAACAGGCCGTGCGCCAATAAACGTGCCTTTGCCAACATGCCGCCATAATTCCCCATTGCTCTCTAGCGCTGCCAACGCTTTGCGCAGGTCACCACGAGACACGCCCAAAATATCAATCAATTCACGTTCTGGCGGCAAACGTCCATTTTCTGAAAAATCACGTTGCGCAAGCCACGCTCGCAATTGTGTCAACGCTCCATCACCAACCGTCATCGTGATCCCTTTTTCCATCCTCTAGCTGGCGGCACCGACATTTCCACATCACCGCTGCGAGTCTTTTCCCTATATCACGGCAAGACAGCACGAGCTGTCAATTGATTATAGTTTTAGACTTGACCAATGCAACTCTCTATGTGATCAATTTTATATTGGTCAAATATTGATCAAAAAAGGATGGGGGCATTAGATCGGGCGTGCTGTGTCTTGGTCACTATCCAAGTCTGGATCATGCGCGTCAAGCGCACGGCCATAATTAACATAATTTATGCACCAATTTGGTGATATTGGAGGACACAATGACACGAATTTTAAAGGGATTTTTGACGTTCGTCTCAGCGGCTGTATTGATGGCATCAGCGATCACCACAGCGCATGCTGGCAAAGTCAGAATCGCACTTGCTGAAACGCCGTCTGATGAACTTGCGGCTTTCTTTGTGGCGCTTGACCGGGCCAAGGCAATGGGCCTTGATTATGAGTGGACAGCTTTTTCTGATGAAGAGCTGGCGATTCAGGCAATTTTGAGCGGCCAAATGGATATTGGCTTTGGCACACCTTATTCTGTAATGCAGAAATCAAAGGCGCCAATCCGTATCGTCTTTCAATTGTCAAAGCTAAAATTTTTCCCCGTCACATCAAAGAAATATTCCAAGCTTGAAGACCTTAATGGTGAGCCAATTATGCTGCATTCACGTGGCGGTGGCACCGAATCAATCGCCAATGTGATTGAAGACAAGCTGAACATGAAATTTGGCAATCGGTCTTATGTGCCGGGGTCATCAAACCGTATCGCGGCATTGATTGCCGGCCAGACTGACGCCACAATCGTCGATCTGTCGAACAAAAATAAATTGGTAAAGCTGCATGGTGATAATTTTAACGTGTTGCCAATGTTTGAAGTCGATGCCAGTGATGAAGCGATCTTTGGCAATCTTGATTGGATCAAAGCGAACGAGGAAGACGTTAATATCTTTGTGAAAGCGTTGGTCAGCGTGTATCAGGACATGCACAAAGACCCAACAATTGTGCGCAAGCAAACTGATCCAAACGGGCCAATTGGTCAGTTGCCAAAAGAAGTATTGGACGGGCTTGACCAATTTTACACAGATGCGGTTGCCGGTGGTCTATATGACCCGAACGGCGGCGGCATGAAAGCGGCCAAAGCCGACATGGAATGGTATTCTAAAGCTGGTCAGCTGACCGGCGATCCGGCATCATTGAATATCGATGATTTCTGGTACATGGCGCCATTGAAGCAGGCAGCACAATAACACCTTGCCAAACTCCCTGTGCCGACAACACAAGCTTATTCCCGTGTTGTCGGCCAATTTTCAAATTTATGCATTTAAATATTTTGCGATCAGATTACGTTTTATCACCTAACACGCGGCTCACTGGTAACGGTATATGATGCGACACAGATCTCTATTTCTGACCCTTTTATCAGCCACCATTGTATTTGGTGCGTGGGAAATTGCGGGCCGCGTCCCGGTCAGTTTTGCCTTTCCCACATTTTTGGAATCAATGGCCGCTTTCTGGGTTTTAATTGTTGAAGGCACGTTATTTACCGCCTATGCCGAAACCCTCAAACCCCTTGTTGTGGGAGTCACAATTTCGGCCTTTCTTGGCATTGGCCTTGGGCTATGGATTGGCCTGAGTGAAAAAATTGATTGGCTGATTTCACCCATTTTTGTTGTGATGCAAACCGCGCCGCTTGCCGCGTTAATCCCGCTTTTGGTGATGGCCTATGGTATCGGGCTGACATCAAAGGTTTTTGTTGTTTGCATTATGGCTATGCCGGTGATTGTGCTGAATACCAGCGGCGCGGTGCGCAATACACCCGCATCCCTAAAGGAAATGGGGCATGCATTTCTCGGGTCGCGCAGCGACATTATCTTGAAAATCATTTTGCCGGCGGCATCACCTGTTATTTTTGCTGGGTTACGACTTGGCATTTCAGCTGGCTTTATCGGCGCGATTTTGTCCGAACTGAAAATCACCCCGACGGGTGTTGGCGATATCATCACCTTTAGCCGCTCGATCGCCGACTATCCCACAATGTATGCCGCGATTATGTCAATCATCCTGCTTGCCGTTCTGTTTTTGAACGTTCTTGAGCGAATCGAAATCTTTCTGTTTGGCGGCAATAACAAAGGCTATGTGTCCGAATAATCTATCGATATGGAAACAAACGAATGACCAAATCCACAACAAACATAGAACATGCTGTAACCGTCAGGAATGTGCATAAGAACTACGGTGATGTTCAGGCACTTGAAAACATGTCGCTTGATTTTCCCCGCGGGCAGCTCACCTCGCTTCTTGGCCCGTCTGGATGCGGCAAAACAACATTGCTGAAAATTATTGCCGGGCTGCTGCCTGCCACCAGTGGTGAAATCATCGTCAATGGCACCCCGGTGACTGGCCCTGGGCCTGATCGGGCCTTTGTGTTTCAAGATTTTGCCCTGCTCCCTTGGGCGTCAGTTCTGCGCAATGTGGCGTTTGGACTGGAACTGCGCGGCGTTGCGAAATCTGAACGTGAAGCGATTGCAGAAAAATATATCGCCAATGTTGGCCTTGCCGGATTTGAAAATAGTTTCCCACATGAATTATCCGGCGGTATGCGCCAGCGTGTCGGGCTTGCCCGGGCACTCTCGGTTGATGCCCAAGTGTTGCTGATGGATGAACCATTTTCGGCGGTTGATGAACAAACCCGCCGCAAATTCCAAGAGGATTTGTTGGGGTTGGTTAAAAATGAAAATAAAACATTTATTTTTGTTACGCACTCCATCGAAGAAGCGGTCTATGTATCTGATCAGATCGCAATTTTGTTACCGCGTCCAAGCCGCGTTTCAGAAATCATCAAACCGTCTGGGTTCCGGCACAAAAGCGCTGATCATATTCGGCGTGACCCGGAATATCTTGATATCGTTGATAACATCTGGGCTTCACTGCGTAGCTATGTTGAATAGAGCTGTTGCACGATCAATGATGAGAGGACGCCAATGAATTTATTCGGTTATCGATTGCCAGGCATGTCGTCGCTATTGTTATGGGGCGCCTTGTGGGAACTTGTTGGTCATCTCGAAGTGACATTCTTTTTGCCGCCACTCAGCGCGATTTTCGCAACGCTGCTTGAAATTGCCTCTACAAAAGTTTTCATCAAAGCGCTGGCAGACACTGGCTATGCGTTTTTCGTTGGTACATTTTCAGCAATTGTGATTGGCATCCCTGTTGGTATTTTAATGGGCAAAAACAGGTTGATTGACGAAATGCTTTTGCCATGGGTCAACATGTTTTTGAGCGCCCCCCTCACCGCTTTGGTGCCGGTATTAATGGTGCTTTTTGGGTTTGGGCTGCAAGCTATCATTATTACCACCGCTTTGTTTGCCATCTGGATAATTGTGCTCAACGCGCGGGCCGGTGTATTGCAGATCAACCGGTCACTTGTTGAAATGGCACACTCGTTTGGTGCCTCGCCAACTGACGCATTTTTCAAGATATATTTTTGGGCGGCTTTGCCTGAAATTTTAGGTGGGGTTCGGATTGGGTTTATCCGCGCCGTCAAAGGGGTGATCATAGGACAATTGCTGATTTCAATTGTCGGGTTTGGCGCCTTGTTTGAATTATATTCAGCGAATTTCCTAATGAAACATTTTTGGGCCGTCCTGCTGGTGCTGTTCAGTCTGGCCTTTCTGATCGCTGAATTTCTTGCCTATCTGGAACGCCGGGTTGCCTATTATGCGGCAAGGCGAGCCTCCTAGCTTGTTTGATATGGGGTTGTTTTTTGTCAAAGGAAAAGAAAAATGTCTAATTATGTAATTCCTCAACCGGCACAACCAAGCCTCCCTGTGCAGGGTAGCGACGCCCGTTTCCCGGTACGTCGTATTTATTGCATCGGGCGCAATTATGCCGACCATGCCATTGAGATGGGGCATGACCCAGATAAAGAACCCCCGTTCTTTTTTCAGAAAAATGGCGACAATGTCGATAGCAGCGGCGAGTTCCCCTACCCGCCCCAGACCAATGACGTGCATTTTGAAGTGGAAATGATCGTGGCGTTGAAAAGTGGCGGTGCCAACATCAGCGAAGCTGACGCGATGCAACATGTGTTTGGCTATGGTATCGGGCTTGATATGACCCGCCGCGATTTACAGGGTGAAATGAAAAAAATGGGACGCCCGTGGGAAATTGGTAAAGCCTTTGAACGATCAGCCCCAATGGGTCCATTGGTACCTGCCTCACAAACTGGTCATCTTGACTCGGGCGCGATCTCGCTGACGGTAAATGGCGAGGAACGCCAAAAAGGTGATCTCAATCAGATGATCTGGAAAGTGCCAGAACAAATCGCCTATCTATCTCGGTTTTATGATATTGCCGCTGGCGATCTGATTATGTCAGGCACGCCAGCTGGCGTTGGCCCCATCAAAAAAGGCGATGTAATGGAATGCCGGGTAGATGGGCTTGCCCCCTTTATCGTCAAAGTGGTGTAACCAGCTACCGAGATAGGAACGATCATGCGTTTGCTCGCCTTTGTCAAAGATCACCAGCCCCGCATCGGCGCGCTAACTGATGCTGGGGTGATTGATCTATCGCTTGTTGATGCCGCCGCCCCGACCGATCTTGGGGCGGTCATCAAAGCGGGTCAATTTGCAGATATTGCCGACATTCTGGCTGCGGCAGATGGCACGGTTCATTATCAGCTGGACGAGCTTGATCTGCAGGTGCCAATTACAACGCCCGGCAAAATTCTATGTCTTGGGCTGAATTACATGGATCATATTGCCGAAGGGCCATTTGAAAAACAGCCATTTCCAGCCATTTTTATGCGCAGCCCCACATCGCTGGTGGCGGCACATAAACCGATCCTTGCCCCCCGTATGTCAAACACGATGGATTACGAGGCGGAACTCGCCGTCATTATTGGGCAGAAATGCAAACATCTCACAGCTGATAATGCCCTTGATGTGATTGCTGGCTATAGCTGTTTTAATGATGGTTCGGTTCGTGAATATCAGCGCCATACAATTCAATGGACGATGGGTAAAAATTTTGACCAGACCGGCCCTTTTGGTCCAGTTCTGGTCACACCTGATGAGCTACCACCAGCCGCCGACGGATTAAAAATTGAATGTCGTCTAAATGGCCAGACGGTGCAATCAAGCACCACCGATATGATGATTTTCAAGGTCGTTGAAACACTTGTCTATATCACCGAAGCTATGACGCTCGATGCTGGTGATATAGTGGTGATGGGGACCCCATCTGGCGTGGGGCATGGCCGTAAACCCCCATTATGGATGCAAGATGGTGATGTGGTTGAAGTTGAAATTGAAAAGATTGGGCTGCTCTGCAACCCGGTAAAAGCAATCTAGCGACCAAGGGCGTGCCTGCCCGCAGCATCAGCTTTATTCATCTTCGTGATCAGACAGGCGAGAGGATTGCCAGTTGGGGTCTATTTTGGCCGGTTCAGCTTGTAAGCCAGCATCTTGTACCGCACGAATGGCGCAATATTCATCCTTTTCCGAAGTATCGCCACTGATACCAATCGCGCCAATGGTGAACCCGTCGGCATCTTCAATTAAAACACCCCCCGGCACTGGCACAAACCGGCCGTCAGCAACTGCCGCCAGTGACGTGACAAAAGTGGGGCGGGCGGACAAGCGGTCACGGATCAAACGGCTGGATATGCCCATGCCAAGCGCCCCCCATGCCTTGCCGCGGGCAATATCAAACCGCATGATGCCTGATCCGTCTTCGCTTTTACTGGCAATCATTTTACCGCCAGCATCAAGAATAACGACAGTCATCGGCAACATGTTTTCAGCCCGGCTATATGCCAGCGCGCGATCCATAATGGCACTGGCAGCATCCAGAGTTAGGCTGGGTTTCAATTTCATCACTACGGCCCCTTTGTCTCATCTTTCTAAGGCCACCAGATTAAATATCCAATGTGTTATCTTTTTCCCATTGCGTGAAATGCGACACGAATGAATTCCATTCCTGTTGTTTCAATTTTAGATAGGCAGCTGAAAATTCATCCCCCATCGCCGCTTTGAGTGATTTGTCCTTGTCATATTCACGTAGCGCATCAAGCAGGTTTAACGGCAGTTTTGGTGCGCCTCTAACGGAATGGCCTTGGGCATACATGTCGATATCGTGCCGCTTGCCTGGTTCTGCCTTGCTGCGGATCCCATCAAGGCCAGCAGCAATGATCACAGCCTGCAACAAATATGGATTCGCCGCCCCGTCCGGCAAACGCAATTCAAACCGGCCCGGGCCGGGCACCCGTACCATATGCGTTCTGTTATTGCCCGTCCATGTCACCGTATTTGGCGCCCAAGTGGCCCCAGACGTGGTGCGCGGGGCGTTGATCCTCTTATAGCTATTGACTGTCGGGTTGGTAATCGCCGCCAATGCGCTGGCATGTTTCATAATGCCGCCGAGGAAGTGCCGCCCGTTTTCCGACAATCCAAGTTCAGATGCTTGGTTTTCAGATGTAGGCGTGGTCGCAAACACATTGGTTTTGGCGGCGGCGCCCGGCTTGTCCCATACCGAAATATGGACGTGACAACCATTACCGGTCAGCCCGGCAATTGGCTTTGGCATGAATGTCGCCCGATAGCCATGCTTTTCGGCAACCGACTTTGTCATGAATTTAAAGAAGCTATGTTTATCGGCCGTGGCCATAGCATCGTCAAATTCCCAGTTCATTTCAAACTGGCCATTGGCATCTTCATGATCATTTTGATACGGGCCCCATCCAAGATCGAGCATGTAATCGCAGATTTCTTTGACCACATCGTACCGGCGCATCACCGCTTGCTGGTCATAACAAGGCTTTTCAGCTGTATCAAAGGGGTCGGAAATCTGATTGCCATCGGGCGTCAGCAGAAAATATTCAGCTTCAACACCAGTTTTGACATGCATGCCTTCGGCGGCGGCTTCATCAATCAGACGCTGCAACACATTGCGCGGTGCCTGATCAACACCTTTGCCTTCCATCACACAATTCGCCGCCACCCATGCGACATCTGGTTGCCACGGCAACTGAATAACCGATGCCGGATCAGGCACCGCAAGCATATCAGGATGGGCTGGCGTTAAATCCAGCCATGCCGCAAACCCAGCAAATCCAGCGCCGTCTTCCTGCATATCGGCAATGGCCTGTGCCGGCACCAATTTTGCACGTTGTCCCCCGAACAGATCGGTAAATGAGATCATAAAATATTTAATGCCTTTTTCTTTGGCATAAGATGCGAGATCAACTGTCATTGTGAGTCCCCATGTTTACAGCGTAATGTGTGTGTTCCCATATGTTTTATCTTAAACGGCCGGCCTAGTAAGAAGTGCCCGGCTTTCCCGGCCACCAATCAGTGCCAGCCAGCGGCACCTTTGCCATCGCTGCCGCTTCCAAAGTTAGCGCACATAAATCCTCTGGTTCAAGGTTATGCACATGACTTTTTCCGCAGGCACGGGCGATAGTCTGCGCCTCTAGCGTCATCACTTTCAGGTAATTATTTAAGCGGCGCCCACCTTCGACCGGGTCAAACCGTTTCATCAGTTCAGGGTCTTGTGTTGTGATCCCGGCCGGGTCTTTGCCCTCGTGCCAGTCATCATAGGCTCCGGCTGTGGTACCAAGCTTTTGATACTCGGCTTCCCAACGCGGGTCATTATCCCCAAGCGCGATCAATGCCGCGGTTCCAATCGATACCGCATCAGCACCGAGTGCCATACATTTTGCCACATCCGCACCATTGCGCACACCGCCAGACACAATCAATTGGACTTCACGGTGCATATCAAGGTCTTGCAACGCACGCACCGCCTCGCGGATACAGGCCAAGATCGGCTGTCCGACATGTTCGATAAACACATCTTGCGTTGCCGCTGTACCGCCCTGCATACCGTCTAGCACAACAACATCAGCGCCAGCCTTCACCGCCAATGTGGTATCAAAATAAGGCCGCGCCCCACCCACCTTGACATAAATTGGCACACGCCATCCGGTGATTTCACGTAATTCAAGAATTTTAATTTCCAGATCATCAGGACCGGTCCAGTCGGGGTGACGACAAGCAGACCGCTGGTCAATGCCTTTTGGCAGGTTACGCATTTTCGCTACCCGGTCAGAAATTTTTTGTCCCAGCAACATACCGCCGCCGCCTGGCTTTGCACCTTGGCCAACCACAACTTCAATAGCATCAGCCTTGCGCAGATCATCCGGATTCATGCCATAGCGCGATGGCAAATATTGGTATACCAGCTTGCTGGAATGCCCGCGTTCTTCAACAGTCATTCCGCCATCACCGGTTGTGGTCGATGTACCGGCCATGCTAGCACCGCGTCCAAGCGCTTCTTTTGCGCCGCCAGATAACGATCCAAAGCTCATACCGGCAATGGTGATTGGGATATCAATCTCAATCGGGTTTTTGGCAAATCTGGTGCCCAATGTGACCTTGGTTTCACATTTTTCCCGATAACCTTCCAGCGGATAGCGTGAAATTGACGCGCCCAAAAACAACAGATCATCGAAATGCGGTACCTTGCGTTTGGCACCACCACCACGGATATCATAAATGCCCGTTGCCGCGGCCCGGCGGATTTCAGCATTTACCGTTTGCGAGAACGTCGAAGACTGCACAGGAACAGTCTGTGGAATTGCATTTTGTTTCTTATCACTCATGATTTTTGTCCCTGCTAGTATGCATTATCAATTTTGAAATTGTAGAGTTGCCGCGCCGAACCGTATCGTTTGAATTCTTCCGGTTTTGCATCACACCCAGCTTTTTCAAGCAGGTCGCGCAAAATATCGAGATGTTCTGGACGCATTTCCTTTTCGATACAATCAGCACCAAGCGATTTGACCGCCCCGCGCACGAACAGCCTCGCTTCATAAATCGAATCACCCAACGCATCACCAGCATCACCACACACAACCAGATTGCCAGATTGCGCCATAAAGGCACTCATATGACCAATATTGCCATGTACAACAATGTCGATGCCCTTCATCGAAATACCACAACGTGATGCCGCATTCCCCTTAATGACAAGGGTGCCGCCATGCCCAGTTGCCCCGGCATATTGGCTGGCATCACCGTCAATCGTGACCGTGCCGGACATCATATTCTCCGCCACACCCGGGCCAGCAGACCCGTCAACATGAATATGCGCCTGCTTATTCATGCCGCCACAATAATAGCCGGTTGACCCGCGCACCGTGACGTTAATCGGCGCATCGACACCAACAGCAATGGCGTGACTGCCACGTGGGTTGATAATTTCCCAGTCTTTCTGGTTTGTCTCGTCTGTCTGGTTCTGCAGTTTTTCGTTAAGTGCGCGCAGCCCAAGTGCCTGTAAATCTAACTTTTCCATATCAATGATTCCAAAAATAAACAGTTGCTGGTTCTGGCTCCCAAACCCGGGCCTGTTCAATATTTGGCAAATTCACCAACGCACGATATTCGCTGCCAAACGCCACATATGAATCGGTTTCCGCCATCACCGCTGGTTTACACGCGATGGGGTCACGGACCACACCAAATCCATCTTTTGTGCCAACGACAAAAGTGAAAAATCCATCAAGATCGTTCAGCGAGCTTTCCAACGCCTCGCCAAGCGAAGACCCATTTTGCAACTTCCATGTCAAATAGGCCGCGGCCACCTCGGTATCATTTTCCGTCTCAATTCGGATATTTTCCCGGCGCAATTTCCGCCGCAGTGAATTGTGATTCGACAATGACCCATTATGCACCAAACATTGGTCACTATCGGTGTTAAACGGATGCGCACCCATGGTTGTCACCGCTGATTCGGTGGCCATGCGGGTATGGCCAATACCATGCGTGCCAGACATTTTTGCAATGTCAAAACGGCTGACAACAGTTTCTGGCAGGCCGACTTCTTTATAAATTTCAATTGATTCACCACGACCCATGATACGGATCACCGGGTCTAATTGGCGCAGTTCTGCCATCGCTGTATCAAGGCTGGCTTGCGGCATGGTCAATACCGCATGTGTGTCCCGGATATCCATTTTGACGCTGGTGCCAATTGCCACCCCCAGCTTTTTATCCAGCCCATCAAAATCCACCTGCGGGTTATCCGCTTGTACGGTGATTTTCGCTTGGCCAGCCTGATGCGCGTTATATACCGCAATGCCGGCACTATCCGGCCCCCGATCGGTCATGGTGACAAGCATTTCAGACAGCATGCGGCCTAAATCAGCCTCAAGCGACTTATCTTTCAGGAAAAGCCCTACAATTCCACACATTAGCAACTCCGTTTGAGCTGGTTGTTTTTACTTTTAGGATTCAGCATTAATGCAAAAAATAGCAATTATCAACTATCAGGAAACTTTTTTTCACTCAATGCAAAATTATCATGTTAGAAAATGAAGCTCCATTGCTAGATATTTTTGAAGATTTTGGAAGGTTCTGGATACGGCCGAGCGCAGCTCTACCGAAAAATAACTTAACCCAGAGCAATAAAGCACTTACGGCTTTTGTTTATAGCTGATAATCGATAGATACCGCGCTGGTAGCTTGACCAGTTTTTCCGGCCCATGCGGTGCATCCGCATCAAAAAACAATGTATCGCCCGGCTTTAATGAATAAATCTTATTGCCGTGAAGATAATCAACCTCACCCTCAAGCATAAAGATCGTTTCAATGCCACTATGTTGAAACGTCTTAAATGTGTCTGATTCACTATCAAGCGTAATCAAATAAGGTTCGACAATGACACCGCTGGAATTACCACCGATATGGCCGAGCAGATTATATTGGTGGCCAGCACGGGTGCCTTCACGTTCGATCTGCACCCCAGCCCCAGCTTTTGTATGAACCGCGCTCCGCTGTTCTTCATATTGCCGGAAAAATGCTGTCAGCGGCACTGATAACGCATTTGAAATAGTCTGCAATGTCGAAAGCGATGGCGAGGTATTGCCATTTTCAATTTTAGACAACATGCCAATCGATAAATTAGTCACCGCCGCCAATTCAGCCACAGTGATATTCTGTTGTTTGCGAAACGCATGTACTTCTCGGCCAATCGCGACTTCAAGCGCCTTTTCACTGCCCTCTATGGTGGCGTGTGGGTCTTGCCCAAGCTCTATTTTTGCTGATTGCTGAGACGTTGCCATCGCCTTATCCTGAACCTCATAGTTGCATGATCTATAAATTAATCTATCTAATGTAGCTGGGCAAATTTCTATTCGCAAATGAAATTTCTATTCGCAAATGACAGGCCACCTAGACGTGAAAACGACACTTATCAGCTTTCTTATTTTTGACGGGTTTCCGATGGCGTGCCTCACCTCGATGATCGAACCCTTGCGTGTTGCCAATGAGGTGTCGGGCTCCAATACGTTTAGCTGGCAACTCATATCCGAAAATGGCGCGCCCGTAACCGCAAGTGCGGCCATCACCTTTGACGTTGCGGCACATATTTCGGCACAAACCAAGACTGACTATCTGGTATTTCTGGCCCCACCAAAGGCCAGCTTTCAAAATAAACAATCGCTTGGCGCGTTGCGTCATTTATCACGTCATGGCTGTGTGTTTTGCGCGGTAAGTGGCGGCGTGTTCCCACTGGCCAGAACCAAGCTGGTTTCAGCGTTACCACTGTCGGTTCATTGGTGTTACCGCGCCACCTTTGAAAAAGAATTTCCAGATTATCTGGCATCAGATCAGATCATTCAGGTGGCACAGTCATTTATCACCGCGTCTGGTGCTGCCGGTGGTTTTGAAGTAGCATTGAATTTGATTGAAGAACGGCTTGGATCACATGTCTCGACCGAGGTCGCCTGTTGGTTCCAACATCCGATGATGCGCAAAAGCGGTATCCGCCAAATCACGCCCGTGCCA
>JAQCEA010000015.1 GCA_027620495.1 Pseudomonadota bacterium | reverse complement strand
CGGAACCCGCCACAGGCGTTTATCTATATCAATCTCGTCTGAGGTAGCGCCTATAGTCTCAGATGTTCTGGCAGCGGTCAGAAGCGTGAACTGTAGTGCATGAGACGCCATAGTCTCAATTTGTCTCAAATCTCTGTAGAAGTTTGGTGCTTTCGTAAAAGACAGAGCCCTGTGGTGCTTTATTAGGTGCTTATTGGTCTGCATGGCAAAGTAATGGCTGAGATGGTCCTGCCAGGCTGCGGGGTTTTCTCCTTCATAAAGCCGCGCCGTCTTTGCGTAACCAAATACAAGTTTCATCCGGCCCTGCAGCTTCTTTGCAGTTTCTCTTTTGCTCTGCCATATCGGGCTCAAAACCTCGATGACATCTTCTGTGGTGAGGTCAGCAAAAGGCTTCTGGTCAAGAGCGGGGTATGCAAGTCTTTCAAGGGTAGAGGCCCAGTCCCGGGCGTGTTTTGCATTGGTCCATTCTAACTTGTGCTCTTCAATGTATTGTCTGGCTATATCTGAAAATCTTTTGCCCTCACGCTTCCTGCGCTGTCGCTCAGCTTCCCGCCGTTCATACAAAGGGTCCTTGCCCTGATGAATGAGGCTGTGCAGCTCACGGGCCCGCTGACGGGCTTCAGCAAGACTGATGGCGGGGTAGGGGCCAAGACCCATTTCACGCTTTTTGCCGAGTCTCTGATAGCGGAAGCTCCATTTGCCTCTTTCAGGGCCGGTTCTGGTGAAATAGAGGTTGGCGCCATCGCATACGGATTTGTCGAGGGGAAGGGTCTTTAATCTTGCGTTGTTAAGCTTCATTTCGGGTTTCACTCCAGCCCATTACTCAGCCCATTACCTGAACTGAAATATGCTGACTTACAGTGAAACGCTCTGACACGGACAAATCAACAGAACCCAAGGATAGCCTTAGGTTTTGACATGATTTGACATGATTTGGTGAAGCTAGATGGCGGAGAGGGTGGGATTCGAACCCACGATGGGCTCGCACCCATGCCGGTTTTCAAGACCGGTGCATTCAACCGCTCTGCCACCTCTCCGTAGCGCCTGTGCTAATGGAAAACGGGGGTGCCTGTCAACATGATTAACACCGGCTTTTTTTAATTTTATTCATTTTGCCTCTGTTGTACGCAAGTTTGTTATTGTAGGCGGCGCAGATTGTCATATGATGCGAAAGGTTTTGGCAGATGCGTAATGCCGCAGTTTAAGTCGCTGCTTGGCGAAAGCTTGGGCGCCCCTTTTGCCATCACAAACGTTTTTATCATGTTTGGAGCGTGTAGGATGACCTCGGCAGTTTTGTCCGTCAATGTGGCTGTATGTTTGGCCAGATGCCATTTTGTGGTGCCTCGGTCAATTTTGCCCTTATTGGTTTCATTATGCGTGCTTTTCGGCGGGGCGACAGCCTTTGCACAGTCATCTGGAAAACCGCGCGCAACCAAGGTAGCTGTTGCCGAGGTCACAACCGAAACGATCGCTGATTTTTCTGAATTGCAGGGACGCCTTGTGGCCGGTGCGACTGAATCTGTAACCGCGGTCACAAGTGCCGAAATCGAAATTTTGGACCTGCAGCTTGGTGATGTTGTATCAAAGGGCCAAAATATCGCCAAGCAGGACCCAGCAAAACTGGTTTTGAATCGGGTCGTGCTACAGGCCCAACTCACCGAAACCAATCTAAAACATGATGATATGGCCGCCGAGATAGAAATCGAAAGCGCGTTGCTTCAAATTGCCGAACAGCGTACGGTTTTGCTCGAGCGTAAAGCCGCACGGGCCGAAGATTTAGCGGCCAATAATGCCTTGCCAATTGATGCGGCTGAGACGGCACTTGGCAATAGCCTAGCCGCCCACGAAAATTTGCTGGCGCAAAAAAGTGGTCTGGCGCGGAAAAAAGCGCAATTGGCGGTTGCCGACGTGACAAAGAACCGATTGCGCGCCCAAATCAAACAGCTGGACAAAGATATCGACGCGACAACGCTTCGCGCACGAACCAACGGGCAGATTATTTACTTGTTTGACGACAAACGTGGATTTGCCCGCGAAGGCGATGTGATTGCCCGCATTCTTGATCCCACAATTTTTGAGGTCGAGGTGGAAGTGCCGGTAAATCAATTGGCATTTTTGCAGAATGTCAAAACCATCAATGCACGCACACTTGATGGCTACCAACTTGATTTGGCTGTTCGTGTCATTTTGCCAGTTCAAAATACCCGTACCGCCACCCGCATTGTGCGGTTTCAAATGGACGCACCACCAGCCGAAGCGATGCTGGCAAATAACGCGGTTGTGACCGTGCAAACACCAATCACTAGCCCAGCGCCGGTGATCATCGTGCCAAAAGATGCGGTGATCCCGGTTGCAGGCGGGCATATTGTGTATTTGGCTGTTGATGGGCGTGCCAAGCGACAACCCATCAAACTTGGCGCGGCGGTGGCATCTGGCTTTATCGTCCGGTCTGGCCTTAGTGCGGGTGCGGTTGTTGTCACCCGTGGCAACGAACAGCTATCTGATGGCAAAACCATTGAATATGGCGGTGAAAAGGGTGAATCAGCGCCAAAGGTTGACGGCTGATGGGACGGCTAATCAAACTTGCCATTGAACGGCCAATTGCTGTTATGGCGATGATTTTGATGACCATTGTGTTTGGTGCGGTGGCGTTGCAAACCATTCCCATTCAGATGAGTCCAGATATTGAAAAACCGGTGCTTGATGTGCGGGTGCGGTGGAATGGCGCGTCGCCGGTTGATGTTGACCGCGAGATTGTCGGCCGACTGGAACGCGAATTGGCGTCTTTAAACGGTATTGAGGAAATTGCGTCTCGGTCCACCCGCGGCTATGCACGGGTGACGCTGACTTATGGCGTTACCCAAGATATGGATAAAGCGCTGGTTATGTTGCTGAGCAAATTATCAGCGGTAAATGGCCTGCCTGATGATGCTGATACGCCGCTCGTCAGGACGTCAAATTCCGAAGATAGCCCGATTGCCCGCTTGGCGCTGGTTGCAAAAGACGGCTTTGACGTGAACCTCGAAGCGCTTGGTCAATATCTTGATACCAATATTGTCGAGCCGCTTAGCCGCACAAATGGCATTTCAGAAGTTGAATATCGCGGCGGCGGTAAATACGAAATGCGGGTCATCATCGACCCTGATAAATTGGTGCGATACCAGCTGACATTATCAGAGGTAACGGATGCTTTGCGCACCTCATCATCAATGATGAGTGTGGGCATGGTCACCGAAGGAAAGCGTTCCTATGCCGTGCGGACAGAAGCGGTAAATTACACGCCTGAAACGGCTGGACGAATTGTATTGCGCACCGACATATCGCCATCAGGTACGATCATTCCGTTGCTGTTAGAAGATGTGGCGACAATTGACTTTAAAGTGCAACAAAGGACGAGTTTCCGACGTTTGAACGGAAAGCCAGCGATCATTTTAAACGCGATACGCGATCAAGGCAGTAACGTGGTGGCAACGATGGTCAGATTGCGTGCGGCCGCGGAAAGCCTGAATGAAAGCGAGCTAAATGCCCGCGGTTTACATTTACAAGTTGTCTATGATGAAACCAAATATATCGCCTCGGCAATTAATCTGGTTCAGCAAAATATATGGATTGGCGGCATTCTTGCGCTGTCTATATTATTGTTATTTTTCAGAAATCTAATGCCAACAATTATCGTTTTTGCCGCCATTCCGGTTTCGGTGATTGGTACATTTGTGGCGATTGCTGGATTTGGGTTTTCGATCAATGTGATTTCACTTGCGGGATTGGCGTTTGCGGTGGGCATGGTGGTTGATGCGTCAATCGTATCGCTGGAAAATATTTTCCGGCTTCGTCAAAAAGGAATTGATGCCCCGAATGCCGCCTATCATGGCGCGCGTCAGGTCTGGGCACCTATTTTAGGGTCGGCGCTCACAACGGTCATTGTGTTTGTGCCTGTGTTGATGCTTGATCTGCCGGTGGGGCAATTATTTCGGGATATTGGCATTGCGATTTCAGTGTCAGTTCTGATCTCGGTAGTGGTGTCAGTAACGGTGATTCCGACACTGGCCGCAAGGCTTTTGGCTGGGGCACCAGACCGCTTCACAAAATTGCGCATTATTCCGTTGGTTGATCGGCCAGCCACATATTTTGCCAGCCAGATTTTGCGTTATGCACGGTTCGCGGTTGGTTACCAGCGCCGCGGTCTAGCTGTTGTTGCGGCAATTTTGATGACGGCTGGTGGGTTTTGCGCGCTGTTTATGCCGCAGCTTGATTATCTGCCTGATGGCAATGCCAATTTTGCATTTGGTCGAATCAGTGTGCCTGCTGGCTATTCGATGGATGAAACCTTGCGGATTGCCGAACGTATGGAAAAGGCCGCGCGGCCTTTGTGGGAAGGCAAGACAGAACCGGGCGGGCCGCCAGAAATCGAACGGTTTTTCTTTGTCGCCTATTCAGGCGGGGCCTTTGCCGGGGCGGCAGCAAAAGACCCATCGCGCGTGAGTGAGTTGCAAATGGTGCTGTCGCGGCCAATTTTTGCAGAACCGGGCGCACGGGCTTTTGTCCAGCAGGCTTCACTTTTTGGGCGATCAGTCGGCGGGTCACGGTCTATCCGTGTTGATATTGTGGGGCCAAACCGCGATGATATTCTTCCCGTTGCCACGCAGGTGAATGCGGCGCTAGAGGCGCGGTTTTCACCACGTGATGGCAACCAGATACGCGCGATACCCTCGTTGGATTCAGGGGCCGCACAAATTCGCATCACCCCTGATTTAACGGCACTTGCCCGTGCGGGCGTGTCGGTACGCGAATTATCCGCCGCCGTTGATGTGTTTAACGATGGTGCCAATGTGATACAGGTGCCGATTGATGGCCAGTTGATTGACATGGTGCTGTCAGGGGCCAATGCTGAAAACCTGACAGCTGGCGAGTTACAAGATATCCCGATTGTAACCCGTAGCGGCCTGGTGTTGCGCTTGCATCAATTGGCACAAATCGAAGTCGTGACTGCGCCTGAACAGGTAAGCCGCCTTGGTGGACGCCAATCAATCTCGTTACAATTAAGGCCGAATAATGCGCTCGCGCTAGAAGATGTGGTGGCGATCATTGACAATGAAATTTTGCCAGATATCCGCGCTGAGGCGCTGCAACAGGGCGTGTCTATAAAGCTTGAAGGCGCTGCTAGTGCGCTGGATCAGACATGGCGGGCCATGCAGGGAAATGTAATGACAGCGATTTTTGTTATTTTTCTGCTATTGGTGATTTTACTTCGCAGTTTTGTTCTGCCCTTTATTATCCTATTGACGATTCCAGTGGCGGGGGCAGGCGGGATCGCTGGGCTTGCCGTGCTTAATATATTTATCCAACAGCAATTGGATATGTTGACCATGCTGGGGTTTGTTATCTTGACTGGTGTGGTGGTGAATAACGCCATTTTGATGATTGAGCAAACCATGCTGCATCTTCGTGATGATCGAATGACAGCAAATGAGGCCATCATTGAGGCAACACGCAATCGTATCCGTCCTATTTTCATGTCGACCCTGACTTCCTTGTTTGGGTTGGTGCCATTGGTTATCTTCCCCGGTGCGGGGTCTGAATTATATCGGGGCATTGGTGTGGTGGTGTTTGGCGGTCTGGGCCTGTCAATGTTGGCAACCCTTATCATTGTGCCACCTTTATTGTCGATCGCGCTAAATAGCCGTTTTGGTGGACGTCTTCAGCAAAATACCTCGCTGTCAGAAGCACTTTGATTGGGCACCGGCCGCATCTGTTTAAAATCATTACGCATGAACGCTGAAAATAGTCGTTTTCTTGATTTTGACGGTTGCCCCAAACTAGACATCCGCTTTACCATGGCAAGGCTTCGAATTGGTTGGTCACTGCTTTGTTTAAAGTAGCCAAAAAAATATTCATTTCTTCAGGGGGTTTTAGATGGTGCGACTTTTTTTGTTCATAACAGCGACTGTCATGTCGATAGCTGTTATTCCAATGGTTGCACAGGCAGATGATTTCCAAACATGGTTGGCTGATTTACGTATTGAGGCCCAAAAGCGAGGCGTGTCTGATGCTATTTTTGACGCGGCTCTTGGTGATGCCAAGCCAATAAAACGGGTGATTGAGCTTGATCGCAGCCAACCTGAATTTACCCTGACATTTGATGAATATCTGAACAAAATCGTATCAAAAACGCGCGCGCAAAAAGCCGCACAAAAGCTGATTGAGCATGATGAGATTTTGACAGAAATTTCTAAAAAATACGGTGTTCAAAAGCGTTTCATTGTGACCTTTTGGGGGGTTGAGACGAATTTTGGCCAATATTTAGGTTCATTCAACGTACCGCATGCGCTGGCGACTTTGGCGTATGATGGGCGGCGTAGTGCCTATTTTAGAAAAGAACTGTTAAATGCTCTGCAGATTTTGCAAGAGGGGCATATCACGCCATCGACGATGAAAGGGTCATGGGCAGGTGCCATGGGGCAGAGCCAATTTATGCCCTCTAGCTTTTTATCCTATGCCGTTGATTGGGATGGTGACGGCAAACGCGATATCTGGGGTACCAAACCAGATGTTTTTGCCTCAACAGCTTATTATCTGAAAAAGGCCGGGTGGAATGATCAGTTGACATGGGGACGCCGTGTCTTACTGCCAGATAATTTTACCATGGATGGCAAAGACGCCATGACGCTAGCTGATAAGAAAACACGCAAAAATTTACAGCTTTGGGCAGCGGCGGGTGTACGCTCAGCAGATGGTAGCTCGCTTCCCAAAGCCGATCCTGTTGCAAGATTGGTAATGCCATCTGGTGCTGAAGGGCCAACATTCCTTGTCTATAGTAATTTTGATTCAATTCTGGACTGGAACCGGTCAAATTACTACGCACTGGCGATTGGCCATCTGTCAGACATGCTGAAATAGAGGTTGTGATATGATCACGTTACAACATGTTATCAGGGCCTTTGCTATGGCGCTAATACTGCTGATGATGCAGGGCTGTTCGTCAGTAGAACTTGCCGTTGACCTTTATAAAAAACAAAAGCGTGAAACGGCGGAAGAAGCTGTTGTGGCGGCGCCGCGATATAAGGTTGGCAATCCGTATAAAGTGGCAGGTGTTTGGTATTATCCAGAACGCGATTTGACCTATGATGAAACTGGTATCGGGTCTTGGTATGGCGATGAATTTGCCGGAAAACTTACAGCCAATGGTGAAATTTTTGATCCTGAATTGGTTACGGCGGCGCATAAAACCTTGCCGATGCCCAGCGTTGTGCGGGTGACAAATCTTGATAATGGCAAGTCGCTTGTTGTGCGGATCAATGACCGCGGCCCGTTTGTTGCCGGACGCATCATTGATTTGTCCCGTGAAGCCGCGCGCCGGATTGGATATAAAGATAATGGTTTGGCACGGGTGCGGGTCCAATTGCTGGCCGAACAGTCATTGCGGCTTGAAAAGCTTGCAAAAAATGGCGAGTTTCCATCCGTTGACGGTGCGCCATCAACCGCCATGCCAGAGGTTGAAGCGGTCGCCAAACCAACAGTAAACCTAACAGCCAAGTCAAACACTGGCAGGTCGGCTTATAGTTCTACCAACGGTCAGTCGGCGTTGGATTTGTTATCGCAATCTCGTGTTGGCGAGGTCATGACGGTGTCTCCGGTAATAACGCAAATTTGGGTGCAGGTCGGGGCGTTTCATTCGGAAAGCAGTGCCGCATCAGTGTTGGCGCAAGTGCAAACCTTGGGAAATGGTGAAATTTCATCCCTGTCAAAGGCTGGCCAAACGCTGCACCGTGTCAGATTAGGTCCTGTACAATCTGTCAGTGAGGCAGATGAGTTACTATATGGTGTAATGAATATTGGGTTTTCTGGGGCCCGCATTATTGTCGATTGACACACCGTTCTACCGGCAAATACTTAACAGGGATTGAAGACAAGAAAAAAGCCGCCCGGCGGTATAAAAGGGGTAATTCGTGTTCGGAACGTTTTTCATACGGGTCATAGCTGCAGCCGCGTTAACAGGCATGACGTGGCCCGCCATAGCGGCAGAGATTCTCACGCCCGCAAAGCAAGCCTATATCACTGATTTTGAGAGCGGAAAGGTGCTGTTTGCAAAAGATGCAGACCTGCCGATGAAGCCCGCTTCCATGGCTAAAATCATGACCGTTTTTGTGGTGTTTCAGCGCCTTGCCGATGGGTCGTTGCAACTTGATGACAAGTTTCTTGTATCTGAAAAAGCATGGCGCAAAGGCGGGTCTAAAACCTTTGTTGAGGTTGGATCACGCGTATCTGTCAATGATTTGCTGCATGGGGTGATTGTACAATCTGGCAATGATGCGGCGATTGTTTTGGCCGAAGGCATCGCCGGAACCGAAGACGCCTTTGCCGAAGAAATGAATTTCTGGGCGCAAAAATTGGGGATGACACAGACCAATTTTCGAAATTCGACAGGATGGCCCGACCCAGATTTGCAAACCAGTGCAAAGGATCTAAATATTCTGACAACTGAAATGATCAAACGTTTTCCGGCGGACACATACCCTGATCTTTACCCTATTTTTGCCAAGCGAGAATTTACCTACAATAAAATCACTCAGCCTAATCGTAACCCATTGGTGTATGGAACAGCTGGGGCAGATGGTTTAAAAACCGGCCATACAGAGGAATCAGGCTATGGTCTGGTGGGGTCAGTCGTGCGCAATGGCCAACGTGTTGTCATGGTGTTAAATGGTATGGACAGCATGAAACAACGGTCGACGGAATCTCGTCGGTTGATGGATTTAATCTTCCGCGAATATCAATCGTATGAATTTTTTAAACAAGGACAGACGGTCGATCAGGCCAATGTGTGGCTAGGTACCGCACCACAAGTCGATTTGGTTCTGGATGCCCCGCTCAAACTGGTGCTATCGCGCAAAGATCGCCAAGCCATGGAAATTTCTGTGCAGTGGCTTGACCCGGTGCCAGCCCCAATTCGCGCTGGCGATCAAATCGGCACATTGGTTATAAGCCTGCCTGACGAAGTTACAAAATTGCCGTTACGTGCCGCCCAAGATGTTGACGCGCTTGGCTTGTTTAACCGTATCGGAGCAGCGGTAAAATATCTGATTTTTGGGGCCGCAACGCCGCAAAGGATTGCACAATAATATGACAGCGCGTGGATTGTTTATCACATTTGAGGGTGGAGAGGGATGTGGAAAAACAACGCAAATACAAAAACTTGCTGATCGCATTAAAAATCTAACATCAACTGCTTTTGTCGTCACCAGAGAGCCCGGCGGCGTGCCAGCGGCCGAATTGATCCGGGGGCTTTTGGTGAATGGCGATGCCGAAACATGGCGACCAGCCACCGAGGGGTTGTTGATGTCGGCGGCACGACATGAACATGTAGAACAAATCATTCGGCCTGCTCTGGCGCAAAACAAGCTGGTTATTTCAGATCGGTTTGTCGATTCAACAATTGTGTATCAGGGGATTGTTGGTGGTGTGTCAGCTGATGATATTGCCGCGATGAATAAAATTGCCTGTGGTGACATCTATCCAGATGTCACAATTATATTGGATATCGATAGCCAGATTGGTCTTGCGCGGGCAATGTCACGCGGAGAGGGTGAAGACCGTTTTGAAGCAAAAGGCCAAGCGTTTCATGAAAAAGTGCGGGCTGGGTTTCTTGAAATTGCGGCCAATGCGCCGATGCGCTGTGTGGTGATCAATGCCAACCGGACGCCAGATGAAATTGCCGCAGATATATGGCAGGTGGTATGCCCCCATCTTTTGACCAGCGGTTTGATTGGCAATGAATAGCCCGACATTGACCGACACTGGATCAGAGTTCATAGGTGACATTCAGGGGCACGATGAATTTTTGGCAGATATCGCCGCGTCACTTTCAACCGGGCGCATGCATCATGCGTGGTTGCTGACTGGGCCAGTTGGCATTGGTAAAGCGAGCATGGCCAGATTAGCGGCCGCATGGCTGTTATCAGAAGACGCACGGTCTGGGGCATTATTTGGTATAGATCGCCCAGATATAAACATTAATGCAGAGGATGCTGGTACCAGTTTGGTTTTGAAAGGTGCGCATCCAGATTACAAAATTATCACCCCCCATACCGAAGACAATAAATCTGGCCAGATTAAAATTGATCAAATCCGCGAATTGCTTCCATTTATGATGCATAAGCCAGCCCGTGATGGGTGGCGCGTTGCGATCATTGACTCGATGGATGACGTCAATCGCAATGGCGCAAATGCCTTGCTCAAATTGCTGGAAGAACCACCCGAACAGGCTGTTATATTCCTAATTGCCTCGCATATCGGGCATCTGCCGCCTACCATCCGGTCACGATGCCGCCTTGTACGGATGACCAGATTGGCCCCAGATGCATGTATGAAAGCGCTTGGCCGCATATGGCCCGATGCAGATAGAAACCAGCTTGAAATTTTGGGCAAATTATCCCAAGGCGCCCCCGGTCAGGCCGTGCAGCTTGCCAGTAGCGGCGCTGCTGATTTGTATCAGGTGGCTTGTGCATTGCTTCAGTCATCACCGTTGGACCAACCGGCACTTGCCAATCTTTGTGCAAAATGGGGGCGGGGGACAACTGCCGGGCGCGAAACACGGGCAGGGGCAGTATATTGCATAAATAGATTGTTGCGCCGCGCCGCATTACGCGCCAGCAATATCAAGGCTGATGAATTGTGCGAATTTGAAATCCCAGTGATCGAGCGATTAGCCAGCAGCCATTCCGCCGAACAATTGGCCCGGTTCCATGATGCATTTGTAACAAATGCGGCAAAAGCCGAAGGGCTATATTTGGATTTTTCCCGGTTTTTAGAACGACATCTTACAAAAATATATCAGAAAACCTTGCCCTGACCCGATGTCTGGGCTACCTCAAAGACAGACAATTATTTATTTTTATCGGCGAACAGTCGGGTACCGCAGATGGCGCAGACTTATTATATCACCACCCCCATTTATTACGTAAATGACAAGCCGCATATTGGGCATGCCTATACAACCCTCGCATGTGATGTTTTGGCACGGTTTAAGCGGCTAGATGGTTTTGATGTCACCTTTTTGACCGGTACTGATGAACATGGCCAAAAGGTTGAAAAGGCGGCGTTTGATAAAGGCGTGTCACCACAGTCCTTTACCGATGAAGTCAGTCAGAATTTTCGTGATCTAACAGCCCAGATGAATTTTTCAAATGATGCCTTCATCCGCACCACAGAGGCGCGTCACAAGCTTGCCTGTCAAGAAATTTGGCAGCGTTTGCAGGAACGTGGCCATATTCGACTTGGCAATTATGCTGGGTGGTATTCTGTTCGTGATGAGGCCTTTTTTACCGAAACCGAAGTTGTTGACGGAAAAGCACCGACCGGTGCCCCAGTGGAATGGGTGGAAGAACCATCCTATTTCTTTAATTTGTCCCAATGGCAACAACCACTTCTTGATTTTTATGAGGCCAACCCTGATTTTGTCGGGCCGGAAAGCCGGTTTAATGAAGTCAAAAGCTTTGTCAAAGGGGGGTTGCGGGACCTTTCGGTAAGCCGTGCGAGCTTTAAATGGGGCATTCCTGTACCGGGTGATCCAGACCATGTAATGTATGTGTGGCTGGACGCGCTGACAAATTATATCACCGCGTCTGGATGGCCAACCGATAGTGAATTGGGAGACCCGGCGAAATATGAAAAATTATGGCCAGCCGATTTACATATGGTTGGCAAGGATATTTTGCGATTTCACGCGGTCTATTGGCCGGCATTTTTGATGGCCGCTGACTTGCCTCTGCCAAAGCGTGTTTATGCACATGGCTGGTGGACAAATGAAGGGCAGAAAATTTCTAAATCACTCGGCAATGTCATCGATCCAAACGCGCTGACAGCACAATATGGTCTGGACCAAACGCGCTATTTCCTTATGCGCGAGGTGCCGTTCGGTAATGATGGCGATTTTTCTGCCACCGCCATGACCCATCGGATGAATGGTGATCTGGCAAATGATTTGGGAAATCTGTGCCAGCGCGTGCTGTCTATGATTTTTAAAAATTGTGACGGCGTAATGCCAGCCTTGCCAGCACAACCAGTTGATGCTGATCAGGCACTTTTATCAGCGGCGGATGGCCTGTTAGACCAAGTGCGTGATCTGCTGGATCGTCAGGCCTTTAACGAGGCATTGCGGGTGATTTGGCAGGTTGTTGCTGATGCAAACCGGTATGTTGATGCGTCTGCACCGTGGGCGCTTAAAAAGACGGACCCGGTGCGGATGGCAGAGGTGCTGGCGGTGTTAGCAGAAACTATCCGGCAAATTGCCATTTTAATTCAGCCGTTTATGCCACACTCTGCTGATATGATTTTGGATCAGCTTGGCGTTGATACGGCCAAGCGGGATTTTAAAGTTATTGCCGGAAAAGGGCGGCTTGCCAGCGGCCATCAAATTGACAAGCCATCCCCCGTATTTCCGCGCTATATGGACGAAGCAGGTGCAGATGGCTGATACCGCAATCATCGATAGCCACGCGCATTTGGATTATCCCCAGCTTGCAGGTGATTTGCCAGCTGTTTTGGCGCGGGCAAATGCGGCTGGCGTATCGCATGTGATCACCATTGGGGTGAAATTAAGCACATCAGACGCACCAAAAAAAATCGCTGAAGCTTATGACAATGTATGGTGTTCGGTTGGCATTCACCCGCATGAGGCTGGCAATGAGGCGGATGCCTGTAACATTGATGCTATCAAGGCGGCGGCTGACCACCCGAAATGTGTTGCGATTGGCGAGGCCGGTCTTGATTATTTCTATGATTATGGACGACCTGATCAACAAGCCGCCAGCTTTCGGGCGCAAATCGCCGTGGCACGCGACATGCAATTGCCCATTATTGTGCATTCGCGTGACGCAGATGAGGATATGGCGGCAATTTTGGAAGAGGAAATGCAGCGCGGTGCCTTTAGCGGTGTGATGCATTGTTTCAGTTCAGGCGCGATGTTGGCCAAACGGGCATTGGCGGTCGGGTTTTATATCAGCTTTTCAGGGATTTTGACGTTTAACAAATCGACAGACTTGCAGGCCATTGCGGCTGAAATACCGCTAGAGCGGATTTTGGTCGAAACGGATTCGCCCTATCTGGCACCAACGCCGCATCGGGGCAAATCTAACGAGCCTGCCTTTAGCGCGCATACTTTGGCAAAGCTGGCGGAAATACGCGGCCTGCCTGTGGCCGAGATGGCGGCGATAACGCGCCAGAATACCGCCAGATTATTTTCCAAGATGAGGCTTTCATGAGAGTAACCATGCTGGGATGCGGCACCTCTGTTGGTGTGCCGGCGCTTGGTCATGCAGGATGGGGATCATGCGATCCAAATAACAGCCGTAACCGGCGTCAGCGCTGTGCGGTGCTTGTCGAGGTAAATGGCACAACCATTCTTGTCGATGCCGGGCCAGATATTCGCAACCAGCTATTGCCTCATCAATTGACAAAAATTGACGCTGTATTGATTACCCATACGCATTCTGACCATGTTGCCGGGCTTGATGATTTGCGTGCCTTTTATTGGCCAGAGCGCAATGACATCAAAGTTTACGCAACAGCGCATCATGGCAAGGATATCGTGGCCAGATTTCCATATCTTTTTACCAAAAAGCCAGATTCGCCATCTTATTTTGTCCCACCAATGGTCATGCATCAAATTGACGCTGGGACACAAATTACCATTGGCGGATGCAAGATTGATATTTTGCATCAAGATCACGGCAATTCGACATCGCTCGGCTTTATGTTTGATGACAAATTTGCCTATTCGACCGATGTTATTGATATGAGTGATGATGTATTCGACAAATTAACCGGGGTTGATTTGTGGATTGTCGAAGCGTTGCGCGCGGATCCACATTCGGCGCATAGTCATTTTGACCAAACATTTGGATGGATTGAACGCGTCAAGCCGCGGCGGGCGGTGTTGACGCATCTCGGGCTTGAGGCGGATTACGAACGGTTGTCGCGGCTGTGTCCAGCCGGTACCGAACCAGGTATTGATGGCCTACAATTTGAATTATGATTGTGTTTATTTTATTATATTTTCACGCAAGAAATCATTTATAGCGCATTGTATTTATTTACATTCCTTTTTGTTCAATTATACATAATATAAGTTATGCGACAAAAATAGATTATCTATTTCACCGCGTAACAATGTTAAACCGCGTAAATTCTTGTTACTATAAATTCTTGCCTATACGCATTTAGCGCCGCCTCTTTTATCAAGCTCTACCTCGCCGCGCGCGAACATATGGCCGTGATAGACCGAATGCCAGATGACGCAGTACAATGATTGATGAACCGATTCACATGGACACATCAAGCACGACACCTTTTTAGCGAACGGCTAGGTAATAAGGTAATCTGGCGAGGCAAGCTGGCAAGGCAATTTGACATTGTGCAGTTCACATTGGGGCCAAAATTTCACACTGGCATTTCTGGCTATCATTTTCTGGCTACAATATTCCGCGCCTTCACCTTTGTGCCTTCAGCTTTGCGCCATCGCTTTTCGGCGGTTTGCCGTTATCTGCCGGACAAACAAACTGATTGGCGCATGAACCTGCCTAACCTCACAGCATCGTGAAATTGTATTAGGAAAAAATTAATAAAGTTATAGTTAAATTAGAATCACCTTAGATGAACAAGGGACGTGGCCACCGGCCAAGAAAACCGATCAAATTAAAAACAGCGTTTTTATGGGGCAGTTATATATGACATCACAGGTTATCGTCAGTTTCTTCACCAGGCTCGCCATTGCCGCGCATACAAGGCAATGCAGCCTTCCCATCGCACCACCCATCGCATTGCGACAACATATTGCAAGCAATATGCGCGCCCATGAACATTTTGCCTGTTACCGCGATACCACTGGTGCTGTTGTCGCTTTCGACAAACATGGAATTTGTGTAACGGTATAGCTTTTTCTCCCTTAAAGCCCACCATATACAAAGCCCCCAGTCGCTTGCTTGCGGCCGGGGGCGCTTTGTTCCGTCAAATTATTTCAAGCTATGGTGAGCGCGACAGGATTCGAACCTGTGACCCAGTGATTAAAAGTCACTTGCTCTACCGACTGAGCTACGCGCCCGTTATAGCCTGTAAAAAAACGGACATACCCAAACGCCATTGGCGAAAGGTGACCTCTGTATAGAGAGGACATAATTAGCTGTAAACCCCAAAAACCCTATAGCAGGTGGAAAAAGATAGATGAAAAACTGGTTTTTTCATTGGCGCCGAAAGTTTATCTTCGTCCATCGGTTTTGGTTTGCTTTGGATGGGAAAAATAGCCAGCTCAATGGTGGTCAAATGGTCTGGCCTTCTGGCCTGTTCCGTAATCACAAGCATCATGGATGATGAATTGACATCGCCGGATCGCTTGCCTAGCATTATAAGAGTTTAAGTTGTATTTTAATACTTATTTTCAATTTAATCTTTGCGTTTCAGGAGACCTCAGACATGAACAAGACAGTGATCAAAGTGGCCCTTTTGGCGTCAGTATTGGCGTTTGGTGGGTGCTCAACTTATAATGCTTATGCCCCAGATTGGGCAAAAATTGGATCATCTGGCACTGAGGCTGAAGCGAGCGGTGACGCCACTAAAACTGAATCAACTTGGTGGAATCCATTCTCTTGGTAGGCCAGATATAGTGGCTTTGGTCACTACAGATCAGGGGCTCTAACCCAGTTCTGTTGCCAGTTTTGTTGCCAGTTTCTTGGCGACATTTTCTGGCACAAAGCTTGATACATCACCGCCGAAACGCGCCACTTCTTTGACAAAACGTGACGCGACAAAATGCTGCTGTTCGGCGGCCATTAAAAATACGGTTTCAAGTTCACCGTGCAGCCTTTTGTTGATGCTAGCCATTTGAAATTCATATTCAAAATCAGCCACCGCGCGCAAACCGCGGATCACCACATGCGCGCCTTGACTGTCAGCAAAATCAGTGAGTAACCCAGAAAAATTTTTGACAAGAACGGGAAATGGCAAATTATTGGCCTTGTTAATGCGCTGGACTTCATTCGCAACAATTTCAGTGCGTTCCTCGACCGAAAAAAGCGGCTGTTTACCACTATTTTCAGCCACAGCCACAATAAGCTGATTACCAAGCCGTGCGGCCCGTTCAATAATATCAATATGACCAAATGTCAGCGGGTCAAATGTGCCGGGGTAAATGCTGATGCGGGGGGTCATGTGGGGGTATCCTCGCCACTTGCTCCCTCGTCATTTGGGGTTTCATAGCCAATCTCTTCATTGCCCGGGGTCTGATTGTCCAGGGTTTGATTGCCCAGGGTTTCGTTATCTGGGTTTTCGCTTTTTGCGGCCCCATTGGTCATGTCTGACGCGGTTGGCGCATGGGGATCACCCGCGCCGCCGGATGACTCACCCGTCCTGGATGCTGCATCTTCATCGTCATCAGTTTCACGAACAAGACCGGCCGATACAACTTTTTCATTATCATCATCGGCAACGTCAAATAAGCGCACACCTTGGGTTTTGCGGCTGGCAATCCGAATCGAGTCGCCATCGCCGCCATGCACACGAATGCGGATCACCTGCCCCATATTGGTGACCAGCATCAGTTGGTCATCATCAACCACGGCAAATGACGCCATGACCTTGCCATTGCGTTTGCTGGTCTCAATATTGGCAACGCCCTGCCCGCCACGTCCAGACCGCCGATAATCATCAACAGGCGTGCGTTTGCCATATCCATTTTCGGTCACTGATAAAATAAACTGGTCGGCATCATCAGTGATGACCGACATCGATACAACACGGTCACTTCCCAGCAACCGGATGCCACGCACGCCAGTACTGTCACGGCCACGGAACACCCGCACCGCATCCACACCAAATCGAATGGCCTTGCCATCACGCGTTGCCAGCAACACATCATCAGTTTCATTGCATGGCATCACCCCAACCAGATCGTCACCATCCTGAAGCTTCATGGCGATTTTTCCATTGCGCTTAATATTGGTGAAATCGCTTAAATTATTGCGGCGAATATTTCCCGACGCTGTGGCAAAGACCACATTTAACGCGCCCCAGCTGGATTCATCTTCCGGCATAGGCATGACTGTGTTGATGGTCTCTTCTGGCTCAATTGGCAGAATATTGACCATCGCTTTACCAAGCGATTGCGGCGCGGCTTCGGGCAGTTTGTAGCATTTAAGCTGATAGACCATGCCGCGTGAGGTGAAAAATAAGATCGGCGTATGGGTGTTTGTGACAAATAGCCGTGTGACAAAATCTTCATCGCGGGTTTTCATCCCCGCCCGGCCTTTGCCACCACGACGCTGTGCACGATACACTGACAATGGCACCCGTTTGATATAACCGCGGTGGCTGACGGTGACGACCATATCTTCTTGCTGGATCAGGTCCTCGTCATCCTGATCGCCCAGCTGATCGGTGATTTCAGTGCGACGCGGATCAGAAAGCCGTTCACGTGCGGCGGCTAATTCTTCAAGCATCACCTCGTTCACGCGGGTAACCGAACCCAAAATATTTAGATAATCGCCAATACGTCCGGCCAATTCTTGTGTTTCATCGGTCAGCTTGCTTCGTTCCATTCCGGTCAAACGTTGCAACCGTAATTCCAAAATCGCTCTGGCTTGGGTTTCGGATAATGTGTAATGGCCGTCAACCACTTCATGACCTGGATCATCAATCAGCGCGATAAAATCGGCTACTTCAGCGGCTGGCCATGGCGTGGCACAAAGCGATTTGCGTGCTGTTTCGGCATCTGGTGCCTTTTTAATCATTTCAATAATGACGTCTATCGACGCCAGTGCCACCATCAAGCCAGCCAAAATATGCGCCCGTTCACGGGCTTTACCGAGTAAAAATGCGGTGCGACGAACAACAACTTCCTTACGAAACTCGCAAAAAGCGGCAATAACGTCTTTCAATCCCATCTGCATCGGCCTGCCAGCATTCATTGCCAGCAAATTGACCGGAAAGCTGGTTTGCAAACGGGTATGACGGTAAAGCTGGTTTAAGACCACATCACCGGCGGCATCACGTTTGATTTCAATGACCACCCGCATGCCGTTTCGATCGGACTCGTCACGGATATCAGAAATCCCTTCAATCGTCTTGTCGCGCACCATTTCGCCAATGCGTTCAAGCAGCTGGGCCTTGTTCACCTGATAGGGAATTTCGTGAATGATGATTGATTCACGGTCTTTGGCATTGGTTTGCACTTCGGCCTTTGCCCGCATCAAGATAGACCCACGCCCGGTATTATAAGCTTCGCGGATACCGTGCCGCCCCATAATTAACCCACCTGTTGGAAAATCTGGCCCTGGGACAATTTCAATCAACGCTTCAGTTGTAATGTCGGGGTTCTGTACATAGGCCTCGCAAGCGGCAATGACCTCTGCCGGATTATGCGGCGGAATATTGGTCGCCATACCAACGGCGATACCGTTGGCACCATTGACCAGCAAATTTGGATATTCGGCTGGCAACACAGTCGGTTCAAGCTGTGTTTCATCATAGTTTTGGGTAAATTCAACGGTATCTTTATCAATGTCACGCAAAAGGCTTTCTGCCGCGCGTGCCAACCGCGACTCGGTATATCGCATGGCGGCGGCTGGGTCGCCGTCAACCGAACCAAAATTGCCCTGCCCATCAACCAGTGGCAGACGCATGGAAAAATCCTGCGCCATCCGCACCATCGCTTCATAAATAGAACTATCACCATGCGGGTGATAGTTACCCATCACATCACCGACGATACGGGCTGATTTACGCGGCGGCTTTGACCAATCGTAATTGCCTTCCATCATGGCGTATAAAATGCGCCGATGCACTGGCTTTAATCCATCACGCACATCAGGAAGCGCCCGCGACACAATCACGCTCATGGCATAATCCAGATAGGATTTGCGCATTTCGTCAGAGATGGAAATTGTCGGATTCACTGGACCAGACGCTTCGTTCACAACCACATGTCTTTCAGCAACTGCCTGTCAAGATTGACGCGCATATTAACCACTATATTTACACGATTCTGATGTTGTTGGACACTAAATATTGTAAATTTATTGAAATAAATCCAAAAAAACAGCGCTTCAAACATGAATTAAAGCGCTAGTTTTTATATGTTTATTAAAATATTGATTTAAAATGGAATATCGTCATCAAGGTCAGAGGCGTCACGCATAGGCGGCGGGGTGCTGCCGCCAGATGAACGCGCGCTATCTGATGACTGCGATGCATAGCTGTCTTGATCGCTACCAAAGCCGCCGTCACCCATAGCGCTATCCCCGCGTCCACCAAGCAAGGTCAACTCGCCGCGATAGCGTTGCAAGACCACTTCGGTGGTGTATTTTTCTGCGCCTTGCTGGTCTGTCCATTTGCGTGTTTGCAACTGTCCCTCAATGTAGCAAGTAGATCCTTTGCGAAGATATTGTTCGGCAATACGGCCAAGATTTTCATTGAAAATCACCACCCGGTGCCATTCCGTCCGTTCGCGCTGTTCACCGGTATTGCGGTCTTTCCAGCGTTCAGATGTGGCGAGTGATAGATTCACTATTTTGCTGCCATCTTGGGTTGCGCGGACTTCGGGATCACGCCCCAAATTTCCAACGAGAATCACTTTGTTGATGCTGCCAGCCATGACGACAAAATTCCTTTTCGGACGATTGATTTGTTGTGAGCTGTTAGAATACGCAACCTGCCCCCAATCTGACAAGACAATTCCCCGGTATTTTGAGGAAAATGCAAATATGTTTTTTGCCCGCAGAATTGGTGTAAAAATGCTAGCGATAAAAGCCATGCCGGGGCTATATTCGCGGCCATGAAACACGAGCAAACAAACACCGTTGACGCCGCGCTAGCGGCGCAATCCCCCTACAGCGCACCGGCAGGCGAACCTCGCTTGATATCGGTGCGTGGCGCACGCGAACATAATTTATCGAATGTTGACATTGATTTGCCGCGCGACCGGCTTGTTGTGCTGACTGGGCTATCCGGGTCAGGCAAATCATCGCTTGCCTTTGATACGATTTATGCTGAGGGGCAGCGCCGCTATGTTGAATCGCTATCGGCCTATGCGCGGCAATTTCTGGAAATGATGCAAAAGCCAGATGTTGACTTGATTGAAGGGCTGTCACCAGCCATTTCCATCGAACAAAAAACCACCTCACGTAATCCCCGCTCCACCGTTGGTACCGTCACCGAGATTTATGACTATATGCGGCTATTATGGGCGCGCATTGGCATCCCCTACTCGCCAACAACGGGTCTGCCGATCCGCAGTCAGACTGTCAGCCAGATGGTTGATATTTTGATGGCGTTAGATGATGGCACAAGATTATATCTGCTGGCCCCGATTGTGCGCGGCCGCAAAGGTGAATATCGCAAGGAAATTGCCGAATTGCACCGTAAAGGCTTTGGCCGGGTGCGAATTGATGGCGATGTTTATGATGTTGAAGACACCCCATCGCTGGATAAGCAAAAAAAGCATGATATTGAGGTTGTTGTTGACCGGTTGGTGATTACTGGTGATGCCAACGAACTGGCCGTCAGGCTTGCTGATTCACTGGAAACGGCACTTGGCTTGACCGATGGGTTGGCCTTTGCCGATTATGCAGACCGCGATGAACGCATTGTATTTTCTGCCCGCTTTGCCTGCCCAGAATCAGGCTTTACCATTGATGAAATCGAACCACGCCTGTTTTCCTTTAACAACCCGTTTGGAGCCTGTACCGCATGTGACGGGTTGGGGGTTAGCAGCCATTTCGAACGGCAATTGATTGTGCCTGATGGGCAAATCAGTCTGCGAAATGGGGCGCTTGCGCCTGCCCCATGGTCATCAAATAATTCACGCTATTTTATCCAAGCCCTTGAATCGCTTGGTAAACAATTTAATTTTTCGCTAGATGTGCCATTTAATGATCTAGACGAAGACGTCCAGTCGATCATCCTATATGGGTCTGGCAACGTGCCTGTTACCATGGAATTTGATGATGGCATGCGGTCTTATCGGACCAAAAAGCCATTTGAAGGCGTGATTCCAAATTTAGCACGGCGTTACCGGGAAACCGATTCATCTTGGACCCGTGAAGAGCTTGAAAAATACCGCGCCAATCAGCCTTGTGATGTGTGTGGTGGCAAACGTCTAAAAGCCGAGTCATTGGCCGTTAAAATTGATAATTGTGACATTTCGGATGTGGCCCGGCTATCGATCGCTGATGCGCGCCAATGGTTTGCCGATTTGGCCGCAAAACTGCAGGGTCAGGAATCTGAAATCGCCGCCCGCATTCTAAAAGAAATCAACGAACGGCTGGGGTTTTTGGTCAATGTTGGGTTGGGTTATCTGGCAATGTCTCGAAATTCAGGCACATTGTCGGGTGGGGAATCGCAACGTATTCGCTTGGCCTCGCAAATTGGGTCTGGGCTGACCGGGGTATTATATGTTCTTGATGAGCCATCTATTGGTTTGCATCAGCGCGATAATGACCGCTTGCTGGCTACCTTGGTACGGCTACGCGACCTTGGCAATACCGTGCTGGTCGTTGAACATGACGAAGAAGCCATTTTGTTGGCAGATTATGTTGTCGATATGGGGCCGGGTGCTGGCGTTCATGGCGGCACCGTCGTGGCGGCTGGCACCCCAGCAGAAATTATGGCGAATAGCCAATCGCTGACTGGGAAATATTTATCTGGCGCCTTAGAAATTGCCGTGCCGAAAACGCGGCGCAAAGCGCAAAAGGGCCGGTTTATCCGTGTTGAAGATGCCTATGGCAATAATCTGCAAAATGTGACCGTGCAATTTCCGCTTGGTCTTTTGACGTGTGTGACGGGTGTATCAGGCGGCGGCAAATCAACGCTGGTATTGGAAACATTATGGAAATCTCTGGCACGGCGGTTGCACAAAGCCAGGCAAATGCCAGCCCCGCATAAAGCCATTTACGGCGCTGAATTGCTGGACAAGGTTGTTGATATCGACCAGTCGCCAATTGGCAGAACACCGCGGTCAAATCCAGCCACCTATACCGGCGCATTTACCCCGATCAGAGAATGGTTTGCCGGGCTGCCAGAAGCAAAAGCGCGTGGCTATGCCCCGGGTCGATTTTCCTTTAACGTCAAAGGTGGGCGGTGCGAATCCTGTCAGGGGGATGGATTAATCAAAATTGAAATGCACTTTCTGCCAGATGTTTATGTGACCTGCGATCATTGCAAGGGGCGCCGGTACAACCGTGAAACGCTGGAAATCACATGGCGCGGCAAATCAATCGCTGATGTTCTTGAAATGACTGTGGAAGAAGGTCTTGAATATTTCAAAGCGGTGCCAGCGATCCGCGAAAAGCTAGAAACGATGCTGCGTGTTGGGCTTGGATATGTGCGTATCGGCCAGCAAGCCACCACCCTGTCAGGCGGCGAAGCCCAACGTGTGAAATTATCAAAGGAATTGTCGCGGCGTGCCACCGGCCGAACCATCTATATCCTTGATGAGCCAACCACCGGCCTACATTTTCACGATATCGCCAAATTACTAGAGGTATTGCAGGAACTTGTTGATCAAGGCAATACAGTCATTGTGATTGAACATAATATGGATGTCATAAAAACCGCCGATTGGATCATTGATATGGGGCCTGAAGGCGGTGATGGCGGCGGGTTGGTTGTGGCCGAAGGCACACCAGAAACAGTAGCTGGCATCGCCGGGTCACATACTGGCAGCTATCTGGCCCGCCTGCTTAAAAAGGCCAAATGATGTCACAAACACACAGCCCAATTCATGTCATTGGTGGCGGTCTAGCAGGATGCGAGGCGGCGTTTCAGATTGCCAGCAAACAAATTCCGGTCATTTTGCATGAAATGCGCCCCCAACGCATGACCGATGCCCATCAAACCCATGGTTTGGCAGAGCTTGTTTGTTCAAATTCATTCAGGTCAGATGACGCAACCGCCAATGCGGTTGGCGTTTTGCACGAAGAAATGCGCCAGCTAGGGTCATTGATCATCAGCGCGGCAGATCAAGAAAAAGTGCCTGCTGGTGGGGCCTTGGCCGTCGATCGTGAACGGTTTTCAGCCGCTGTAGAATCTATCATTGCGGCGCATCCACTGATTACCGTTGAACGCGAAGAAGTCACCGACATTCCAGATGATTGGGATCAGGTGATTATTGCGACCGGCCCCCTCACCTCGCCAGCACTTGCCGACAAAATCCGCGCATGGGGCGGCGAAGATGATTTGGCCTTTTTTGATGCGATCGCGCCCATTATTCATTTTGACAGCGTCAATACCGAAATCGTCTGGTTTCAATCACGCTATGACAAATCAACCGATGGTGGTGATGGTAAAGATTATATCAACTGTCCCCTGAACAAGTCTCAATATGATAGCTTTGTCGAGGCGCTATTAACTGGTGAAAAAATGCAATTTAAGGAATGGGAAGAAAACACCCCCTATTTCGATGGTTGCATGCCGATAGAGGTGATGGCATCACGCGGCCATGACACATTGCGCTGGGGGCCGATGAAGCCTGTTGGCCTGACCAATGCGCATGACCAATCACGGCCGCATGCTGTTATTCAACTGCGGCAGGATAATGCGCTTGGCACCTTGTATAATATGGTCGGGTTTCAAACAAAGCTAAAATATGCGGAACAAATTCGTATTTTTCGAACAATTCCCGGGCTTGAACAGGCTGAATTTGCGCGGCTTGGTGGGTTGCACCGCAACACATTTATCAATGCGCCGCGTCTTCTTGATGCAGAGTTGCGTTTTAAATCTCGGCCAAATGTGCGTTTTGCCGGACAAATCACCGGGGTTGAAGGATATGTCGAATCAGCGGCAATTGGCTTGCTGGCTGGCCGTATGGCCGCGCATGATCGATTGCAATCAAAATGGACGCCGCCGCCAGCGGATACCGCGCATGGGGCGCTTTTAACGCATATCACTGGCGGGGCGATGGCAGATAGCTTTCAGCCAATGAATGTCAATTTCGGTTTATTTCCTGAATTGCCAATGGATGAACGGGGTCGGCGGCCGCGTGGACGTGATCGTAAAGCAGCCTATGCCAAACGTGCGCTAGGCAGCCTGCAACAATGGGCGCACACCGCCTAGGGGTGGTCTGCTAGTGCTGCACGGTGCCGCGGCGGCAAGCCAAGCCACCACAATAAGACATGCCATCCAAGCAAGGTAAAATCATGGGTTTTCTGGTGATGCTGGCCGCCTTGTCGTTGATAGATGCCAAAACATGCCAAAAGATATAGCCATTGGCGGCGGCCAGCCGGTGCGGTACGGCGCAAGGCCAAAAGCCCGGCTTTGTCATGAATGTCAGCCGGCGGCGGCACATCTAATGACAAGCAAAATACCCCAATGCTGGCGGCTTTATCATCTATGTGACCAAGCGCTCTGCCAAGCAAGTGCCACAACGCCTGCCAACCTTGCTGGCTGTTGCGGTTATCATCATGGCAGGCACTTTGCCAATGGCCAATTACGGTGACAAATTGTTCACGCAGTTCTGGTTGATTCTTGATTAAAATACGCAGACTCTGCACCAATGGGGCTGGTGCTGGCGCGGTATCTTGAATGGCATCAATCCACCATTGAAGGCGGATCACCGCCAATAGTGATTCACTTGGCGTCGCCAATGCTGTGTCTAAGGTAAAGCCAAGTTCAAGGCATGTCGCCGCAATAAATTGCGTATTGGCTGGTTCAAACACAAAGCATAAGGCGAATGGCCGCGCCAGATGATGCGGATAGTTGCGCAAATTTTGCATGGAATCCCGCGCCAGATGGTTGCCTGTGGCAGTGTCGGACATCAGGCCACGGCATAAAGCGCGGCGGCGGCATTGCGCCCCTCGCTGATCAGCACATTCCATGTACGGCAGGCGGCCGCGGTTGACATTAATTCAAGGGCAATGCCCTGTTGTTTCAGATCATCAGCCAATGTTTGCAATGGGCTAAGCGGGGCCGCACCAACACCAAGCAGCAGCAACGGCGGCAACGCCGGTGCCACATCAATAATGGCTGACGCTGTTAGCTTTTCCGGCGCGGCTGGCGACCATAATCTGGTATGGCGCGGCGTGACAAAGACCGATCCAGAAAATCGGTTGCCACTGATCCGAAACCCACCGTCACCATAGCCATGGATAATCTGCAAATCATTTTCAGATTGAATGGTTTTAATGGTTACAAGGTTGCTGTGTTTATCCATGTTAAGACCGTTCGGTTTCCGGTACCTCAACCCCGTCATCTGGTTCTTGGTGCCGGATGTCAAAACGTGACAAAAATCCAACAGCGACAAATATTGATGAATAGGTGCCGATCACAACGCCCCAGATCATGGCCAAGGCAAAATCGCGTAATACAGCCCCGCCGAATACGGCAATGGCCCCCAATGCCAGCAAGGTGGTGACCGATGTCATGACGGTGCGCGATAATGTTTCGTTTAAAGATTTGTTAATGATATCAGTGATTTCATAAGATTTGTACCGGCGTAAATTTTCCCGCACACGGTCAAATACCACCACCGTGTCATTTATTGAATAACCGGCAATTGTTAAGATGGCCGCAACGGTGGCCAGATTAAATTCAAAACTCGTCAGGGCAAATAAACCAACAGTACTGAAGATATCGTGTGCCAGCGCTAAAATCGCCGCGATCGAAAACTGCCATTCAAATCGGAACCAGATATAGACCATAATTGCCAATAACGCACAGGCCACAGCCAACAGGCCCTTTTCGGCAAGTTCCGCCCCCACAGTCGGGCCAACAAATTCGGTACGGCGGACATCATAGGCCTCACCCAAACTCGCTGTTATCGCGTGAATGGCGGCGATTTGCGCGGCTTCATCACCCTCTTGGCGTTGTACGCGGACCAATATGTCTGTCTCGGCACCAAACCCTTGCAGGCTGATATCGCCCAGACCCAAACTTTCCAAATTACGGCGCAGGCCTGAAATATCTGCCGGGCCGGTGCTATTGCGTGCCTCTATTAAAATACCGCCCCTAAAATCAATGCCGAGATTCAGGCCCTTTGATAGAAACAAGCCAATTGAACTCAGCACAAGCAACAGTGAAAAGACAAAGGCGATGCGACGATGCCGCAGAAAATCAATAGAGGTATCGCTTGGAACCAGTTTTAGGCGCATGTGACAGTCCTCTCGCTTATAGGATAATTTTTGATGCCCGCTTGCGTTCAACCCAAAGAATGATCAGCAAGCGGGTGACCATCACCGCGGTAAAGAGCGATGTCACAATGCCAATCGCAAGTGTGACAGCAAAACCTTTGATCGGCCCAGACCCAAAAATATACAGGAACAGTGCGGCAAATAAGGTGGTTAAATTTGAATCAACAATGGTTGAGAGTGCGCGTTGATAGCCGCCATCAATCGCCGCCAAAACCGACCGGCCTCGTGCTAGTTCTTCACGGATTCGTTCAAAAATCAACACGTTGGCATCAACAGCCATACCCATGGTCAGCACAATGCCCGCAATGCCGGGCAACGTTAGCGTTGCCTGCAACGCCGATAGCGCCGCAATGATCAACACAATATTGGCAACCAGCGCCACATCCGCTAGCGCGCCAAACAACCCATAACTCGCCACCATATAAGCGGCCACCAGCACCAAGCCAATCACCGCCGCAATTTCACCAGCGGCGACCGAATCCGCCCCAAGCCCCGGCCCGATCGAGCGTTCTTCCATAACAATGAGTGGCGCAGGTAGCGCCCCAGCACGTAAAATCAATGCCAGCTCATTGGTTTCAGCAACAGTAAAATCGCCAGTGATTTGCCCACTGCCAAAAATTTGTGATTGGATCACCGGGGCAGAAACCACCTTTCCATCAAGAACAATTGCAAATGGCCGACCAATATTATCGCCAGTGACTTTGCCAAATTTACGCGCACCAACGGTGTTTAAGGCGAAATTAACCGCGGGACGGTTATTTTGATCAATCCCAGCCGAGGCGCTGTCAAGCATTTCGCCACTTACCATAACGCGCTTTTCTACGACATAGCTGCGGCCATAATCTGATGCGCTTCGCAGCAGGGCAGTACCCGGCGGGGTGCGCCCACGATCAATGGCCTCGGCAGCGGTCATACGGCTATCAACAAGCTGAAATGTGAGTTTTGCGGTACGACCAAGCAACCGTTTGACAGCTTCGGGGTCGTCAACGCCGGGCAATTGTACCAATACACGGTCCAATCCCTGGCGCTGGATCACCGGTTCCTTTGTGCCTTTTGGATCAAGCCGGCGGCGAATGATTTCGATAGATTGCTGAACGGTTTGCGTTTGCATTTCCATCATACCGGCATCGTTAAAGGCAATGCGGTAAATATCATTGTCGCGGGTCAGGCTGACCCCCTGCCCCAATCCATTAATAATGCTTTGTGCCGCATCGGCATCGCTGGCATCACGCAGTTTGACAACCACAGAATTGTCACGCAAATCAAGTCCGCTAAATCTGATTTTAGCACCACGGAATTCCTGCCGAATGGTGTCTGCAATGGTGTCAAGACGCTCTTGACGCACGGCATCGATATCCACCCGCAGCAATAAATGAGACCCGCCTCTTAAATCCAGTCCAAGATTGATTTTTTCCCCGGGGAGAATAGAAGCGGCCTGACCATTTACAAGGTTTGGCAATGCATAAACAACACCGCCAAGCAGAACCACGGCGACAAGAAGCTTTTTCCATAGTTGAAATTGTAGCATGGCGATGGGTCTCGCTGGAACAAATAGGAACAGGGCCTATGCACTGGCTGAAAAAAATTGTCAGCCAATGCCATTATGTTTATTTTTTAACAGGTTCAGTTTTGCCGCGGATGTCAGCAATCATTGCCCGCACAACGTTCACCTTAACATCTTTTGCAATTTCAACCTCAACCGTATCAATATCGTCAAGCACTTTGACAACCGTACCGGTCAGACCACCAGATGTGACGATCTTGTCACCGCGTCTGATGGCGGCTAGCATTTCTTTGTGTTGTTTGGCACGTTTTTGTTGTGGGCGAATAAGAAGGAAGTAGAAAATGACCATCACGAAAATGATGGGCAACAGACCAAAACCGCCTTCAGCTAAGCCGCCGGATGATTGTGCGAATGCAGGGGTGATTAACATAATTCGGTGTCTCCGCTTGTCATGAAAAAAATCTACAGGGAACATAACGGCCCTTGCGCTTTGTCGCAATGACCCATATGTCCTTTCAGACCAGTTTTTCGAAACACAATAAGGTTTTTGTGAGTATTTACCATGTCAAAACTTAATGATGATGCCATGTTGCAACAGTTAACACGCATTGCTGATGCGCTAGAGCGTCAATGGCCACCGCTGCCAAATAGTGCTGATCTTGCACGAGCTGAGGCCTATGTCTGGCATTCCGATATCCGTAAATTGGCACCGGTCCATTCGGTAAATCGATTGGCACTGGGGCTGCTGCGCGGCGTTAATGAACAGCGCGATTTGCTGATGGCGAACACCACCGCCTTTGCCAACAAATTGCCAGCCAATAATGTTCTGCTGTGGGGCGCAAGGGGGACCGGTAAATCATCGCTTGTAAAAGCTGTTCATGGTGCCATTTTAGCTTCAGGACTTGATTGTGGGCTGGTTGAAATTCACCGCGAGGATATCGCTGATTTGCCGCTGTTAATGAATTTTTTGGCAACGATCGACAGACAATTTATTGTATTTTCTGATGATCTGGCATTTGAACAGGGCGAAAGCACATATAAATCGCTGAAAGCCGCGCTTGATGGCGGTATCGAAGGCCGCCCGGAAAATGTCATTTTCTATGCTACATCTAACCGTCGGCATTTGATGCCGCGCCAGATGATGGAAAACGAACGCTCGTCTGCGATCAGCCCTTCTGAAACCACTGAAGAAACTGTATCGCTGTCAGATCGATTTGGTTTGTGGGTCGGATTCCATTCAATTGATCAAGACACTTATCTTGAAATGATTGATGAATATATAAATTATTTCAATATCAAGGTCAGCAAAATTGATGTAAGAGCTGAAGCGCTTGCATGGTCAATTGGACGGGGCGCACGCTCCGGCCGGGTGGCGTGGCAATATATCACTGATTTGGCGGCGCGGACCAACACCCGTTTGACATTAAAAGGCTAATCACGGCGCAATCAAATCAAGAAATCAGACTGCGCGGGTCAATTGGCTGGCGAGATTTACGGATTTCAAAATGCAATTGCGGGCGATCCACGCGCCCTGTTGCCCCCACATTACCTATTGAATCCCCAGCGGCCAAAACATCGCCTTCACTGACAGAAATACTGTCAAGATGGGCATAGGCGGTGATGATACCGCCATCATGTTTGACCAGAACTAGCTTGCCAAAGTTTTTGATGTTATCACCAACAAAGGCAACCGTGCCATTGGCCGATACGGTAACTGGTGCGCCCATGTCGGCGGCAATATTCACCCCATCATTATGAACGCCCCGGGCGGATGGGCCAAATTCTGTGATGATTTCCCCCTCAACTGGCCAGCTGAACCCGCCTGCCCCCAATTTTGGCGCAACAAATTTCTTTCGCGGTTGGCTTGGTTGGGTGGGAACAGCAACAGCAACAGCGGGGCTAGCCCCATCAGGCACACCGCTATCCAAAACACTGAAATCAAGGCTCATAGGTAATTGCAACCGTTGCCCAACGGTCAATTCAAATGGCGCATCTAGATTGTTCAACTGTGCCAATTGATACGGGCTGACGGCATAGCGCTGTGAAATCAGATTGACCGAATCACCAAACCGCACAATATGCGTGCGTGGCGGGGTTATTTTCAAGCTTTGCCTGGTCCGCAATGTAAAGGGGGCAACAAGGTTATTTTCCTGAATAATCGATTGCGGCGTTACCTGATACCGGGCGGCGATATCATACAGGCTGTCGCCAGCCCGCACATTGATTACGCCGTTTGCCGGCACAGCTTCTACAGCCTGGCGCAACGGTGCCACCGTGACCGGGGCTGGTGTGGCCCGGGTTAGGCTAAGGTTTGGTCCACAGCCCGTCAGGAACAAGACACTGCCGGTCAACACACCGATCAGATATATCCCTAAATATCCGGCGTTGGTGGTTGTGTTTGACATTGTTAACACCCCTCAATTAGCGGCACAAAAGTGACTGGCATCAAAATATTACGTTCAAAGCCGGTCTCGCGGCGCGTGATGACAACAAGTTGCTGTGCACCATCAGCCCCCTCTGGGGCTACCATGATGCCGTCAATTTTCAGTTGCTGCAACAGAATGTCTGGAATTTTGCGGCTACCACATGTCAAAATAATGCGGTCAAATGGCGCGGCTTCAGGCCACCCCTTTGCCCCATCGCTATGCCGCAGGCTAATATTAGAAATTCTTAAATCACGCAGCCTGTTTTCGGCGTCAACCAACAATGGCTTTAGCCGTTCCATTGAATAAACGCGGCGACATAAAAATGTTAAAATAGCTGCCTGATAGCCACTGCCACAGCCAATTTCAAGCACCCTCTCACGGCCTGTTAGCTGCAACGCCTCGGTCATGCGCGCCACCACATAAGGCTGGCTGATTGTTTGGTCTAACGCTATGGGAAGCGACGCATTTTCATAGGCATGCTGTCGCAATGCCGCGGGTACAAACAATTCGCGTGGCACCGCCTCTAGGGCTGACAAAACCGCTGGGTCAAGCACCCCCATACCGCGCAATGTCATGATTAACTGGGCTTTTTCAGTGTGAAATTCCTGCATTACACACATCCTGTTATCATACAGGTTCAACATCCAGTTTGGTTGGCGTTAATGATGCCATAACATCTTGTGCGGTGACATCCATCAATAACGGTGTCAACGAAATCCACCCATTATCCAAAACTGCACGATCGCTTCCCGGCGATTTTTGTGGGTCACTATGCAATGGCCCAAGGCGGTAATGATGCGGACCTTCCCCCGCCACAATCACATCACCCAGCTTATGACGATCAAGAAAGGCCGGTTTCATGCCTTTGATTTGATCGACATTGGTTTTTGGAAAATTGACATTCATGATTACCCGATCAGGAATACCGACATCCAGCAGATGCCGAACAACGGCAACGCCAAATCGCTGACTCGGCGCGTAGTCGGCGATATCATCTCGGCCATGGCGCTGTGACATTGCAATGGCTGGCACCTGAAGCAATGCGGCCTCCATCGCGCCTGCAACTGTGCCAGAATATAAAATATCATCAGCCACATTCATACCATGGTTAATGCCGGTCAAAACCAGATCTGGCGGCTGGTCTAAAATTTGCGACATACCAAAAATAATGCAATCTGCTGGCGTACCCGAACAGCTATAGCGTTTTGGCCCGATTTGCTGGATCGCCACATCACGCCGCAATGTTATTGAACGCGACGCCCCGGATCTATTTTCAGACGGGGCAATCACCCAGACATCATCACTAAATTGCACCGCGATATCATACAGAATTTTAAGGCCAATCGCGTCAATGCCATCATCGTTACTGAGTAAAATACGCCGAATTGGTTTATGCGTGCTTGCGTCCATCAGCTTGCCGCCACAGGCAGCAAGCGGTCAGTTTTCATATAGCTATGCAATGCTTTGGGCAAAATCACCGACCCGTCATTTTGCTGGCCATTTTCAAGCACAGCAATAAGTGTACGTCCAACGGCAAGGCCTGATCCGTTCAATGTATGCACAAACCGCGTGTCCCCTGTTGCGCTGTCACGAAACCTCGCCCGCATGCGGCGTGCCTGAAATGGCCCGCAATTCGAACAAGAGGAAATTTCCCGGTACATGCCACGCCCGTCATCCTGACCGGCTAGCCAGACTTCAAGGTCATAGGTTTGCTGGGCTGAAAACCCGGTGTCTCCACTGCATAATTTGATCACCCGGTATGGAAGCTCTAGGCGTTGCAAAATTGTTTCAGCGCAATTTGTCATTCGTTCCAGTTCTGCGGCGGAATGATCGGGGTGACAAATTGATACCATCTCAACTTTTGAAAATTGATGCTGGCGGATCATGCCGCGCGTATCGCGGCCAGCTGACCCAGCTTCAGACCGGAAACACTGGGTATAGGCGGTCATGCGAAGTGGCAGTTTTGACTGGTCTAAAATATCGTCTGCTACAATATTGGTCAGCGGCACTTCAGCTGTCGGGATCAACCATTTATCATCGGTTTTATAGAGATCCTCGGCGAATTTTGGCAGTTGGCCTGTGCCGGTCATGGTCTTGCTATTTACCAGTGCTGGCGGCAACGTCTCGACATAGCCAAATTCTTGTGTATGTGTATCCAGCATAAAGCTAGCAAGCGCGCGTTCAAGTTGGGCCAGCTGGCCCGACAGCACAACAAACCGTGCCCCGGCCAGTTTCGCCCCCAGCGCAAAATCCATCTGCCCTAGCCCCTCGCCGATGACCACATGGTCTTTTGGCACAAAATCAAATTTCGGAATGTCACCAACAGTGCGTACAAGGGCATTGTCGGTTTCATCGGCGCCATCAGGAACCGTTTCATCTAAAATGTTTGGCAGCTCAAGTAAAAACCCCTCAAGCGTTTCAGCTAGGGCTGTTTCCTCGTTTTCAAGCTGCGGTAATTTGGCTTTTATACGGTTAACTTCGGCGATAAGGTCTTCGGCATCTTCGCCCTTTGCCTTTCGCGTCCCAATATCCTTTGATGCGGCGTTACGGCACGATTGCATGTCCTGAATTTCGGCCTGCAGGCTACGACGCTGGCTATCAATATCCAAAATTTGATCAGCGGTCACCGCCACTGAACGGCGTTGCATTGCCGCGGTGAATTGGTCAGGGTGTTCGCGTATAAAGCGTATGTCATGCATCTTTCGTGTCTACCATTTTACAATTGGACGGCACGCATGATGCCGCCTATTAAAATTTTTATGTATCGTCAAATTCATTTTCATAGGGCGGCACCACCATACGCGCCCCGAAAATTGATAATTCATATAGCATGATAATTGGTACCGCCAAAAGAAGCTGAGAAATCACATCTGGCGGGGTCAAAATAGCGGCGACAACAAAAGCCACAACAATGGCAATTTTGCGCTTTTCGGCAAGACCCTCCGGGGTTACCAAACCAGCTCGTGCCAGCAACAACAAAACAACTGGCAATTCAAAAGCCAGACCAAAGGCAAATATCAGCCGCATCATCAATGATAAATATTCGCTGATACGTGGTTCCAGTTCGATTGGTAGCGCCCCCGCCGCACCGCCCATTTCAAATGACACAAAAAATCCCCACGCCATTGGCGTTACCACATAATAGACCATGGCGGCACCGGCCATGAATAAAACCGGCGTAGCAATTAAAAATGGCGCAAAGGCTTGCTTTTCATTTTTATACAGTCCGGGCGCGATAAATTTCCAAAGCTGGATGCTGAAAATTGGAAAGGTGATGCAAAGCGCGGTGAAAAATCCAACTTTGATTTGGGTGAAAAACCCTTCATGCAAAGCGGTGAAAATCATTCTGCCGCCGCCTTTTTCTTCGAGAATTTCTGCCAACGGTGCCTGCAAAAACACAAATACATGATAGGCAATACTGTTGCTTGTTGTGCCCGGCCACGGGGCAACGCTGACCAAAAATATGACAAGAAACGCCGCCAACGCGATGCCAAGACGGTTGCGCAATTCAGTCAAATGATCAATGAGCGTCATCTGCCCTTCGTCAATTCCAGAGGTTGCGGCTTGCTTGTCGGCCATTCGTTTTAGCTCTTTTTCTTTTTCGCTGATTTGGCTTTGGGCGCTTTTGGTTGCGTCTTAACTGGCGCTGTCGCAGATGCCATTTGCTGACCAGCATCGCCACCAATATTTTTTATGTTAGATAATTCTTCAATCGCGTCATCAAAATCACCATTAGATTTGATATCAGACACAGACTCTTTTAATTCCCCACCGGGATCAATCTTGTCGGCAATGCGATCTAAATTGCCAGATTTGACGTCAGAAATAGTGTTTTTCAAATCGCCAAGTTCGCTGTCAGACGCCAGATCCTCCATGCCACGGGTGAATTCAGACGCCATGCTCCGGATTTGGCGCATGGCGCGGGTGAATCCACGCAGCATCTTTGGCAACTCCTTTGGCCCAACAACCATAAGAAGCACAAAGGCAACGACCAAAAATTCCCAACCACCAATATCAAGCATCAGGTGGGCCTAGTGCCTACTTTTTGGCGCTAGCTTTTTTGCTAGCTGATTTCTTTTTTGCCGGGGCTTTTTTAGTTGCCGCTTTTTTTGCCGCCGCTTTTTTAGCTGGTGCTTTTTTTGCTGCCGCTTTTGTAACCGGGCGCGGCGCTGCCTCTATTGCTTCTGCCGCATCATCGTCTGCTGGCTCGCCGTCTGGCCCCTTCAGACCAGTCTTAAAGTTACGCAGGCCTTTTCCAAAATCGCCCATGATGGCAGATACTTTGCCACGACCGCCAAACAACAATAGAACGACTGCCAGCACCACAATCCAATGCAGTATACTAAATGAACCGCCAAACATGCTTATGCTCCTCAAAATAAAACGCTGCTGCGCGGTGGTTTTGACGCCGCTGCGCACGATAGAGGCACTATAGAGTGCGTGATAACTAACCACAAGCTATCGAAGCCAAAAAGAGATAGAAATCTGTAAGAAAATATCTGTGGTAATGGCAAATATGGGTGGGTTTACGCACCAGCCTGAAATACAAATGCCTGACTGGGGTCAACCCTTACCCGCACCTGACTTCCCACCTCTATCGAATTGAGCCCTGGAATGCGCGCATGAAGATGGATTTCACTGCGTCCAGTTGGAACCGATAGATGGATTAATGAAGCTCGCCCCAAAAGTCTCGATTCCATAACCTCGGCAATCACACCATCATTGCCGGGATCAATAAACAAGGCCTCATGGCGTATGATTACACTCGCCTGATACCCATTTTGCAAACCATCGGGTGCATCAAAATCACCAAGAGGCGTTGATACTTTTTTGTTGGCAACAACCCCATCTACCCGGTTCACCTCACCAAAAAATTCAGCCACAAAGGCGCTGTTTGGCTGGCAGTAAAGGTTAACGGGGCGGCCAGATTGCACCACTTTGCCATCACGCAAAACAACAATGCGGTCAGACATAAACATGGCCTCTTCCGCATCATGGGTGACCATCAACGCCACCGCGTTTGCGGCTTTTAACACATGCAGCATTTCATCGCGGATACGCTCACGAAGACGGCTATCAAGCCCGGCATACGGCTCGTCTAACAAAATAACGGCTGGATTTGGTGCCAGCGCTCTAGCCAAGGCAACACGTTGTTGCTGGCCGCCAGATAATTCATGTGGATAGAGATCGGCCGCGTTTTCAATGCCAACCTGTTCTAATACATCCAAACCGCGCCGCGTAGACCCGCTGCCCCGATGTGACAGGCCAAAGGTCACATTTTGCAACACTGTTAAATGCGGAAATAACGCGTAATCTTGAAACATATAGCCAATACCGCGTTGTTCCGGTGGAACCGTGACCTGACTATCTGATAACAGTTGACCATCGAGCCTGATACAGCCAGCACGCGGCTTTTCAAGACCAGCGGCAAGCCGCAGCAATGTTGTTTTGCCGCACCCTGATGGCCCCAACAGTGATACCACTTCACCGCGTTCAACATAAAAACTGACACCATTTACTGACTGGGTGCCGTTGTAGGCATGCTGCACTTGATCAAATTCAAGCATCCGCCTCTCCGTCATAGCCAGCGTCCAGCAAGGCGTCTTCTAAAAAATCGCCGTCAAGATCATCACCATCATCATCGCTGTCATAGGTATCACTGTCATCACTGGCATCATCATCACCGGCATTGTGATCCATCAGCGCGCCCAGAATTTGCCCTTTACGAAGCAAGCCAGCCGCTTTTAAATCTTCCATCCCGGGCAAGTCGGTGATGTCGCTTAATCCAAAATGATCAAGAAATGCCGGGCTGGTCCCCCATGTCAGCGGGCGTCCCGGGGTACTGCGCCGTCCACGTGGTTTGATCCATGTAAGTTCAAGCAGAATATCCATAGTGCCTTTTGACAGGCTGATGCCGCGAATTTCCTCTATCTCTGCACGGGTAATCGGTTGATGGTAAGCGATGATCGCCAGCACTTCGAGGGCGGCGCGTGATAGCGGCCGTTCAATCGTTTTATGCTGTTGCAAGCGTTCGGCAATAGCGGGTCTGGTACGAAACGCCCAGCCATCCCCCACTTGGCATAATTCAACACCGCTAGATGCATCATAACGTTGCATCACAACCGCCATGACATCAGCAACATGCATATCATCAGGCAAATGATGTTGTAATTCGCGGTCGCGTAAAGGCTTGTCCGAAGCAAATACCAATGCTTCTAATGTTGCCGCATATTCTGTCAGCTTGTCCAAACTGCTCATGCCTGATCTCTTGTTTTTAGATAAATAGGTGCGAAATGTGAATCTTGACGCAGTCGTAGCACACCTTCGCGCGCCAATTCTAGCGACGCCACAAAATGTGATGCGGTGGCTGACCGTACATCCATCGGTTTGGACAAATTTGGCGGCAGAAAATGTTGAAGCACCGTCCAGTCAGACATGCTTGATATCAGATGGCGCAAGCGCTTTGCCGCTTCTTCCACCGAATATAATCTTGTCGCGGCTATGGTTAGGGTTTCTGCCTCACCGCTTGACTGGATATCACCATAGCAAGCCAAAAGATCATATAAAGATGCTGTCCATACAGATGCACTGCTGCTGGCAAATTGTTCTGGGGCCCCGCGCGCAAACCGGGCTTGGCCCAATTTTGGCAATGATTGCAAGCGCTTTGCCGCTTGTTGCATGGCTTCAAGCCGCAACAGCTGATAACGCAAAGCGTCAGTCATATCGATAATTTCGTCATTTTGCTCTGGTTCAGGGTCAGGCAGTAAGAGACGTGATTTTAAATAAGCCAACCATGCCGCCATCACCAAATAATCGGCGGCAATTTCCAGATCCAGTTCGCGTGCATTGTTGATGAATTCTAGATATTGCTCAGCAAGCGGCAATATGGCGATTTTTTTTAGATCAAGTTTTTGGTCGCGCGCCAGATTGAGCAACAGGTCAATCGGCCCTTCAAACCCGTCAAGATTGACGAAAAGCGCGAGTTGTTCCGGCTGACCATGGCCCGAATGACCATGGCCCGAATGATCATTGTCAAATGGATCTGTGTTTATATCTGTCATTTGACTGAAAATACCACAATCATGCTGTAAGATTTACCCTTCTGGTGCGGTAAATTTACGCAAAAAACAATCCTGACCAGCCCGCCGTAAATTGGTGCATGCTGTTTCTGCCTCCGCCCTTGGCAAAGGCGGGCTGACCACGCGGAAGAAAATACCATTTGCCCCAGTATCAAGGCGCATGGTTTGTAACTTTATACCGTCTAGCCTAGAGCCGTGTTTTGCCGATAATAAACTTGCAATTTCTTCGGCTTTTTCGGCACTTCGAAAGGCCGCTAACTGGATCACAAAAGCTGGCTCGTCTGTTTGTTTGACAAGCGGTGTTTTGATGGCTTTTTCCTGTTTTTCCGCCGGTTTTGCCAGAGGTTTTTCCGCCGGTTTTGTGGTGTCTAAATCTGCCTTCTTGACCGATGGTGCCGGTTTTTCAGGCTGTTCTGCCACATCTGCTGTCACATGATCTGTGGCGACCGTTACCGATTTTCCCTCAGCCGTTGCATCTGCTGGTTTGCCGCCGTCAATTGGCGGGGGTTCCGGTGTAGAAAGATTAGGACGGAGCGTTTCCACCTCGCCAGAATTGGCGGTGCCGTTTTTCAGCATATCAATCACAAGCAAATCTTGATGTGCAACGTTTGCCCCACCCGGATCAAGCGGTTTCACCTTGATCGGGCCGTCAACAGCTTTCACGATAATTACATCCGTTGGTGTTTTCAGCGATAGCTGCGGCCACACAACATAGGCGCCTATTGCCCCAAGCCCAATAATGGCAACACCAAAAACAAACCATGTCAATTTTGATTTACGGCTTTGCTTATCCTCGGTATCCATGCCGCCCCACTACATCTCATCCAGCGCTGTAATCGATAGCATATTTAATCCTGTCCGGATAACTAAACTTGTTGCTTTGACCAGCATCAACCGTGCATCTGTTACCGCTTGATCACCCTCTATAATAAAACGCAATGATGGGTTTTCACGCCCGGCGGTCCACAAGCTGTGAAACTGGCTAGCAAGGTCCACCAAATAAAATGCAATGCGATGTGGTTCATGCGCTTGGGCCGCAGATTCGACCAGTTTAGGCCAGCTTGCCAGTTGCTTTAGCAAGGCCAATTCAGCGTCGGCGGTTAGCAAAGCCAAATCGGCTTGATCTGGCGCTTCGCCTTGCCGCAATACCGAACAGGCCCGGGCATGCGCATATTGCACATAAAACACTGGATTATCGCGCGATTGTTCGGTGACTTTGGCAAAATCAAAATCAAGCGTTTGGTCATTGCGGCGGGTGAGCATGATAAAGCGGATGACATCAGCACCAACAGCATCGATAACGTCCCGAACGGTGACAAATGTGCCAGCACGTTTCGACATTTTGACGGGTTTGCCTTTATCAAGCAAATTGACAAGCTGGCATAATTTAATATCCAGCATATCGTCTTGACCGGACAAGGCAGCGACCGCCGCATTCATGCGTTTCACATAGCCGCCATGATCTGCCCCAAAAATATTGATCAATTGACCCTTGGTGCGTTCAAGCTTGTTTAAATGATAGGCGACATCAGCGGCAAAATAGGTCCAGCTACCATCCGATTTTTGCAAAGGGCGATCCGTATCATCACCAAATTCAGAGGCTTTGAACAAGAGCTGTTCACGTGGTTCCCAATCTTCTGGTTCTTTGCCTTTCGGCGGTGCCAAGACGCCGGTATAGAGGTGACCGGCGGCCTGTAACTGATCTATCGCATGCTGAACAGCGCCTGATTCAACCAATGACCTTTCGGATGAAAACACATCCATATGGATGCCAAGTGCGATCAGGTCCTGTTTGATCACATCCATAATTGACTGAATGGCAAACTGGCGTAAATCATCCAGCCATTCCGCTTCAGGCCGATCTAGATAACGATCACCCACCTGTTTGGCGAGGGCATTGCCAACATCTTTTAGATAGTCTCCTGGGTATAAACCGGACGGTATGTCGCCGATATCTTGACCTAACGCCTCGCGGTAGCGCAGATATGCCGACCGCGCCAACACATCAACCTGCCCTCCGGCGTCATTAATGTAATATTCACGGGTCACTTCCCAGCCACAAAATGCCATCAGCTCCGCCAGCGCGTCACCAATGACAGCACCGCGTGCATGCGCCGCATGCAGGGGGCCTGTTGGATTTGCCGAGACAAATTCAACATTCACATGGGCACTTGCGCCAATTTGACTGCGTCCATATTGGTTACCCGCCTTGATAATATCGTCAATTTGACGCGCCCATAAAATGGGTGATACGCGCAGATTGATAAATCCCGGCCCGGCAATATCAACCGCGGTAACCTCGTCAATTTTTGCAAATGCACTGGCAAACACAGCCGCCAAATCACGCGGCGATTTTTGCGCTGGTTTTGCCAAGATCATCGCCGCATTTGTGGCAAGGTCACCATGCGTTGCATCGCGCGGCAATTCAAATACCACACGGTTTGCATCGAGATGTTCTGGCAACAGGCCCTGCCCGACAAGTTCGGCCAAGATGCTGGCGAATTCACTTTCGAAATACTGGAAAATATTCATCAAAACTAACTTTGTATCTCTATTTATAAATGGGGCTTAAATCAAATAGCCTTTGATGTTCTATGATGGCATAGCGGTCTGTCATAGAGGCAATATAATCGGCAGTAATACGGGCCCGTTGGGTTGGTGAGAGGTCAGTCAGTGCAACGCCCGCGCTGAACTGCCAATCATGCGGCAAAATATTGGTCTCGGACATAAACAAATCAAACAGATCTGTCACCACCCGTTTTGCCTTACTTGTCATTCGGTTGACCTTATAGTGACGCCACATATGCTGAAATAAGAAATCGCGCAAACAATCAAGATCAGCCGCCATAGGCGCACTAAACGCAATTAAAGGGCGGCCAGCCTTGCGTATATCATCGGCTGTTGATAGCTTTGCCTCGGCCAAATTACGCGATGACACAGCCAACAAATCTTCAACAAATACGGAAATTAATCGCCTTACCAGCTCATGCGTTGTGCGGCCAAGATCAATCGCGCCATAGCGTTGATCAATATCTTTTAAAGCTGTCGACACTTGGGGCAAATGACAAATATCTTCCAAACGAAACAGGCCAGCGCGCAACCCATCATCAAAATCATGCGAAAGATAGGCAATATCGTCAGCCAGATTGGCGAGCTGGGCTTCTGCCGAGGCGTAATCTTGCAGTTCAAGGTGAAACTGCTGATCAATCGTAATGACCGGGTCACGGCCAGCGGCATCACCAGTGACCGGGCCGTTATGTTTGACCACGCCTTCGATCGTTTCCCAGCTTAGATTCAAGCCGTTAAAACCAGCATATCTTTGTTCCAGATGAGTCAATATGCGGATGGTTTGGTCATTATGATCAAACCCACCAAAATTCTGCATTGCCCGATTAAGCGCATCTTCGCCAGCATGACCAAATGGCGTATGGCCAAGATCATGTGCCAGTGCCACGGCTTCGGCCAAATCATCATTCAGTTGCAACGCCCGCGCCATAGATCTGGCAATCTGAGCCACTTCAAGCGAATGGGTCAACCGCGTGCGAAAATAATCACCTTCGTGATAGACGAAAACCTGTGTTTTGTGTTTAAGACGGCGAAACGCGCCTGAATGGATGATACGGTCACGGTCACGCTGAAAAGGCGACCGGCTGGTCGCTTCACGGCCATCATCTTCGGCTAAAAGCCGCCCACGCGATTGCGGCCCATGTGACGCATATGGGGCAAGCCCCCTGTGTTCGGTTATCATGTTCACGCTGTTTCACTTTTACCGGGCTGATGACTATGTCGCCATGTCATCCAATCCCGGTTAATGTAGGCCTAGTCAATAAAAACCGCAATCTTAACCATATGCTTATTTGGATTGAATGGCTTGATTCAAACCTCTCAAACCCTCATATTATTAGTGGTACAAGATGCCGCGGCATGAAAACAGGTCTTTGCAATCAAATGACACAGCAACAATTCACATCAGCATCTAACGACGCCGTCCAAGACCAATCAGCGTCTGCAAACGGTGGTAAATTCGGCCTAACCGTATCTGCCGCGGCGCGCATTACCAAAATGCTTGCAGATGAACCAGATGGCAGCTTTTTTCGCGTCGCGGTGCTGGGCGGTGGGTGTTCAGGCTTTCAATATGATTTTAGCATTGACGCCACCAAGCAGCCTGACGATTGCGTTTTTACCGCGCATGATGTTGAAATTGTTATCGATGCCATGTCGCTGGAGCTTGTTGATACAGCTGAACTTGATTACAAACAGGATTTGATGGGGTCATATTTCGCTGTCAATAACCCAAACGCCACAGCATCATGCGGTTGCGGCACATCTTTTTCAGTTTAATCGGATGCGCATTGCCAGTTGGAATGTGAATTCGGCAAAATCCAGATTAGATATAATTATCAATTGGTTAAAGTCAGATTCTTGTGATGTTTTGTTGTTTCAGGAAACAAAATCACAAGATGAAAATTTCCCGCGTGAGGCGTTTTCTGCACTTGGTTGGCATGTCGCTATTCATGGGCAAAAAAGCTATAATGGCGTGGCTATTGCCAGCCGCCATCCGATCCATGATGTTATGTGCGGCCTGCCGTGTGATGATCGTGATGAACAAGCCCGCTATATCGAGGCCAGCATAGAAAATGTCCGTGTGGCCAGTATATATTTGCCAAACGGAAACCCGGCACCGGGGCCTAAATTTGACTATAAATTGCAATGGATGAACCGGTTAAATCAACGTGCGGCGGCGCTTCTTGCGCGCGAACAACCGATTATTCTTGGCGGCGATTTTAACGTCATTCCAGATGATGTGGACTGTTACGACCCGCTTGGCTGGGAGGGGGATGCCCTCACCCGCCCAGAAACACGTCAGGCTTTTCGCAGGCTCACCCACACTGGCTATTGTGATGCGCTGCGTGCCCGCCACCCGCATGAGGTCATCTATACCTATTGGGATTATCAGGCTGGGGCATGGCAACGCGATCATGGCGTGCGGATTGATCATTTGTTGCTGTCGCCCGAAGCTGTTGACCGTCTTGGTGCGGTTGGTGTTGACAAGGCCCCGCGCGGGCTTGAAAAGCCATCAGACCACACACCCATTTGGTGCGATTTGCATTTCTGATTTTTGTTGTTCAGCAAATAAAAATAGGCAGGTTTGACCCCGCCTATTTATTTAATATTTTTAATTAATTTTAATCGCTAAATATCTGCATACATATGCGTTTCTGCTTTACCACCTGGATGTGTAATCGCGCCTTTTTCGGCTGATCCGACAGTTTGTGCATATTTCCAGATGGCACCAGCGTTATAATCTGTACCACGCGGTGTCCAAGCCGCTTTGCGCTTGGCCAGTTCTTCGCCACTAAGATCGACATCAATGGTGCCAGCCTCGGCATCAATGGTGATTTGATCCCCATCTTGCAACAGGCCAATTGGGCCGCCAACCGCCGCTTCAGGCCCCACATGACCAATACAAAAACCGCGTGTCGCACCGGAAAAACGCCCATCCGTGATCAATGCCACTTTGTCCCCGGCCCCTTGTCCGTATAACGCCGCTGTTGTTGCCAGCATTTCGCGCATACCCGGACCACCCTTTGGCCCTTCATAGCGGATCACCAGCACATCGCCTTCTTTGTAATCGCGCCGTTCAACAGCCGCAAAGGCATCTTCTTCACAATCAAAGCACCGCGCCGTACCGGTAAATTTCAAAACCTTCATACCGGCCACTTTTACCAAAGCGCCTTCAGGGGCAAGGTTACCGCGCAACCCAACAACGCCGCCAGTTGGTGACAAAGGGTCTGCAGTTGTCCGGACAACATCTTGATTTGTTGGAAAACTGACATCAGCCAGATTTTCTGCGATTGTTTTGCCGGTCACGGTGATGCAGTCACCATGTAAAAATCCACCATCGAGCAGCGCTTTCATCAACACCGGCACGCCGCCAATTTCATACATATCACGGGCTACATACCGTCCGCCCGGCTTCAAATCAGCGATATAGGGTGTCTTTTTGAAAATTTCGGCAACATCATGCAAATCAAATTCAATGCCGCATTCGGATGCCAATGCGGGCAAATGCAAGCCAGCATTGGTAGACCCGCCAGAAGCCGCCACAACAGTTGCCGCATTTTCAAAGGCTTTACGCGTAAGAATGTCGCGTGGCCGCAATTGGCTTTTTACCAATTCCATGACCATCCGGCCTGAATGATAGGCATATTCATCACGTGTTTCATACGGTGCTGGCGCCCCGGCTGATCCCGGCAATGCAAGGCCAATTGCCTCGGAAACACAAGCCATTGTATTGGCGGTAAATTGACCGCCACAAGACCCGGCACTAGGGCATGCAACACATTCAAGTTCGTGCAAATCTTCATCAGACATATTGCCGGCCGCATGCGCGCCAACAGCTTCAAAAACATCCTGAACGGTGACATCACGGTCTTTGAACCGACCGGGCAAGATGGACCCACCATACATAAATACCGATGGTACGTTCAAACGCGCCATCGCCATCATCACGCCGGGAAGTGATTTATCACAGCCAGCAAGACCAACAACCGCATCATAACAATGGCCGCGCACTGTCAGTTCGATTGAATCAGCAATGACCTCGCGGCTAACAAGCGATGATTTCATGCCCGCATGCCCCATGGCAATACCATCTGTGACGGTGATGGTGGTAAATTCCCGAGGCGATCCGGCATGATCGCGCACCCCGCGTTTTGCCGCTTGTGCTTGGCGTGCGAGTGCAATGTTACAAGGCGCGGCTTCGTTCCATGTCGAAACCACCCCAACAAGTGGCTGGGCGATTTCTTCTTCGGTCATGCCCATGGCATAGTAATAGGACCGATGCGGGGCCTTTTCCGGCCCGACAGACACATGTCGGCTAGGTAATTTACTCTTATCGATTGGTTTTACACTATCGGGCATGGTCTCTCTCCTCTATCAGGTCTTTTGTCATTCAGGCCAAACGGCGCAAAGCCGCGGTTAATCCATCTAGTTTTACGTGTTCATCTTCAAGCCTGCGGCGGTTTTCAGCCACAACGTCATCTGGGGCTTTTGCCAGAAAATTCGGGTTGTCTAATTTGCCGGATATTTTCTTTATTTCCGTTTCAATCCCACCAATATCCTTTCTCAACCGTGCCGCTTCGGCATCTAAATCAAGAATGTTGGCAAGTGGCAGGCCAATATCCGCCCCGTCAACGCTACCACGGGCTGTGCCTTTGGCAAACTGGTCAACTACGTCTACCCCAGATACCCGTGCCAATCGCATCAGGGCGGCGCTTTGCGCGTCCAAAACAGTGGCTTGTGCCGCGGTCATGCCTCTGACTTGCAACATTGGCTTGGCCGACAATGGCACGTTCATTTCAGACCTGATATAACGAATTTCGGTAATCAGGCTGATCAGAAATTGCATATCATTGACCGCGTTACGATCTGTATCGGCTGTTGCCTGCGGCCAGTTGGCGGCGATTAACATGGCGTCACTTTGAAAGATTTTTTGATTCAGCTCTTCGGTCAGATACGGCATAAATGGGTGAAGCAGACGCAAGGTACCAGCCAGAATGGTGCTGGCGGTGGCCTTGATTTCGGCGGCAATCATGCTGTCATCGGCACCAAGGCTGGGCTTGATCAGTTCAACATACCAATCACAATAGCTATGCCAGATAAAATGATACAAGGCATCTGCCGCCTCGTTAAATCGATAGGATTCAATGGCAGCAGTGGTTTTTGCAATGGCTGTATTATATTCGGACACAATCCATTTATTGACCGGTGCGTTGACTGTAGAAAGATCAATAGTTTTGGCATTGGTACAGTCATTCATTTGTAAAAACCGGCAAGCATTCCAAATTTTCGTGGTGAAATTCCGGTAGCCCTCAAGCCGGCTGGTCGACATTTTGATGTCACGCCCCTGCGCCGCCATTGCCGCCAATGTAAAACGGAGCGAATCCGCCCCATACTGGTCAATCAATTCCAGCGGGTCGAGAACATTGCCCTTTGATTTTGACATTTTCTGGCCTTTTTCATCCCGCACCAAAGCGTGGATATAGACCTCTTTGAATGGAACCTCACCATCCATAAAATGCATGCTCATCATCATCATGCGGGCCACCCAGAAAAAGATGATATCAAAGCCGGTGACCAAAACGTCACCCGGATAATATCGCTTTACCTCGGCATTGCTTTCCGGCCAGCCAAGTGTAGAAAACGGCCATAAACCAGATGAAAACCATGTATCCAAAACATCTTCATCACGGCGCAATTCAACAGTTTTGCCATAATGTGCGGTTGCCACGGCGATGGCGGCTTCCTCAGTTTCCTCGACAAAGGCGGTATCATCCGGTCCATACCAGGCCGGGATCCGGTGTCCCCACCATAATTGTCTTGAAATACACCATGGCTGGATGTTGCGCATCCATTCGAAATAGGTTTTGCTCCAGCGCTCTGGCACAAATTTGGTGCGGCCATCTTCAACCGCTTTAATCGCTGGTGCGGCAAGTTTTTCAGCATTCACATACCATTGATCCATCAACCATGGCTCAATAACAACGCCTGACCGGTCGCCATGCGGCACCACATTGGTCAGAACTTCCTCGCGTTCAACCAGCCCTTCCGCCTCAAGATCCTGTAAAATCTGCCGCCGCGCATCATAGCGATCAAGACCCCAATATTTTTCTGGGATTTCATCAATCGACTCCATCGCGGCTGTCGCTGTCATTAAATTAATCAAAGGCAAATTGTGACGGCGACCAACTTCAAAATCGTTAAAATCATGCGCTGGTGTGATTTTTACCGCGCCCGACCCTTTATCCATTTTCGCATAATCATCGGCGATAATTGGAATATGCCGGTTTGACAGCGGCAAGATTACCATTTTGCCAATCAGATGTTGATACCGTTCATCTTCGGGGTTGACCGCCACCGCCCCATCGCCAAGCATGGTTTCGGGCCGGGTCGTGGCAATCGAGATAAATTCATTATCCGTGCCGACAAGACGATATTTAAGATGCCACATAGAACTTGTTTGTTCACGCTGTTCGACTTCTAAATCGGAAATAGCGGTCATCAGTTTTGGATCCCAATTGACCAGCCGTTTGTCCCGGTAAATCAAACCGTCACGATGCAAGGCAACAAACACTTTAATCACTGCTTCCGACAGCCCCGGGTCCATGGTAAAGCGTTCCCGGTCCCAATCAGGCGAAGCGCCAAGGCGTTGCAGTTGCTTGTGGATCATACCGCCAGACTCGGCTTTCCATTCCCAGACTTTTTCAATAAAGGCATCACGCCCAAGGTCACGCCGCGATATATTTTGTGCGGCAAGCTGGCGTTCGACAACCATTTGTGTCGCTATACCGGCATGGTCTGTGCCCGGTTGCCATAATGTGTCGCGCCCAGCCATGCGGTGATAGCGGATCAACAAATCTTGCAAGGTGAATGTCAGCGCATGCCCCATATGCAGATTGCCAGTGACATTTGGCGGCGGCATCATGATCGTATAGGGGGATTTGTTCGACTCTGGGTCGCATGCAAAATGTCCGCTTGACACCCACTGATCATACCAGCTCGGTTCAATGGCTTGTGGATCATAGGTTTTAGGCAGAATGGGGTCGGTCATGGCTGCTGCTGGCTAAAAAGGGCTGTTAAATTTCAAAAATACTTGCGTTTATGTACGACTTTACTGGCCAGCTTGCAACGTATCTTCGGCCGGTTTTAACCGATTATTTATGAATCCGCCTTGCCATCATCTGTTGGTGATGGGGCATCGCCGTGAAGAACGATCTCTACCAGATCAACGACATGCGTGCCGTTTAATTCATGTAAGGCCGCGGGTGCGGGCATGGCGGCAGTTCCATTAACAGGAAAATAGGGGGCGCGCCAGACCACAGTTTCTAACAGCCAGATATCAGCGTCACCGATCCCGTTATCCCTTTTGGATGTGGGCTGAACAGCTGGCATGATCTTATTCAGCGATGCGCCTTGAAAATGGAAAGGTCGTGCTGAATGGGTCAGCTGGCATTGGCATATTGTCCAGCGTGCCAAGCACAGCGCCCAACCCCAAAGATTCAGCGGTTAAACCACCAATGGCCGCTTGTAACCGATAGGCCGCTAGCCGCAAATTATGCTCCGCGGTTACAAGTCTTAATTCGGCGTCATTCAAATCTTGTTCCGCATCAAGCAGGTCAAGTGTTGTCTTTTGACCAAACTGGGCTTCGCTGGCAATGCCTGCCGCAACAAGTTTTGATGCTTTTAGCTCACGCTGGACAGCATCAAGGTTAATTTTTGCTGTTTCTTGTGTGCGAAAAGCGGCGCGCGCACGAACTTCGGCGGCGCGTACAGCCTCTGCGCGCGCATATTTTGCCTGTTGATGGGACGCCGCTACATTGCGGGCCTTGGCACGGGTGGCATTTGTCGACAATATAGGGGTCGAGAAAACCAAAGACCCAGCCAACACATCCAAATCAGAACTTGTCCCGGTTGCGTCTTTTGACGTTGCCGATAATGACAGAGACAATGTTGGGCTGACCCCCGCTTTTAACGTATCAAAGGCCTGATCAGCGGCGCGTTCTGCGGCCAGTGCAGCCTGTACATAGGGGTGCATTGAACTGGCAAGTTTTTCAGCTTCGCCAATTTGTTTGGGCAAATTTTCCGGTGTCGCGGGAAGAGTTAAATCACCTGCCTGCAAACCGGTAAGCGATTTATAGGCATCTTCGGCATTTTGCAAATCAGTGGCGGCGACCAATGCGTTGGATTTCGCGCGCGCGTGACGCGCTTCGGCCTCGGCCAAGCGTGTTGGTGTTGCCGCGCCAGCTTCAACGCGGATACGTGCAGCATCCAAATGTGCCTGTAGCCGTTTTAAATTGGATTCATTCAAATTCACATCACGCCGCGATTTCAATACATTCAAATAGGCTTCGATGCTGGTCAAAATGACATTTTGTTCTGTCGCAAGGTAGCTGGCGGTGGCTTCGTCGAGTTGAATTTGTGCAAGCTTCATATTGGCCGAAGTCTGACCGCCATCATATAAATTCTTGGCCACAGTAATGCTGCCAGAACCATATTCAGATTGTTTGTACCCATTGCTGGTCGGCGTATTTGTATGCGATTGATTGCCCGTCACTGACAAAGTTGCTTTTAAATCGCTTGTCGATGTTTTGGTTTCTATGTTTTCGCGGGCCGCCAGCCACCCTTGTCTGGCGGCGGCAATTTCAGATGAATTTTGCAAACTCGCCCGCAACGCATCGTCAAGCGTATCGGCCAACACACCATTTGTGCTGGCATGAACCAAACCAAGGCACAACGCGCAGGCATAAACATAAGAACGAGATTTTATCAAAATGTCAGCCCCATTATGACAAAGGTGTTAAAAGGAAAATTCTACCTTGGCATTAAACTCATCAAGGTTTGGCACCCGGGCATCAAATAACGGGGTGCGGGTGAAGTCTTTGCCAGATCGCATCCACAAGCTGGCCACACCAACCGGATGACCCGGTTTACGATAAATCGCTGCCAACCGGCCTTTTGGCGTTAGTTGTTTAAGCAAACTATCGGGAACAACTTCAACCCCACCCTCAATCAAAATGCGGTCGTATGGCCCCTCATCCGGGTACCCATCAACCAAACGTGATTTGACGATCGCCGCATTATCAATACCAATCGAAACCAATACATCTTGCGCTTTTTCCACAAGATTTGCACGTGTCTCAATGGCGATCACCGACCCAGCCAATTTTGCAGCAATCGCCGTGCCATACCCACAGCCAGCACCCACAATCAAAAGATTGTCATCAGGCCGGATTTCCAGCGCTTGCAGCAAGCGTGCCAGCACCATTGGTTCCATCAGACAGCGGCCACCAGACAACGGCAAATCTTCGTCAACATACGCCAACGCGCGTTGTTGCTTGCCAACAAATTCTTCGCGCGGAATCGTCGAAAAGGCATCCAATACAAACTGATCTGTTACTTTGGATGGACGCAACTGGCAATCAACCATAGTTTTGCGGGCGGTTGCGAATGAGCTGTTCTGCATTATTGACACTCACTGTTTATGATCAGAAAGGAAGACAAAAAATGGATAGTGATAATAACTTGTTACCGTTATTTATCGCGCTAACATCTGACGCTTATAAACCCTGTTACACTGTTATTCAATGATTTGCTTGCGATTGCCAACTTTTACCATTTTCGCCAGCGCCATTGGCTTGATTTAGCCCGTACTAGCCCCTCAGTTGGCACGACAAACTTGCCGATTCGCTGCGACATCTATTGGAAATATACCGCCTAATTTTATAGCGGGGTCATTGGATGAGCCGCCCCATTCACGATAATGTCCACAAATGCTGTTGATTTCGCCATCCACACAATTATGCACATTCTCACGCATGGCAAACCAAAAGCCAGACGCTTTTGCCGCGCCCAAAATGGCCAGCTTGTCATGTCCAACTGTCCGGACTGGCTGGCAATTATAGGGGGCTGGCGTATTGCATCCGCCTTCGGACATCGACCCGGCAGTGAAATAGTTAAATTCGACTTTTTTATCGCGTTTAGATATGATTGGCCGGGTCCAAGAATAGTTGATCAGGCTGGATTGGGCTAAATCATAGGCAATCAACAACCGGGCAAATACCGCTTGTCCGATGTCGGCACCGCTGGCGCTCACCGGTGCACTCGCACCATCACCAACCCAAAACAGCTTTTGATTATCTGCCCCGCCATGCCAACGCCATTCCAAATTCTGATTGCGGCTCGCGCCAATCCAACCATTTTGCCAATCGCCGAATTGGCTGACCATTTTTGCCATTCGCGCCTTTTGTTTTGCTGACCAGCCCATCTTCACGGTCATAGCGAATCCCATTTTTACAAAATCCATAAAAGGCTTGCGGAAATTGTGTGGTTTGAAGCGACACCGTCGTCACATATTGATGCGTGGTAAAAACGCCAGTATCTGGATCATATTGACCAAGGTCAAAACGCGTCGCAGTGCCAGTTTCATTGCCGCAATTTGCCGCAACATCAAGAATCGTCAGCCCAGACCGTCTGATTGGCCCGGATTGCGCGGTAATGGTCAATGTATCTTCACTAAAAAAAATTGGCTGGTGGTTGATAGGATAAGGATGCCAGCGCGGTCCGTATCGACCCAACAGGCCCGTTCAGCGACACACGTGCCGTCCCGTTATTTATCACATCAACATCGGCGGGAAGTGCTGACCTTGTCCCCACATTAATGGTCCCAAAACGATCACCAAGCGATAATACCACCCCATCATCGCCATTTTGGTTTCATAGCGTAATCAGTTCGTGAAAATACCAGCGTTAACCTTTCATAAGAAAAAACTAAAATACCGATAGATAAACTATGCAAACAGCGCGCGCAGATGATTGACGTCACCGACATCATCGTATATCACACTCAGATTCCTTGCGGTGGCCCGGTGGCAGAGTGGTTATGCAGCGGTTTGCAAAACCGTGTACATCGGTTCAATTCCGGTCCGGGCCTCCATCGCATGCGCGGCGTCAGTTATCCAAGACCCGGTGCCAGCAGACAATATGCATCACTGGCTGTGACCAAATGGTGTGAAAAAACCAAAACAAACAGTCAGAATCAAAAGTCAAAAGAAAAACTCCGAACAAACATCAGCCTTTATTTGATCCCGGTCACCAAGGAGACACGAATTTGTCCCGTTTTGTCGCGAATTGCATGATGTGCATTACCGCCATTGTCTGGGGGACAACATTCATCGCGCAAAAGACTGGTATGGAAACAATCGGGCCGATGGGTTTTACCTTTGGCCGCTATTTGATTGGCGCTGGTGTGATTATGCCCTTTGCGCTGTATGAATCCCGCAAAGTCAATTTGCTTCGAGCGCTCAAAAAAGATCAAAACCTTAATTTTGCGGCGTTTGGTTTGGGCCTGATGATGTTTGGCGGCATTGGGTTGCAACAAACCGCCCTACTTTATACCAATGTGGCAAATGCCGCCTTTTTAACCGCGCTATATGTGCCTTTGGTACCGCTGATTGCAGCATTTTTTCTGCGCAGACATGTGCCACTTAATATCTGGCCAGCCGTATTATTATCGATGGCCGGAAGTTATCTGCTATCTGGCACCTCGTCACTCGATGCGCAATTTGGTGATCTGCTCATTATTGGCGGAGCATTTTTTTGGGCTGGCCATATTTTATTGATCCAACATGTGCTTGAAAAGGTAACAGCACCGTTTCAATTATCTGTTTATCAATCCCTTGTCACGGCGGTGCTGGCGGGTGTGATTATGCTGCCGCTGGAAAGCCCGCAACTGGCAGATTTTCTGCCAATGTGGCCACAGCTTGTGTTTGCCGGGGTTATGGCGGTGGGGATTGGATACACCTTGCAACTGGTCGCCCAGCGTCACACCCCAGCGGCGGCGGCGGCGGTTATATTGTCGCTAGAGTCTGTATTTGCGGCAATTTTTGGCTGGTGGCTTCTTGGCGAACAGCTGGCCATTCTTGCTATCATCGGCTGTTTGTTGATTTTTATTGCGGTTATTATCGCCGAAACCCTATCGGCAGACAGAATTAAACGCTATGTAAAGGCTATGATATCGAGATCGCCGCCTTGTTAACGCTAACGATCATATAGGATCGATGAACACAGCCTGAACCGACAAGAACGGCTAGTTTTATTTACCGGCGACATGTCGCCATCAAAGAGTTGCCATGACGATCATGCCATCAAACAAAGCTGATGTTACTGCATCTAACTTGCGCGAGGTTCTGTCGCATTATCTGACTGGTGTGACCATCGTAACCGTTACCAAACCCGATGGCACCCCCTATGGCTTGACTGTTAATTCATTTAATTCAGTATCTTTGGCCCCACCTTTGATCTTGTGGTCTCTGGACAATAAAAATTCAAATCTTGGCCTGTTTGAAAATACTGCCGGCTTTGCCATCAATATCATGGCGGCTGATCAAATCGATTTATGTCGGCGTTTTGCTGGCAAAGACAGTGACCGATTTGTTGGTGTTGACTGGACATTTGGTACATCTGGGCACCCTTTGATCACCCATGCGCTGGCCCATATAGAATGCCGACCATGGCAAACCTATGCCGGTGGTGACCATACGATTTTCGTTGGCGAAGTGATACATGCACAACATTTGTCGGACCGGCCAGCCGCGGCTTTTTTTAAGGGCCAGCTTGGTCAATATGAAAGCTGATGCAGACAAGTCATCCGATTATTGGCGATCTTGTTTTGGTTGGTGGCGGCCACGCACAAATTGCCGTTTTAAAAGCTTTTGCAATGCAGCCACTGCAGGGGTTGCGGTTGACCCTTGTCACAAACAGCAGTCGCACCCCCTATTCTGGTATGCTGCCCGGCTATGTAGAGGGCGTATGGCAGGATAAAGACCTGCATATTGATTTAAGGCATCTCGCCGCGGCGGCAAATGCACGCATAATTGTGGCAACGGTGACCGGGATACATGCTGATTTAAAAGAAATTTATTTTGATGATCGCCCGGCGTTACGGTTTGACGTGCTGTCGATCAATATCGGGGGCCAACCAAGCTTGGCCATGATTAGCGGGGCCGCCGAACACGCCATCCCAGTCAAACCAATCGCAAAATTTCAAAACCGGTTTGAAACGCTTTTTGCCCTGAAAACACCCAAAAATTTGCCAAAAAAATTGGCGGTAATTGGTGGCGGGGCCGCGGGATGTGAATTAGCGCTTGCCTTAATCACCAGATGGAAAACAGAAACTGGCACCGCCCCACAATTGAGTGTAATCACCGACAAAGACCGTCTGATGCCGCAAATGGCACCGCAGGCTGGCAGGCTTGTCGACAAAACCCTGCGCGCTGGCGGTGCGGATATTCTATATAACAGCCGTGTCACGGCAATTAGCGCCAATACCCTGACCATGGATAATGGAAAGACACATGCCTTTGATGCGTGTTTTCTGGTTACACAAGTGGCCGCCCCGGGCTGGCTGGCGGATACCGGGCTAGATCTTGATTCTGATGGGTTTGTGATGGTTGCACCGACCCTGCAATCAACCAGCCACCCCTATATTTTTGCCGCTGGCGATATCGCCGCGGTCAGCCACAGTCCGCGTCCAAAAGCTGGTGTATTTGCAGTGCGGGCTGGCAAGATTCTGGCGCGTAATCTGCGCCGCTATATCCTTGCCAAGCCACTCACCTCTTGGACCCCGCAAACACATTATCTTGCGCTTATTGGCACGGGCGATCGGCGGGCCATAGCCGTGCGCGGTGATATTGTAATGGCTGGGCGGCTGTTTTGGCACCTGAAATGCTGGATTGACCGCCGGTTTATGCAAAAATTCAAAAATTTATCAATGCCGGTTGCACCCGGCATCACCCGCTTTGCCGGGTTATCGAAAACGCATCCCTCTGAACCAGATCATACCGCCCTTGCCCAGCACGACCCGGCTTTTTCCTCTATGCGCTGTCTGGGTTGTGCGGCAAAGACCAGCCATCAAGTGTTGCAAGCGGCGATGCAAGCCGCTATCGCATTGGCTGTCCAAAAAGGTGCCAATCCCAATTTAATGCCGCCAGTTGGACTAGAAACAGACAGCGTGGTACTGGCCATACCGCCCGGCATATCCGGCTGGGTACAATCGGTTGATGTCTTGTCTGAAATTGTATCTGACCCATTTTTACTTGGTGAAATTGCAACGGTTCATGCGTTAAGCGATATCTATGCATCACTTTCCAAGCCACTCTTTTCATTAGCTATTATAAATTTACCAGAAACAGAATTATCGATACAAACAAACCAGTTAACGCATATTTTGGCCGGTGCTTTATTGGCGCATAGTCAGGCTGGTGTTCGCGTGGTTGGCGGTCATACAAGCGAGGGTGGCGGCTTGTCTGTTGGTTTTGCGATCACCGGCAGCACCGCCATATTACCATCTAAAATTATGCTCGATAAGGATGAAGATTTACGGGTTATTTTGACCAAACCACTTGGTACCGGCGTGATCATGGCCGCCCATATGCAGCTGCAAGCAGACGCTGTTTCGGTTGATGATGCCATTGCCAGCATGCGCCAAAGCAACGGGCAAGCGGCGGATATTTTTATGCAGCATAATAGTATCGCGGCAACTGATGTGACCGGATTTGGTTTGGCCAGACATGCGCAAAATCTGGCAATGCGCGTGGGCGTCACGGGCTGTGCGATTAATCTTGCATCACTGCAACTTTTGAATGGTGTGACGCATCTTATCGAAGCTGGTATTAGATCCAGCTTGCATGAACAAAACCAGCTTGCCGTGACCATCCATGATCATGCCTCGCACCATAAAAACCGCACTGCCATTCTTTTTGATCCTCAGACAAGTGGCGGCCTGCTTGGGGTGTTTGCGGCAAAGGATGCTGAAAATGCCGTAAACGCACTGGTCAAGGCTGGCCACAGGGCGGCGGCGATCGGCAAGCTCGACCGGCAATTTGCCGGTATTCAGCTTGTGAATGGAGGGGAATGAACATGGCACCTCCTATCACCGGCATATCGCCAGATATTTCCCTTGCTGATCTTCATAAATTTGACACCATCATTGATGTGCGCTCACCAGCTGAATTTGCCGATGATCATATACCGGGGGCCATCAATCTGCCGGTTCTGAATGATCAACAGCGCGCAGAAATTGGTACCATCTATAAGCAAATCAACCCGTTTACCGCAAAACGGGCGGGCGCCGCTCTGGTGGCGCAAAATATTGCCGCGCATTTGCAAAGTTCGTTACAGGATAAGCCGCGGGACTGGCGGCCGCTTATCTATTGCTGGCGCGGCGGCCAGCGTAGTGGCGCAATGGCGCAAATTTTCAGCAATATTGGCTGGCATAGCAGTGTGATTGATGGCGGCTATAAATCCTATCGCCGTCATGTGTTAGATTGTTTGGATCATCTGCCAAAACAATTATCGCTCATGATTGTATCGGGCCAGACCGGCACGGCAAAAACACATATTTTGCGGGCGGCTTCTGCAAAAGGGGCGCCTATCATTGATTTAGAAAGACTAGCCTGTCATCGCGGCTCTTTGTTGGGAAGCGAACCCGGCCAGCCGCAACCAACGCAACGCTATTTTGAATCACAGCTTTGTAAGGCGCTTCAACAATGCGCCCCCGGGCAAACCATATTGATCGAGGCCGAAAGCAACAAAATTGGTAATATTCATGTGCCGCCAGCATTTTGGGCCGCCATGCGAAACGCGCCAACGATACGGGTAACAGCACCAATCGATGCGCGGGTAAATTTTCTGCAGCGTGACTATGCCCATATGATCAACCAGCCTGAATTTATCATGCCACTTTTGTCAAAGTTAACGCACCGCCATAGTGCAAAACAGCTCGCCACATGGAAAGACATGATTGACCGTAAAGACTGGCCAGATTTTATCAAAAGCCTTTTGGAAACACATTATGACCCGTCCTATCAGCGATCCGGCAGCGCGCGGCTGGCACGTGAAACCGGGGTTGTTGCCGCCACAACGCTTGACCATGATGATATCAACCGTCTGGCAGAGGCCATCATGTCAAAATCAGCCAGTATAGCCACCAACAAACCAGCCGCTGATTCATTCAAAACAGATTTGTAATAAAACGGGCTTGCATATCGGTTGTTGTTATGTATAACCGTTTTCTCAAGGCTTATTCCCCGGTAGCTCAGCGGTAGAGCAAGCGACTGTTAATCGCTTGGCCGGCGGTTCGAATCCGTCCCGGGGAGCCATTTTTTTTCAAAATATGCGTGTTATTTATGGCGCTCTTGCAACACTGCGACAACATCGCTGAATGCCAATCCGGCATCTTCCAGTAACACCATCATATGAAACAGCAAATCTGCCGCTTCATTTTTGGTTTCTTCTGGATCATTTTTCATCCGCGCCAATGCCAGCTCGACCCCCTCTTCTCCCACTTTTTGGGCAATCCGCGCGGTGCCATCGCGAAACAGGCTGGTTGTATAGCTATTTTCCGGCATGCTGCGGTGGCGCGCTACAATTAACGCGGATAATTGGTCTAAAAACAGGCTTGTGCTGGCCGCATGATCATTAAAACAGGTCCGGCTTCCGGTATGGCATGCCGGGCCATGTGGCCAGGCCTGAACCAAAATTGTGTCGGCATCACAATCCATCTCGGCGCTCACAAAATCCAGCCAGTTGCCGGAGGTTTCGCCCTTTGTCCATAATCTGTCTTTTGACCGCGAATAAAATGTCACTTTTTTTGTGTCCACGGTTTTGGCAAGTGCGTCCGCATTCATATAGCCAAGCATCAATACCTGACCAGTATTCACATCCTGAATTATGGCTGGCAACAACCCATCGCCCTTTTCCCATGCAAGATTTTCACTGTTGATCATCGGCATATCACACTCGCACTTCGATAGATTGCGCCCGTAAAAAGGCTTTTAGATCAGGAATAGGTATTTTGCCGCTATGAAACACCGATGCGGCCAACGCACCATCAATATCGGTGGTCTGAAACAAATCGGCGAAATGCTGATAATCACCCGCCCCACCAGAGGCGATCACTGGCACCGAAACGGCCGCTTTGACAGCTTTTAACTGTTCAATATCATAGCCCTTTTTAACCCCGTCATTATTCATGCAATTTAAGACAATTTCACCGGCACCAAGCGCCACAACCTGTTGCGCCCAAGCAACCGTTTGGCGTTTAGATTTGATCGTTTTGGCCGCGTCCCCAGTATATTGATATACCTGCAAACGCCCGTCATCCTCGCGGCGGCTGTCGATACCTGCGACAACACATTGTGTACCAAATGCCGCGGCAAGTTCGGTAATAAATTCAGGCGTCTCAAGTGCTGGCGAATTGACAGAAATTTTATCTGCGCCATCATTTAAAATGGCCTTGGCATCGCCAACCGTTCTAATTCCACCCGCCACGCAAAAGGGTATATTGATCCGGCGGGCGATTTGATTGACCCAGCTTTTATCAACCACCCGGCCATCACTGCTAGCGGTAATGTCGTAAAACACCAATTCATCAACGCCTTCATCTGCATAGCGTTGTGATAGCTCTAGAATATCACCCATATCGACATGATTTCTAAATTGCACGCCTTTGACCACCCGGCCATCTTTCACATCAAGGCAAGCGATAATACGTTTGGTCAGCATGCGGTCGCCTCCAGCGCCTCGGCGACGCTAAAGCGCCCTTCATACAGGGCCTTGCCAATGATCACCCCATCCGCATCCAGATTTTTCAAATCTTCAAGGCGGCTTGCCCCGCCAGATGCCTGCAGTTGCAAATGTGAAAATTCTTGTTTTACATTGGTATAGAGCGATCGGTTAAACCCCTGCAATGTACCATCACGATCAATATCGGTGCATAAGACATGCGTTAACCCCGCCATTTCATACATGTTTAAGAAATCAAACAGGCTGAGATCACTGGCTTCCTGCCATCCTGACACAGCAATGTAAAAGGCGTCATTTTGCCAAATGACATCGGCCGCCAGACAGATTTTTTCTAGCCCATGATCGTGCATAAGCTGTTTGACAACATCGGGGTCACGCACCGCAAGACTGCCAATAACAACACGTGCGGCCCCCGCATCAAGTAGGGCGGCCACATCATCTACTGACCGGATTCCCCCACCTGTTTGAACCAACAACCCGGTGCTGTTAATGATATTGGCAATCAGATCAATTTGCCGGTTTTGCGGGTTTTTTGCCCCGTCCAAATCGACAAGATGAAGCCAAGTGGCCCCAGCATCCGCATAGGTTTTGGCGACCGCCACCGGATCGGTGCCATATTGTGTCAATTGATCAAAATCACCTTTATGTAACCGCACAACAGCGCCGCCAATCAGATCAATTGCCGGGTATATAATCATGACGGCATCTCCAAAAAATTCTGCAAAATACGGGCGCCAACCTGCCCAGATCGTTCCGGGTGAAATTGGCACCCCAAAAAATTGTCTTTCGCGGCGATCGCGGTAAAATCCTGACCATAATTGCAGGTCGCAATGGTGGCTTTGTTTACTGGCACATAATAGCTATGCACAAAATAAACATGCGATATATCATCCAAACCAGCCAGCAACGGATGCGTGGTGGTTGGATGCAGCCTATTCCAACCCATATGCGGGACGGATCGCCCCGCTGCCGGGGTGAATGCGCGGCATTCACCATCTAAAATGCCAAGCATATCCGTATCCCCCTCAAATGAGCGACCAAACAGCAATTGCATACCTAAACATATGCCCAGCACAGGCTGGCGAAGTTTTCGGATTGGTTCGATCAATTTCGCATCATTGAGGGCCTTCATGGCCACCGGTGCGGCCCCAACGCCAGGCAAAAGCACCCGGTCTGCCGCCGCAATTTCTGCCGCGTCTCGCGTCAAAACCGATTTGGCACCAAGGCGTTCCAGCGCAAATTGCACAGACGCAATATTGGCACCTCCACTGTCAATAATTGCGATCATAGGCTGCCCTTTGTACTTGGCATTTCGTCACCCTCGCGGCGAATGGCTTGACGCAACGCCCGGCCAAATCCTTTGAAACAAGCCTCAACCATGTGATGGGTGTTTTCACCAGTGACCGCGATATGCAGATTGGCCTGCATATTTTCAGCAAGTGAATAAAACACATGCGGCACCATATCAGTTGGCAAATCACCCACATGGCTTTCTGGAAAATCAGCGTTAAAATCAAGATAGAACCGTCCACCAAAATCCAAAGCCACCTTGACCTGTGATTCATCCATCGGCAGGAAAAACCCATAGCGGCCAATACCGCGTTTGTCACCTAACGCCAATCGAATGGCCTGACCAAGCGCAATGGCACAATCCTCAACCGAATGATGTGGATCAATATGCAAATCGCCATCACATTCAATTTCCAGAGAAAACCCACCATGTTTGGCAATTTGGTCTAGCATATGATCATAAAAGCCAATGCCGGTATTGATCCGCACCGGGGCGGCCGCATCCAGATTAACCCGCACTGAAATTGCCGTTTCATTGGTCTTTCGAATAACAGTTTCAACCCTTTGATTGGTGCGGGCGGATATGGTCTCGCCCCTCACCACAGCAAGGAAAGCCTGCATATCCTCGTCACTGCCAATCGAGACCCGCACTGAATTTTCAAGCCCCGGCTGATGCGATTGGTTGCGCAAAATAATGCCTGATGCGCGGCATTTTTCACATAAATCCGCGGCGTCTTTTACCCGAACCAGCAAATAATTGGCATCAGATGGCAACACCTCGACGATATCCGGGCATGCGGCAAACGAGGCCGCCACCTGATTGCGCCGGGTCACAATGTCTCGCCGCTTTGCCGCCAGAACAGATTGTGACTTTGCCGATAAAATGGTTAGCGCCGCGTCAACAACAGGTTGGGCTAGCGGATAAGGTGCCAGCACTTTTTGTAACAGCCCGGTAACATCAGACCGCGCGACCGCAACCCCGCAACGCAACCCAGCGGCCGCATGCGATTTAGACAATGTGCGCAAAATCACCAAATTTGCATGCGCATCAAGACACGGGATCAAACTTTCGCTATCGGCAAACTCAACATAGGTCTCATCAACAACAACAAGGGCTGTTTCGGCATAATCTGCACATAGCCGCAAAATACGCGCACGGTTCATAAGATTTGCCGTTGGGTTATTTGGTGAACATACAAAAATAATTTTTGTATTTTTATCAGTAGTTTGATTGATAAGTTTAACATCTAGATCAAATGTTTTATCAAGCTTTGCCTGACGCACCTCGGCATTTTGAAGCGTTGCAGATTGCGCATACATGGCAAAGGTTGGCGGGCAAATGACAATGTTATCTTGACCCGGCACACAAAATGCCCGCACCAAGCAATCAATCGCCTCATCAGCCCCGCGGGTGATGGTGATATGCCGTTTTGACACATCTAGCCATCGGCAAATGGCCTCTTGCAGGGCAGTTGGTTGTTGCTCGGGATAGCGCGATAAATTCTGCGCGCCAATAAACGGTTCAAAGGCGCATTCATTCGCATCCAGAAAAATTGTATCACGATTTGATTTTTCAATTGACCGCGCCGACACATAACCGCCCATGGCGAGAATTTCTGGCCGGGCCCGTTGGCTTATCATAGCGCTGTTCGGCGCGGTTTTCACAGTTTTGGCCATTACCCCGCCCCTAATCCAGCATCTTTTCGATTGGCACGACAAGAATCGAATTCGCGCCATTTGCCTTTAAATCTTCCATCGTATCCCAAAACACGCCCTCTTCGCAGACAGCATGCACCGCCACCATATCATCGCGTCCTTGCAATGGCATAACCGTTGGTGATTGTGAACCGGGCAGCACGGCTTTGATGGCGGCCAGATTGTCAATTGGACTGTTGAGCATAATATAGCGGCTTTTGGCGGCGCGCTGGACCGCCTTGATACGTGACATTAATTGGTCACACAGCTTTGCAATATCAGGATCGGCAATCTGGTTTTTGACCAACACAGCCTCTGATTGCAAAATAACATCCTGTTCCACCAGTCCATTTGAAATCAGCGTATTGCCAGTCGATACAAGATCACAAATGACATCTGCTAGATGCGTCCGCGGTGCCACCTCAACGGCGCCTTCCATGGTAACAATATCCGCGTCAATCTTATTGGCTTGCAGATAGGCATTAAGCAACCCTTTGTATGAAGTGGCAATGGTTTTGCCTTGAAGCGAGGCGATACCATCATAGGCAAATCCCTGCGGCACCGCGATTGATAGCCGACACCGCCCGTAACCAAGTGGCAATTCTTCTTTTAATCCAGCAAATTTGCCATTGCCGATCGCCTGTTTTTCACGAAGCACATTTTGCCCCAACACCCCAAGTTGGCACACATCCGTTGCCAAAAATGCCGGGATGTCATCATCGCGAACCAAAAACACATCCAGCGGAAAATTTTGTGACCTGCACAATAGTTGGTCACGGCTTTTTGACAGCTGAATCCCACATTTTTCAAGAAGCTGCAGCGACATATCTGCCAGCCGTCCAGATTTTTGTATGGCAATTTTCAGCCTGTTTTCACTATCCATTTCTTGTTCCACTATCATCTTTATTCCGGCATCTTTATTCCGGCATCTTTATTCCGGCATCTTTATTCCGGCATCTTTATTCCG
>JAQCEA010000038.1 GCA_027620495.1 Pseudomonadota bacterium | reverse complement strand
CGCGGTGGCTGAATTGTCGGCAGCCATCATCACCTCTAAGATCAAAAACAATGAAGGTCGGGTGATCAATATTTCCTCCGAGCTGATTTTAGGATTTGCTACACGAACGGCCTATTCAGCATCAAAAGCGGCCGTCGCAAGTTTTGCAAAAACTTGGGCACTAGAACTGGGCAGATACAATATCTGCTGCAATGCAATCGCCCCCGGCCCTGTGGAAACGGAGTTGTTTGTCAAAAACAACCCACCCGGCAGCGCCATTCGGCAACAAAAGCTGGGGAAGATTCCCCTTGGACGTTTTGGAAGGCCTGGGGACGTGGCTGGTTTAGTGGCATTTCTCATGTCAGACGAGGCCAACTTTATCACAGGTCAAACGCTTTATGTCTGCGGCGGGTCAAGTCTAGGTTCAGTGTTAGGCTGATTTGGTTTTATGGTCACAGCAACAACTCCAAGGATGATCAACCCAACGCCAGCTAGATCAAAAGTTGCGTAACTTTCATCGAATACGATCACGCCAATAAGTATGCCAAACGCAACCATCAAATAGGCCGCCACTGAGTAAATCACAGGTCCATAATTTGAGATAATGTAAAAAGAAAGATAGTAAGCTAGACCCGAAACGAAACAATGGAGAATTAGAAAGAGAAAAGCGGGGTTTTGAGTAGTGCTGGACATCAAAAACAGATTTTTACTGATTAAGATATAGAGCCAAATTGGCAGCGACCCAAAGATCATCATCCATGCGGCAGCCTGCATGCGGGATAGGCTTTCAGGCAGATACAGCGATATGTATACTACATTTGAAGCATAGAAAAAGGTGGATAACAGGATGAGAGCTACACCAACGAAAGACGCAGTTATCAGCGCCTCTTCTGTTATGCCGGCACCTGCAATCAAAGCGACGCCTATGAGGCCCAACAGAACACCCGTGAAGCGCCCAATTGCGAATGTCTCCTTTTTAAATATCATTGAAAGCACATAAATGATGATGGGGACGCCACTTATCATCGCCGAGGCAATGCCAACGTCTACGCTCTGGATACCGTTAAAGAAAATGATATGTGGAATGGCAATACCGAGAAATCCGCCGATTAATGAGAACCTAACGACCTGCATGGTCAACGGTGAGGTCCAGCCAAGGACACGGTTGACCAAAATGAGCAGCAAACCTCCAAAAAGCGAAATGGAGGCCGCATATAAAATTGGATCAATTCCGCCAACGATTACTATTTTTGAGATGGCCGGCACGCTGCCCCTCACTGCGCCAAGCGCACCAACAAATAACAGGGCGGTCAATGTGTAACGTGAAATTATGGTTTGGTCCCCCAAAGGCTTTTAATAGTAACCAACACGCGTGACAAACATACAGAAAATAAATTAAACTATGCAATTCTTAATTTTCTGTTTGTAAAGCATAATTACTAATACAATTTTTTTCATGGGCGATGCTTTGAAATGGTAGCGAAACAAAAAATTCTCATAAGCGCGATGCGATACGAGGCGAAAGGAATATTGAGTATCGAAATGGTTTCTGCACAGGGTGATGACCTTGCCCCTTTCACCGCAGGTAGTCATATCGACGTCTTTCTCCACGACGGACTGGTGAGGCAATATTCACTTATGAGTGACCCAAAGGTCCGTAATCGATATCAAATTGCTGTTCTTTTGGAAGATCAGAGTCGTGGTGGCTCGGCCTTCGTTCATCAATCACTTCGCGTTGGTGATGTGCTTGAGGTATCGCATCCTCGAAATAATTTTGAAATTGTTGAGGATGCGACCTCACATGTTTTTGTCGCTGGCGGAATTGGCATAACGCCCTTTATCTCGATGGCACATCATTGTATCCAAAATGCCATACCGGTTAAGCTTTATTATTGTGCAAGAGCGCCCGAAACAACTGCATTTGTCGATCATCTCACGCGTCTATTCGGGAAAAACATGCTGCTTCATTACGATGGGGGCGATCCTTCTAAATCAATCGACTTGACCAAATTGGTTGCTAGCGAATCAAACGCACAGCTATATTGTTGTGGACCGCGGGGATTAATGACTGCGCTTGCGGAGGCGGTCGAGCAGCGAGGTGGGTCATTGATCACTGAGCATTTTAATCCAGTCGGTTCCAAGTCCAACGATGAAGCACCGCAAAGAGGTTGCTTCACCGTTGAGCTTTCGCGCTCAGGCGTTTCGATTGATGTTGCCGAAGGTCAGACGATTATCGAGGCTTTGAAAACAGCAAACGTCGACGTAGAAACTTCTTGTGAGGCTGGGGTGTGCGGCACTTGTGTAGTGGATTACCTGGAGGGTGAGCCCATCCATAATGATGTCGTTTTGATGCCAGATGAGCAGAAAAATTCCTTAGCTTTGTGTGTCGCAGGGTGCAAATCAAAAAAACTGGTTTTAGATTTATAAATCCTAGATTTTTGAATTGTAGAAAAGCACTTTTATGGCGCCACAAATAACTTTCAGCTAATGCCCTTGATAAAATTGGCAAGCGCATGATCAAAGAGTTTTGGTTTTTCAAAGATTGCCAAATGTGATGCATCATCAATTATTGTGAGATCTGCATTTTGGCACTGTTCCTTGATGAATTTAGCCTCTGATAGCGGTGTTGCTCTATCCTCTGCGCCGGTGATCAGCAATATCGGCGCCTTGACATCTGGTAATAGTTCGATGATGTCGAAATCACGCACAGCAATCGTTGCTCCGATGTATCCTTCGATTGAGGTTTGCGCCAACATATTATGAATTTTGTCGACAATTGAAGGATAATTTGAGGCAAATCCATCAGCGTACCAACGAGTGTCTAACTCTGCAAATATTGACTCTAAACCATGCTTTTTGATTTTCTTGACCCGTTTGTCGAAGGCAGCACTGTTTTGGACCTTTGCGCTGGCCCCTGCAAGGACCATACGCCTCATCCGATCAGGTGCATTCGCGCCTAGCCACAGACCAATCATACTCCCCAGCGACAAACCCACAAAATGGCACGAAGAAATTTTGAGATGGCTCAACAGCGCGAGAATGTCACGGGCCAAAATGTCAATAGAATAGGGAGTGGAAAATATGTCTGATTTCCCATGGCCACGTAGGTCGCAGGTCACGATACAATGGGTCTCAGAAAATTGTTCAATCTGCCGACGCCAGAGTGATTGATTGGCGCCAAGGGAATGGCAGAAGAAGATCGTTTCGGCGTCACGTTTACCGGTAATGCTATAGGCCAAGTTGCCACCATAGAGAGATAAGATGTCTTTCATCAACAAATCCCAAAATTTAAAGTTGCGTCAAAACCCACGCGTGTTAGAAAACCCGCACCACAAAAGATTGACAATTTACCTATATATGGTTTTTTCTAAAACCATTCAACCAGTGGAATTAGTGATATGCACCCAAAGTTTCAGCATTTCATAGACGGGCAAAGTGTTTCACCACAAAACGGCGACTGGATTGACAGTATAAATCCTGCTACCGGCGCTGTGTGGGCACAATTTGCCCGCGGGAATGCCGCCGATGTCGCGGGTGCGGTCAGAGCGGCGAATACGGCCTGCAACCGTCCTGATTGGCGTGATGACAGCGCCAACCGTTCAGCGGTACTGCACGCCATCGCCGACCATCTTGACAAGAATTTCGAACAGCTGATCGAGATGGAAATCAACGATAACGGCAAGCGCATCCGTGAAGTGCGGGCGCAAATGGCCGGGCTTGGTGGTTGGTACAGGCATTTTGCCATGGCGCTGGCCGATATGCAGGTTGAAAAATTGTCACTCGATCAGCCTGGAGTCTCGGCACATCTTGAACTCATGCCATTTGGTGTTGTCGGCGCCATTACCGCATGGAATTCACCATTGATGATCGCCGCATGGAAAGTGGCACCGGCACTGGCCGCCGGCAATGCCGTCATCATCAAGCCATCTGAAATGGCGTCTGCGTCCAGTGTGGTGTTTGCCGAATTACTTGCCCCGGTTGTTCCAAACGGGTTGATCAATGTCATCACCGGCTATGGGCATGAGGCCGGGGCAGCAATCGTTGCGGCAGATGCAGTGCGCAAAGTGACCTTTACAGGGTCTGAAATTGGTGGCGCGAAAGTAGCCGGAACAGCCGCAGAACATGTAAAGCCCGTGACGTTGGAGCTGGGCGGCAAATCCCCGCAGATTGTGTTTGCCGATGCCAATTTGGAAAATGCGCTCAATGGCGTTTTGTCAGGAATCTTTCTGTCCAATGGGCAAACCTGCGTTGCCGGGTCGCGGCTGATCATCCACAATTCTATCCGTGATGATTTTTTGCGGCGCCTGCAATCCAATCTGGAATCATTACGTTACGGCGATCCGTTACGCGACGATACCGATATAGGACCAATCGCCAACAAGCCACAATTTGACAAGATACTGGCGATGCTTGACCGGGCCAAGCAGGCGGGTGCAGATATTCTTGCCGGAGGCCATAAAGTCACCGTTGAAGGCTTTGAGAACGGCTTTTTCATCGCCCCTACAATTCTACAGAATGTCGCGACAGATTCCGAAATCTGGCAGGAAGAAGTTTTCGGCCCTGTGTTGTGCGTCAATGGTTTTGAGACAACAGCTGACGCCATCAATATGGCGAATGACTCACATTATGGCCTTGCCGCCGGCGTGTGGAGCAGCGATGCTGAATTTGCCAAAGACGTTGCAAGCCGGGTTCATGCGGGCACCGTCTATATCAATCATTATCGTTCGGTGAGCGCATGCGCACCGGTCGGTGGAGTCAAAAGATCGGGCTATGGCCGTGAATTAGGACCGAATGCGATCCGGGACTTCATGCAGGAAAAGGCGGTGTGGCAAGGCGATGCACCAATGCCCGACCCTTATGCTCAATAGTCTACCAGCAAGACGGGTTTGGTCAGCGGAATTGACTACCCTGACCAGCGAATGTAGTCTCTTAAGAAGAAAAAAGGTTTCTTGTTAGTTGTTGAAAGCATGTTTAGGGAGTCGAAAATGGAAGATGGAAGGCTTAAAGGAAACCCGCCCCTCCCAAAGGGAAATTTCAGGGGGCATGACAAGCAATATGTATGGTCCGAGAAACCGGACCCCTTACTTACAGAGGTAGGCCCAGGAACGCCATGTGGTGAATATCAGCGCCGCTTTTGGCTCCCAATCGCGATGACTAATCAATTTTCTGATAAGCCCTACCGGGTGCGTGTTTTGGGTGAAGATTTGGTTTTATTCCGCGAAACAAAAGGCCGGTTGGGTTTGGTTCATCTGCATTGTGCGCATAGAAATATGTCACTGGAATTTGGCATAATTGAAGAAGGCGGTATCCGATGCAGTTATCATGGATGGAAATATGACGTTGATGGAACCATTCTGGAAACACCCTGCGAGCCACCAGCCAGTAAAATCAAAGACAAAGTATGTTTGGGTGCCTATCCCGTAATCGAATATAAAGGGCTTGCGTTTACCTACATGGGGCCATCGGACAAAACCCCCCCGTTTCCATTCTATGACACATTCGACGATGATGGCGATGAGATGCTCCCATATCTGATCGACTCGCCCTGTAATTGGCTGCAGGTTATGGAGAATGCGTGGGATCCGTTTCATACAGTCTATCTGCACACAAAAGCGGTGCGCTCTCAGTTCATCGAAGCATTCGCCGAGTTACCTCGCATTGAGTATTTTTCCTCAAAAGTGGGTGATTTCTACACCAACACCAGACGAGTTGGGGACATAATCTGGTTAAGAATACACGACAAAGTGTTGCCGTCATTCACCCAAAATGGGGGACATTTTCCAACGCCAAATAAATCTCTGTATTTTGGTCGTTGCGGCTTGTCTCGTTGGGTTGTGCCGATTGATGACGAGAATACAAGAGTTATCGCGTGGCGACATTTCAGGGAAGGTGAAGACCCGCAAGGATTGACCAACCGCGATGAGGTAGGGTTTGGTAAAACTGATTTCTATGGTCAGGGTCCAGACCGCTCTTACGAGCAAATGCAAGCCGATCCCGGAGATTATGATGCGTGGGTTTCACAGGGCCCTAAAAACATTCATGCGCGGGAAAATCTGTGTTTCACGGATCGCGGCGTTGCAAAGGTGAGACGGAAATTAAAGCAGGCCATTCTTGAAGTACAGAATGGTGGTGATGTCGCCCAACCGGCCGAACAATGCAATAGCCCGATACCGACTTACGGCGGAGACACAATGTTGAATGTCCCCTTGCAGGAGGGTCGTGACGATGAAGCAGTATTGCGCAAAGTTGCGCATGACGTTGCTGATATTTACACCAGTGCGGATCATCTTTTCGGTTCGGAAAGAGCAGAGTTTATCAAAAAAAGCCTCAAGGCGTATGAAGATACATGGAAGTGATTTTGTTGCGGTATGACAGATTTTAATTATCACCCGAAAGATCTATTGGCGTTTGATCAGATTTCGGTCACACAACCATTCTGGCGTGGATTTGAGACAGCAAAAAATCAGGTTGGTCTCGAAGACAATGTCTTTCTTCACGCAGGGCCATCTTTCAACTCGACGGATGAAATATGCATGCCCATCTTGAATTCAGCTGCTGTTGGCGCGGTGTTTGAGGGGCTCGCTAAAAATCTTGATGATGCTTCAAATATGTTGCTTTCCGGTGAAATCATCTTGAAGCCAGCACAAGATTTTAATGTGGTGACACCATTGGCTGCAGTCGTCACGCCACAAATGCCGCTACATTATGTCTATGATGGGAATCATGGGAATCAATTTTGTCTGACGCCAATCAACGGTGGAACGGGTCCAGCCATCAGACTTGGTCAGAAATCAGACGAGGCTGTTGAGCATTTACGCTGGATCAACGGCCCCGTATTGGACTTCATGGCCTCGGGCATGGGAGAAGGCATTGAGCTTATCCCAATAGCATCATCTGGTTTGCGCCATGGCGATGATTGCCACGGACGTACCATCATGTCGACGAAATATCTGTTTGACGAATTGGCAAGTCGTGTAAAAGGCGGATTTGTGAACTCTGAAGTGAGAGATTTTTTTGCAAAATCACCAAGCATGTTTCTCAACCTCTGGATGGCGGCAACAAAATCTATGATGCTGGCCGCCGAGGGCATTGCAGGGTCTAGCATGATTACCGCGATGGGTGGTAACGGTGTTAGGATGGGTCTGCAGATTGCTGGTTTGCCAGGTCGGTGGTTCACCGAAACGGCCGAACCACCGAAGGGCGAGATTCTTGAAAGTCTTAATCCTGATAGGTGTCTTGGTGCTATTGGCGACAGTGCAGTGGTTGAAGCATTAGGTCTTGGCGCCATGCAGCTATCTAGCGCACCGGAACAATTAAAGATTTTCAAAAATGTACTGCCTGATAATTTTAATGCACGCAGTGAAGTCCTTAAATTTGGCGTGCATTATGATTTTACGGAGGCAACACCCAAAATTGGAATACCACTCAGATCATTGCTGAATTTTGGCGCCGGTCCTCTTATTGCACTTGGCATCATTGATAAGACCGGTGATCTTGGCCGCATTGGGGGAGGAATCTATGACCCTCCTTTAAGCCTTTTTGCTTCGGCGATGAAAGTGCTGGAAAAATCCTATGAGCATTGATGCATGCTCAATGACAGCCACCCAGATCGCCGCTGACATCTCTTCTGGAAAATTAACGGCTGAAGCGGTTATGACTGATCACCTTGCCCGAATAAACGCACGCGACAGCGCTGTTAACGCGTTCATTGCGCGAATCCCTGACAGAGCCTTAAAGCTTGCGCGCGCAGCAGACCGGCAAACGAAAAAAGGGATCCTTCATGGTGTGCCGTTCGCTGTGAAGGACATTATAGACACGCTTGATATGCCAACTGCTTGGGGAAGCCCAATCTATGCTGATTTTCAAGCACCAAGAAATGCCAGTTGTGTAGAGATGTTTCTTCTTGCTGGTGCAATCCCGATAGGCAAGACTGTGACTACCGAATTTGCCTATTTTTCTCCTGGCCCGACGCGGAACCCTCATAATCTAGAACATACTCCAGGCGGTTCATCTAGCGGTTCGGCAGCTGCGGTGGCTGATGGTATGGCCGTGCTTGGACTTGGCTCACAGACCGCTGCATCTCTGACGCGCCCTGCAGCTTATTGTGGTGTGTTTGGCTACAAGGCTAGCTATGGGTCAATTGATCTGCAAGGCGTGATGGGTCTAGCCACGAGCCTCGACTCATTGGGATTATTGGCACGCAGTATTGATGATTTGATACTATCAAGGGCTGCGCTTTGTGGCACTCTCTTACCAAATGAGTTACCTGCTGATCCAGCGCCGAGAGCAATCGCGTTGTTTAAAGGTCCACATTGGCATGAAGCGAGCCGACCAATTCAAGATGCCATTTTAGAGTCTCGCGATGTTTTGGCGTCTGCTGGCGTTAGAGTGACAGATCTAGAATGTCCTCGAGAGTTCATTCAGTTAAGTGAAAGTCACAAAGTAATTATGGCTTTTGAAGTGGCTCGCGCCCGGCAGTTTGAGTTTCGAAACCATCCTGAAAAATTAAGCGGCGCATTCTGCAGTTTGATTGAAACTGGACTCGCGACTTCACGTGCAGATTATGAGGCAGCGTTGGCCACTCGTGACGCTGGTGAGGCAGTGTTGGCAGAGTTGTGCCTAACTTATGATGCCCTAATGACGCCAGCCGCGCCCTCGAGTGCGCCAGCTGGTATTGAGGCGACAGGCGATCCCTTGTTTAGTCGCTTGTGGACAGTGATGCGTGTCCCAACCGTCACTATTCCTTATGGACGTGATGCTGCAAATTTGCCGCTCGCCTTTCAGTTGGTCGGGGGCTTTGGCGCAGACCAGCATTTGTTGGCACTATCTAAGGATATCGCAAATCATCTTCAGATATCCTGCGAATTACCAAAACTATAGCCCTAAAAAATATTATATTGCTCACGTACTATGTCACCAAGACCTGCTTTATCTAGCTTCGCTAGCGGTGCTAGAAAGGTTACCTGTATGACACCCGGCGCGCGGCCGATTTCTATTGCACCATTTATAGTGGCCCTATTCCGAACTTCGGGAACCGTCATATCCAATAGCGTTGAGGCGCGTTGAAGCCCATTTTCGATAGCCTCATTTAAGTTAGATGCGGTGCCAATAACCGAGATAGGCGCCAGGCTCTCTAAATCATCTACATTCCAAGATTTTGCCAGTCTGGTGCCTTTGGCGAGTTCATCATCGGTAAATGGTTTGGCAAGTGGCGGCAAGTCTTCCTCCAGAGGAAAAAGAACAGGCCCATCAATTGCGAAGCGTTTCAGCACTTCAATCTGCAATGTTACGCTACCCGAAACATCCATTGTGTGACCTGCAATCTCGCCATCACCCTGAGCTGCATGCATATCACCAACATAAACACCGGCGCCTTTGACTTTAACAGGTGCAACAAGAATTGCACCAGGTCTGACCGCATCAATGTCCATATGCCCGTCTGTTTTATGTTCCATCAATTCCTCTTTCGAAATTGAATAGTCGTGCGGAGCATCTACCAGAAAGCTACCAAAGTCGCCTGCATTGTGAGAGTCGGGCATTGCCATAGAGGGGACAGTGCCCAATTGCCCGAGAAACGGTCTCATCCTAACCATAACAGCAGGCATGTCTGATGGTGCATAATGTAAAATTGAATGTTGGCGAGAGTTGTCAGGCAAAGCAGCGTAATGATCGGCGCGCGCGGCTACTTTCTCAGCAGATGCCTGAGGAAGTGTGACACCAACATTGTTAGTGCCATCAAACGCAACCGTATAGCCATGCAAAATCTCAAACGGCTTTACTGGATTATCACATGTCTCACATTTGACAGAGTCTTGTCCCACGCCTTGAACATATGTTTCTGGCCACACTGTTTCACATGTTGGGCATCTTGCTGCGACATAGGGATCACCCAAACAATATCCCTCAGGTGATGTGTCGTGCCCAGACGCAGTGGCAATTGAGGTTACAGTAACATCGCGAATGCGGATGATAATGCCGTCTCCCGGTTCTGCACCATCGACATAAACCGGCTGTGTGACTTCATGTCCACCGCGCAGCCTTGGAGTAATCATCGGACCCCAACACCCTGGCGCGGTATTTGCTATGATTGTACCACCACTCTCAATCGGCCCAAGCATTGGCTCGTTTGGGTCAAGAACACTATTTGTAAACCCCTCAACAACAAGACTACGCTTATTTACAACTGACATTTTCGCGACATCTGGCATCTGACCCTCCCTTGAATTTACTCTATTAAATTATTGACTTGATTGTGATTGCAAAAGGCGCCTGAAGATAGTGGAAAAAATCTATAATGCCGTAATTCTTTGGGAACCAAGTTGTTTCCTAAAAAGATACAGCAGGCATCTAACACATCCAATCACTATAAAACGATATAGTCTCGCGCGTCTGGAAGCCAACCAAAAAGTGTGTAAGAGGTATGTAATGGAAAAAACGCCTCAAGATCTTCTTTGAGACGGTTTAATATATTGATAGTATTGAAAGAAGTGGTAGCGGAGGAGGGACTTGAACCCCTGACACGCGGATTATGATAAAAATGCTTCAACTTTTTATATTTTGTTACAGTAGTTTATAAGCATATAAATCAGGTGTGTTAAAAAGTGTGTAATAACGTTTATCTATCTTGAACTATGCAGCCAGCCCTAGGACATCCATCGTTTTTTATTTGCATGATTGTTTTTAACAAGCATAAAAACCACCCTGATTACAGGATCTCATTATACCACAAAACAGTTGTGTCTTCCTCAGTGCCTTATCCAACTAAAGTAGGGTCATTGCATAAAATGGCTATTTAATAATTGGATATCTTGTCGATTTCGCTCAACTTTGCTAGCGCTCTGTGATGCAAATAATTCAGTGCTTCTATGCATTTAAAGCACTGGTTAAACCGTGGTGCAGCTCTAAAGTGTGTGAGGAGTAGGCACCTAATGTTAGGTGCCTAAGGTTTGAAAATACAAATTTTGAAAAAGGAGAACAATAATGCTTGGTGATAAGGTTGGATCGATGACGTTACAGGAAACCAGTAAGCCTATAGATTCTGGGAAATATGGGTTACCTGCTATGGAGACTCACAACAAAGGTGCTGGAACGCTGTTAGGCCATGATGTTCATGCGCAAGCAGCTTTCACGGCCCACATGAGACCAGATGGTTCTTGGATGGGACACGCCCATGCTGGTGTTGTGATGTGCGCAGACGGTGTCGCCACATTCAAGTGTGATGGTGTTGGAAACATGACGGAAGATGGTGGTGTTTCTTTCAGAGGCGGAGCCATATTCGAAACCACTTCTGAAGCGCTGTCTGAATTAAACGGTAAGTACTACATGTTTACCTACGAAGCCGATGCAGATGGTAAAGCAGTTTGGGAACTCTACCCCTGCAAATAGAAAATTGCGGCTTACCCAATCTTCAAAAAGCGTTAGATGCTCCAGAAGGTGTCAATCCTACAGTTCGCCGACATAATTTTCCCAACGGCCGGGGAGTGGCAATCGTTGTAGCAGAACCCCAAGATGTGATGATTGGTTGAACGATGTCTTGGGCAGGTGCTTGCACTTTTCTAATAGTAACACCTGTGGTTGACGATGACACCGGAACCAAACTGCTCAAACAAATGCAGAAATTAAGCTGTAATGTATAGTGTAGATATGTCTAGATGCTAGACTCACTACGTTGTAATTAACCGAAGGGACGAAATCATGTCGTTACACAAAAAGCTAATGCAAATCTGTGATAATAGAGACTTGGATAGCTACCTTGATATGCTACACGATTTCATCACGTTGCGGGCAAGGCGTGGTGTGAGCGCTAACAGCACCCGCAGCAACTTCACCTTGCCAATATTGTTAATTCGTTTGCCTTGCTCGATGCCTAATACAATATCTTGTGCGGCACGCTGAGCTGTGAGTTTTCCTGTCCCGCGACCATGTGTCATCGGTGTATCAACAAGCGGAAGAAATGCTTGCAGCACACGGATATTGGTTTGTTCTAACTGATAACCAAGACTGCGGGAAAAAACATCCATTCCGCCTTTAGTTCCACAATAAATCGCTGAGCCTTTTTTGGGCGCGAGTGCAAGCCCGGAGTTGATATTAAGGATGGCACATTCGCGTACATCATCTAACATTGCCGGGAGCAATAAATAACTGAGTGCACATACCGCAGTGAAGTTGAGATGAATTTCTGGGATGATCGTGTCATAAGAAAAATCATCATCAATGTAGGTTGGCGTGTTCTGAATTGCCGCATTATTGATCAACACATCAATCTGATTATGTGCTTTCACTATTTGGTCAGCGAGTGCTTCATATTCTTGTGGTTTGGATAAATCAGCACCGTAGGTTTTAATGTTCTCAAACTCTTTTTGTAATGTTTCCAAACGCTCGCCCGGCCTTGCCGCGGGCAATATCAAACCGCATAATGCCTGACCCGTCTTCGCTTTTGCCGGCAATCATTTTGCCACCAGCATCAAGAATCACGACGGTCATCGGCAACATGTTTTCAGCACGGCTATATGCCAGCGCGCTATCTAAAATGGCACTGGCAGCGTCCAGCGTCAGGCTGGGTTTCAATCTCATCTAAACGCCCTCATTTATATCTCTCAGGTCTCTGGGTTTCTCAATTTTTTTAATCTTTCAGTCTCTTTTGCTTGCCAATACAGTGACAGCTTGTTGCCGGATTAACAATCTAACCGATGGTGAAGATTTCTTGTCGTAATCCGCTAAGTTATGACCACCAGATTAAATATCCAATGTGTTATCTTTTTCCCATTGCGTGAAATGCGACGCGAATGAATTCCATTCCTGTTGTTTCAATCTCAGATAGGCAGCTGAAAATTCATCCCCCATCGCCGCTTTGAGTGATTTGTCCTTGTCATATTCACGTAACGCATCAAGCAGGTTTAACGGCAGTTTTGGTGCGCCTTTGACAGTATGGCCTTGGGCATACATGTCGATATCGTGCCGCTTGCCTGGTTCTGCCTTGCTGCGGATCCCATCAAGGCCAGCAGCGATAATCACCGCCTGCAACAAATACGGATTCGCCGCCCCGTCCGGCAAACGCAATTCAAACCGGCCCGGACCGGGCACCCTTACCATATGCGTTCTGTTATTGCCCGTCCATGTCACCGTATTTGGCGCCCAAGTGGCCCCAG
>JAQCEA010000037.1 GCA_027620495.1 Pseudomonadota bacterium | reverse complement strand
TGCCGAAGCAAACTCATTAAATTTCTTTCAGCTTAATAAAGAAAATTTTGGTGTTGCCGTGGAGCTGGTGGTTGCTGAAATTACGTCTAACTACCCCAATGGTAAAGTGCCATTTCATAGCAGATGGCGTCATTTTGAATATGGCGATCAAGATTTCTGGTTTGAAACTTCTTCTGCGCTGGTGAACCATTCAAAAGCTGAGGTTGCACGAAGGCAGATAGATTTAGCTGTAATTTCAGTTCTGCTGGACGCAGGGGCTGGTCCAGGCTGGAGCTACGCCGACTCAAAATCTGGAATCACTTTTGACCGTTCTGAAGGTCTGGCAATTGCCAGCCTGCGCTTATTTGAAAGTGGACTGCTCAGCCTGAATGGATTGGATGACCCGTTGAGGGTGGATGCGCTTCCGCTAAAAAATATTACACCGCAAATATTAGCTTCACTATTTCAAGTGAGTGAAACAAACTCGCTTGTCGGATTAGAAGAACGCGCAAATTTATTAAATAAGCTTGGTCAGGCGCTTGTAGAGCATAAACACATGTTTGAGTCTGGAGGTGCCCTAAGGCCGGGTAACCTCTACGACTATTTATTGCAAAGGCAAGAAAATGGTGTTTTGGCAGCGCGAGAGATACTAATTGCAATTCTTGAGGGCATAGGTGAAATTTGGCCTGATGGTACCTGGGTTGACGGCATCGCGATTGGTGACGCGGCCTGTCATGAGGCGATTAAGAGATCCGACATTACAAATGGAATAGTGCCATTCCACAAACTCTCACAATGGATGTCATATTCTTTAATAGAGCCGTTGCAATTGGCGGGAATGAAGATTGTTAACCTCGACGTGCTAACGGGTCTCGCAGAATATCGTAATGGTGGCCTGTTTATAGACACAGGGACAATCTCCTTGAGGGATAAAGCTCAAATGGAAAATGTTCATGACCCAAAAAGTCCGCTTATTGTTGAATGGCGAGCATTGACCGTAACCCTTCTCGACCAATTGGCTGAACAAATTCGACAGCACATGAACACTAATTCAGAGAGCATGCCACTTGTAAGTATCTTGCAGGGCGGCACTTGGTCGGCTGGTCGTCGGATTGCTCAACAGCTTCGCGCCGACGCAACTCCACCTTTGCGTCTAAAAAGCAGAGGCACAATTTTTTGAAGGTGAGATAGAATAACTACAGGAAAACAGACTATGAGCCAAAAAAACACAACAATAGTTAGTCACCCACTTGTTCAGCATAAACTCTCTATTATGCGTGATATATCTACACCAACTGCTAAGTTTCGTCAGCTGTTGCGAGAGATAAGCCTGCTATTGGCTTATGAAGTGTGCAGTGATTTGGAAACAGAGCAAGTTGAAATAGAAACCCCTCTCGAAAATGCTCGAATGCCAAAGCTTGAGGGAAAAAAACTTTGTTTTATATCCATTCTAAGAGCTGGAAATGGTCTTCTTGATGGAATGCTGGATTTAGTGCCATCGGCTCGTATTGGGCATGTTGGTCTTTACCGAGATCCGAAAACGTTAGTACCTGTCGAATACTATTTAAAGTTACCTGATCAACTTGATGAACGCCTGTGTATCGTAGTCGACCCAATGTTGGCGACAGGTAACTCTGCGGTAGCGGCTGTACATCGCATAAAAGATGCCGGTGCCAAGCGTATTAAATTTGTCTGTTTGTTGGCGGCACCTGAAGGTTTGGCAGCTTTTTCAGAACAGCACCCAGATGTGCCAATTGTCACTGCCGCTGTTGATCGGGAGCTAAACGATCAAGCATATATTTTGCCTGGCCTTGGCGATGCAGGCGATCGGATGTATGGCACGAAATAGATAGATGCCGGTCTGACGGTAAATATGAAGAAATTGCACTTGCCTTCGCGACATGTATCGTGTCGTTGCAATTGCAGATAGATTGGGAGCTTAAGATGAATGACTGTTGTGGCCCAGGTTATTCTAGCCCTCAAGAAGCAATTAAAGCTCCTTGCGAAAAACTCCTCTATACGATTGCAATTTACACTGGAACAGGCATCCAGAAGCCAGATTATTTGGCGACTGTCGATGTAAATCCTGAAAGTCCGACATATTCGCAAGTCATCCATCGTCTAGAAATGCCAGGTATTGGTGATGAGTTGCATCACATGGGGTGGAATGCTTGCTCGTCATGCCACGATGACGCTAGCATGTCTCGCAAATATCTGATTTTGCCAGGGGTCCGATCAAATAATCTGCACATTATCGATACCGCCACTGACCCGCGTGCTCCCAGGCTGCATAAGGTAATTGATGGGAATGATATCAAGGCCAAGGTAGATCTGTCAGGTCCCCACACGGTGCATTGTCTGGGCAGCGAAATTATAATTTCCTTTCTTGGAAATGCGCGTGGCGAAGCACCGGGCGGCTATCTTCATATGAATAAGGATTTTGAAATTATTGGCCGCTGGGAAAATTCAATGGGCCAGATCAAGTTTGGCTATGATTTTTGGTATCAGCCTCGCCATAATGTGATGGTGTCATCAGAGTGGGCGGCTCCAAATACATTTATGCCAGGATTTGACCTTGAAGAGGTTGGCCACCTTAAATACGGGCGTGAATTGCACTTCTGGGATTTTGAAAAGCGCCAGCCGATTGAGTCTATTTATCTTGGTGAGGATGGGCTTATACCTCTGGAAGTGAAATTCCATCACGATCCAAATAGTACGCATGGATTTTGTGGTGCTGCACTCAGCACTAATGTGATTCACTGGTGGCGTGATGATGCTGGTAAGTGGCAATGGGAAAAGATTATCGATGTCGAAAATCAACCCCACCCAGACTGGCCAATCCCAGTCCCCGGGGTGATGTCAGCTATTTTGGTATCAATGGATGATAAATATCTCTATCTGAATAATTGGCTGCATGGCGATATGCGGCAATATGACATTTCTGACCCACATAATCCAAGATTGACTGGGCAGGTCTGGATGGGCGGTCTCCTCGGAAAAGCTCCAATGGTCAATGGTGTAGAAATGGCAGGTGGGCCGCAGATGTTCCAGCTCAGCCTTGATGGTAAGCGATTGTATGTTACGACGTCGCTTTTCAGCACCTGGGATAATCAATTTTATCCGGAGATTAGACAAAAAGGAGGGGTTATGGTGATGATTGATTGTGATCCAATCAATGGTGGGATGTCGATCAACCCTGATTTCATCGTGAATTTTGGGGGGGAGCCGAACGGCCCGTCACGATGTCATGAGATGCGGTATCCCGGCGGTGACTGCACAAGCGATATCTGGTTATGATCACCATTACCATCGCCAATCAGGATAACGCCAATTATCAGGTAAAGGGCCGTAAGCCTCTACTTGATGAGTTGCGTGATCAGGGGTTAGACCTCCCCTATGGGTGCAAATACGGCGGCTGCATCACCTGCGCCGCAAAACTCATCGAGGGTGAGGTGGATCAGCGAGCGCAGGTCGCGCTCAACAACCGGCAGATTAAGGATGGTTATATTGTGTTGTGTGTGGCGCGGGCAAAGACTGACTGTATTATGGAGATTGGCGTGGACAGCCATGATAAGCTCTACCGCAACCCTTTTCTCGACCCACTTGAGCCCCATGAATTGAAAGCTGATATTGCAACACCGAAGGAAGCAGACTGATGTCGTATATGAACCACGATGAACCGTACAGTGATGAATATCTAAAAGACATCCTCTCCTCGGTGAAGACGATCGCCATGGTGGGAGCAAGCCCCGACAAGACCAAGTTCAGCTATGGTGTGTTGCGGGTCCTGCATGAGACCGGCTATGACATGATCCCGATCAACCCGCGGCCGGGCCTCGAGGAGATCAGGGGGCTTAAAGTCTACCCGAGCCTTGCCGCCATTGACCGGCCGGTGGATATGGTGGAAGTCTTCCGCAGGCCCGAAGATTTATACGCTGTGGCGGAAGAAGCCATTACCATCGGCGCCAAAGTGCTCTGGGGGCAGATCGGGGTGGTGGATCATGATGCCGCGCGCCTTGCCGAAGACGCGGGGCTAAGGGTGGTGATGAATCGCTGTCCAAAGATAGAGCTCTTCCGTCCCTTCTGGAAGCCGCGCCTTGACTTAAAAATATAATTTCATCTATTTATCCCGTCGGAAGAAAGCCGTTAAAGCCATGCCACAAAAGATCATTAAAACTTCTTCATCACTTGTGAAGGAAGCCTTAGCAGAGGTTCCAGCGATCAGTGTTAACGAGGCAATGTCTTTGGTAGACAGTAACACACATATTTTTGTTGATTTGCGTGATGGGGTCGAACAGTCACGCGGTATGATCCCGGGGGCGGTTGCCTCTTCGCGCGGCTTGATGGAATTTCACATTGACCCGGACAGCCCAGCGCATAATCCGGCCTTTAATCAGGATAAAACCTATATATTCTATTGTGCTTCAGGTGGTCGGTCAGCATTGGCCGCCAAGGTTGCCATGGATATGGGTTTATCGCCGGTGGTTAATCTTACTGGCGGTATTGCCGCTTGGGCCGCGGCTGGTGGTGCGGTTGAATAGACGACTCAGGCCTGACATGACATCATCTTCGATTGCGACAGCTATTGAAATTTTAAAGCAGCGGTTTGGCGATCAGCTATCCACAGCCATGTCGGTTCGCCAACATCACAGCCATACAACAACGCAAATCAAAAGCCAGCTACCAGACGCTGTGATCTTTGCCAAAAGCACAGATGATGTGGCCGCGGTGGTGGCGGTTTGCCGCGACCATCAATGCCCGATTATTCCATTTGGCGTGGGGTCGTCGCTCGAAGGCCATGTCAACGCACCAAAGGGCGGGATATCGATTGATATGAATGCGATGGACCGGGTGCTGGCGTTACATGAGGCTGATCTGGATGCGGTTGTTCAGCCCGGCGTCACGCGTGAGGCGTTGAACAATTATCTGCGCGATACCGGGTTGTTTTTTCCAATTGATCCGGGGGCGAATGCCAGCCTTGGCGGGATGGCGGCGACACGGGCTTCGGGTACCAATGCGGTGCGCTATGGCACAATGAAGGATAATATTCTTGCGCTAGAAGCGGTGATGGCTGACGGGCGGGTGATACGCACCGGGACCCGTGCCAAAAAATCATCTGCAGGATATGATTTAACGCGGCTGTTAATTGGGTCGGAAGGGACGTTGGGGCTGATCACTGAACTCACAGTGAAATTGCATGGCATCCCCGAGGCCATTGCTGGTGGCATTTGTTCCTTTCCCAGCGTTGAAGCGGCATGTAATGCGGTGATCACCACCATCCAATATGGTATTCCGGTGGCGCGCATGGAATTGCTTGACGCGGTACAGGTGCGTGCCTGCAATCTCTATTCAGGGCTGGATCTGCCTGAAGACACCTTGTTGATTTTGGAATTTCATGGCACCGAACGCGGCGTGCGCGAACAGTCAGAACTGTTTGGTGACATCGCGGCTGACTATACCCCGCATGATTTCAAATGGACCACTGATCAAGAAGAACGGACAAAGCTGTGGAAAGCCCGGCATGATGCGTTTTGGGCGGCGCTGGCGCTGGTGCCGGGCGGGGTTGGCATTTCTACTGATGTATGTGTGCCTATTTCACGTCTGGCCGAATGTGTTGAAGACACCCGCCGTGATATCGAAGAGAGCGGCATTATTTCGCCGATTGTTGGCCATGTTGGCGATGGCAATTTTCATACTTTGCCGATTGCCTTACCAGATGATGCGGCGGCATGGGCGCGGATCAAGGCGTTTGCCGAGCGGCTTTCTGAACGCGCCATTGCGATGGGCGGGACCTGTACCGGTGAGCATGGCATTGGCCAGGGGAAGATCGACTATCTTAGACAAGAAATGGGCCCGGCGGTGGATGTGATGATGGCGGTGAAGCAAGCGCTCGACCCCCATGATATTTTAAATCCGGGCAAATTATTCAGCAAATGAGACAGCATAGGCCGCGGCTGAGGCTGCCTTGATGCAGTTGCTAACCAACACGATCTGGCAGGGACAGTTTGTCATCAACGCCATGTGCCGCAAGCGAAGCTTCGATAAACCCATTTTCGATGGCGGCGGCGATCAGATCATTTAAAAATTGCAGAACAGCTGGATCCATTTTTTTGATGCCAACGGCCTGTTTGATGGCAGTAAAGCGGGGCGCGATCATACGGTGCTGACCTGTCGCTAGTTCCGTTTGCAATCTGGGTTTCAGGCTGGCCAGAACATCTGCCTCGCCGCGCAAAAACAGATCATGTGAATGTTGGATCGAATCGGCGGCAAGCAAGCTGGCATGGCGCAGATTGTCCCGCAACCACAAATCATACGCACTACGATAAAAGGCGGCGATTTTGACATCTTTTTGGTCAATATCTTCATTGCTGGTGAATGCTGAGTCGGCGCGCACTAGAAAATTTGCATCAATCAATACATAAGGCTGGCTAAAATCAATCTGCCGCGCCCGATCAGGCTCATGAGCGATGTTGCAAATATCCCACACATCATCTGCCGCCGCATCGGCAAGCTGGCCGGGCGTTTCAAACACAACAAATTCACACGGCACGTCAAGCACAGCGGCGATATGGCGTGCAAGATCAGGTGACACACCAGCTGGTGTGCCGTCTGCTAGCTGGCCTGATACCAGCAAAAAATTGCTGAGATTTATGCCAGCACGTAAGGTTCCGGTCGGGGCGAGGGCATCGCGGAGTCGCTGACTAGTCAAGGCCAAGGACCTTTTTCTTGGCTTCGGCCCAGCTTACCAATGTCATGTCAAAGGTGAGTGCCATTAATGCCACACAAAACCCAAGTAAAAAATTTTTCCCAATAGTAGCAGCAAAGTGACTGCAACGTAACTCGATGGCAATTTATTTCGCAGTGTTAAATATGGCAAGAATGAATATAAACAAAACTAACGCCATCAAATACGAATTCACTCTTGCTGGGCCAATCATTTTGTCCTTACACCGCAGTGACCTCTCACAATATTCGAAGACTGGAAAAACCTCTTGCTACAACAAACATCACCAGAGTTATAGATTTCGCGTTTTGGTTTAGAGCTCTATTTTTTATGAACTCGAGTTAGGAACGTTAGCTTTAACCACTTGATTATGCCAGTCTGAAATGGTCGGTATGTCGGTTTTTGGCATATACACGTCTAAATAGACCTTTTTTTCCTTTTTGATTGTCCTCACTGTTGTCAATGAAGGAGTCGGATCTATGCGTTTTTCAGCATTTAAAATCATCAGCGAAGCGCTTCGCGGCCATAAAGGGTGGGATGCCACCTGGCGTGACGCCACGCCAAAATCGCACTATGACTATATTATCATCGGCGGTGGCGGTCATGGGCTGGCGACAGCCTATTATCTGGCGCGGCGGTATGGCAAAGTGAACATCGCGGTCATCGAAAAAGGCTGGCTTGGCGGCGGTAATGTTGGGCGGAACACCACAATCATCCGGTCAAATTATATGCTCAACGGTAACGAGCCATTTTACGAATTGTCACTGCAATTGTGGGAGGGTCTTGAACAGGACCTGAATTACAATGCTATGGTTAGCCAGCGTGGCATCTTGAATCTCTTTCATACCGATGCCCAGCGTGATGCCTTTATCCGTCGTGGCAATGCCATGCTGTTGAACGGGGCTGATGCTGATCTTTTGACCACAGCGCAAATCAAAAGCCGTTATCCGTTTTTGAACACGGAAGATGCGCGTTTTCCGATCAAGGGTGGTCTGGCCCAGCATCGTGGGGGCACAGTACGGCATGATGCGGTGGCGTGGGGATATGCGCGGGCGGCAAGCCGTCTTGGAGTCGATATTATCCAGAATTGTGAAGTCACTGGTCTTGATATCAAAAAGAATAAATGTGTCGGTGTGACAACCACACGTGGTCCGATTAAGGGCGGCAAAATAGCCTGCTGTGTTGCCGGGTCATCAAGCCGGGTGATGGCGATGGCCGGTATGCGCCTGCCGATTGAAAGCCATGTGTTACAAGCCTTTGTGTCGGAAGGATTAAAGCCGCTGATTCCCGGGGTCATCACTTTTGGTGCCGGGCATTTTTACTGCAGCCAGTCAGACAAAGGCGGTCTGGTATTTGGCGGCGATATTGATGGCTATAATTCCTATGCACAACGCGGCAATTTGCCAGTTGTTGAAGATGTCTGCGAAGGCGGCATGGCGATTTTGCCGAATCTTGGCCGGCTACGGTTACTGCGGATGTGGGGCGGCATCATGGATATGTCGATGGATGGGTCGCCGATTATTGATAAAACGCCGATTGAGAATTTGTATTTCAATGGCGGCTGGTGTTACGGCGGCTTTAAAGCCACGCCGGCGTCGGGTCTTTGTTACGCGCATCTTCTGGCCACTGACACCCCGCATGAAACTGCTACAGCCTATCGATTTGATCGCTTTGAAAAAGGCCTGATGATTGATGAAAAAGGCCAAGGCAACCAGCCAAATCTGCATTAAAGAAGGGCGATGACATGATTATCAACCACCCCCTTTTGGGGCCAAGAGACGCCGCTGAATTTACCTATCTTGGTGACGCCAGCCTGATCGACCGGCCTGACGGCATGGCTGACAATGCCCTACCAGCTTTTATTGATTATGGCTATCTACGGGATAATAACGCCGGAGAACATCGCGAATTATGGTTTCATGAACAAGGCGACAGATCATGGCTTGTGGTGACCAGACACACCGTAACACACGAGATTACTAACGTTGAGCTTGCCAGTGACGTGGCGCGCAAAAGAGGGCGTTCAAAATGACCCAAACACGCAGATTAACCGGCGGGTTGATTGACCGACAACGGCCGCTGAATTTTGAATTTGACGGCAGGAAATACACTGGCTTTCAAGGGGATACGCTGGCCTCGGCCCTGCTGGCAAATGGTGTCCAGCTTATGGGGCGGTCATTTAAATATCACCGCCCGCGTGGGCCGTTTACGTCTGGTTCAGAAGAACCAAATGCCATTGTCGAATTGCGTGAAGGTGCGCGCAAAGAGCCAAACACCCGTGCCACCACGATTGAGCTTTATGATGATCTGATTGCCAAATCACAAAATAGATGGCCATCACTTGGCTTTGACATGATGGCGGTCAATGACTTGTTTTCAAATTTTCTGACAGCCGGGTTTTATTACAAGACATTCATGTGGCCAGCGGCGTTTTGGGAAAAATTATATGAACCTATTATCCGGCGTGCCGCTGGATTGGGATCAGCAAGCCTTGAGGCTGACCCGGATTGTTATGACAAAGGGTTTTTGCATTGCGATCTATTGGTCATTGGCGGCGGGCCAGCTGGCTTGGTGGCGGCGCTGGTGGTAGGCCGGGCGGGTCTAGATGTCATTTTGGCGGATGAGGATTTTCTGATTGGCGGTCGGCTTAATCAGGAAAGGTTCAGCATTGATGATCAGGCTGGGTCTGAATTTGCCACATCAACATTTGAAGAATTGGCAAGTCTGCCTAATGTAAAAATCATGACAAGAACCACCGTCATTGGGGCGTTTGATCATGGCATTTACGGGATGGTCGAACGTGTTGCTGACCATATGAAAGTGCCAGCTGACGGCCAGCCTCGACAGCGTTTATGACGGGTCTATAGCCAATCTGCCTTGTTATGTGCGGGGGCTACGGAACGTTCGATTGCGTTTGAAAATAACGACCGGCCAGGGATTATGCTAGCTGGGGCGATGCGGGCCTATGCCAATCGCTGGGCAACTGCTGTTGGTGATCGCATTGCCATCTTTGCCAATAATGATGATGCGCACCGCACGGCGCATGATCTGCATCAGCTTGGCGTTGAAATTGCAGCGGTTATTGATAGCCGACCAGAGGCGCCAAAAAGCGATAATTTTGAGGTGTTGGCGGCATCTGAAGTGGTGAATACACATGGTCGGCTTGGGATTAATTCGATTGATGTGAAGACCCCGCAAGGCCTGCGCCAAATTCAGGTGAGCGCGCTTGGGGTGTCAGGTGGCTGGAACCCGAATATTCATCTAACCTGCCATCAACGCGGGCGCCCAGAATGGGATGCCGCGCTGTCTGCATTTGTGCCATCTTCTGACCTGCCAAAAGCGCTTTATGTCGCTGGGGCTGCCAATGGCAAAATGACAACCGCCGCCGCGATGCAGGATGCGGTGACAACAGCAATGAAGATCGCTAAAGATTGTGGCCTCAAGCCAAAATCGCTGGCGGTGCCAAAGACATCAGATGAGTCGGCATCAGTCACACCATTCTGGTATGTGACAGGGACAGAGCGTGGCTGGGTTGACCAGCAAAATGATGTGACGGTCAAAGATATCAAGCTGGCGCATCAAGAAAATTTCCGCTCGGTTGAACATCTTAAACGCTATACCACATTGGGAATGGCCACAGATCAGGGCAAAACATCGAATGTTTTGGGATTGGCGATTATGGCGCATACAGCTGGCCAGTCTATCCGTGAAACCGGTACGACAATTTACCGTCCGCCTTATAGCCCGACGGCTATCGGGGTGTTGGCGGGGCGTTCGCGTGATATGGATTTCCGGCCGATACGCAAGACGCCAAGCCATAAATGGGCAGAAGAACAAGGCGCGGTATTTGTTGAGGTTGGCATGTGGTACCGGGCGCAATGGTTTCCGCGGGCTGGCGAAACGCATTGGCGACAGTCGGTTGATCGTGAAGTTGAAACAACCCGCGCGTCGGTTGGTGTCTGTGATGTCACAACACTTGGCAAAATTGATGTCCAAGGGGCTGATGCCGCGGCATTTTTGAATAAAATCTACTGCAACGGTTTTGCCAAGCTCGATGTTGGTAAAACCCGCTATGGTCTGATGTTGCGTGAAGATGGTATCGCTATGGATGATGGTGCCGCGGCGCGCCTTGCCGAAGACCATTTCGTTGTCACAACAACAACGGCAAATGCGGTTGGTGTGTATCGCCATATGGAATTTGCCCGACAGGTATTATGGCCTGACATGGATGTACAATTGATTTCGACAACCGAATCATGGGCGCAATATGCGGTAGCCGGGCCGAATGCACGCAACCTGTTGCGTAAAATTGTCGATGCTACATTTGATATATCGAACGAGGCCTTTCCATTTATGGCCTGTGGGGCCATCACCGTTTGTGGTGGGGTGCGTGCGCGTTTGTTCCGTATCTCGTTTTCTGGCGAACTGGCGTATGAAATTGCCGTACCTTCACGTTATGGTGACGCAATGATCAGGGCCTTGGTTGCGGCAGGTGAGGATTTTGGCGGATGCGCTTATGGCACCGAGGCGCTTGGTGTGATGCGTATCGAAAAGGGCCATGCGGCGGGTAATGAATTAAATGGCACCACCACAGCGTTGAATCTTGGAATGGGCCGTATGGTATCAACGCAGAAAGATTCAATTGGTGCGGTATTGTCACGCCGTGATGGTTTGACCGGGGATGACGCCCTAAAGCTTGTTGGGCTAAAGCCTTGTCGGACGAGTGATCCGGTGCCTGCTGGGTCACATTTGATGACAAAGGGCAGCCCGATTGATGCCAAACATGACCAAGGCTATGTGACATCGGCATGCTATTCGCCGACACTTGGCCACCATATCGCCATAGGCTTTTTGAAATCTGGGGACCAGCGCCTTGGAGAAATTGTCCGGCTTGTTAGCCCCCTGACCAATATCGAACATGATGTCGAAGTGGTTTCAGCCCATTTTGTCGATCCAGAAGGAGATAAACTTCGTGCCTAAATTACATGCTGTATCACCTCTTGGATATACCACACCGCACAAAGACACGGTTGGTGCCTATGCCATCAGCGAAGTTACCGACTGGGCAATGGCATCGGTCACCGCCCGCAAAGATTGCGGCGCGGCGGTAAAGACCATTTTGACAAAGATTTTAAAACAGCCAGCACCAGAGGTTGGCGGCTATTGTGCTGGCGAAATTGAAGCCTTCTGGACTGGGCAGTCGCAATGGATGCTGGCCGCGGCCTTTGATGAATATGAAGACATTGTTGCCAGTTTTGCCGGTATTTTCAAAGGCAAAGCATCGCTCACCGAACAAACTGATGGGTGGTGCCGCTTTGCCATTACCGGGCCAGATCTTGACCGGCTATGTTCGCTCTTGTGCAACATAGATATGCGCGGTTTGACAGCGGGCAAGGCCAGCCGTACGTCAATTGAACATATTGGCTGTTTTGTGCTTCGTAGTGCTGATGACAACATGCAAATCATTGGACCACGATCAAGTGCTGGGTCCCTGCACCATGCCATTTATACGGCGGCTAAATCGGCGCCGTTTTAGCCTGCCGCCTCATCTGTCCATAAAGATGGCAGGGAAATATTGCCCTCAACGCGGTATAGGTTAATCTGCCGACGATCATCTTCCGGGCTGGTTTTGAAACTGGCCTGATAATGTCGGCGGAACACGCGGAGTTGGCTATAGCCAAGCTCTTCGGCAATGATAGAAATCTTTTCATTTGTATAAAGAACAAGCTGGCGTGCTGCTTTCATGCGCAAGGTCCGGTAAAAGGCAAATGGGCTATGACCTGTTGACGATTTAAACAACCGCTCAAGATGCCGACTGGTCAATCCAACAGACTCGGCAATATCTTCGATGACTAGCGGGTCATTGATATGTGATTGCATCAATGCGATGGCATCACTCACCGCTGTTGGCAATGACTCCTTGGTGAATGACGCATCTGGCACGGGCGTGATTTGGCGGATACCGCTTTTGCGCATCATCGGATGTTGGAACCAACAGGCGACCTCAGTCGAAACATGTGACCCAAGCCGTTCTTCAATCAAATTCAACGCCACTTCAAAACCACCGGCAGCCCCAGACGCGGTGATAAATGACTGTGCCACCTCGATGATCTGATCTGATGCCAGATAATCTGGAAATTCTTTTTCAAAGGTGGCGCGATAACACCAATGAACCGACAGTGGTACCGCTGAGACCAGCTTGGTTCTGGCCAGCGGGAACACGCCGCCACTCACCGCGCAAAACACACAGCCATGACGTGATAAATGGCGCAACGCGCCAAGCGATTGTTCATTTTGAAAGCTGGCCTTTGGTGGGGCCAGAAATACCAGATAGTCAGTCTTGGTTTGTGCTGAAATATGTGCCGCAACGTCAAAGGTAATGACCGCACTTGCGGTTACGGGCGCACCATTTTCGGATATGAGTTGCCAGCTAAATGTATCGGAACCCGACACCTCATTGGCAACACGCAAGGGTTCGATCATCGAGGTGAGGCACGCCATCGGAAACCCGTCAAAAATAAGAAAGCTGATATGTGTCGTTTTCACGTCTAGATGGCCTGTCATTTGCGAATGGAAATTTGCCAAGCTACAAGTAAATAGGTTAATTTATAGATCATGCAACTATGAGGTTCAGGATAAGGCGATGGCAACGTCTCAGCAATCAGCAAAA
>JAQCEA010000036.1 GCA_027620495.1 Pseudomonadota bacterium | reverse complement strand
ACCAATATCGCAGGTCAATTTTATTGACTTGCTATCAATATCGATCACGGCAAGTTTGCCTGATGGGTTTTTGTAAGATGTAGACGTGTTGACGCCAACATATGCTGTTCTGCCAATTACAACAACAGATGTTGGCTCGCCATCAACTTTAATATTTCCCAAAGGAGTTGGATTATTTGGGTTTTTGATACCGATCAAACCCACTGCTTTTTGTGGGCTATCAGTATAAATTAGGGTCATGCCATCTGCTGTAACATCGATTATCTCAGCTGATGTCTCTTTGTTTCTATCTCCGCCAGCTGGCATGTTTTGATAGGTTGGAAAAGACGCTATGCGATTAAAATTATGCTCTGCATTTGCAGCAGATGCATCTAGGGATACTGTAAGCAGCAGCGCTGCAGACACCGAAAGTGCCAGTGGGAGGATTATTTTGGGGTTTTTCATCATGGTTTCCTATTGAAGAGGCTATACCACTTCGTCTAGGCATTTTTTTTTACATGGGCATTACAAAATTATGAAAATAACGTGACAAACGCTGTCCACCATCTGTTCGCCACCCTTAAAGTGGCTTGAGAACTGCCTACAAGTCTCCTACCAAGCGACATGACCCTCGGAAATCCGTCATCTCTGCTAGGCTCATAAACTGAAAGTCGCAGGTCCAAATCCTGCCTCCGCAACCAAAAATTATTATTTTTTTTATATCATATATCTAGCCTTCTCGAAGTTGAGGCGGCTTTTTTGCATTCTAGATTATTGCCGCGCTAACTTCTGCTATTAATTAAAAGCACGTATCATGCGGCGATCTTAAAGGTTAGGATTAATAACCACCCTAAAGATCACCCTGCGGAATATGGCAATGGATGATATGCCCTGGCGCAACTTCCTGTGCAGGGGGTATGTTGATCTCGCAGATGCTACCAAGCTTTCGTGGGCATCGCCGCTGGAATTGGCAACCCGTTTTCGGCGGTGATAATTCAACCACATCATCAGCAGTCAGGCGTGGTGCAACGTCGGGATCAGGTTCCAATACAGCACCAATAAGGGCATCGGTATAGGGGTGGAAAGGCGCCGAATAAACCGCGGCGACTGGGCCAATTTCACAAATGCGACCTTGATATAAAACGGCCACCCGATCTGAAATAGCTTTCACCACGGCAAGATCATGTGACACGAAAATATAGGTTGTTCCATCTTGCCGTTTTAACGCATCAAGAAGATCAAGCACCGCTGCCTGAACTGAAACATCAAGTGCTGATGTCACTTCATCACAAAGAATGATTTCTGGGTCTGCAGCAAAAGCGCGGGCGATTGCAACACGTTGCTTTTCTCCGCCCGAAAGCTGACTTGGAAGGCGTTCAAGGTAATGTTCCCCTAGTCGAACCTGTTCGAGGATGGCGATGCTACGATCGCGAAGAGGCGTGCCGGAAAGCCCATAATAAAGACGAAGTGGCTGCGCCAGAATCTGGGCAACTGTATGACGTGGATTAAGGCTATCATCAGGATTTTGGAAGATGATTTGCACTTGACGGAGATAGGCTGCAGGCCGTTTCTCGACCATCGTGTCCAATGGTTCGGTCTGATTCAAAATGATGTTCCCTGATTGAGCTGGCACCATTCCGGCAATGGTTTTTAAGATGGTTGATTTGCCACTACCGCTCTCTCCAACCAGCCCCAATGTTTCTCCCTTTTTTATGTCAATCGTGATCCTTTCAACGGTGCTTGGCGGGATATCTTGCGATCGGAATAGCTTTGAAAAAAGTCCGGGCTGGCTGTAACTCACTGACAGATTGGAAAGTGAAAGAGCGCTATTCTTGCACGTGGCAATGGGATTTGACTTTGCCGATTTTTGAGGCTTTCGATTGAGCTGGCCGATCTGATAATGATGAAAACAGCGAACGGTTTCACCACTTTCAAGATGATCCAGTGGCGGCGGTGACGACCGGCAGGTTTGATCAGCCAACTTGCAACGATCGGCAAAAGCGCAACCCGTAATGGTTTCGCTTGGCATTGGTGGCCGTCCGTCCAGCGCCTGCGGCAGGCTGGCTTCATTTAGCCGTGGTATAGATGCCAGCAGACCATGTGCATAAGGGTGACGTGGTGACAAAAGTACCTGATTTGCACTACCTGTTAAAACGGTTTCACCAGCATACAACACCATGACTTTGTTACATACGCGTGCAATTGCGCCAAGATCATGGCTGACATACAGCATCGCCAGATTTCTGTCCTTTGCCAAATCACGAAGCAACTCCATGATATGGGCTTGCGTGGTGACATCAAGGCCAGTGGTTGGCTCGTCAAGAAGCAACGCTTCGGGGTTGCTGGCAAGTGCCATTGCAATAGCCACCCGTTGTTGTTGGCCGCCGGATAATTCATGCGGATAGCGATCGGTAAGCCCAACTGGATCCGGAAGGCGAACCTGACTCAAAAGATCAATCACGCCAGCGTGAAAGTCGGTTGCGGGAATATTACTATGCAGGCGCAAGGCCTCAGTGATTTGCTGACCAATGCGCAAATTCGGTGTTAAGGACTGGCCTGAGTTTTGCGGAATTAGTGCAAGTCGCCCGCCGCGAAGGCGTTGCAGAGCATTGCGCTCGATATTCAGCATGTCGATCCCGTCAAAATGAATTTGTCCGGAAATCACGTGAAGCCCGCGTTTGAAATACCCCATTGCGGCAAGCGCCAAGGTGCTTTTCCCAGAACCGCTTTCCCCAACAAGCCCAACGCTATCACCTCTGGTAATGCTAAGATTTACATCACGCAGCACCAGAATAGATTTGTCACTTCGGCTCGTATACCCAACTGAGAGATTCTTTATTTCAATGAAGGCTGGCTGTGGCATTTTACATTGGTGCCTTTTGTGCGCGGTCAATTCCAAGCGCTTTAGCCAGCGCATCTGCAGACAAATTAATACCAATGATTAGGGTTGACAGGCCAATGACTGGCGCAATGACGCCCCATGGGGCGAAAGACATAAAGCCGCGCGCATCCGATATCATCAACCCCCAGTCAGGCGTTGGCGGTGAAACGCCGAATCCAAGAAAGGAAAGCGATGAAAAAGCCAATAACATCCATGACCAGCGCATGGCGCCTTCAACCATCAATGTATCAAGGACATTGGGCAAAAGTTCACGCCAGATTATGCTAATCCTGCTGTGGCCACGGGCCTTGGCTGCCCAAACAAAATCACGGGCAATGATGTCATGAGTCGCGGCGCGGGCAACGCGTATCACTGGTATACCGTAAAAAAACGTCAAGGTTGGGATTAGCACGCCAATGCCGGTGCCAAAGGTTACAATCAAGACCAGCATTTTGAGAATCCATGGCAACGATAAGAATGCATCGACAACACGCATTAGTACTTCGTCGACACGGCCGCCAACCAAACCGAATAATATGCCGATAAATCCTCCCCACATCACAGCAAGCGGTGTTGCAATCCCCGTAACAAGCAAGGCCTCGCGGCCACCCATTAGAGTGCGTGAAAGGATATCACGCCCCAAATGATCAGCTCCAAGCCAATGTTCAGTAGATGGAGGGCTCAGCATGAGTGCAGAGTTCTGCAATTTGTAGTCATATGGTGCTATTGAGGGGCTTAGCAGTGCCAACAGGATATGAAGAAATACTAATGTCAGGCCAATGCGCCCTGAAGGCCTTGCCAAAATATCCTTCATGACCGGAACTAATCGACCTTTTTCTTGCTGGTAGCTGGCAGAGGATAGGGTCATTGTTTTCTCATATACATCGTGCGGAGTTTTGGATTGGCAATCATTGTCAACAGGTCTGCTGCAAGATTGACGCATACATAGATACTAGCAACGATCAGCGCGATGGATTGCACCACCGGAAGGTTCCGGTCAGAAATTGAGTCAATCATCAGCCGTCCAAGGCCTGGGTAGTTGAACACAACTTCAATCACGACGACACCACCTAGCAGCCAAGCGATGGTCAATGCCACTACATTAATCGCCGGCAATAATGCGTTTGGAAGGGCGTGCCGAAATACCATTTGCCAATATGGGACGCCTTTCAAAGTTGCCATTTGAATATAGTCGCTGGCCATTACATCGATAACCGATGAGCGAACCATGCGCATTATATGAGCGCACATCACAAAGGATAAAACGATCACAGGAAGCAATATTTCAGGAAAGAATTCGCTTGATGGTGCTGCGGCTGAGGTCAGGACAATGCCAGGCAGCCAGCCAAGCCAGATGCTAAGCACAAGAATGAGCAGGGTTGCCGAAACAAATTCAGGGATTGTCATGGCAAAAATTGCCAGCGTTGACGCGATGATATCTGGCAGACGGTCACGCCACAGCCCACTGATAACACCCAGCAGCAGGGCGAGCGGAATACCTAAACTCATGGCGCAGAACGCCAGAAGTAAAGAGTTTTTCAGCCGGTCCCCAACAATTGTGCTTATTTTAGTCTTGCCATCGGCAGCTAGGCCAAGATCGCCGCTAACAGCACCTTGCGTCCATTCAGCAAAGCGGTCAATGGCTGGCCGGTTTAGATCAAGATCCTTGCGGCATTGGGCTAGAAGCTCGTCGTCAGCCTGATATTCACCTAGAAATTGCGTACAGGCATCGCCTGGCAGCATCTCTACGCCAGAAAAAATGATTAAGGACACAATGCACACTGTCACGCCGCCAAGTAATACTCTTCTTATCAGCATGAAAAGCACAATCTACTCCTTGCTCATTCAGTTATGTGGTCGGCATAGATAAAAGCCAGCCTCGCAGCTTATGCTTTATGATTTGGCTGGCTTGTATCTAGGTTAGATGAATAGGCCTACTTATTTGACCGTTACCTTATGCCAGCGGATTGAATGATTTTCCACTGCGTCAATACCGTTAACATTGGCAGCCATCACATAGAGTTTTGAAACGTGATAGGGGATTAATGTACCAGCAGTTGAGTAAAGGTGCTTTTGTGCCTGTACATAAAGCGCCTTGCGTTTGTCAAAGTTTAACTCGCGCCGCGCTTCAGCCAAAAGGGCATCAAAATCAGCATCCTTATAATAGGACTCGTTCCATTTCGCTGTTGAAAGGTAGATTTCATGTAATGCCGAGTCAGCGGGGCGCTCATTCCAACGCGTTGCAGAAACCGTCTTTTGCATCCATGTGTCTTTCCAATACCCATCTGATGGCACCTGTTTAATGTTTACCCGTATGCCCGCTTTTGCAGCTTGTTGTTGGTAGGCTTCGGCTAGGATTGGCCATGTTGGTTCCAATGTTGCCACATAGACATCCACGTCAATACCATTTTCAAAGCCTGCTTCGCTGAGAAGTTTTTTGGCACCGGCAATGTCCTGCGGACATTTAATATCAGCGCGATATTGATCATCAGGTTTCACAGGCGTATCGCACGCAACGGTGGCCGCTCCGCCCATGATAAGTTTGACCAGTTCACCACGGTCAGCTGCCATGCGGACTGCTTGGCGAACCCGCACATCGGTAAAAGGCGCAACATCAGTGCGGAAAACCAGACCGCGCCAGTTGCCAGTTGGCACTTCCATCATTTTGAATTTGCTGTTGTTGGCGAACATGGGTTTTTGCTGGTTGGTCACCTTGTCCTCAAAGTGGATCTGACCGCCAAGCAAAGCTTGCAAGCGCGCTTGACCGTCACCAATCCCGATGATTTCCATCTTCGAAACGCCTGGGGCACCTTCCCAATAATCCATATTGGCTTCGAGTTTTGTAGTGCCAGCAGCATCAAATTTCACCAGCTTGAATGGACCAGTGCCAATGCCTGATGATGCGATGCTGTTGCCCGATCCCTCGGGGATGATTCGCAGGCGATAATCCATCAGCTGAAGCGGTAGGTCGGCAAATGGTGTTGACAGCTTAAAGGTAACGGTTGATTTGTCCGGCGCTTCCATTTTTTCGATCATCTTGATGGCGGATCGTGCTGGCGATTTATTTTCTGGGTTCAGTACACGGTTAAATGTGTAGATTACGTCGCCAGAGTCGAACGCGCTGCCATCGTGGAATTTAACGCCGTCACGCAATTTTAATGTCCATTCGGTGGCTTGAGAATTTGCTGACCATGAAACCGCAAGATCTGGGCTTGGTGATCCCTTCATGTCTGGCCGAATGAGGCGACTCATTAGCTTTTCTGTAATCTGCATGACACGGCCGCGTGAAGCCGGATCGAGGCTGGATTTGTCACCAAATCCGTATTCATGGGCCTGTTTGAAAGTGCCACTTGGCGCGGCAGTCGCTCCGGCGCTAGCGAAAACGATCATTGTTGCTGCAATAAGGTATTTTTTCACTGTTAATTCCTCCTCGTGATGAAGTCCCCTCATAACCCACATGAATCGGTGACTTGCATTTGACTATGCAGAAAATCGGTCGACCGACAGACTCTCACTTTACTCAATTAATTACCCCCAACTATGGGATTACCAAGAATTGATAACAAATATAATTTGGGAATAAATACATTTGTAAAGCGTATAGGTTTTATTTTTTTATTTGGATTGCCTATTGAGGCAACACTGCTCAGACTAATGTTGCACTGGACAGTGTTATGTTTTCCCCTTTGGGCGCCAAACAACAACGTCATCCAAGCATGTCCAAAAGTTCAAGTGACACTAGTTGCAAGTCAACAGGCACGTTTTGTAAGCCAGTAGGTGGCAACCCAGCCGTTGCAGGCCTCCACTTAAATATTTGACGAGGCCGCCATTGCTGATTTGCATACGCGCTGCTCCGCGTCGCTATTATAGTTCGTGTTGATATTGATATGATAGACATAGGCCACACCCTCTTCATCTGGGAAAATTCAACGGCTGCAACATCTTGCCCCCCGCACGCCATACCTTTGTTAAATAGCGGTACTCAAAAGAGTGGCCCACGGGATGGCTGTTGTTCGCTGTTGTGATGATGATGAAGCCGTCCATAGATTTTATGAACGGCTAACGCTTCATGGTTATACTCTATCTGGCGAACCAACTGTTTAGGGAGACTGATCAGTTCTTTATCTGGTTACTAAAGACGGGAGCCAAGTGGAGGCTTCGGGAACCATAATCATCAAAATACCATAAAGAATGCCAACGCCAACAAAAAGTGGTACCTCGCGGAAGGCCTTCGCCGGGTTTTCTTGAATGACACTGGCGCTTGTGTAAATGCCGACACAGACTGGTGGGGTGATCATCCCGATCCCGGCAAAGGCAACGAACACCACATATAGATGCAGTAGGCTCTGGTTAAAGGACAGGGTGATTGCAGCAAAGATCGGCACAGTGAGATAGAAAACCGGAACAATTTCGACAAAGGTTCCGAGCAAAAGGCAAATGATCGCCAGTGCCACCCAGAACAGGGCAAACGTCACGCCTATATCAGTAAAATAACTGACGATCTGTTGTGGGATCTGGCTATAGGTCAGGATTACGCTAAGGAAGGTAGCGGTCGCTATGATAGCAAAAATGATCGCTGTGATTGTCGCCGTTTCTTTGAGCGCTAGGCACAGCGATGCGACGGTTAGCTCTCGGTATATCACAAACCCCATTACGATCGCCCAAACGCCAGCAACTGCCGCTGACTCAGAAGGGGTGAGTAGGCCAGCATAAATGCCGCCAAGAATGATGATCGGGGTAAATAATCCTGGCAGCGCGCCAAGAAAGCTACGCCAGCGTTCTGCCGCTGAAGCTGGCTCTGGGTTGCGGATGTTGCGGCATTTGATTAGGACAACAATGACCATGAAGGCGAGAAGGATCAGCCCTGGGATTACTCCAGCAGCAAAGGTTTGTGAGACCGGAACATTGGTGAGGGCGCTGAACAATATTGCGGCATTTGAGGGTGGAATCAAAGCTTCGAGGAGCGCGGCTGAGGCTGCCAGAACAATGACAAAGGGTCTGGGATACCCCTGTTCGAGCATCTTTGGCATCATGATCGTGCCGACAGCTGTGATGGCGGCCAGAATGGAGCCACAGAAAGCGGCAAAAAACCCCATAGCGATAACCATGGCAATACCAAGACCGCCCGGCCAATGACCGACAAGTGCTGTCGCAAAATCAACTAGGCGTTTAGCAGCGCCGCCGCGGAGCATCACCATTCCGGCGAAAATAAACAAAGGTACGGCAACTAGAATGTGCTTTGTCATCGCGCCAAAGGAGACCTGAATCAAGGTTGACCAGGGCAGACCAAGACCGAGAATGGCGGCGGCCGAGCTGCCGATACCGAATACCAAAAAGATCGGTACCGACATAAGCAACAGTAGGATTGAAGAGAAGATTGCAAGCGCGTACATGGGTTAAATCTTCTCAGGGCTGTTCGTCGGGTTAGTCTGGGCCGGATCATTGGGCGTTGAACCACCCAGCGCAACGAGTTCAGCCAGAACTAGCTCTAGTGCGAATAAGATCATTAACCCAAAGCCGCTAGGAAAGGCCAGATACACCCACCAGACCGGGATTTCGATTTCCAGCTCCATGACCTGTCCCAGCCTGAAATATAGGCTTGTGGCCTCAATCCCAGCGACAAAAAAGACGATGGATGACAGCAGGGCAATCACCGCGATAATCAGTCTGAGGACCGATAACTGCCTTTGGGCTAGAAGATTATTCAGGATATCCACCTTTATATGGGCTCCGGATTTCAACAACGGCCCCAGAAGCGGGAAGACAAGCCAGCTAGTGAGAATTGGTGGCAGTTCGATGAACCAATCATAGCCAGTGCCGGAGACGTATCTTATGAGCGCGCTCAAGAACAGCGCAAGCACCATGTTGGCGACAATAAAAATCGCCAGCAGATAAATCGCTTTCTCAAGCCATTCATTCAACTTGGACAAAGATGCAAGCGCAGCGCTCAACACAGCGCCTGCCTCGTTGCTTTGAGTGCGGGATGAAAGCTAGTTAGCAACATATTGCTGGGCCTTGACCAGCGTATCCTCATCGAACATGTCTGCCATTGCCGGCATCACTTCATCCTGCATCAATTTATTGAATTTTGCTTTCTCGGCGCCGCTGAGTTCGGTGACAACGCCGCCACGTTCGATAAATTTCTTCAAGGTATCTTCACCCGCGCCCAGAATACTATCAGTTGCAATCTGGCCAACTTCAGCGCCAACAGTCAAAACCAACTCCCGCAAATCATCAGGCAGGCTGCTCATCCAATCGCGGTTGGCCATAATGTAAGCATCGGCAAAATACTGATAGGGCTTTTGCCCATAGGCCAGAAATTCCCACCAGCTATAGGCTTCAATTGATCCTGGAGGGCTATTGATAGTGTCGATCATACCGGTCTGAAGCGCAGTGTAGACCTCACCAGTTGGCAGTGAAACAGCGTTGGCACCAAGCGCCTTCCACATCGGAAGCTCACTTTTCAAAAGGCGGCGCGCTTTCAGCCCATTCATCACGTCAATGCTGGTCAATTCACGGGCACTGCTGAAAGTCATCACCGGACCAACAGGGTTATACATGACTAGCTGCGAATTGCTTTTTTTGGTGATATCCCCCCAGATTTCCTGGCCCTTGTCTGAATTCAGGAAAAATCCACGCTGCTGTTCATAGGAGGCAAACAGACCGGGGTAGGAGGCAACATTGAAATTCTTGTTAATCGGAGGAAAGCTGACAACGCCGACAACGCCGCCAAGTTCAACAGCGCCAGAGGTGATGGCGCCAAGAACCTCTCTGATGCCGAAAAGCTGTTTGGACGGGTAATATTCGATCTTTAGCCGCCCACCGGACCTTTTTGTCACCTCATCGGCAAACATCTGTGAATGGATCGAGCTTTGATGGGTTGGGCTCCAATGTCCAGACATGCGCGCGACAATCTGGTCAGCAAAGACCTGAAATGAAGTGAGCGATATTGTCAGTGCAACGCCCAATACTACCGGTTTGGTGACGCTACGCAAGGTCGCCGAAAGAAGTCTTCTCATTTGTTCCCCCTCTTGATGCAGTGCCTTTATAATCGATATGAATCAGTGATTTACATTTTACTATGTAGTAAATCAGTGAACCGACAGACTCTTGTTTTACCCAATTTTTACAATTTAACTATGGGATTATCGAAAATTGATAACAAATATAATTTGCAAATGAACACATGTGCATATCGTATAGGTTTTATTTTTTAATTCGAATTGCCTATTGAGACAAAACTGCTCAGACTAATTGTGCTTGCAAGGTGAGACCGTAACTAAAACGAAAGGCGCGACACGACACTAAAGCTACTGGATGACAAGGATCACAACCAGATTATAGGGAATAATATGCGTGAGCTAGTTCAGATATTTGCTGTTGGCGGTGGAGGCTTTACCCATTCGCAAGAAGGGGGTGGCCGTGATTCGCTGCTTGAGGATCGTCTGCTAGCATTGGTTGGGCCTGCTACCAAATTGAAAATTGGTTATATCGGGCACGCTAATAATGATCGGGCGGATCGCCTAACGGCTTTTTATGCGCGATTTGCAAGCTGTGCGCGAACAACGCATTTGCCGGTAACGGCAGATGCGACGATGGCGCAGGATTTTTTACAAGATTTGGATATTCTTTATGTTGGCGGGGGAACAACAACAGCAATGCTGTCACATTGGCACAAATCAGGCATTGCTGATTTATTGGTGGCAGCGATAAGCCGAGGGCTTGTAGCATCCGGGGTTAGCGCCGGGGCGATTTGCTGGTTTTCCGATTTACTATTGAAAACCGAGGATGATTGTTTTGAGCCCCAGTTTGAACAGCGTGAGGGGCTTGGGCTTATTGCAGGAAGCGCCTGCCCGCATTTCAGCAGTGAGCCAGCCCGAAAACAGGCCTTTGAAGCGGCTATTGCCAGTCGCCAATTACAATCAGGGATCGCCATTGATGATGGTGTTGGCGTGCATATTATCAATGGTGTGGTTGCCGAGATTGTCCGCGCCCGTAGCAGCGGGTCAGCTTATCTAATAGCACCAGATGGTGACATGAATGCCCATCAGCCGCTCAAGCACGGTCAACGGCTTGGAGTGGGATCAAAAGGAGACACAAGCTTATGAGGCGGGGTGAAGGGTCGGATCGATCAAGAATGGGGCGCGGTAGGCGTGAACAAAACACTAGGAATATCTCTGCTGAAGGTCTTGACGGAAAGCGCATTGTTGGCTTTGGGCGGGGCTATGGTCCGTTACAAGAAATTGATTTGACTGCGATCCATGAGGCTGCCCTGACAGTGCTTGCAAATACCGGTCTTTGTGACCCGTCGTCAACTGCTGTCGACCTTGTATTGGCCGCTGGCGGTTCACTTGACTCGCGTGGCCGGTTATTATTTCCAGAAGAGTTGGTGATGTCTGCGCTTGCCGGTTTGCGGCGAGATATCACACTGTATGGTCGCGCTGGTGATAATGACATGGCTTTATCCCCAGGGTTGGTTCATGTTGGCACTGGCGGCGCCTCCCCCATGATCTTTGATGCGGCGCTGAACAGATATCGTGAATCTAATCTTGTGGACCTTTATAACGCAGCACGGCTTGTCGACAAGCTTGATCATGTCCATTTCTTAAGCCGGCCGGTTGTTGCGCGCGATATGCCGGATGCGCGTCATCTTGATGTAAATACTGCGTTTGCCTGTCTTGCTGGCACGGCAAAGCATGTTTTTACCAGCGCATCATCACCCGCGACAGTCAAGGATATCGCAAACATTTGTTATCAGATTGCCGGATCCGAGGCAGCATTTCGCACTAAGCCCTTTCTGTCGCTGAATGTTAACCATGTTGTACCCCCGTTGAGGTTTGATTCGATGGCGCTTGACGTGATGGTTGAAGCAGTGCGCTCCGGCATTCCGGTGATGGTCAATTGCTTTGGCCAGCTTGGCGCTTCTAGTCCGGTTACAATTGCTGGTTGTGTAACACAAACGGTTGCTGAAACTCTTGCGGGTATGGTGATTGCCTGGTTAATTGATCCGGATGCGCTTGCGGTTTTTGGCCCGCGCCCGATGATTACTGACCTACGGACTGGCGGTATGGCGGGGGGCAGCGGTGAGCAGGCATTGTTGACCGCTGCCGTAATTCAGATGGCGCGCTATTACCGGCTTCCATCATCAACGATCGCAGGTGCTACTGACAGTAAAATTCCTGATGCGCAAAGCAGCTATGAAAAATGTTTGAATGTCTTGCAGACTGTTCAAGCAGGGGCCAACATAATCACGCAAGCTTGTGGTGCGCAGGCTGGTCTGATGGGTTTATCGCTTGCCGCACTGGTTATCGACGATGATATGCTGGGAAGCATTCTACGTGCTAGCGGCACTGTTACCGTATCGTCCGAAACGATTGGTTTGGAGTCAATTGATCGGGTAGCGCTTGGCGTTGGTCATTTTCTTGGTGAACCGGACACCTATGCACGGATGCACTCGGATTTTCTTTATCCTAAAACTGCGGACCGCCTCGCCATAGAGGGATGGGAGAGTGCTGGCAGTTCTGATATTCGCGATCGTGCAGAGCAGCGCGTTACCGCTATTCTTAGCTGTCATCACCCAAATTATATTGACGCAGAAAGTGAGATGTTGTTGCGCGAGTCACTTCCAATTTTGATGCCGCAAAATTATCAGGGTTAAGGCACAGATGCGATAATCGGATCTGTTTTAAAAGCCGTGATTATAGTGTCAGCTAATTGTCTGGTTTCTTGTGTCATCATATCTATACCGCGGGTTATGATGGCAATGTGGTATTTCATGTTCTGTACAATTGGCCGGATCACAACACCGCCTGACGCAACGGACATGCGCGCCGAAAACGGATCAACAATAGCGGGAACACCAGCCTCTCGAACCAGCGCAGCACCAGCCAGAACATTGGCGACACTATAGCGGGCATTACTTTGGAATTTTTCGGCAAGGTTGGCGTCCATGCCTTGCATTTCAAGTGGGTAGACACTGCCAAATGTTACGAATTCTAAATGTCCGGCAACGTCCCTTAAGTCAATTGGGCCGTCTGAATTTGCCAGAACATGATCCTCAGGGATTAGGGTGACATAATTCACCATAGTCTGGTAAAGGATATCCACACCGACGTAAGGCGGCGAGCGAGAGACTATGCCAAGGTCAAATTGTTGCAACCTGATAGCGTCGACAATGGCTGGTGTATTATGCGTGTATATGATCGAGTGGGTTGCATCATCCTGCCGGCGCATCTGTCCAAGGACCTTTGGCAAAAGCGATGTGGAAAATGTTGGAATGACACCGATTGAAATCCTGCCAACCGCCTTTTTACGAATTGAGGCTGCCAGATCATCAAGCCGCTCAATATTGAGGAAAGTGCTCTCAACCGCCAAATGAAAGCGCCGCGCTTCGACAGTCGCGATAATGCCGCGCCCCTGACGAACAAAGAGGGTAAAACCAAGATTTAACTCAAGGTCACGAATGAGCCGCGTTACACTTGGTTGCGATACCAGCATTTGCTTTGCTGCACCAGTAATCGAACCAGTTTGCATTACAGCGTTAAAGGCCTTGAGTTGACGAAAATTCATTTTATCCCCCTCTGTTTAATCATACCTTTTTTCTATCAATTCATCCAATAATTATATTTGCCTAATAATTAAGCCAACTGATAGCGTTTGGGAATAGCGTCGACTGGGGTAGACATTGGGCAAAAAACTATTTTCTGTGGCTGAGGCACGGCAAGTCGCAAAACGGCGTCTGCCACGCATGATGTTTGATTTTATCGATGGCGCATCGGGGGATGAATCATTGCGTGATCTCAATTCGGCGATGATTGATCATATCAGATTGATGCCTCGTGTTCTGATTGATGTTTCTGAACGTGCAATGTCGACTTCTATTCTTGGACAGGAAACGGGGCTTCCGTTCGGGATTGCGCCAATGGGTATGTGCGCGCTGTCATGGCCAAGAGCTGATTTTAACCTA
>JAQCEA010000014.1 GCA_027620495.1 Pseudomonadota bacterium | reverse complement strand
TTAGTAAAAAAATGAAAAAAATTTAATAAAAACATATATTTAAAATATTTTTACAGGCATAAAAAATCATCTCCAAACCGCGTCTGGATGCGCCTTGTATCTGTAAAAAATTTATGATTATGGGCCTAGTTAAAGAGCGATAATAATCGGCTCATTGACTGATTGGCCTGCGCCAGCATGGCGGTGTTGGCTTGCGATAACACTTGTGCTTTTGACAGCCTTGTTGACTCTTCTGCCATGTCCGCATCCATGATACGGCCACGCGAAATTTTTGTCACTTTGGCGGTTTGTTCCAGCACAGAAATGGTATGGCCAAACCGGTTATCATAGGCACCAGCCCGTGATAATTCGTCTGATATAGAGGTCAAAGCTGTTTCCAAAGTCACCATCGCGGTTTTTGCATCGGCTTGGGTGGTGACATCAACCGTGTCAATGCCAAGGCCAGATGTAGTATTGTCTTTGAAAAAGATGCTGGGACGTTCATTGGCGGTGGGGCCGGTCTGGATCCCAACATTCTGCATTGAACCATCAAGAAGCGCCACACCATTAAAATTGGCACTTTCAGCAATTAAATCGATCTGCTGCATAAGCTGATCGATTTCAATTTGTGCAAACTCGCGATCTGGATTGTCTAGATATATGCCGTTTGCCATTTGCACGGCAATTTCGCGCATCCGCAGTACCATATTACGAATTTCATTCAGATTAGCCTCGGCCGTATTGACCAGACTCACGCCATCAAATGAATTTTGAACAGCGCGTTCCAGCCCGGAAATCTGCGCCTTCATCCGGCCAGCGATAAACAAACCAGCGGCATCATCTGATGCATTGGTGACACGCATGCCGCTGGCAAGGCGTGTAAAGGATTCGGTTTCGATTTCTGTATTTTTGATACCGTGATATTGCACACGGATTGCTGCTCTATTGGTCGCGATAGAGGTCATCTACCTGCTCCTGAATGTCTGGTTGGATAGCCGTGATCATTTCTGATCATCCCGTTCAACGACATCAGGAAAAATTGTTTAGTTTTTTTCAGATTATTTATTAGAAATAGGAAATAGCTTGAATATTTTCAGACAAATGCTAAAGGAGGGTTACAACGTTAACTGTGTTGAGCACTATTTAATTTATGTCTTTTTGTCCCAAATGGGTGTTTGAGGCGGCCTGTGCCGCCGCTGCCGCAGAATATCTAAGCCGTCAGTTGGATCTGAACACGGTAGCGAACGGATATGCGGCCACTTTATCTGATTTTTATCAGCCAATCGCCGCTGAAGAGGTGGCTGGGGTGATAGAGCCAATGTTGCGATTTTTAGATGAGCTTGACGCCGGGGAAACAGCGGCGCCATTGGCAACGGGATTTTGCTATAACAGAATTATCTTTGACCAGCCTAACAAACCGCGCAAGCTGAAAGGGTTGTTTGGATCTGCAGACGAACCGGTGAAAGCCCGTGAATATAGCGCTGATGCCGCGGTGAAGTCATTTAAAGCCTATGTCTATGCGCTTCGCAATCAGGTAGTTGAATTGGCGCCTGCTGGCTGGAAACTGGCAGATGTTGAAGACAGTGATGTTTTGCAAAAGCTGGCAAACCAAAATCTCAGCCCGCTTGATTTTCTATAAAATCTGGATTTCAGCCATCAACGGTTGCTTTGGCTATGGCTTAATTGCTTGAATTCCAAGACTTGATCAAATTATCAAGAAATTCGCCAGTCTTTTTAAAACTAGACACCGCTGTTTGCATGGCGGTGAATTTTTCGACATAAATGGCCCGTTGACTTGCGATCTGCTGATCTAGAGCTTCTTGTTCCTCGACAAGACTATCGACATCATCTTCAAGGTTATAGATTTTCTCGTCAATATCGCCATTCAGCATAAGCACATCATCAATGTATTTAGATAGGGTCTGCATGATGCTGCGGCCCATATACACATTTGTGTTCACTGATGTTTTGCTTGTGTCAAGAAGCAGTCCGGTGGCGCCAATTGTGTCGCTAGAATAGCCATAACGGTTGGTGCCGGCAGACATGTTTTCTGTCGTGCCACCGGAATCTGTTAATGTTGCTGTGCCGCCAGACAATGCAAATCCATAAACACCCGGTGTAAAAAAATCCGTTGGCGCACTGCCAGTAACACCAGCATCGCCGGTGCGGATCATAGATGTTGTGACTGCGGCAAAATGTTCTGGGTTTGAATCAAAATATTCCCGAAACCGGGTTTCATCTATCGATAAGGTACCATCAAGTTCGGTTACAACACCAAAACTGGATAAATATATTTCTTCGTCATCATAGCCAGCGATGGCGGTAGATGTCAGATTTTTAATTTTGTTTTCGGTGTAACGGATAAAATGATCACCATGCAACGGCCCGCCATCTTCACCATTTGTGCCGGGCTTGCTCTGTTCTTTTAAAAATGACAGCAGATAGTTGATCTCGCTAACAACCGTTTCAAGTGTTGCCAAAGCATCTGTTTCAGAATAGCGCGAACTGATCACCTGATTGGTGCCCATATCACTGGCCGATACATTATCTAATTCTAATGTAATACCTGAAAACAGGTCGGTAATGGTATTTGACGAACGTGTGACAGAGATGCCGTCAATGGTGAATGCCGCGTCACTGGCGCTTACAACCTCGGTTGCTGTGTCTGCGAAACTGCCGGTGTTTTCCGGGTCATATTTTATTACACCCACCGCGGCGCCCGACAGTGATGTGGTGATGCGCATTGCGTTTTCGGCCCCTTCAGGTGATTTGACCATCAGCGAATAGGACCCGGTTGAAACCTCAATAATCGATGCGGTGACGCCAATAGCCGCATTATTAATGGCATCTCTGACATCACTTAGTGCGGTTGCGCCAGTGGTTAAGGACAAGCTAGAGGATGTGCCATTGCTGGTAAATGCTGGGCCAGCGCCCCAGGTGCCAAAGTCAATGGTAAGGTTATCAATGCCAATATCGGCGGTTGTCGATGAAAAGCCACTGCCACCATTATCAAAATTTAACACCTGACCAGCGGCAATGCTTGACACATTGATGGTATGTGAAAATTCACTGGCAAGGCTGCTGTCTGTTCGGCTCAACTTCACATTGCTGGTGCTAGACGACAGGGCAAGCCCAATTTGGCCATCCAACGCGGCCGTATTCGTTTGAAATACACTAAGCTCATTTTTCAAAGACCCAAGCGCAGAAATTTTCACCGTTGCTGTTTCTTTGGCGTCGTCAATTTTTTGTTGTTTTGGCACACGTTCAGCATCGACAAGCGCGTCGACAATCTGATTCACATTTAGTCCGCTGCCCGCATTGAGGGCGCTGAGATAATCTGTGGCCATGGGTTTGGTGTGTGCCTTTATTGGATCTACTTAAGTGACATTGTGCAATTTTTATGCCTAAATATATCAAAACGACCACTTATATGATCACTTTAGGTCATGCTGTCCCATTGGCGGCATTTAATTTTTATAGTGATAGTTAACATTGCGGCCGCAGATATAATGAAGCACGGAATCCAGCATTATAGTTTTGGTCAGGCGTCCCGGTTTGTATTTATCACTTTGATAACCGGGACAGGTATCGGGTTATCGGTGTCATTGGTTGCCAGCTTGTTTGTCGCGGGGTTGCATGTTTTGGCCGATCAACGCCATGCAATGGACGGGCATTTTCCTCTGTTGCAAATTGCTGGTGGTTCGTTGGTGCCGCTGATATGGCTTATTGGCGCGGCTTTTTTGCTATGGGGCGTGCGACGGCTTTTTAGCATTGTGCGCTGGCATGGGCCGGCAGACAGTATTTTTGCGGCGCATCGTCTCGACAATGAAATTGACGTCAGGGCAGGTATTGGGTCAACCATCGCCGCGTTTATTTCCATGGGCGGGGGTGCTTCTGTTGGGCAATATGGCCCGTTGGTGCATTTCGGGGCGACGATCGGCACTTATATCCGTCAAGCTTTTGGTAATAAAACCATTGGTACAGATGTGTTTATTGGATGCGGCGTTGCCGCGGCAATTGCCGCCGGGTTTCACGCGCCGATTGCGGGTATTGTTTTTGCGCATGAAGCCGTGTTGCGGCATTTTTCTTTCAGAGCGCTGACCCCCATTGCCATTTCAAGCATCACATCAGTCTGGTTTGCAACGGCTATTTTTGGCGGTGAACCACTGTTTGCGCTAGATACCGTGGCGACTGATTTGTTGCCGATGGTGCCGATATTATTGGCAAGCGGGCTATTATTTGGGGTCATTGCGATGCTGTTCATGCTGGCGCTGTTCAAATCAGCCACCATCGCCGCCAAAACTGGCTTTCCCCCCTTGGTGTTGGCGCTGATGGCGGCGGTCATATGCGGTGTGGTGGCGATTTTCGTACCTGAAATTCTGGGAAGTGGTGCGGTCGAAATTAATATTATTTTTGATGGTGGGTACGCCCTTGGATTTTTGTTTTTGTTATTTGCGCTCAAGCTACTAGCCACAGCTTTGTGTATTGGTTTTGGGCTGTTTGGTGGGGTGTTTTCTCCGGCGGCTATGATTGGTGCCGCCGCTGGGGGATTCATAGGTAAATTCATGGCATCTGTTGGATTTATAACAGTGCCGCATTTGTTGCCGGTTGCTGGCTTTGCGGCGGTGACGGCGGCAGTTGTTGGTGCGCCTATTTCAGTTGTTTTAGTGGTTTTTGAACTCACGCAATCTTATGAATTTGCTGTTGCCGCCATGTTGGCCGCGGTGATTGCCACATTTTTTACCAGCCTTGTTTTTGGGCATTCATTTTTTGATGAACAGTTGCTCAGACGCGGGATTGATTTATCACGGGGGCGGGGTGATCTGGAACTTCAATCACAATCCATCAGCCATGTGGTCAGTGATGATTTTGTTGCCCTTGGGCCAGATACCAAAACCAAAGACGCAATAAATATGCTGGTCAATGCCAAAACAAGTGAGGGATACTGCATCGGCGCCGACAAAAAATTTATCGGTAAATTTGCCTTGCCTGAATTGCTGTCTGCATCGCGCCAAGCCGCATTAAAACAACATCTAGTGACCGATCCTGTGGTGTTAAACCATGATGCCTCGGTGTTGCAGGCGATGGAGGTAGCAAGTAATTTTGTTGGCGAAACGATCCCGGTCATTCATCATGAAAATGGCCAGATGGTTGGTGTTGTGTCTGAGGCAGATATTTTTGACGCCTATCTAGCAACCCATTCACGCGTGCATGATTTAGAGCATAATTAAATCCAAACGGGCCGCATCAGATCAATCGCAAAAGCCCGCTATTCAGCAGATATTTTGCTTTTTGCACATCACTCATCAGCGCATTCATCACATCAAATTTTTTTAACTGGCGCACAGTTTCCTTTACAGATAGGTCGATGATCAAAAGATCCGAACTTGCTGTTTGGGCTGAAATGGCATTGAGGGAATTTTGCAAGGCGGTTTCCTTGCTTGCCAGATAGGAATCCCGAAATTGAATTTGTTTGATCGCATCAGCGATAACTGTCGCGGCCTCTATCGCCGCATTTTTGGTAGAAATATCAATGCCCTCAATGATAGTTGGCGGCTCAACAGCACGGCTAACCGAAATATTATCGATATGCAAAATCGCGCCTGAAGTTGTTTCGATATTATCTATCGTGATGGTCAGGTCATGCGCTGGGCTGGTGCCGCCTAGGCTGGCACCCGACACGGTGATGGTGTTATCTGGTTCATATCCAGCCCCGCCATTAGTAACTGAAACCACACCATAATTGCCACTGCCATCAATTGAGATTGTGAAGACAGCGCCGCTGCCACTGCCGGATGTGCTGGCCTGTGTCACGCCACTGAATGTGGTCGCGCCGACCTTTGTCAGGGTGAGGGTGGCGTCATTTTGTGTATCTGTGCCGCCAATATTTGACCCAGCAATAGTTACCTGATCATTCAGCGCATAATTTGATCCAAATGTTGGGATGCTGGTCACGCTATAATTGCCGGCACTATTTGACGCCACGGTGAATATCGCCCCGCTTCCTGATCCGGTGGTTGATGATTGGTTGACGCTGTAGCTTGCCGGGGTGAGGGCGGTGACTGTCAGGGTCAGATCATGAACCCCGTCTGCGCCGCCAAGGCTGGCCCCTGAAATGGTGATTGTGTCACCAATTTGATAGCCGCTACCAGATGAATTGATTCCGCCAAGACTATATGTGCCTGAACCGTTCGTCGATATGGTGAAGGTCGCGCCTGTGCCATTGCCGCTGGTGCTGGTTTGCGCAATATTTGAAAAGGATGATGCGCCCGTGGCAGTGCCGCTGTGTGTTGCGGAATTTATCCCAGATGCGGCTGTGCCTGTGGCTGATGCGGTAATGGCACCCGAAACTGGCGAGTTTCCAGATGCCGAGGCGGCGGTGACGCTGCCGGTAAAATCATAATCAAAGCTACCAGACACAAAGACAAAATAATAGGATGCGTCGGCCGCCACTGTGTGGGTGACGGTTGACCAGCCTGTTGTGCTGTTACCATAGCTGTCCAACAATTCGGTTGTACTACCGGTATTGGCATCCAGCAAATAGGCATAGGCATCAAACGCATTGTCGGTCACTTCGCCTTTCCAGCTAAACGAGATTGTATCGCCGCTATTTAGCGCCACCGGGCTTTGCGATATCAAATAGGGCCCATGAATCACATCGCCGCCATTCACCCGCAAATTATCCGAGATTAATTGCAAACCGTCCCCGGCGATGTTGTAAGAAAAACTGCCGCCAGTTGCCCGATAATTGTCGCCACGAGATACTTGTGCTGGGCTATCAGCATTTTGCGGGGTTGGTGTAGAATCATTCGGTGTTTGAAATCCACCAATAGTCGAAGTTATCAGGCCATTGGCGGCATCTGATCCGGCGATTGAAGGGCCAAGGGCGACTTGCTCAAGTCCAATGGTCCAGCCATATAAAGACGCCATAGCACCCGTTGTTTGGACGGCTGTTTCTTTCACATAGCTTCCCTCAAGATCAGAAGATGTTTCAAACCCGCCGTTTACAAAATAAGCATTCAAATAGCTGCCGATTGTTCTGGTACTCAGTTCTTGAATATCAATAAGCGTGCGTTCACTTGGCTGGTGACCAATTTGCGCATAACCGATCGCCCGCAAACCTCCAAAAATTTCCTCATCCCAAAATTTTGAACCGTTGATAATGCCTGATATCTCGTCAACCACAGTTTGTGCCCTAAGCTGCAGTGCTATCCGATCTATGTCATCAGCGGCCAGTTCAAGATCAGTTGTGACTTTATTTAACGTGCTGATATCAGTGACCGTGATCGTGGCATCATTTCGGCTGGTACTGCCGCCAAGTGCGGTTCCGGCTATGGTGATTGTGTCATCAACCGCATAGCCCGAGCCGTTGGATTCAATATTGACGATATCATAATCACCGGTGCCATTGGCACGGATTGTGAATGTAGATCCAGCCCCTTCGCCGCTTGTGGCTAGCGGCGAAACTGCGGTAAATGTACCGGAACCGCTGGCAAGGCCGGCAATGCTGGCCCTCGCAATGGCGCCTACCGAGACCGAATTATAATCATCATGATCAACTAACCCGGCGGCTTCACTGACGGTGGCATCCAGTTCTGTCAGTTTTGCTTCAACCCCTTGGATTGTGTTGCGGGCCCGTTCGATCAAAGACAGATAGTGGCTGATATTACGAAATGAGGCGGCAAGACTTTGTGTCTTGGCCATTTCTTTGGCTACAACGGCATAATTTTTCCGTAGCGGCCTAACATCTGCTGACGATCTGTCGTTATCGTCCTTGCTCGGCAAGGCGGCATGTACCGTTCCGCGCGAAAACGCCCGATAAGCGCCAGGCACATCACGATCAGTGTCGTTCAGCAAGCTGTGTGAAAACAAGCTTGTCATAGTGATTCTCCAGTTAATGGCAATAACGACAGGCTTTTAGATTTTTTTAGTTTTTTTAAGATTTTTTTATATGGCCGGCCGTGGGCGCGCAGTAATTCATAAAATTCAATTGCGTTTCCTAGAATTATGAAATTTCATCTGGTGCGTTTCGCAGGGTGCGCACTGATCGCAAAAGCGGGTCTGGCAAAAAATGATCTGCATTTTGGCTATGTGATATGAGGGGAAAAACGCTTTATTCTGGCGCGCCTAAAACCCGCGCAAAATAACAAAAAATTTGCAAAGAAAAATCCATGCCAAGCCATAAAATTCGTTATTTTTATGCCGTTATCGTTTGTGAGCTAAAGTAACGGATAAGAATTTTGTCAATTTCCAATTTGACACAGTTCGCGGGCGCCTTGCGCGCGCAATTAAATCTTCAGGTTGATACGGAAAATACGCAATCCGTGTCACCAAATTCTACGTCTGAATTTTTGTCTCAAACCGTTTCTTCGCTCGATTTATCCGGTGCCGACTATGGCACTTTGTTGTTGAAAGACAAACTGCATGATCAGGCCTACGCCTATGCCGTCGTAACCTTTAAAGAACAACAACTTAGCTCACTAAATACCTATATCTAAAATGTGCAATCAGTGGCTGATAAATTGGCGGCCACGGATCAATCTGACACGCTTGCTTATGCAGCGCTCGTCGAAGAACTTGCAGATCGTGAAGACCAATTATCCAGCTTTATCGGGGCGCAATTTCATGCCAGCGATCTCAATCTTGGCGCGATTGTGAATCCAAATTTAGGAGGTGATACGCAAAACGAAATTGTAAATATTTATGCAGATGGTCAGACAGGGTCAGAAGCCATAGGTCAGATCGCCGCCATCGAGGTTAATTTTTCCAAACTATTTGAGACGCTTCATGATGAAAGCACTTGTTCGCATTGTATTGCTTTAGCTCAGCAATCAACGGATGCAGAACTGGCCGAAGATGAACAGCCAGCTTATGCGCTTGATGCCAATGACAATAGTTCTGGATCTGTGAATGACATTGATGGCACCGCCACAACAGATACCTCTGATAGTCGACTTGAACCGTTACGTATGAGTACTCAGTGGAATGTGACAGGTGATGCCACACTCACATACTCGTTCTATGATGGTGATGTGGCTTATGCGAACCCATACAACGGGACTAATTCCACTCCTGGCACTCCGTCGTCAGTTACATCTCATGGCGCAACAAATGAAACGACACTTGCTGCGGCTTTTGACGCCTGGGATGCCGCGGCAGATTTTGAATTTGTTGAGGTTGAAGAGGATGCCGGTGAGGTTGGTGAATTCCGTGTCGCATTTACTGATCGTTCAAGTGGTGCGGCGGCGTTTGCTTATGCGCCAGGTAACTATGCTGTGAATGGTGATATTTGGTTTGAGTCAGAAGACATAGACATTACCGGCAATGATTTTAGTACCGATGGTGTTGGTTCTGGTGGCTTTAACTATTTTGCGGCATTACATGAAATTGGCCACGCAGTGGGGTTAAGCCACCCGTTTGATAGCGGTGATGACAGCACGAATGGTGATGATGACTTGCCATTGGCGCAAGATTCTATGCGCAACACCGTTATGACCTATGTCCAATTGGACAAAAACATGGTGCTGAAATTTGATGGTGGTGGCACGACAGCGCCAAGCTATCGTATTTATGCTTCAACACCGATGATGTATGACATTGAAATGATGGAACATTATTATGGAGCTGAAGATGATAATACAGGTAATAATACCTACAGCTTCTCAGTATCGCCAGAAACCATCCAAACAATAACTGATGGCGGTGGCACCGATACAATTGATGCCAGCAATCAGACCAGAGAGAATATCATTGATCTGACAGCGGGCTCTTTTTCATCAATTGGTATTTACAGTCAAGATGATCAGAAATCTGACTGGGCAACCACTTTGGGTACAACAACGGCTGCTATTCAAAGCGTTATTGACACATTTGATGGCTATGCATCGGCGGCAAATTCCTATTATTCAGCCTATTCCCGCACAGCGCTTTATACCGGTGAGTATAATGTGGGCATCGCGCATAATGCGGTCATTGAAAATGCAAATGGTGGCAGTGCGAATGATACCATTACTGGTAACAGCAGCAATAACGTCATCAATGGTGGTGCTGGTGATGATTTGATTGAGGGCAATGGAGGGGATGATACCATTGATGGGGGGGCAGGCACCGAAGATGTCGTGGTCTTTAATGACGCCTATGCCAATTACACCATCACCGAAAGTGGCGGCACCTATACCGTTGCGCATAGTGGCGGTGCGGGTGCGGATGGCACCGATACCATCACTAATGTGGAATTTTTGGAATTTACTGACCAAACCATAGATTTATCGACTTGGCCTACTGTCACTGCGACCACGACCCCGGCAAATAGTGGGGCCCAAGGATCGTCTGGCAGTGGGTCAAGTTACGGTAGCAGTTCAAGTTCAAGCTCGAGTTCAAGTTCAAGCTCTGGAACGCTTGCAAGCGTTGATGTCTCCTCGCAAGCTGGGGCAACCGCCGCAATCGCGACAACCGATAGCGTGTTGAAAACAATAGCAAACCAACTGGCCATCATGGGCGCATTACAAAACAGGTTGACCGCATCAATTAGTAATTTGAGCAGCCAGTCAGTGATGACCGAAGCCGCCATTGGCCGTATTTTGGATACCGATTTTTCAACAGAAATGGCCAAATTAACCAAATCAATGATTTTATCTGAAGCTGCCAATATTGTGCTGTCAGGGGCGCATCTCAGCAAATCTAATTTGTTGAAGTTGCTGAAATAGGGATCGAAAATAATAATCAAGATGATATTAAATAGGCCATATTCAAATATTCATTATAATGTTTTTGGCAATAATTATTTTATTTTTTGATTAGATAAATGCATCTATAGCAAATATAAAAATGTGGTGTTGTGATGATTAGTGGTAAAAAAACAGAGAGCTAAACATTAAAAATGGCTGAAAAAATCAGATATTTTTTCTGGAAAAAATAAGGCCAAGAAAAAGTTAAAATAAACCCCCTAATTAGCTATAAAAACAATAGTTAAGTCGTTATTCCGTATAAGGAGTAATGCGTCTTGATTTCTGTGAATAGAAATTTTGGAAGTCTGGTTGGTCGGCTGAATTTGCTGACCGCCGACAATGCTGTCGAAACAGCCGTTCAGCGGCTGTCTTCGGGCGCGCGCATCAACTCTGCCGCTGATGATAGTGCTGGTATGGCCGTTGTCTCAAAAATGGACAGCCAAATTACCGGGCTTTCCACGGCAATCAAAAACACCTTGGATGCCATTTCCATGTTTGATACGGCATCTGCTGGCTTGCAAACCACGGCGGCCATCGCCCAACGGGTGCGAGAATTGGCGGTGCAAAACAGCAATGGTCATCTAAGCGCGCTTGACCGCGCTGCGGCTCAGCTCGAGGTAGATGCGCTGAATGCGGAATTGCTGAGGATTGCCGAACACACAAACTTTAACAAAATAGCACTTCTTGACGGCACACTGGATACCAGCATGCAGATTGGTAACACCGTAACAGAAACGCTGGCCATTGCGATTAGCGGGGTTGAAACGACCACGCCAGTGGCGGCAACCGCGGCGGCAACGGGATCAGCGGCCGAAGTGCTCAGCCCGACCGAGGCTGGCACGGCAACACCATCATTTGATACGCCCGCCACAAGCCGCGCATCCGGCACATCTGTTCTAGATTATTTATCGTCCTCAACAGCCGCGGCAACATCGGCGTTTGATACACCAACCGAGAGTACTGCCAGCGGTTCATCCAGCCTTGATGTGCCAGCAACAAATTCGACAGCAACAACGCTTTCAGCGACAAGCGGGGGAAGCACCGTTGGGTATGGCGCGTCTTCGCGGTCAATATTGCCGACAAATACCGCCACCACGACATCTGCGGCGTTGGATTATTTGAGCAATTCAAGCGTTAGTAACCCGCCAACAGGATCACCTGACCCGACATCCACTACAACTGGCATTCCGGCAAGTTCCACTGCTTCGGTCACCACAGCCTCGGTGATTGACCCACTTAATTTCGCTGGCGGCGTATTTAATTCTGGCTGGGATATTGTTCAGTCCCAGATTGAGCTTGGTAGCAGCGGTTCGGTAACCGCGCAGATTGGGGGATTTGCCACGCCAACCGACAGTGAGCCAGCCGGAAGCGCCGGTGATGGCACCGCTGGGCAAATTGCCACCAGCCTTGGCAATAGTTCCATTGACTGGGATTATAGCGCCACAGCCAGTAGCATGACCTTGTCCACCAATGAAATCAAAACCGCAAGCAAGGGCATTGTACACGGCCCGGCGATGATCAGTTCAGACGCTATTTCGCTGAACACGGGTGACATTGTGTCATTTGACTGGGAATTTACCGGCGTTGGGTCAGCTGGAGATTATGCAGATGTCTATGCTTATCTGCTGAATACCACCAATGGGTCGACGGTGGAATTGACCGATTATACGCATAATGCCAGCGGTGGTACTGGTACCATTTCAGTTTCTGAAACTTTGGGTGCTGGCGTTAGTGGGTTGTATAAATTTGTGTTTGTCAGTGGCGCCTATGACAATGATGGCGGGACGATTGTTGGGTCAGAAGTGATTGTCAGTAATCTCAGCGTTACGGATACTGGGGGCGATTCAAAAACATCTACCGCATCAACAACGTTAGAGGCGCAAGAATCTTCTGCCGTGTCAATTGCACGGTCATCGCTGGCTAGTTTGGAATCAAAAGCAACCAGTGACAGCAATTTGGGCAGCTATGCACTGAGCGGGACAGACGCCAGTTATTTTTCAATTGACCAGACAACTGGTAATATTACTTCATCCGCATTATTGCGGTCGGTCAAAAATTCGTACAGCTTTGATGTGACCTACACGCGGTCAGATGGCGGCTATCACAAAGAGTCCGTGACGGTCGATTTGACCCCGGCCCTATTCGCAACGACCACCGCCTATGCACAAGAATCCGACGCTGTGAGCATTGCGCTATCCGATATGTCAGAATTGGCCAGTTATGTTAGCTCCAATGGCGGTGGTACGTTCAGCATCGCCGCCACCGGGTCTGACTATACAAATTTTTCAATCAATGCCAGCACCGGTGCGATTACCTCCGCTGCCTTAGATTTTGATACACAATCGGTTTATAATTTCGATGTTTTATACAGTGTGGGCGGCAACATTTACACCAATTCGATTGTATTGAATTTATTAGACACGCTGACATCATCGACATCTGTAACCGCTGAAGAAACCGATCAGTTGACGATTACCTATGCCGATCTTGCAGGCACGCTTGATTTTGTTTCGCGCAATCCCGGCGGCAGTTATGCGTTAAGCGGGACAGATGCTGGTGATTTTACACTCGATGGTAGCAATAATTTAGTGTCAACAACCGGCATGTATCTGGCCGAGGGGGCGACCCGTTCAGTTACGCTTGATTATACGGTCGGTGGGGTGACGCACAGCGATACCATCACCATTAATCTGACACAGGCATTGCAGGCTGAAACTGGCATAACAGTTGCCGATGGTAGCCCAGTGACCATCACACCAAGCACCAACGCCCTATCGAAAATTTATAGCTTTGCACAGACAAATACCGGCGGTGCCTGGAGCCTTGCGTCAAATTCAGCGGATCCGCTGGATTATCAAGATTTCAGCATCAACAGCAGTACCGGCCAAATAACCTCAAATGCGGCACTTGATTACAATGTTGAAGCCAGCCACATTTTTGACGTTCTCTATACTGTTGGCAGCACGGTTTTTACCGAGACTGTGACCATCACTGTACCCAATCCGACATCGACGTCATCTGTCACCAATATAACTGCCGAAGAAACGGATGCGTTGACCATTGCGGCGGCAAACTTCACTGAAACGGCTTCGTTCGCCTCTACCAATGGTACCGGCGGGGCTTATAGTTTGACTGGCGCGGATGCAAGCCTGTTTGACATAAGCAATGCAGGGGTGGTGACCAGTAAAGCGGGTGTGTCAATGCGCATTGGTTCGACCAGCGTTTACAACTATTACGACACCTATAATTTCAATGTCGTTTATACGGTTGGTGGTCTGACTTCTAATGAAAGTGTGAAATTAAAAATCACCGAAACATTGGAATCATCACAAACGCTTACCGCGGCAGAATCCAACCGCGTTGATATCAGCCCATCAAGCTATATCAGTGATTTTGCCGGGCGCGACCGGGACGCGGGGACTTACAGCCTGTCATCCACCAGCGGTGACCATCTGCTGTTCAGCGTTGATGGCGATGGCGAGATTTCATCACGGTCCGCTTTGGATTATGACACGCAAAAAACCTATAGTTTTGATCTGAATTATCTTGCATCAGATGGCTGGACGTTTACAGAGAGTATTGCGCTGACGCTTACCGATACATTGACCTCTACAGCGGCAATCACCACCGAGGAAACCGAAAGCCTGACCATTCCGATTGCACAGCTAACAAGCTCGAAAGCCTATCAAACGGCAAAGCCGGGTGGCACATTCAGCTTGTCTGGCACGGATGCCGGCTATTTTGATGTGAATACCTCTACCGGGGAGATTACCACCAAAGCCGGGCAGTCGCTGGTTCAGGCGGATAAATCCACCTATTCAGTTACGCTTGATTATCTTGATACATTTGGTGCCACTCATAGCGAGACCATTACCATAACGCTGACCGAGGCGTTGCAAGGCACCTCTACATTTAATGCTGATGAATCTGACCTGATTACGATTTATCTAGATGATCTGACAAAAATCCGGGGCTTTGCATCGCGTGATGGCACGAATGGCAGCTTTTCTATTGGCGGGGCTGATGGCGCGAGCTTCACCATCAATGGTGATGGAAATATTGAATCAAATGGGGCGCTGGATTACAGCACACAAGATACCTATGTGTTCACCCTGTCTTATACCGAATCTGCGGCATCTGGCAGTGACACATTTGTTGATACAATCACGCTGACGCTGAATGATACGCTGACCTCAACCGCAACTGTCACCGCTGAAGAAACTGATCTATTGACGATCGCCGCTAGCGAATTTGCCAGCACGGCGACCTATGCCGCCAGAAACCCGGGTACACCAGCCGGCACCTATTCAATCACCGGCACAGATGCAAGCAAATTCAGCATTGATTCAAGCGGCACTGTCACCGGGACCAATCTGCGTTATGCAACGCAAAGCAGTTATGATTTTAATATTCTGTATACGGCTGATGGGATCACCCATACCGAGGCGGTGACATTGAATTTGACCCAAACCACCTATGGGATATCGGCTACAAATGCCATAGTGGTTGAGGCAGACCAAATCACGCTGGCAAATAGTGTGATGTCCTATCTCAATGCCTTTGCATCGGCAGATAGTTATGGCGGCAGTTTTGCACTTGGCACGGCAACAACAAATTCGGCCAATGATTATGTCAATTTTGAAATTGATTCGTCCGGCAATATTCAAAGCAAATCAACATATGATATAGATTATGACAACGGCCAAACGTCGTTTGATATGGATGTGACCTATACCCATTCTGATGGCGTTCAAACCTACACCGACAGATTACATATTGATCTGACAAATGATTACTCGGACGATACAGATCTGGTTTTGGCATCGGTTGATATCAGCACGTCTGCCGGTGCTAGAGAGGCAATGAATTCAATCGGGTCAGTGATTGACCGGATGAGCAAGACACAGGTCATCCTTGGCGCCAAAAAGGTTCAGCTTATGTCTAATATAGAGCGTTTGTCAGGGGTGCTGATCCAAACGCAAATTGCCCGTGGCCGTATTTTTGACGCGGATGCGGCGAGTGAAGCATCGCGCCTGGCCAAACAACAAATTCTGGCTGGTGCCGCCACGCAGATGATATCGCTGGCATCGGCGCAAAAACGGAGCTTGGTTGATATGTTGATTTAGCCCTCATGGGGTGCAAACGATCTGATCAATCCGCTTGTTTGTTAGTCAAACAAGGATGTCTAGTTCGTTTTTAAATTGCGGAACATCGCGGTAAAGATTTGACACCCGCGCGATATTTGTTTGGGCCGCATGATGCATAAAGCCGGGATTAAGTGCGGCGCGTGCCTGCAGAAAATTTTCTGATGATATGGCAGATGGAGACTGCTTTGGATGATAGATGCGGGCATGCGGCATATTCGGGTAGTTTGGCCCCAATTTGCTGCCAGCATGTAATACTTCGACACCATTCACGCTTTGCCGTTCAGTTGGCATGAGGCTTGCAGATACAGATGTGGCGCTGCCTGATGCGCTCTGGCCCGGGCTTCTTTCGGGTCGCGGCAATTGCGGTGGCAACAGCTCGTTATGGGGCGGAATAAACATTTTTTGAGTATAGCCATTTGGCTTTTATTAGGCAAATCTAATACACAGGTATATTTTGTATGAATTACAATCATATAACACAAGCCTATCAAAATGCAGAACGGCAAGCCCTTGAGGAAATGAATGATCCGCATCTGATTGTGCTGACAATGTTCGATGCATTGTTGAAATCGATGCAGATATTTGAAACCAATATTGATCTCAAAAATGGTGGCGATGCAGAGCTGAAATCAAAGCATTTTGCGCGCGCATTGACGATCATTTATGCCTTGCAATCATCTCTCGATTTTGAAAAAGGCGAGAATATTGCGACAAATCTTTTTCAATTATATGAATTTGCCCGCCAACAACTGATCGCTGACCTGTCCAAAGGACAGGCAGACGGCACGATTAAAGCGATAGAGGCGCTTCAGGAAATTCGGGATGCGTGGGAAACCATTGGGCCACAGGTTAAAAAATAATGAACCATATTGCTGAACAATTTCAGATGCTGAATGGTCATATCGCATCAGCCATCTCGGAAAAAGACTATTCGCGGGCGGCAACGCTGGACCGGGCACGGCAGGATATGTTGAAAGACATTTGCCTGATGGATATGCAATCGATTGACGCTGAATTTTTCGCGTTGATCGAAGAATGCGCACGCGATAACGCCAGCTTGATCCAAACAGTGCAAGAAGATATGAGCCATATCAGCTGGCAAACCAGCCGTTCACTTAAGGCACAGCGTGCGTATCTAAGCTAGTTGATCGGTTTTTCGATCATAAATTTCTTCATTTTTTCGATTAATGTTGTGCGCCGCAGTTTCAGCGCATCGGCGGCATGGCTAATCATGCCATTTGATTTTTCAAGCGCTGCCTCTATCAATACAATCTCGACTTCTTGCAAATGGCGCCGCACGTCAATAGCGTCAAAATAGGCAAACCAGTCACGATAATGGCTGGGATGCGGCAGGGGCATGTTAGCATTTGTTTCCGCCATATCATCCGGCGGGTCTAAATCGGCCGTTGCCGCCCATAGGGCATCCTGTTCCTCGCTGATTTCGGGCGCGCGCAAACGCAATAAATGCTCGCGCACCTTTTTGGCATCTATGGTTTTGTCTGGAAATAGCAGACAGGCACGTTCAATCACATTGCGCAATTCACGGACATTGCCGGGCCAAGGATAACGGGTAAATTCCTGCATCGCTGTTTCGTCAAATTGCGGCATGCCGGCAACATCACCTAGTGCCTTAATGGCACTGCATAGGGCATTGATGATCTGCGGGATGTCAACCGCCCGTTCAGCAAGCGTTGGTAGTTTGATTGGAAACACATTGATCCGGTAAAAAAGGTCAGCACGAAATTTACCAGCTTCGATATCGGCCTCGATATTTTGATGGGTGGCACAAACAAGCCGCAAATCAATCGGGATATCTTTGCCGCCGCCAACACGCTGAATATGCTTTGTTTCAATGGCGCGCAGTAATTTAGCTTGCAAAGGCAACGGCATATCGCCGATTTCGTCAAGAAATAAGGTCCCGCCAGATGCCATCTCAAACCGGCCGTGACGGGTTTTTTCGGCGCCAGTAAACGCGCCTTTTTCATAGCCAAATAATTCAGATTCAAGAAGGTCAGCCGGTATCGCCGAACAATTAACCGAAACCAATTCGCCTTTTCGTGCAGATTGTGCATGGACGCTGCGTGCTACAAGCTCTTTGCCAGTACCGGTCTCGCCAAGAACCAAAACCGTTGTTTTTGCTGGGGCGGCGATTTCAATTAAACGGCGAACATCGCGCATCGCCGCAGATTGGCCTACCAGCTCATTTTTACCCACACTCATAATAAAATTACGATCCAATTCTGCGTACAAAAGCCATACTTCAATGGCGAACGATAGACCAAGGTGTCAGAAAATTGAACCATAAAATTCATTATTTCTAATTTAGCGTCAGAAAAATGAAACAAGCATATCTGACTGGCCATTAAATTTTTTTATACATGAAAACAATAATTTAAGATTTTTTTTATCATCCGATTCACTTTGGCGTGCATTTTGCCTTTATCGACGAGCATGAAATGTCGGGAGACGAAGAATGGTTAATGTATTCATCCAAAAAGATCTGTTCCCTGCTGGTGAGAGCTTATTTGATATTCTCGCTATGCGCATGGCCACAGTGACCTGGAGTGAGGTCGCGGCGCCTGCCGCCAAGACAGACAGCGCCAAGGCCGCGGCAAGTCCGCAACCTATTGATGCATTTTTATGCAGCGGGGCATTTGCCGAAAAACAGGGGGGGATGCCCGCCATTGTAGAGATGGCACGGTCAATGCGGGCCAAAAAGCTGATGGTTGTCGACATTGATACAGACGGACAATTTCATGTAAATCAGGAAATGAATGGCAAACTGATCCGTTTGACATTGCCAGCAGGATGTGAAACCCAGCCATCGGCGCAAAATTATAGTTTGCAGATGGCCGCTACTTTATTGCTGGATGAAGACCATGTGGCTGTTGCCGACCCGGCCAGCCGCCAGCTTATGGCCCTCGCAAATCGTGTAGCCGCCACCGATGTCACGGTATTTATTAATGGCCCGACCGGTACTGGCAAAGAAGTGCTGGCACGATTTATTCACAACCAATCAAGCCGTAAAGATAATGCGTTTGTCGCGGTGAATTGTGCGGCCATTCCAGAAAACATGCTCGAAGCCATTTTATTTGGCCACGAAAAAGGTTCATTTACCGGCGCATCAACCGCCAACAAAGGTATTTTCCGCGCGGCTGACGGTGGCACATTGTTGCTTGATGAAATTTCAGAAATGCCGCTTTCGCTTCAGGCAAAATTGTTGCGCGCCCTGCAGGAACGTAAAGTGACGCCGCTTGGTAGCCAACGTGAAATTGACGTTGATGTCCGCGTGCTGGCCACAACCAACCGCGAGATGTTACAGGAAATTCGCGACGGTAAATTCCGTGAAGATCTGTTTTATCGCCTGAATGTATTCCCCCTATCGACCCAACATCTGGCCCAGCGGCCAGACGATATTGTGCCGATCAGCAGTATTTTGCTGGCCCGTCATTCAGCCGCCCTTGGCGAAGTGCCAGTCATTGATGACGAGGCCAAGAAACTGCTGTTGTCCTATAACTGGCCGGGCAATGTGCGCGAACTTGAAAATGTCTTGCAACGTGCGCTTGTGTTGTCATCAGGCGGCAAAATTATGGCTGGCGACATCATGGTTGATGGGGTCTTGCAAGAGAAGATCACATCGTCAATGACCACTGCCAGCATGTTGCAACAAAGCGCCACCGCATAAATAGAGGTTATCGCTATGACACAAATCACTTCAATGACCGGACCAGTTTCCAGCTTGCGGGCGCAATTGCGGGCGCAGGCCGAGGCCGCACTTGGTACCGACACCCATAAAACACCATTCACCGACCGGCTGGGAGACGCCATCCGCGAAGTGGCCGTTGCACAAAATTCAGCCGCAAACCTGACCAAATCATACGAGCTTGGCATCGAGAATGACCTGTCAAAAGTCATGGTAAGCCAGCAAGTATCATCGCTTGGTTTTCAGATGACGCTGAATGTACGGAACAAAATGCTAAGTGCTTATAAAGATATCATGAATATGCCTGTCTAACATGTGACAACCACAAAAGAACAATTGGCAAAAAAATAATTCGGGACGCGAAACATGGCTGAAGCAGTAGTAAATCAGGACACGGAAATTATGGCAAAAGGGCCGGGTGTGTTTAATCAGGCTGGTTCTTTGGTATCACAGGTCCAGCGGATGTATTCGCAACCCGCGTTTCAGCGTTCTCTCCCCACAATGGTCGCGGTGATTGTCGGCATCGTCGGGTTGGCGGCGTATGTATATATGCAGAAGCCTGACCGCACCACCCTATATGCCGGATTGCCTGAGTCAGAAAAATCACTGGTTTTGGAGTCATTAAAAAATGCCGGTGTTGACGTCACAATGGATCCTGTTACCGGCGAAGTTTTGGTGCCGGTTATCGATTATCACAGCGCCCGCATGACATTGGCGGCACAAGGCCTGCCATCATCTTCAGGTACCGGCTATGACCAGCTTGACTCAATTCAAATGGGGTCAAGCCGATCCGTGGAAGCGGCAAAATTAAAGCAAACACAGGAAATGGAATTGGCCCGGTCAATCAGCGAGATTGACTTGGTAATGAGCGCCCGCGTGCATTTGGCCATCCCGGAAAAAGAGGTGTTTGTTCGTGACACGGCCGAGCCTACAGCATCGGTGTTTTTGCAATTGGCGCGCGGCCGCAGCCTTGGCCGTAGCCAGGTTGAAGCCATTGTGCATCTGGTGTCGTCATCGATACCGAATTTGACCAAGGAAAATGTGGCTGTTGTTGACCAAAACGGGGCATTGCTATCGCGCAGTGCCAATAGCCCTGAAAGCCAGCTATCTGATGCACAGCTTGAACATCGGATCAAGCTGGAAGATATTTACCGGGCACGTGTCACATCGCTTTTGACGCCGATTGTCGGGGCTGGCAACATCAATGCGCAAATCAATCTTGATATTGATTTCACTCGCAGTGAAGTGACCGAAGAGGTGGTTGACCCGAACGGAAATGCATTGCGCAGTGAACAATCAACAAATGACCAGACTATGCAGGCACCCGCCAAAGGCATTCCGGGTGCGGTCGCCAATACACCGCCAGAAGCGGCGCAATTAAGAACAACTGCAACTGCATCTGGTGGCAGTCCTGAGCTGAAATCCAGTTCGTCAAGCGAGGTCAAAAATTACGAAGTGAGCCGGACCGTGTCTAGCACGCTAAAGCCGTCAAACATCATTCGTAAAATCAATGCGGCTGTTTTGGTTCGCCAACCTGATGTCATTGATCCGGAAACTGGACTTTCGACATCACAGCCAATGAGCGACGAAGAATTAGCACGTATTGAAAAACTTGTCGCTAATGCGATTGGCATTGATGCCGAACGCGGCGATAGCCTGACCGTATCAAGCGCGCCATTTATGAACGAAATCATGGATGGTGTGAAACCACAATGGTACGAAAAGCCATTCATGCGTGCGGCCATCAATCAGGCTGGATTTATTCTGATTATTGGTATTGTTATTCTTGGTATTGTGCGTCCATTGATCAACCGGATCTTTGTCCCAGCGGTTGTGCCGGGCATGCATGGTACAGCTGGCGGTGATGATGAAATTGATATCGATACCGTAGAAGTTGGTGAAGGTGAAAGCCTTGAAGATATCAAGGCCAAGCTGAAGCCGAAGAAGCAAGCGATCTCGGCAGAGATGCTGGATACGGCAAATACCTATGATGACAAGGTGGCGGTAATCCGTATGATAGTCTCTGATGAAGCTGGGCGTGTGTCCAACGTGTTTAAGGCAATGATGTCAAAGGATATCAGCTCATAACAGCGACATATGGTGCGGGCAGGGGTTAAGATGACCTTTGCCCCACCAACGTAAAGTTAGATGTAACAAAGGGTGACAAAAATGGCAGCGCCAGCGGAAAATACCGGAACCGAAAAAGAGTCAGTTTTTGACAAGCTTACGGGTACGCAAAAATCAGCCATTTTGATGATGCTGATTGGCGAGGATGAAGCCTCGGAAATTTTGCGCAATCTGTCACCGCGTGAAGTCCAGCATCTCGGCACGGCAATGTATTCGGTTCAAGGGCTGGATCAGGAAACAGTGAATTTGGTTCTTGATGAATTTCTGGCGATTATTAAGGCCCAAACAAGTCTTGGCATGGGGGCTGGAAATTATATTCGCAATGTTATGGTAAAGGCACTTGGCGAGGATAAATCCCAATCTGTATTAAGCCGCATTGCCCCATCTGCCAGCACGCGGCCAATTGAAATTCTAGACTGGATGGATGCGCGCTCAATTTCAGAATTAATTGTTGATGAACATCCACAAATTATCGCTTTGATCATTTCCTATCTTGATGCCGGTCTTGGCGCTGATGTGTTGGGGCTGCTTCCCGAAAATCTGCAGTCAGAAGTGATCCGCCGCATTGCCACCTTGCAGACTGTCGGGCCGGATGCTCTGCGTGAACTTGAACAAGTAATGCAGAAAAAATTCAAAGCGAACACGTCACTTCGTGCGTCTCAGGTGGGCGGTGTTGACGCGGCAGCGCGGATTATGAACTTCACCAAACAAAATATGGAAACCCGTATCATGAAGGATATCGGCAAGGGTGATAAGGGCCTGATGCAAGCGATCCAGGAAAGCATGTTTGTGTTTGATAATCTGATTATGTCAGATGACAAATCGCTGCAGACATTGCTTCGTATGGTTGATACTGATCTGCTGGTGCTGGCGCTGAAAGGTGCTGATGAACCGCTTCAAGAAAAGTTATTTGGCTGTATGTCAAAGCGGGCCGCCGCCAATATTTTGGACGAGATGGAGGCGCTCGGACCCGTGCGCCTGACCGAGGTGCAAAGTGCGCAAAAAGAAATCATTAACGTGGCACGTCGCCTGTCAGATGAAGGCACCATCGTTCTTGCCGGCCGTGGTGGTGACGATTTCGTCTAATCCAAGGCCCCAGTCAGGACATAAAACATGGCTAATCTTGCTGAAAAACATGATGAGGAACGCAGTGCGCAGCTAGCTGACGCCGAAATTTCACGCATCTTGTCGGCCTTGCAAAAAGCTGAATTCAAACGATCTGAAACAGGCAATGCGCGGCCTGATCAAACCTTTAAGCCTCGCTCATTAATGGAAATTGCCGAGACCGCCAGACAACAAGCTGAAGCCTTAAAAGCCGCCGCGATCACGGCTGAAATTGCCGCCCATAAAGCCGCTCATGAAGCTGACGAGGCCATTAATGCGCCGACAGATGACATCGCCCCTGAAATCACAGGCGATGACCAGATGGACGAACAGCAATCAGCTAACCTGCTGGATAATGGGCCGCAAGATACCGGTGTGGAAATGCCAACGGCAGAGTCCAATGCGCCAAATCCACTGGATCTATCAGCAACAGATGCCAGTATGGGTGCGGATGCCAGGGTTGAGAATGAAGCTGATAATGGGGCTGATAATGGGGTTGGCCCGGCTTCGCCAACATCACCTTTTGAAACGGCACAAACAGCCTATGACCGCGGGTATGCAGACGGCGTTGCGGCTGGCCGTGAGGCGGCTGAGAGCGAGCTTCGTGCGACCATTGGGGCCGAGTTTGAGGCCAAATTTGCTGATAAAATCAGTGCGTTTGAAACAGCTTTGATTGGCCTGGCAAAACCGCAAACTGTTGATACCAGCGCATTGTCCCAGTCGTTACAGGCGGCGGTTATCAGGCTGGCGGCGGCGCGCGGCGGCGCGGCGATTGACGAAATGCCTGAATTGATGGTCACGCGAATTGAATCTTTGGCTGATGCGGCAGGCAAAAATGTTGCGGCGGGTCAGGTGTTTATGCACCCGGATGATTGTGCGGCAATCGCCCCTATTATGGCGGCGCGCCAAGACCCGGTAATGATCGAAGCTGACCTTGCGTTACAACGCGGTGATATCCGCATTAGATTTGACGGTATGGAAATTGATGATCTGCTTGAACGGCGCATTGGGCTGTCGCAACCAGTGGCGTCACCTCTGCCCGCAACCGCCGCTGACCAGCAAGACCAGACACCACCCGCGGCTGATGATAGGGCAGAGTCATAATGGCGCAGGTGCTTTCAACATTAGCAGATGAAATTCAGGGGCTAGCGATTGTGCGGCCGACCAGCATGTCTGGCCGGGTCAGTCGTTTTGATGGCCATATCATTGAATGCGATGGGTTCCCCGCAACAATTGGCACATTATGTGAGATTGACACCCAAGACTGCACCACGGTGAATGCCGAGGTGATTGGCTTTCAGAATAATCACAATCTGTTATCGGTGCATGACCATGATGCGCAAATCAGTGTGGGTGCGCGTGTTGTGGTGAGTGACGAAGGCCATAGCATCAAAGTGGGGCCGGGGTTGCTGGGCCGGGCGATTGATGCGTTGGGACATCCGCTTGATGATGGCCCGCCTTTGCAGCTTAGCCATAGCTGGCCGCTCAATGGCAAAAAAACCAACCCATTGGCCCGCCGCCCGGTGGATCAACAGCTTGACGTTGGCGTTCGTGTTATTAACAGTTTGCTCACTGTTGGTCAGGGCCAGCGTATCGGTATTATTGCCGGGTCGGGCGTTGGTAAATCGGTCTTGCTGGGCATGATGACAAGATTTACCGCCGCCGATGTTGTGGTGGTTGGGCTGATTGGCGAGCGCGCACGTGAAGTCGCCAGTTTTGCGGCTGAAGTATTAAAGAGTGACTCGCGTGATCGCACGGTAATTGTTGCTGAACCGGCTGATAGATCGCCGCTGTTGCGTATTCGTGGTGCAAACCGTGCAACCGCGATCGCTGAATATTTTCGTTCAATTGGCAAAAATGTCCTGTTGATTATGGATTCGTTGACACGGGTGGCACATGCCCGCCGCGAAATTGGTCTGGCACTAGGCGAACAGCCAACGTCAAAAGGCTATCCACCATCTGTTGTGTCGATGATCCCAGCGCTTGTTGAAAGATCTGGTACCGGCATCGGGGCAGAGGGATCTATCACATCTTTTTACACTGTTCTTGCCGATGGTGATGACGCCAATGACCCGGTGGTTGATACCGCGCGGGCGATTTTGGATGGTCATATCTTGTTATCGCGTGAACAAACCCAGATGGGCATTTATCCAGCGGTTGATGTGCCTGCCTCGGTCAGCCGGGTGATGAATGATATTGCTGGGCCTACACAATTGCAGGCCGCGCAATATTTCCGGCGGCTAGTGGCGCTCTATATGGAAAATCGTGATTTGATCTTGATGGGTGGCTATGCGCCCGGGCAAGACCCTGATCTAGATATGGCGGTCCAGCTATGGCCGCAACTGATGGCGCATATTCAGCAGCCATTTAATGAAAGTGCCGATGCCACCCAATCTATTAAGGCACTGACTGACCTGTTTAACCTACAGGATAGCTAATGAAGCGGCGTGATACGATTTTTGACAGGCTGGCACTTAAGGAAAAGCTGTTTATCAACCAGCAAATGCGGAGCCTTGGTGCGCTGAACAGCGAATTGCAGAAACTTGAAGATATGCGCCAGAAATTGAGTGATATGGCAGCAGATTCAGCAACGAAAACCCAAGAGCAAACAGCCTTTACACTGCGATCATCTGCCGAATTGAGCTATCAGATTCGCGTCCAGTTAGAAACCGCCAGCAATCGTAGCGATCATTTGAGTGAAGAGCTTCAATTCATGCGGCGGAAAATAGCGCTATCTGATCGGCGCCGTGAAAAATCGGCAAGCAAGGCGGAACAGATTCGCCGTACCAACCGTGATGAACGTGAAGCCCGCCGCGAGGAGGATGACGCTTCACGCCGAAAATCCTGCCCTAGATAAAAACCGCGTCTGATCGCCAAATGGCATCCGAATTGCAATACGCTTGCGTAAAATTGCGCCCAACCGGATAAAACGGACTGAAAAACGGATGTCAGAAATTGCATCAAAAGCGAATGCGAGGCCCAGTTCTAGCCTAGCTCAACCCTTTGTTAAAAAGGGCGGTGACGCCGCGCATGAAATGTTGTTTGCAGCACTTTTTGGCGGTGTTGTTGCGGCTGAACCCGATGCTGATCCGATGATAGGCGGCCTAGGGCCGGTCAATGCGGATGCTGATACCGATGCCAACCCGGATGGAAATTCGGATATTTTGGCGGCGATGCAGGCGGTGGCGGCGATGATGGCTGGTCAGCGTGGCACCGGCCGAAGCATTGAGTCAGAGGCTGATGCTGCACCACAAGATGATATCTTGTTGGTGGATGAGGATGATTTTACCGGCCTTGATGGAGGGCCGGACGAAGACATGATTTCAATCAACCCGATGATGATTGGACCTATGCCGTTGCAACAGCAAGCTGGCACAGCTTTGCCAGCGGCCGAAACATCAGCTGTCATGGCGCAAATGGCAATGGAAGATGAAGCAGTGATGCCGCATCAGCATAAAAGCCGGGCCACGCTAAGCACCCCGATACCTGCCGCGCATCAATCTAGCGTTCAATCGCAGATGCAAATGGCCACATTATCTTCGTCTTCGCCGCAGACGATGAAATCTGCCGAAAAGCAACCATCACATGTTGATCCAATTGATGACATGCTGACCGGCGAATTAGATGTTGAAACCAGCCAGTTACGGACAGGCGGACGGTCAGATGCAAGGCCAGATGCACGGGCAGCGATCAGGCCAGCGACCTATCAACAGACCATCAGTCAGGCCAGCCTTGCCAACAGCAAATCTGTCGATGCGTCTGATCAGGCGCTGATCGATATGGATGGGGATATGCAATTTGACAGCCCAGATGATTTTATGCGGGCTGTTGCGGGACAAACAGAACGCTTTGTTGGCCGCATGAGCGGTCAGTCTGTGTCTGGTGAAAGCCTGTCTGCAAACGCGGTGCGGCAAATGCAGGCGGCCGGGGTTTCTGTTGCTGCACAGATGTCACAGCAAAATAATGGCCAATCGGGCGGCCAATCAGGTGGCCAATCAGGCGGCTTGATCTCGGCAAGTGCCAGCATGACAAATGGCAGCATGATGGACATGCTTGATATGGCTCAGGACAATTGGACAGAAATGCTGCTTCAGCGGGTGGAAAGAGGCCTTGCTGGTGGCAAAGACAAGATAGATTTTCATCTTAACCCCCGCAATCTGGGCAAAATGCGCATCAGCCTTGTTGTGCAGAATGAGCGCACAAATGTCCATATTCAAACTGAAACCAGCGCGGCCGCACAGATGTTGAGCGACGCCGAAGCACGGTTGGCACAGATGATGGATGCATCTGGTTTGAAATTTGGCAATTTAACATCTCAATATAACCAGAATTTTGGCGGTAATCTTGCTGGCCAGAATTCGGGGCGGGGCCGCGAGGGCGGTTCGGCACATGCGGCGGCGTCTGACACCGCTGATGGCAAGGATGAAACCAATGCTGAAATCAGTGTTGAACAGTCAGAAAATTTGATAAATATGCAGGCCTAGTAATTTAGAGATTATTAAATTACCGGGTGGGTCAGTCCACTGGAGGATGAATCGATGGCAGACGAAGAAAATAATGAGCCAAAAAAGCGCGGCGGATTGGTAAAAATCCTGCTATTTGCGTTTGGTGGTATTGCGCTCATCGGCATTGGGCTGGGAGTTGGCTTTGTGCTGTTTGGCGGCGCGCAACTTGACCCATCTGAAGAAATCGAACAAATTATCGAACGCAAAATGGAAGAAGCTGACGCGAAAAAAATAGCCGAAGAAGAAGCCGCGAAAGGTGACAGCAAGGTTGCAAAAGAAACGCCAGAGGTAGAAACCTTTGTCACGACCTATTTTGAATTTCCTGGTACTTTTACCACCAATTTGCTAAATTCCCGTAAATTTTTGCAAGTCGGTCTGGGCGTATCAACACAATATGACGACACCGTCATGGGCAATGTCGAAGGGCACCAGCTTGCGCTGCGATCAGAAATATTAAACACCATGAGTGAATTTTCCGAAGCCGATGTTCAAGGCAAAACTGGCCGTGAAGCGCTGGCCATAGCCCTTCGTGACAGCATCAATTTAAAGCTTGTTGATTTAGAGGATTTTGGCGGTATACAGGAAGTGCATTTCACCTCATTTGTTTTGCAATAGGCGTAAATATAGTTAAGTCAGTGAACGATCATGTCATCACGTAAATTAACAAGTGAAGAGGTTGATGCTCTGATGGAGGGGCTGCAAGCCTCTGACTATGAAGTACAGGCGGATGTGGCTGATTCATCCGATGTGCGTGCGTTCCAATTTGGTGAGGATGATCTTTCGTTAATGGGCGATTATTACGCCCTGCGGTTGATCAATGAAAGATTTGCCCGGCATGCACGCGGTGTATTTCTGCCAATGCTGCGTCTGCAACCCCGCATTTCGCCGTTCCCGCCAGAGGTCAAAACCTTTGACGAATATTGCGAAGGGATCGATAATTTCATGAATTTGAATATCTCGCGCATGGAAGAATTGCGCGGGCCAATGCTGTTAACATTGGGGCCAAAATTCATTTCGACATTAACCGCGTCTTTTTATGGTGGGTCGATCTATCAGCCTGACCAGAAACGCACCGAATTTACCAATACCGAAGAACGTGTGATTGAACTTGTTCATGAAGGGCTGAGCAAGTGCCTGTCAGCCGCCTGGACAGATTTGATGCCCATTACATTGTCGTATCAGGGGCGCGAGGTGAACCCACAATTTGCGTCATTTGTTGATGGCAGCGAATTGGTCATCATTTGTGCTTTTTTGATCCAACTGCCAAATGGTAACTCGGTCAATATGGATGTTGTCTATCCGCTTCAAACACTAAAACCAATCGCCTCGCAATTACGCTCTCGCATGCAATCTGACACGAATGACGATGTTAGCTGGCGCGAAAGAATGGAACATGCCATCTTGAATATTCCACTGAATGTCACAGCGTTTCTGGGCCAGCCGGTCATGTCTATGGGCCAGCTTATTCGCCTGCAAACCGGCGATGTTGTGCCTATTCAGGTGAATGATGGTATTGAATTGCGGGTTGAGGATAATCCGATTTTCCTTGCCGATATCGGCGAGGTTTCGGGGCAGGCCGCGGTCAGCCTCACCAAACGAATTTAACCGTGGCGATCATAATTCGCACCAAACGGCCAACAGGCCGAAATGCATAAGGAACTGAACCATGGCAGAAGATACCGCACCTGAAGCAGCAGAAACCCAAGCGGCTGATCAGAAAACTGCTACGCCACCAAGTGCCGGCGGCTCTAAGGTCAGCGCCGAAAATTTGCGCGTCTTGGAAAATATCGAAGTGCAAATGACGGTCGAAGTTGGCAACACCGAAATCCGTATCCGTGATTTATTGCGGTTGAATGAAGGGTCTGTTGTTGAACTTGACCGGTTGGCTGGCGACCCGCTTGATATTCTGGTGAATGGCACAATGATTGCCAAAGGCGAAGTCGTTATGGTTGGCGAACGGTTCGGGGTGCGCTTCACTGAAATCGTTGACCCAGAAAAACGGGTGGAAAGCCTGTAGAGATTCAGGCGTGGCGGTCTGTCAGCAAATTGACATCCCGCCAGAAAGCCGCGTAACAAAATCAGCAATATCAATAGACTAGCTTCAGCATGCTGGCTGTTTTTCAGCTTGGCATGATATTTGCCTTTGTTCCAACAGTATAGCCAGTGGCGGAGTTGGGACAATGTATTCACAAATTATTGGCACGCAGCAGATTGTGGTAACGGCCGTATTTCTGAGCGTTATGCTGGTGGTGCTGATTGTTTTGCGGCGCAAGGGCGGGGCCATCCGGGCCAGCCTGAAAGCTGGCAAACGCATTGCCGTTATTGAAGATGCCGCGGTCAGCCCGACCGAGCGGTTACGGCTTATTTCTGTAGATGATAGTGAATTTTTGATGCTGTCTGCCAAGGGGCAGGCACCCGTGCTAATGCCGTTTACAACGGCCAAAGCTGTCCCGGCGAATACTGTCCCGGCCAAGGCTGGTACGTCGCCGTCTATGGGGCTTGCTGATATTGATGCGCCAAAACAGGCTTCATCCGCGCCATCTGCGTTACAAACTGGGGGTGACACGCTCTATCCGTCACCAGCTGAACGTGCCACCTTTATCGAAAAATTTCAAAGCTGGAGACGCGATCATGCGGCAGGCTAGTTTGTTGTGGCAAGGTGCCTTGAGCCGGGGCTGGCTGGTGCTGGTATTTGCCGGGGTCTGTCTGATGGGCGCGATGCCAGCTTTTGCCCAGGATTCGGTGCCAGCGATGATGAATGGTCTGGCCGCTGGGCTGCCTGCGCTTGTGGCGAATGACGCGGCTGGCGGATCGACATCATATTCATTGTCATTACAAATTTTGGCATTAATGACGGCGCTGACGGTGTTGCCGTCTTTGGTGCTGGGCATGACCTCGTTCACGCGCATCATTATTGTGTTGTCGCTGTTGCGTCAGGCCATGGGCACCCAGCAAACACCCCCTAATCAGGTTTTGATCGCCATTGCGCTGTTTCTGACCTTTTTCATCATGTCGCCAACATTGACGTCGGTTTATGAAAAAGCGGGCGACCCCTATCTGAACGGCCAAATTGGTGCAGAAGCAGCACTTGATATGGCAACCACGGAAATGAAAGAATTTATGGTAAAAAACACCCGCAAAAATGATCTGACGATGTTTATGGATCTGGGCGATAACGGGGCGGTTGAAACGCCTGCTGATGTGCCGCTATCGGCCCTTTTGCCAGCCTTTATTACCTCGGAACTAAAAACCGCCTTTCAAATTGGGTTTTTGCTGTTTCTGCCATTTTTGGTCATCGACATGGTTGTTGCCTCGGTATTGATGTCGCTTGGCATGATGATGCTCAGCCCGATGCTGGTGGCGATGCCGTTTAAATTGCTTCTGTTTGTACTTGTTGATGGCTGGACCATGACCGTTGGGTCACTGGTTGCTACATATGTTGTCTAGTGTTCTGTCAGATTTGGAGATGAAAACATGGGTTTTGATGCAAATGTAGAATTTTTGCGTATGGCATTCTGGCAGATATTAATTATTTCTGGCCCGCTTTTGGCGGTGGCGCTAGCCATTGGACTGGCCATTGGTATTTTGCAAGCGGCTACTTCGATTCAGGAAATGACACTGACCTTTGTGCCAAAATTGATTTTGGTTGTGGTGGCATTTGGCTTGCTGGCCAATTTCATGATGGTGCAATTGTCAGATTATTTTAGTTTCATTTTTGATCAGGTGGCGCAAAGCGCGTAATTGGATATGGACGCCATCGCATTTTCAAATCTTGGCGGTGTCGGGGCTTTGCCCGGTCTGAACCTGCAATTTGTCATGGAATCACTGGCGACAGTGTTTTTGGCAAGTCTGCGGGTGGGGGCGTTTTTAATCGCATCGCCGTTTTTTGGCGGCACATCTGTGCCGTTGCAACCGCGGATTATCATGGCGGTTTTGCTTGGTGTGGCGGTGGTGTCAAATGTCACCGTGCCAAGCTGGCAGAGCTTTGACGCGATGACCGGGTTTTTGGTTATTCTTACAGAATTGGCGATCGGCATTGGTGCTGGATTGATTTTAACCATCTGGTTTTCATCAGCCCTTTTGGCAGGTGAAAAAATCGCTGCCTCTGCTGGCCTTGGATTTGCGGCGCAAATGGACCCTGATTCTGGCGGTCAAACGCCTGTCTTCAGCAAGATTTTTTCAATTTTTCTGACGGTTTTATTCCTGTCTTGGAATGGGCATCTGGTGGCGCTGCGGGCGATATTGGACACGTATAAATTTATGCCGGTTGGCAGTTTGCCGAATGTAGACGCGCTTGTGGCTGGCGGTTTAACGGCGGCAGGGGCAATGTTTTTTTCCGCCGCCATCATTATGTTGCCCATTACCGGGTTTTTAGTGGCAATCAATCTGGCGGTTGGCGTCATATCACGATCATCACCGCAAATGAACCTGTTTGCTGTTGGTTTTCCAATCAGCATGATTGTTATTTTTGTTCTGCTCTATATGTGGGTCGATGCGTTGGGGCATTCATTGACTGAATTGTCGCAAACCGGCGTAGAGAGTGTGACATCTGTTTTAGAGGCGATGATCAATGGCTGAAGAAGGTAGCGACGGCCAAGAAAAGACTGAGGACCCCTCCCAACGAAAAATTGATAAATCGTTAGAGGAGGGTAAAGTCCTCAAGTCGCAGGAGGTGAATATTTTTACCTCTTTGGCGGCGGGCTTGGTGTTGATGTTTGCCGTTCCCGGCTTTGTCAATCAGGGCCTTGCGGTATGGGGATCATTTTTTCGCTTTGAATCTGGTGCGGATCTCACCCAGCTTGCCTTTGTCAATATATCGGCCTTTTTAGAAATACTTGTCATGATAGGTTTGGTGCTTGGCATCCCATTGGCCATTGTCGCTATTTTGACGCAGCGCGCTGTAAGTGGGCAGTTTAATTTCGCGCCAAAGGCGCTTGCCTTTAAAGGCAAAAAAATGAACCTGATCACTGGTCTTGGGCGTATGTTTGGCACAAAGGCTCTGGTCGAACTTGGAAAAGCTATTCTCAAAGCTGGTTTGTTGGTGGGTATTGCGGCAGTCATTCTCTATTCACAAGCCGCAACAATATTACAGCTTCCCTTTCGTTCACTTGCCCAGTCGATGGCGTCAATATCGGTGATTTATCCAAAGGTTCTTGGCGGGTTGCTTTTGGCGCTGGCAGTGATTGCTTTTATTGATTTTATATATCAACGCCATACCCATACCAAATCGCTGAAAATGTCTAAACAGGAACAAAAGGATGAATATAAGCAAACCGAAGGCTCGCCAGAGGTAAAGGCCAAAATCCGCCGGATGCAGATGGAAAAATCGGCCAATGCGGCGCGGCAGACCGCTGCCCTAGATGATGTGGCGTCAGCAACAGCGGTGATCACCAACCCGACCCATTTTGCCGTAGCGTTGAAATATGATGTCGGATCGCCAGATGCACCAAAAATTCTGGCCATGGGGCGGGGGCATATGGCGGCGCAAATTATCGAACGGGCGAATAATGCGAAAGTGACGATTTTCCAAAATCCATTGCTGGCTCGTGCGCTATATTTTAGTGGTGAGATTGGCAGAGAGATTCCAGAACGTCTGTATCAGGCAGTTGCTGTTGTTTTGGCCTATATTTATCGGGTCGATAAGGGCGAGGATTTAGAACGGCCAGAGGTTGAGTTGCCTGAAGACCTGCGTTTCAATGAATTTGGTAATGTGATGTCAGGAGAAAATGATGCGTAAACATCGCAGCCTTGGCGAAATGATCAGCACCGCCACATTTTTGGGATGCGGGGTGTTCATATTTCTATACAGCATGGAATTGTTCGACACGGGACAACGCCTACGCGCCTATATCGGGCTTGCTGCGGCTTTGTTTTGTATTCTGGGTGGGTTTCGCTTCACCATCGCAAATCTAGTCAGTAAATGGCGGGGTGGCTGATGGCTGATCAAACGCAAATGCCGGTCCGCTGTCATGGATGTGCATATTTTTTCATCACCCACGAACCACAGCGACCCTATGGCTGTACCAAATTCGGCTTTAAGGCGAAAAAGCTGCCAGCAACAATTGTCATTGAGACAACTGGCACACAATGTGCATATCGAAAAGCGCGCCCGTCCGCACAGAACGGACGCAGGTAAAACCAGAGGAAAGTCTGATGGCAGGTGAATTGAACTCGATACAAGAAAGCATCAAACTGGCATTGGATGCGGCGGATGCGGCAACCGATGTCACTTCAGAATATAGTCAGGTCAAACGCGAACATAAGAAACTGGAAAAAAAAGTGTCACAGATTCACCGTTACACCACCATTACTTTTGTCACCGGAATTGTTGCGGCTGTTGTGGCGCTGACGTTTTCCGCCTCACTGTATTTTAAGTCAATTGCCGAACTGAAATTGATGACGACAACAAACCGCGAAGGGTTGATCGTTTTTTCTGAAAATATTGATAAATTGAACATTGTTTTGGCTGATTTGCAGGAATCTTTGTCAAAGCAGGAAGAGTTGGTCAAGCTGAACCGGGAAGCCACCGCACAGATTGCTGAACTAAATGATGTGATGGCAAGTGGTACCCAGAAAATTGTTGAAGAAATGCAAACTGCTAATGCGGCCAGCATTGCCGCGAACAAAGCGGCGACTGAAGAATTAAAATCAACATTGATCAGCCAGAGCAAATCAACAAGCAATAGCATGAAAGTCAGCTTGTCGAGCCTTGAGTCGTCATTGCAAAAGACGCTCGAAGCCATGGATCAGCGCATCGCCAGCAACGAAACCTTAAATGGCGTGGCATCTCGTCAACAAATGACGAATAAAGAGATTCAAGCGATTAAAATGCAGGCTGCAGAAATCCGCAAACTTCTTGAAGTTCAGCAAAATCGCATTACTTTCCCATAGGATATGAGGGAGTAACTGCGTGGCCGAAACACCAGACCAGAACCACGACGATTTGGGCCCGCAACAAGCGGTGCCAAGTTCGGTATTCATTGAAATAAAATCAGTCCCGCAGCGCTCTTACGCGCGGGATTTGCGCTTACGTGACGGTGACGTCATTGTGGCGATTGATGGTGCGGCTTGCCATCTTGATATCGCTGAATTTGAAGATGTGCTTCTTGATGCGCGCGATGATGAAACCTCGGTTTTTGTCACCATTGGCCGCGACCAGATGTTTTTTGAAATATTTATGACTGGGCCACTGGGGATCAGTCTGGATTATACCGATGCCCAGCGTGCCGCAGATATTGCGGCGCGATTTGCCAATCATTCTGTTGGGCCAAAGGCGCAATATCAAACCTATGAGGCATTGCGCGATGTACGGCGTCATGTGACCATCTACAGCACAGATTATTCTGGTCTGGCCACCATCTGCCCACCTTTATGGTTGATCCAGCACCGTGCGCTTGAACCGCTAGCGGCGGTGATTGCTGCCTATGCGGCGGCGGCGGCGGTGCATTGGGCCCTGTTCGTCATTACGGTCGGTTTGATTGGTGCTTATTTCCATAAGATCCAGTTCCGCATTATCCGCAATTACAATATTTTTACCGAGCATTTTTATTGGATTGTATGTGCGGCACGGTCGGTGGCTGATGCCCAGAAAATTTGCCGTGAAATTGATCCAAAATGTGTATTTTCTTTCAGCTATGTCGGGCCACCGCAAGACAATGAAGTGGAAGATAAGAAAGCCGCCCGGCGTGCGGCGCGCGCGGCAAAATAAGTTATCTGGCTTTGCCGCCCGGTGCGGGCGCATTGCAAAACCAGCGCGCCTCCCCCTTTCTTTTATGATGTCAGTCATCTGCGAAATTGACATAACGTTCTTTGTCCATTGACCAAGATGGGACAAGGCGGCGCTGTATAAATTCATGCGGCGGTGGGTTGATCCGCATTACCCCGCTAGATGATGGGGAAAGCGCTGAACAGAATAGTCATCAAAGAGATTTCGTTTTTAGACAGGGTGCCACCATCTAAAACACCACAAAATGGTAAGCTGGCAAGATATGCGCCCTGTTTAATTCTGCGGTCACTGTTGTGGTAGCTATGCCCACATAACAAACCAGTCGCAATAAGACAGGTTTATGGCAATGCTGGCCTAGTAATTGATTTCGATTTCGATGCGGCGGTTTTTGGCGCGGCCTTCTGCTGACTCATTTGATTCAACAGGCCGTGATTCACCATAGCTGATCGCTTCAAGCCGATCTTCGGAAATGGTGCCATTTGCCGCAAATGCCTGCACCACACTTGCCGAACGCGCCGCCGCTAGATCCCAGTTATCACGGTAATTCGAACCAAAGATCAACGGTACATCATCTGTATGGCCCGACACTTTAATGTCGCTGGTGCCATTGGCATTGACTTCGGCAATACGGTTCATAATCTCGATGGCTTCTGGGGTAAGCTGGGCTGACCCAGATGCAAAGGCGCCGCCAGCACCGACAGTGATAATGACTTTATCTTCTTCGCGTTCGACATCGACCAGCCCTTGGCCAATTTCCTGACGCAATGCGACTTTTAATTCATCTTCTGCAATCTGTGCCTTTTTATTTTGTTCGGCTTGAGATTCGGCTTGGGCCTGGCTGGCTTCAGCCGCCGCGCTGGCCGCCTGAGCCAATTGGGCAAGCTGTCCTTCAAGCCCGCCAAATAGAACTTCCTGATCGGCTTTGCCTGTGGCGGATTTTGCTTTATCAATGGCGTTTAATGTTTCTTGCAGCAATTGCGGCAGGTCTTTTTGTTCAGCTTCAGTCGGGGTGAAATTAACCACGACCTTTTCACCGAGTGTTTCTACCTGAATGTCACCGCGGGCGATGGCCTCTTGCAATTGTTTGACAAGGTCATCTGCATCACTCTGCTTGTCGCCATTGCCATCACTGTCTTTGTCTTTTGTTTGTTTTTCAATTTCTGGTTGTGTTGTGTCCGTCGTTTCCTGCGTCATTTCGTTTGTCACAGATGGCGATGGAGACGGGCTGAAATTCATTGAAATGACGGTGGTGCCTTTTGGCTGTTCAACCACTGGCACAATTTTCTGAATACCGAATGCGTTTCTTAATGACCCAGAAATCTGTTTGAATTTTGGCACGTTAAATTCGGCAAAAGACAGAATGAGAACAAAGAATGCCATCAACAGGGTTGCCATATCGGCAAAGGTAGCCATCCATGCCGGTGCGCCAACGGGCGGGCATTTGGGACATTCCTCTTCTGCTTCTTCTTCGACTTCTTGTGCTTCTTCTTCTGCCATGACTCTGTCTCGTTTATGCTGTTATGCAATAACCGGCGTAGGGCAAGGGGCCTAGGCCGCCTCGAGCTTGGCCTGCATTTTTGGTGGAAGATTGGCCACCATTTGGTCTTGAATATTGCGGGGTGATTCACCGCGGGCAATATTGCGTAGCCCGATCACAACCAATTCGCGATAGCTCACCTCATAAACGGTATAGCCTTCAAGTTTCACAAGCATTGGCATAAAAATAATATTGGCGATAATCGCGCCGTACATGGTTGTCAACAAAGCCACAGCCATTGCAGGGCCAATGGCTTTTGGATCAGCCATGTTACCAAGCATCAACACCAGACCGATCAATGTGCCAATCATGCCCATGGCTGGGCCAATATCAATCCAGCCTTTGATGACGCCTTGGTTGGCCTCATGCCGCAGTTTCATGGCTTTTATCTCTTGGTTTAGTTGCGAGACAAGTTTGGCTTCGTCAGCGCCATCAACAAGCATTTGCAAGCCTTTTTGAAAGAATTTGTCAGGCACATCCTGGCCTTCCAGCGCCATCATGCCGTCTTTACGTGCAATTGATGCTAGATCAGACATACGCTCTACCAATTCGTCCATTTTTTTGACTGGAGGCAAAAAGGCCTTTCCCATCACACCAAAGCTGCCCAAAAACACTGGCAGCGGGCATGTATACATGACCGCAAAAAAAGTGCCGCCAAAAACAATCAAGATAGATGGGACGTCGATGAATGGCGCAATGCCGCCACCTGAAATCATCGCGCCAAGGATCATGCCCATGGCCCCGAGAAACCCGATTAAAGATGCTATATCCATAGTGAAACCAATCTTTTGTTTGACGTTTCTGTCACACTCATCCGCATAAATAAGCAAAAATGATACCAAGCCGAGTATGCGCGATGTTTTTTGGTAGAAAAACAAAAAATATAAGATAATTCTCAACTAAGAGATGAATTGGCGTAAGATGTGCTAGGGACAGATGGCGGTCATTTGTGGTCACGCATCGTTACGTTATCATTCAATAGGAGGCTTTGATGTTGCGGCATTTCACGAACATGCATCGGTCCTTTTTTATTGTGTTGGGGATGATCTGCGGTGCGTCTTTTATGTTTGGCCCAACTGTGGCTGTTGCCAACGGGCTTACGAATGGTCAGTTTCTGGCGCGTGATCATTTGATTATTGATTTACGAAGCGGCGTTGAATGGATGCGCTGTTCTGTTGGCCAGCAATGGAATGGGACAAGCTGTGATGGTGAAATCATTCGGCTAAATCATGACGATGTGGCCAAGGCGATTGTGATTGCGAATGAACAGCTTGGCGGAAATTGGCGCTTGCCAAGCCGTGAAGAGTTAGAAGGTCTGGTCTGTGCCGCCTGTGAGACCATCAAAATAGACAGCGACAGTTTTCCGCAAACGGCACCGGAACCCTATTGGACAGGCGAGGTAAACGGCTTTGCGGCACGGCATTTCTGGTCGGTAAATTTTATGACTGGATACACCTATGGCCGGTTTTTTCCCCAGCAGGAATTGGCCGTAAGATTGGTGCGGGACCGCTAGTCTGTCTTTGTATCTGTCTGGCTAAAAAACTTCCAATAGACAAGTTTGACGATAAATCCAACGCCGCCGCCAATCATAATCAGCGCGGCAAAAAATTCGGCATCTAAAAAATTTAAATAGGCCAGCTTGTCACCGGCAACAAGTGCCAGCAATACCAACATAATGACAAACATGATAAATGACCTGATGATGCGACACCTCTCGCATGGCACAGCTTTTACATCAGTTCTGGTTTGCAACATTGCTATGACTACCCGTCAGGTTTCTTTTAAAAAATTTATGAAATTTTAATGAATGATGCGACACATTTTTACCGATAGATGATCAAAAACCCTGTCTATTTTCTGACATTTTATTTTTAGCATTTTTTGATGAAATTTATAACTAACTGAAAAATAATGATATATTATGGCAATTAATTGACGTTGACCCCAGTCAAATAGATTTTTTGCAATTGGCATGCCGACTTTGCACCTTTGATTGCGGAGGACGAGAACATGCAACTTTCACAATCGGTCAAACTGAAGCAAAAACAGTCACTGGTGATGACACCGCAGCTGCAGCAAGCCATCAAATTGTTGCAACTATCAAATTTGGAATTAACCCAGCATCTTCAGGAACAGGTGGATGAAAATCCGTTCTTGGAATTGCACGAACCAAAAAATTCTGAAAATTCGTCAGAACCAGCAAAAGACAAATCTGATGATATGCAGGCAGATGCTGCAACAACCGAACCACATGTCGAATTATCATCCATGAGCGAAAGCGCGGCACTTGCCGAGGACCCGACAGCACATAGTGATTTTGAAAACCGCTTTGATACATCAATTGTGGATGCGCCGCGCACAAGCAGCACGGCCGCCCCATTTGATGGCGATTTTGACGCCATCAGCAATGTGTCGTCACAAGATGGATTTTATCCAAACCTTTTCAAACAACTCAATTTGACGATTGAAGACCCACGCCAGCGCCTCATCGCTGGTCATTTTGTCAATGCGCTAGAACCAACCGGATGGATTGGCATGAGTGTTGCCGAAATTGCCGCGGCGAGCGGCAGTCGTGAAGATGAGGCAGAGGCCGTTCTTGTTAAACTTCAAACATTTGAACCAACCGGCCTGTTTGCACGTGATCTTGCTGATTGTTTGCGTTTACAGCTTATCGAACAGGGGCTGTTTTCAGATGATTTTGCGATTTTGCTGGATAATCTAGAGCTTTTGGGCCGCGGCGAAATTAAACGGCTGGCGCGTCTGATCGATGGCACGGCTGAAGATGTGATGGAAATGCTGAAAATCATCCGGACATTGAATCCAAAACCAGGTGAGTTTCTTGGCATTGATCATCTTGATATGCCAAGCCCGGACGTGATTGTGCGCCGGCGCGCCGATGGGTGGGCGGTCGAATTAAACCGGTCTACCTTGCCAGCGGTTGTGATCAATGAAGATTATGCTGAAATGCTGGAAAAGCGGTGTCTTGATGAGGATGCGAAGAACTATTCGGCCGGGGCGTTAAATAATGCACGGTGGCTAAAGCGGGCTGTTGAACAACGTAATTCAACAACATTGAAGATCAGCGCCGAAATTATCCGCCAACAGACAGATTTTTTAGATAAAGGTTTGGATTATTTGAAACCCCTATCATTGCGCGATGTGGCACAGGCTGTTGGCATGCATGAAAGCACCGTAAGCCGTGTTACCACTGGGTTGTTGATTGCAACGCCGCGTGGCGGGATGCCGCTTAAATCATTCTTCAGCGTCAATATCGCATCACGCGACTCTGAAAATGACACCTCGGCGGCGGCAGTTCGCAATATGGTGAAGCGGCTGATCAGCCAAGAACAACCCGGTAAGCCACTCAGCGACGAAGCCATTTCAAAAATGATCTCCGATCAAGGCATTGATCTGGCACGCCGCACGGTGGCAAAATATCGCGAGATGCTGAATATCCCATCATCGTCACAGCGGCGCATGCAGGCACGTTTGGCGAATATTGCATAAATAGAGGTTATGACCCGCATCAAAAGGGGCGTCGTCGAAAGCCCGCCATTTAGGACTGTATGTGTCTTGCATTTGCGCCGGTACATTCACCGGTACATTCACCGGTACATTTACCGTCACATTTACTGGTGCGGGGTGGTTACTTTGCGGCTTGTGCGGCAACCAGCGACCGTGTCATGAAATATTCTTCACTGCTAAGCGGGGTATCGCTGATAAATTTGCCTAGTGGAATAGTTTGCGCACTTTCTGGATTATCATCTTCATCAAAATGCACGAATTCAATGCCTAGATCGGCAGTTGATAAATGGTCATCATCGCCATGTGGCAGGTCGGTATAAGCATTAAATTTCGGTTTGGTTTTATTGTTCATGCTCTTCTCCATAGCGCGGGATGACTATTTTTTGACCATATACAGGGCCTATTCTAGCTAATGCATTTCGCATGCCAGAGCGGTGAACAACACGGTAAATTTAGTGGTAAATTTATGGGGAGATGAGGTGAGCCGGTGAGGGGTGACGTTAATCGGTAAGCGAGGTCTGGCGTAATTCACCAGACACACTCATTTGGCGGCCGACGGTAAAAAAGTCACTTGGATCGACAGATTTTCCATCCACCTGAATTTCATAATGCAAATGTGAACCAGCTGATCTGCCGGTATTGCCCATTTTCCCGATCACCGTATTTTCGGCAACATAATCGCCAACGCTGACCGTGATCCGCGAAAGATGCGCATAGAGCGTTGAAATGCCATAGCCATGTTCAATCCGTACGACCTTACCAAAAGACCCCTCACGCCCAGCGAAAACCACCGTACCCGGGGCGGTGGAACGCACATTTTCTTGCCATGTGCCAGCAAGGTCAATGCCATGGTGAAAACTTTTCTTGCCGGTTTTTGGATGTTCGCGATGCCCGTACTCACTTGAAATGTAGAAATAAAGCATTGGTGTCTTGAAAGGGATTTTACGCAACGCCGCACGATGTTCCGCCAAAGTGATCAGCAATTGTTTGAAATCAGTGTCTTTGGTGTTGGTTTTCGCCGTGTCATAGCGCGGCAGATAATCGGTCTTGATACCAAGCTGGCTGATGCTTTTGCGGATATAATTAATTTCACCATCGAGCGATAACAGCATTTTTTGCGCACGGGCCGCATCACTGACCGATGGCAATAGCGGGCCAGTCCGACCACTATAGGCGGTGATGGCAAATCCATCATCAAGCGGGCCGGCGGCTGGATCATCACCATTATCGGCCAGTGGCTGGGTGTTATCCTGATCGGATTTTGGCGCGGGCTCAGGGTCTGAAAACAGCCTCGGTAACATAGTAATGGCAAAGCCAGCGGCGGTTCTAACAAAGCTATCTTCGTTCTCTGACTCGGTGCTGGCATATTCGGCACTGTTCGATTCAGGCAGGGTCAGTGTTGGCGCATCTGTGATCATGCCGCCAGCCATTTGATCCAAGGCTTGATCTGGCATTTGTTCTGTTGAGAGGTTTGATTTTGGGGCTTGTTGCGCCGGGGTGGTGGCAAGTGCCAAATCCATAATCGGTGCATCAGATTGCAGATTGGCATTTGGTGTATCTGCAGCGGCGATATTTGCCTCATTGTGATCTGCGGTATTATCTGCTGTGAAAGGCGCGTTTGGCGGCGTGATGGTTTGATGGGTGTCTTGTTTATCATCGCCATTGATTATTTCTGGCAAGGTCGGCAGACGGTTCGGTGCTGTGTTGCCAGATAATTCTGCCAGCGATGGCGCATTTACCTGCGGCTGTGTATTAAACCGGGATAAAAGCGGTTTTGGTGCTGTTGCTGTTTTGCCCGCAATCATGTCATTTAGATCAGATTGGTCATGATGCGGTGTGATCTCACCTTGCCAGATGCCCGCGCTATCGCCATCTGCGCCGCCCGCCGTCATAATGCTGGTGCGTTGTGGATTATTGTCTGTCGCGGTAATGCTGGCTTCGGCGGTTTGAATTGACTCATCGCGCATCACTTCAATCGCGCTATAGCTGGCAAAAATTGTCGATAAGAAAATAACCGATACACCAACCATACCGATCAGTGCAGACGCCAGCACAATCGTTGGTTTTAGGGTGATTTCAACTGGCCCGTTGCGGGTGAAAAATAAAAATCTGCTCTCTCGCAAAAACCAGATACGGTCACGCGTGATATGCGGCATATCAGCTTGATTGCCGCGCCGCATCGGCGGCAATAAATCGGCTAATTTCCGACGCAGGGATGCCCATCTGCGATCAGCAATCGCATTTGCATCAGGGTTTAGGTGCAGCTGATCTGCCATCCTATCTAGCCAATCTTCATCCAGACCATCAAAATCAACAATATATTTGTCAGTAACTGAATGCCGATGACTGCCATTAACAACCGATTAGAAATTTGGTTACGGACATTCAAGGTAAAGGCTGGCATTTTCAGCGCGTTGTCGATGCTCTTATGCGTATGCACCATCATGTCTGATGGTGCCGCTGTTCTTTGCCAACCTTCAACATCTGCTGGTTGTTGGTTGCTGGAAATCGCAATATCAGCCAATTCGCCTAGAGCGCGGGTGGCTTGGTCTTGCTCACGCCCCGAAACTATCGCCGCAGATACCTCATTGCGCATTTCCTCTATTCGCTTGCGAATATCGACAACATCATCGCTCATCTTTTGCTCAGCACCATACAAAAACAGATACACATGCCGTTACCATAGGTAAGGACAAGAATTTATCACCAAGCAAACCACATGCCAGTGCGATTCAATTACAGACAAAACCAACAAAGATGATATCGTAAATTACAAAGCTTTCAGAGCTTTAATCGGCGACCAGAAATGACCTCAATAAAATATGGTGCAGAATCAGAGATATATTATGTTTGGTAATAAAGAAAATATGGCTGGGATTGAGCCGGCGTCATCCCTGATTGGCGCAGAAATGCGAATCACCGGCACCGTCATATCTGACGGGCCGGTGGTGTGTGCCGGGCAAATTGAGGGTACGATCGAGTGCGACAGTTTGCATATTTTGCCGGGCGGAAAATTAAATGGTGATATAAACGCCAAGTCAGTTACCATTGACGGGGTCATGGTTGGCACGGTCAAAGCAGAGACAGTACAGCTGGCAAAACATGCTGATTTTAATGGTGAATTATGCTGTGACGGTATAGCCATTGACGAAGGGGCTAAAATTGAGGCCAGCTTCAGCAAGGGACAGGTCAAAAATGGATAAAGCGACAGGCAACAAAGCTGTCATCGCAAATGGTGCGCATTTCAAGGGACAGATTAAACACACGCGCGCCATCGAAATTAATGGCACAGTTGAAGCAGATTTAAAGGCCGACAAGGTGACCATCGGTACCGGTGGTAAATTTGTTGGGGCGATCAACGCTGATCTGGTTGTGATTTCTGGTCATTATGATGGCAATATGGATGCTGGTAGCATCTGGGCAACGGCCACCGCGCAGATCGCTGGCAAGATTCAATATAAAACATTGCAGATGGACCGGGGGGCGGCGCTAAATTGCCGGGTTGTTCATAATTGGAAGCCGGAAAAAACTGCGGCGAAAAAAACCGCTGATGCAGAGGCGCCAGCAGATGAGGCTGACCCAAAAGATGACAAGCCAGCCAATGAAACATCAAAAGATGATCAGGCAACAGGCAATAATACAAATGCAAACACGGTAAATGCCGCCGCTGAAGATGCTGACGATACCGCAGCACTTGCCCCCCAGCCAGATGACGCAAAAAAAAATGACAATAGTAACTTCAGATTATTTACTGAGATGACTAGGCAAGAGCCAACAGAAAAAAATGAACCGGTGCGTGGCCGGCGGCTTGGTATTTTTGGATTTGGATCCAGAGCCACAAAACTGCCAGATGCACAGGGTTAGCGGTAAATTATGGCGTCTAAATTACTCAAATCAATTCAGCATCAAGAGACAAAAACAATGGACGAGTTCACACATATTATCAACGGCATGGATATTGAGGGTGTGCTTAATGGCGGCGATTTGCTAGTGGTCGTTGATGGCCGGTTTACCGGCGAAATTCATGCTGAAAAAGTAACGCTGGGTGAACATGGATTATTTGTTGGCAAGCTGTTTGCCACGCATGTGGAAATCGTCGGGCAGTTCAATGGCGAATTGGTTTGCGGCACATTGAATGTGGGCGCGACAGGCAAAATTGATGGGTCTGTCAAAGCGGACACATTGTCGATTGATCTGGGGGCCGAGGTGATGGGATCCATCGGCCGTGCGACATAACACTGCAGCTTTTAAGCACAACTGACAATCATTAGATAAAATTTAGGGTGTGAATCAGCCGCGCACCGATGAAGGGCTTGGTTCTGCCTAGGCGTCTTCGTCTAGCTGACGAACGATATCGTCACATAATTCAGCCGTTGTGATGCACTGGTCGATAAAGGCCAGCGTTTCGGCCCGACCTTGCAATTGAAACATACGCATAGCGGCAAAGCGGCCAGCTGACATGGCAACAGTCAATGGCAAATCTTCTGTGCGTGTCATCTGTTCCAGCATATGTTCGATATGGTCACGAACGGCTTCGACGCGCCGTGTGTCAGTGTCTGAAACCAGAGATAATTCGGCGCATGGTGCCGCTACATGCGGCCGAAATTTGTTCAGATCGATAATTTCAGCCATGATTTAATTTCCTCTTGCCAGTCTCAGCGGGCAGGTGAGTATGCGCGCTTCAATGGTAATGGTGTTGTTATATTCCGCTGGCAGGCTGTTCATCTCAGTTAAAATCAGCATATTGCTGTTGAGCCGAAATGCCTCATTTTTCAGCAAGGTGATGGCGTCATCCATGACGCCGCGATGTTGCAATTCAATGATGCCCAATGTTGTACAGCCACCAAGACTAGCGCCTGTATAATTGGTAAATGCGATGGATTCTGACCCCGGTGTCGGTTCAATTTTCACTGCTGGCGTTTCGGCGACTGGGTCGATTGTCTCTGTTGGTACAGGTGTTTGACTGGCGGCCAGGCTGGCTTGACGCAGTGAATCCCATTCATCGGACGGCACAACAACAACGGCGCCTGACTCGCGGCTTCGGTTGTCAATCAACAGCTGACAGCCGGTGGCCGATGTCACAATGGCGGCAAGCGCAAGCATTTTTGCTGTTTTCCACATTATGGGGCCTGTTCAGATAGATAAAGGTTTTGCTTCCCCCTATCCAACGACACGGTGCTTCAAATATTTATCAGTTTGTCGTAAAATAAAGAACGGCATGAAGATTATGCCGCTTTTGCTTGTAAAGATCGGTAGCGTTCTATGAAGAGTTGTATGATTGTGATCTTGTTTATGGTGGTGTCCATGTTGGGGGTGAGTTCTGCTGGCCCAGTGTTGGCGGCTGGCAAGACCTATACCGGTTCGGGTGAGAGTGCCGCGCATTGCAGTCTATGGGCCTCTGATCGATTGCGCTGGCCGCAAACAAGCGTTGGCCGTGAAAAACAAGAATGCCGCCGACGTGCAGTACAGCCGACAAGCGGTGTGATTCAATGCCGGTTGCGGACGTCTTATATCGACCAAGAAAGTGGCGAGCGTATTTGTATTTACCAGCGCGGGGCCACTGGCCAAGGCGATATGACAACAAGCATGTCAAAAGAATTTAGTTGTGAACGCAGTATTAACTGCAATCAGGAGTAATCTTATTGCATAATGCAGATGGTCAGTCATAGGCTGGTCGGTGTTATACAGTCAGAAGGCATTCCAAGTGATTACACAACGTCGCATGTTAGAAATTCTTGAAAAGGGCCGGGTGGATGACCGCCAGAGCCTGTATTGCGACCTGTTTTTGTCAATATTGATTGTCGTCAATTTGATCGCGGTTTGCCTTGAAACCATCGACAGCTTATTTGCCCAATATAAGACCATCTTTGTTGCGGTAGAGTTGATCTCGGTATCCATATTTTCCATTGAATATGTTTTACGAATCTGGTCCCGGCCGGCCGCCCCAGATGAATATGGTAAAAACGCCACTGGCAAACGGTTTAGCTATATTTTCAGCTTTACTGGCATTATTGATTTGCTGGCTATTTTGCCAAGCATTCTGCCGCTATTGCTTGGCGGTGTTGATTTGCGCTGGCTTCGTATTTTGCGGCTGATGCGATTGCTGAAATTTTCGCATTATTCGTCGGCGCTGGAAGATTTATTTTCCGCCGTGCGGCATGAATGGCGGTCATTTGTCGCGACATTATATTTGCTTATTTTGGCAATTTTTATATCTAGCTCGCTAATTTACGTATTTGAACAGAATGTACAGCCAGAACATTTTGGCTCGATCCCCGATGCCATGTGGTGGACAGTGGTGACGCTGACCACGGTTGGTTACGGCGATATTGTGCCAATGACGGTGGCCGGGAAACTTGTTGCCACCTTGACCGCGCTGATGGGGGTTTGTGTCGTTGCTTTGCTAACCGGTATCGTTGCCACCGGATTTACCAATCAGGTGTCGATGCGGCGCAATCAGCTAGAGGCCGAAATCACTTCGGCCCTGAGTGACGGGGTAATCAGCAAAGATGAACGCAAAAAAATCGAAGATTTGCGCCAGCGGCTGAATATTTCTGAACAGGATGCGCTGGCCATTATGAGCTATCTGTCGCGCGAGGCCAATGCCGCACATAGAGGCCGCGAAGACAGTTGAACCATCAAATAATCTTATGATGGCGGTTGCTCGCTTGGTGTGTTTGATGCAGATTTACGCCTAGATTTTTTTCTTTCTATGTAATCTCTCCATTCTTGATGTTTTTCAAGATCGGACAAATGCACATCAAGCGCCGAATTAGCGATCTGGATTTCCAGAGTGAATAAGATCATCGACATGATCATGAGGATAATGGCGCAGAAAAAAAGCCAGCTTCCAGCTTCGCTGATATTTAGATAAAGCGAAATCATCGCCGATAAATTTAAGATAAAGGCCGCGGCCGAAAATGTTTGAATGACCGCCAGCAAGCGCAAGCGTTGGCGCAGACTAGCGATCTGCTGGAAAAAACGCGCGCTGTCATCAGCTGGTGTCTGTGCATTAATCACCGTGTCATGCAGGCTGCGGATCAACCCAGCAAGAAGCGAATAGCGATTGCCAAAATTGATCATCATCAAGGGAATGGCTGGGAACAGAACGCCAACAATCAAAATATCAAGTTGCATGGGGATGTATCCATAGATTTAAAAAATAATATCCAGACATTGATCTATCCGGCCGCGGTGATCACGCCAAGTGCGATCAACCCATCAATAATATATTGTATCGACAACGCCGCCAGAATAATCGCGGTGATTCTGGAAAATACCGATGTGACGCGCCGATCTACATAAGATTCGGCAAAGCTTGTGGCAATTAGAATAAGTGCTGTCGCCGCCATGACCGAGGCCAGCGCGCCTAGACCAAGAAGAGATAATTTCAGGCTACCCGCCGCCCCGCTCGATACCACCATTACCGATGTAATGGCCGCCGGGCCAGCCAGCAAGGGGATCGCCAAAGGAAAAATAGCGATATTATCATCTTGCGAGGTGATATCGCTTCCCTGTTCTTTGCGTTGTTGGCGGCGGTTGCTAAGCATATCAAGCGCAACAAGAAGCAGAATAATGCCGCCTGCCAGTTTAAAAGCGGTAAAGGATATGGCCAGATATTGCAGAATCCATGCCCCACAAATTGCGAAAAATAACATGATTGCCGCGGCAACGCTGCTGCCCTCTATCGCCACCCGAATTTTTTGACGCCTTGGCAAATGTGATGTGATGGCTAGAAAAATGGGCGCATTGCCGACCGGGTCAATCACCACAAAATAGACAATAAAAGCTGTGATAAAATTTTCCAGCATGGCTGTTCCTATCATTGGGTGGCCACGTATCTTGGCCCCGGCCTCAATCGATATCGTATCAATATGACAATATACAACAGCTTGGCGTGGTACCTCAATCATGCTATCCAATCGCCATGTGGTTACACGTTCAAAGAGGGGCGTTATGATTGAAATTGTGCCGGTGATATTATGCGGCGGTGTTGGGTCTCGGTTATGGCCATTGTCGCGCAAAAGCCTGCCGAAACAATTTGCCCCGCTTATTGGCGCTCAAAGCCTGTTCGAAGCGGCGGTGACGCGCGTCGATAGTGAAGCGTTTGCAAACCCGCTAGTCATCACCTCGCGCGATCACAGGTTTTTGGCCGAAAAACAGCTACGCGATTGCGGCTGTGCTGGGACTATTTTTTTAGAGCCAGAGGGTAAAAATACCGCCCCGGCGGTGTTTGCCGCGGCGCATCATGTGGTAAAACATAATGGTGATGAGCTGCTGTTGGTGATGCCATCTGATCATCATATTCCAGATCAGGATGCTTTTAAAGAGATGGTGATGGCGGGCCGTGCGGCGGCTGAAGCGGGCGCTATTGTGACATTTGGCGTGGCCCCAGATCGGCCAGAAACTGGCTATGGTTATATAGAGCTTGGCCAGCCGTCCGCTGGCGCGGCCTTTGCCGTTAAAAAATTTCATGAAAAACCTGATTTGGCGACCGCTAAAACGATGCTGGATGCCGGACATTATATGTGGAATGCCGGTATTTTTCTGTTTCGTGCTTCGGCCATGCTGGCACATGCGAAAAAACTTGCGCCCGATATGCTGGCGGCGGTTGAAATGGCTATTGATGGGGCGCGTGAGGACAAAAATTTCTGGCATTTTGATGATGCGGCCTGGGCAAAGATTCAGGGCCAGTCAGTCGATTACGCCATTTTGGAAAAAACAGAAAAAATTGCGTGCGTGAAATTTTTTGGCGGCTGGTCTGATCTTGGTGACTGGAATGCGGTGGCGGGGCAATTGCCGCATGATGGAGCGGGCAATTTTATCACCGGTTCAGCCAGCCAGATTGATTGCCAGAATACCACGTTATGGTCGGCATCAGACGGCACCCAGCTTGTGGGGCTTGGCCTTCAAGATATTGTGACGGTGGTGATGGATGATGCGGTGCTGGTGGCAGATGCAAACCGTATGCAGGATGTCCGCAAAGTTGTTGATCATTTGGAACGGGCAGGCGTCTCGCAGGCTAACCAACATGCCAAAGATTATCGACCATGGGGGTGGTTTGAAAGTCTGGTAAATATGCCGGGCTATCAGGTGAAGCGGTTGCATGTGTACCCGGGGGCGGCCTTGTCACTGCAAAGCCATCAGCACCGGTCTGAACATTGGGTGGTGGTATCTGGCACGGCAAGTGTGGTGCGCGATAATGAGGTATTGACGCTGGCGACGAATGAGTCTGTATATATTCACATGGGGCAAAAACACCGTTTGGCGAATGAGACGGACGCGCCGCTCACCGTGATTGAGGTGCAGACAGGCGAATATTTGGGCGAAGATGATATTGTGCGATATGAGGATGTGTATCGGCGGGATTTGTGAATTTAGTGGCTGAACTATCAAACTAGCCTCAGGTTTTACAAAAATGCCACGGTTGATTTGGATGCAAAGCAACAACCGGCTTCGCTGTCGCAATGCGGAACTGCGAGGATAAATTTGTAATAATAACGGTGTCTTAATTAAGTTGTAACAATGAATAAAACTTTACAAAGTGAAAACTGGTCCACACGCAAACAAGCGATGTTTCAACATGTCGAGGCGTCAGCCAGTGATCGTGCGCGCTGGATAAACATCAATCTATATTACCATAAACGCGATGTAGCCTATTTAAACTTCATCCTGTCGAAAGACTGTAGTGTTTTGGATATTGGCTGTGGTAATGGCTGGTTGCTTAGTCAGCTTAATGCCAGAGTAAAATGCGGGATCGATTTATCACCATCAATGGTTGATGTCGCAAAGAAAACTTGCCCGGAAGCAACGGTTATTCAAGCAGATATAGAAGCTAGGTCAGACTTAAAAAAAATCAGAGATCACGGGCCGTTTGACTATATTATTTTGTCGGACACACTTGCATTTCTTGATGATATTGAAGTGGGCTTATCTCATGTAAGACAATTATGTGGCCCATCCACACGCGTGATCTTGTCGCGATATAATCAATTGTGGGAACCGGTGCTGAAATTTGGCGAATTGATTGGCCGAAAACAGCGTATGAAGTTTGACCTTAACTGGATCAGCCGTGATGATGTGCGAAGCTTTTGTGCGTTGTCGGGGCTGGATTTGCTAACAAGTGAGTCGCATCAAATTATCCCATTTCGCCTATTGGGTCTGGGGCATCTGATGAATAAATGGCTAGCCCCATTACCACTTATCCGTGCTTTGAATTTACGCCAATATGTTGTTGCAAGGCCTGAGCTGGATCAAAAACGTTTTAAACCAAGTGTATCGGTGATCGTGCCAGTGCGCAACGAAGCCGGCAATATTGAGCCAGCGGTAAAGCGTTTGAGCAAATTTCCAGGAGATTTGGAGCTCATTTATGTTGAAGGAAACAGCTCAGACAATTCGTGGGATGAAATTCAGCGTGTTAAAACGGCATATAAAGACACAAACATCGTTGCATTAAAGCAACTGGGAAAGGGCAAAGGGGACGCTGTCCATTATGCGTTTCAGCAGGCCAGCGGTGATATTTTGATGATCCTTGACGGGGATCTGACTGTGCCGCCAGAAGATATGATCAAATTTTATAATGTGTTGGCCCTGGGCATCGGTGAGTTTGTAAATGGATCGCGTCTGGTGTACGGCATGGAAAAAGATGCAATGCGCTTTTTAAATTATTATGCCAACCGCACTTTTGCTCGTATTTTTTCATATCTTTTGAACCAACAATTCACCGACACGCTATGTGGTACAAAAGTTATGTTCCGCCGTGATTATGAGAAAATTTTGAGTAATAAATCCTTTTTTGGTGATTTTGATCCATTTGGTGATTTTGATTTCATTTTTGGCGCGGCCAAATTGAACTTAAAGATCATTGAAGTGCCGGTGCGGTATCGGGCACGAACATATGGATCGACACAAATTTCCAGATTTCGTCATGGGTTTATGCTACTTCAAATGGTGATATTTGCATTCAGAAAACTAAAGGCGATTTAGTTTGATGATCACGGGCAAACCTCTAAAACGGTGGTTAATAGCTTGCACACAAATTGTAGTCTCTATTTCACTTATTGTTTGGATTTTTCTCAACATTGACCTTCAAAATACGCTGCAACTTGTGGCTGCAACAAATATTTTGCCCCTCATATTTTGTATTATTTCGCTGGCAATTCTTGTCATCCCGGCGGCAATTCGATGGCGTTGGTTCGTCGGCAGGTTTATGCCTGATGGAATGGTGCCGCCAGACCTAGGGCTGGCTATTCGGATCAATACAGTCAATGTTGCATTGAACCAATTTCTGCCCTCTACGCTTGGCGGTGATTTGTATCGGGTGATCATCGCAAAATCGCTTGGTTTGTCGTTGCTTAGATCTACCGGAGCCACGGTTGCGGATCGGCTTTCAGCATTTGTCATTTTGATCGTTATTTCCGGGCCAGCACTCATCATAACGCTCGCGTCTCTTAGAGGTATTGTTTGGTTGCCGGAAATGACCATATGGCTGGCGTTGCTGGCTGTGATAGGGTTGTTTCTGCTTTTTTGGGTTTTTGTCCAAAAGCATGCCATGAAATTTGCGTCCGCAATTGCGCTATTCCGATCTTTTTTGCGCGCAAATGGCCTGGTTAGTAGGGTCGTTTTTACCAGTCTAATCATTCAATTTGCAACATTGACAGTGATGATTGCCACGGCAAAAATTTTGGGCATTGAAACCGGGGTTTTTTCACTTTTCGGCATTATGGCGGCGTCTTTAATGGCGTCGCGACTGCCGATTTCAGTTGCGGGCTGGGGGGTGCGTGAAGGGGTACTGGTCAGCTTTTTGAGTGCTTATGGTGTTGCAGCTGAAAAAGCCTTTGCAACGTCAGTAATCTATGGATTAGCTGAGCTAGCCGCGGCCATGCTAGCGCTTCTGATCAGTTCTGCTGCACCGGTCTTTTTTAGATTTTTTCCAACACAATCATCATCCGAACACCAATGATACGCATGAGTGGTTGTGGTAAGAGCTTCTCAATTTTCAGCAATAACTTAATCACCTGCATGGGGGCGGACCAAGGTTGGAAACCGCCTGTGAGAAGATAAGAAAAACACCCAAAAAATGACCTATGCATTGTCTTAAAGCCATAGGACCGTAATTGCATTTCGGACTCGACAAGACATTGGCGCGCGATCATTGCATTGCCGTCCATTGGCGATTTGTCGCCGGTGAATGCGAGTCCGAATGGTGTTTCCACCCGCGCACAATCCTCATGATGCACAAAGCGATAAAATAGATAGCCAAAACTGCCGGCCCATGGTTCTGCAAAAATGACACGCCCCCCTGGTTTAAGGCTGCGTGATGCCATTTTGAAAAAATCGCCTGGCTGATCAAAATGATGCAATACATCTACACCAATAAAGGCATCGACGCTGTTGTTCTTGAATGGCAGTTGAGTGGCGTCAACCAGACAGTCAATCGTTGGCCCATTTTCAATGTCCGTGCAAATCAGATTCGGCATTGCTGATTTTAGAAATCCTGGCCCACTGCCAATTTCAACCAAAACACCGGCGGGATCAGAAAAAGCAAGAATGCGCCTGAAAATTTCCTGCTTATAGAAATATCTGAGTTGAGGTTTTTGTCCCCATCGTTGAATGTGTGTGGATATCCAGCTAGGCTGATCCATCGGATGAGCGCTCCATGATTGTATCGCCTTGGCGCATGCAAACTTAAGACAAGACTTAAACAGCTTTTTGTCACGAAAGGCAATTGTTATGAAAAAAAGGACGGCTTTGATCACTGGGATTACTGGTCAGGACGGGGCATATCTTGCAGAATTGCTTCTTCAGAAAGGCTATGTGGTGCATGGCGTTAAACGGCGTTCGTCATCGTTCAACACACAACGCATTGATCACCTGTACCAAGATCCTCATGAACAAGATGTTGGCCTGCATTTGCATTATGGTGACATGACAGACGCCACAAATCTGATCCGTCTAATCCAAAAAACGCAACCTGATGAAATCTATAATCTAGCGGCGCAAAGCCATGTACAGGTGAGTTTTGAGACGCCAGAATACACGGCTAATGCTGATGCGTTGGGCGCATTGCGCATATTGGAGGGGATAAAACTACTTGGCCTTGGCGAGAAAACTAGGTTCTATCAGGCGTCAACATCAGAACTTTACGGAAAAGTGGTTGAAACACCACAAAACGAACAAACGCCCTTTGTTCCAAGATCACCCTATGCGGCCGCCAAGCTTTACGCCTATTGGACAACCGTAAATTATCGAGAGGCCTATGGCATGTTTGCCAGCAATGGAATTTTATTCAATCATGAAAGTCCAATTCGTGGGGAAACCTTTGTCACGCGTAAAATTACGCGGGCTGTTGCCTCGATAGAACTGGGGCTACAACATGAACTGCATATCGGTAACCTTGATGCAACACGTGATTGGGGCCACGCCCGTGACTATGTGCTGGGCATGTGGCAAATCCTGCAGCAAAGTCGGCCGGATGATTATGTTTTGGCAACCGGCATTTCCAAATCTGTGCGTGAATTTGTCGAACTCGCATTCCAAGAGGTTGATGTCAAACTGCAATGGGAGGGCAAGGGTGTTGATGAAATTGGCGTCTGCACAAGGACAGGCAAAACAATAGTTCGCGTTGACCCACGATATTTTCGACCAACCGAAGTTGATAGTTTACAAGGAGATGCATCTAAGGCGTTTCGCGATTTTGGCTGGGAGGCCGCAACAAGCTTGGCGGATATGGTTGCAGAGATGGTTCAGCATGATTTGGCTGAATTACGTTCAACCTCACAAAAGACATGACGTCAGGGGCTAGCAGATGACACCAAAAATTGATTTTGACTTTTCGGGCAAGAAAATTTTTGTTTGTGGTCACAAAGGCATGGTTGGCCAAGCTGTACTGCGTCGGTTTCAGCAAGAAGATTGTGAGGTGCTGACCGCGGACCGTAACGAACTTGATTTACGCGATGATCGCGCCGTGGGTGAATGGTTTGAAAAAACCCGGCCCAACGCTGTAATCCTTGCCGCGGCAAAGGTCGGGGGCATTTTGGCGAATGACACCATGCCGGTGCCTTTTTTGCTAGATAATCTTCGCATTCAGAATGCTGTAATCAATGCGGCATATGAACAAGGCGTAGAGAAATTTCTTTTTCTTGGTTCAAGTTGCATTTATCCGGTGCAAGCTGCACAACCCATGTCAGAGGATAGTTTGTTGACGGGCCCGCTGGAGCCGACAAACCAATGGTATGCCGTTGCAAAGATTGCTGGTATTAAGCTATGCCAAGCCTTTCGCAAACAGTATGGAGCTAATTTCATCGCGGCTATGCCGACTAATTTATACGGCCCGCATGACAATTATCATCCAAATGAAAGCCATGTTGTGGCGGCTTTGATCTCCAGATTTTATGCGGCCATGAGAGATGATCATGACAATTTGGTCATCTGGGGGTCAGGCACGCCATTGCGCGAATTTCTGTGTGTCGATGATCTGGCCGATGGGCTGATATATTTGCTCAAATATTATAATGATGAGGCACCGATCAATATTGGCACAGGTGAGGAGACCTCAATTCGTGAACTTGCCGAGTTATTAAAAGATATTTCTGGTTGGAAAGGTGCATTAAAATTTGACACGAGTAAGCCAGATGGGGCACCCAGAAAAGTTATGAATAATGACCGCATTCATGATCTGGGATGGCAACATTGCACGCAGTTGAAAACGGGTCTTCAACATGCCTATCAGTGGTTTTCAGAAAATCAGAATCTTGTACGCCGATAGATGAATTTTTTCGTGAATTTCCATAAAGATAACAAGGTGCAACCAAGCCAGATGATTAAGATCGGTTCGATGGGCAAGCGGTATTTAGGTGAACCAACCGGGCCGTTAATAATGAGAAAATAGGCAACTGTCAGAGCAGACAAAACGGCTAGCATCAAGTTGACGCGTAGTTGAACGAAGAAACCGAAAAATTGGAATAGTGAAACAATTATCGCACCAGCCCCGCTTACAATAAGCGCCGAAACATAAATCGAAGATGACCGCGATATAAATTCCCATGCTCTTGAAAATAAATCGCCGCGTGTGTCACTTGCAAAACTAATATGCGGCAATTGCCGAATTCTTTTATCGATCATCAATGCTGGTGCGGCTAAATTGATAACGGCACCTTGAAGCCAACTTTTCAGAATTATGTGTGTGGGGGTAGTGACTATCTCATGAAGCGCTGTCTCAACCTGCTTTTCAGAACGGACAAACGGGTTGTTTTGCTGGCTTGGTGATAATTTCAAAAGTGCCTTTTCATTTTTCGCCTGAAGCAGCTTTACAGCTTCTTCACGGCCAATCCCATCACGCAGCATCACCACTTCTGAGGCGACCCAATTTTGCAGATGCGTTCCGTTTTGGCTGGTCAGTGCAAAGCTATCATATTTGGCACTATTTATTATCAACAACGGCGCAACACAAACGACTGAAATGACAAATATGACAAAGCTGTTGAAGATGGCTTCTCTAATCTTCATTTTTGAAACAATTAAAATAAGAGGAAGTAAAACTGGCGTCAGCAAAATGATAAATTGCGTTGTTGGCCTAACCAGCGTTGCCAGCCCAAGTGCGGTGCCAGTCGCCACAGCTGCCAGTATCGTGGGTTTATCTAAAAAACTGGTAAATGACAGCAAGAACCAGACAAAGAAAAAAACAAATAAACTGTCCCCTAATATCAGACCGCTATGGATAATAAGGTTGGGCCAAATGGTGGCAAGCCAACCGAAAATCCTCCAATGTTTTGGATAAATATAGCAACCTAACGCACCAATCATTACGCAGGTTACAGAATCGACAACCGACTGAATGACAAGAATCGGCAGGAAATTTTCGCCAAAAATACCGGTAATTGCCGCCAGAAACAGAAAATAGCCGGGCATACGCTCAGTTTGTGAAAAGATCGCCAGACGCGCATTATCCAGAAAAGTTTGTCCGCTGGTTGCGGGTGTCCAGTACAATGCCGCATCTTCGATCAGCATGGCATCAGGGCTGAAATCACTAATGGCAAGGTTTATCAGCCGAACCAACAGTGCCACAAAAAAAATGATTATGAATGAATTTGGGCTGTCTATTCGCCAAAAATCTTGGTTGTTTATATAAGCTGGTCTGGGCATATGCTTATGTTCACTTACGGGCGCCACAGGTTTATAGCTGGCGGTTTGGACTGTCTATCCAGCCTTGCTTTAATATCCATAACAAGCGTTGATTTGTCTGTATTTGTTAATGCATTAATTAATTGCCAGCCATCATTAATAAATTGCTGATGTGGCACGGCAAGCACGATGGCATCAAAACGCTCACCGTCTATGCTGGTGTTGAACCTAAAATCTGGTTTCATATGCGCGATGTCAGCAACGGGGTCAATGACTGCTAGGGTTGGGTCAATGTGGCGAAATGTATTTGCCAAATCGAACGCTTTTGAATTGCGAATATCAGGCACATTTTCTTTAAAGGTCAGGCCAAGTTGCACAATTTTTGGATCAGTGATGCCTTGTTGGCTGAACCAGTTGCGGCATTGTTCAGCCAGAAAGATTGGGTAGGCATTATTTGTTTCTCGTCCTGACAAAATAATCGTTGGATCACAGCCTATTTTCAAGGCTTTGCTGGTGAGATAATAGGGATCAACGCCAATACAATGACCGCCGACAAGGCCAGGTTCAAAGGCATTAAAATTCCATTTTGTACCTGCCGCCTGTAAAACGTCATAGGTATCAATATCCATCGTTTTGAAAATTTTTGATAATTCATTCACAAACCCGATATTGAGATCGCGCTGTGTATTTTCTATGACTTTGGCAGCCTCGGCCACTTTGATTGATGTTGCCTGATAAATACCTGCGGTCACAACCGCGCCATATGTATCGGCCACAATTTTAAGCGAATGCGAACACTGGGCTGAGACGATTTTCAATATTGTCTCAAATCGATGATTTGGATCGCCGGGATTAATGCGTTCGGGTGAATAGCCAACATAGAAATCCTGTCCAGCTGTAAGTTTTGATTCTGTCTCAAGCACTGGTATGCAATCATCTTCGGTGCAACCCGGATAGACCGTTGACTCATAAACCACAAAGTCGTCGGCTTTGAGTTGTTTTCCGACTGTCTCGGACGCTTTAATCAGATACGAAATATCAGGTTCGTTTATATTGGTGATGGGGGTCGGCACGGTGATGATGTGAAAATTAGCCTGCCCGATGTCGTCTGCTTTATCCGTGTAGGTCAGATTGGGGTTGTCGAGACGCCTATTTTCAACTTCAAATGTTTTGTCGTAACCTTCCTTTAATTCTTTGATGCGATTGGCGTTGGTGTCAAATCCCACAACTTTGAAGCCAGCCTCGGCAAAGGCAACGGCCACTGGCAGACCGACATAGCCAAGTCCGATAACCGAGATTTTTCTTTTGAGCACAGCCATCGTGATAAAACAGATCGTAGTTGGTGATACAACTTGCGTATGATACAGACTTGTACACCTAATCAAACCATTTACAAGCGTATGCACCAAAATTTTTTGTTCGAAACGATGACTATTCTGTCAAGTGATGACAGGTCCTTTTTAACGCATCGCTTGCCTATGGCAATGGCGGCAAAAAAGGTGTGTCGTTCTGTCTGGGTCATATGTAAAGATACAGGAAATTGTGATGAGATCAGGGAGATTGGTTTTGACGTCATAGACCTGCCAATGGGGAATGCACCGCTTAACATTTCTGCAAATTTTAAAATTCTGAGGCAGCTAAACGGAATTTATAAGTCAGTGCAACCTGATCTGATTTATCATTCTTCAGTGCAAATGTGTTTCCTTGGTTCGCTGGCGCGTCTATTTACAGGTAATTTGCCGTCGATTAATGCCATTACCGGGGTTGGATATCTTTTTTCATCAGAACAGCCAAAAGCAAAATTTTTGCGGTGGGCTTTAAGTCCAGTTTTGCAGGTTTTGTGGAGACGGCCCGGTACGATAACGCTGTTCCAAAATCCTGATGACAGGGCGGTTTTTATCAAACGCGGTTTGTCCGCTGGAAACGCGCCGTTAATACCCGGTTCTGGTGTAGATGATCAAAAATTCAGGCCTGTTGCGACGAAATCCAGCCTTTGGAAAAACAATCGGAAGCTGGTGATTGGTTGTGCCAGTCGCCTGTTGCGCGATAAAGGCATCCCGGAACTTATTGAGGCGATCAAAATTGTTGAGAAAAATTATGATATTGAGCTGCGGGTCGCCGGAGATATTCATCTGAAGAATCCGTCCAGCTGCACACAGCACGACATAGAAAAATGGTCAAAAATCTTATCAGTGAAGTTTTTGGGCAACGTCTCGGATATGGTGGGTTTCTGGCAAGGCTGTGACCTAGCTATTCTGCCATCGCATAGAGAAGGGTTTCCAAAGGCATTATTAGAGGCTGCCGCTTGTGGGCTGCCATTATTGGGAAGCGATGTGCCGGGTGTTCGTGAAATTGTTGTTAACGGATATAATGGATTGCTGTTTGCCAAAGGCGATCGTCATGATATCGCGCGCAAAATTGAAAAAATGCTGATTGATCAGAAATTAAGAAAGTCAGCCGGTAAGGCCAGCCGTGAAGTGATCAAAAGCAAGGGTTTGTCAAATCGTGCTGTTGAGGCAGCTTTTGTTGAGCTATTTACGTCTATAAAAACCCGCGCTGCTTTTGCCAATGATAGATAGAGATTAAGGTCCAACCTACCTCAGCATGCGGAAGCAGGCCTTTTCTGATTCCCGCTTCCAAAACCTTGCCAAAATTGGGGTTTAATCTGTTGTATGTCAAAAAATCTGCCGATAAAGCTGGCTTGAGGCGTGACTGCAAGGGCCCGCAAAGCCAGTGATTTAATGGCATTTCAAACCCCCGTTTTGGCGCTTCAAAAACAGTTTTTGGAAGATCATTTTTAAACATATCACGAAGTATTTTCTTGCCTTGCCGCCATGCGATTTTATGCTTTCCATCAATGGCCATCGCCATTTCTGCAACATGGTGGTCAAGAAAGGGAGAGCGGACTTCGACGCCAGCATGCATAGATGTGCGGTCTATTTTCACAAGCATATCGGAAATGAGAACGGTGTGCATATCGCGCAACAATGTGAGCGATAATTTGTCCATGCCGTTGGGCGTATCTATACGGCGCAACATATTGACCAAATCATCATGCTTGTTTTTATTTAGCATCTGCTGAATATCATGCGCAGATGCGGCCACCTCCATCCATGCTGCGTGTCGGTGGTGTTCGTCACGCTCAGCACCATGGATAAAGCGCTGTAACTGTCTGAACTTGTCTGTTAATTTGTTGGCGTGTGAGTGTGGCAGGGCATCAATGATTGTCTTTAATGAATTTCTTAGAGTGAGCGGTAATCTGCACCACGCGCGAACTGCAAGTTCTCCTTGATATTTGCGGTATCCACCGAATAATTCGTCTGCACCATCACCTGATAAAGCGACGGTCGCATGGGGTTTAATTGCCTTGGAAACAAAAAGTGATGGCAATGCCGAGGAGTCGCCAAACGGTTCATCGAGAGCTGAGTTCAACAACTGTTCAATCATGCCAAACTGGTCTTCTTGCTTCAGGCGCACTTCATGATGATTGGTGCCTAGGTGTTTTGCGGTTTCACGCGCCATTTTGGACTCGTCAAACAGGCTTTCATCAAATCCAGCTGTAAAGGTGTCAATATGTGTATGGTTTCTAGCCAGTGATGCGATGATTGCTGAGTCTATCCCACCCGATAAGAAACAGGCGATCGGCACATCACTGACAAGGCGTTTGGCTACCGCTTGATCAAGCAGAGACCGTAGTTTTTGTTTTTGCAATGGCGCCGAGAGGGATAAGGCCGCGGCATCAGGCTGTGGGTGGTACCATTTTGTGATGGTTTGTTTATCGCCGGCAATTTCTAAGACGTGGCCTGCCGGCAATTTTTGAATTTCATCAGACGCGCTGAATGGGTCGGGGATGTATTTCAGCGTGAGTAGCCAGGACAAGGCCTCATGGCTTAATTGTGTGGTTCCCGACAGCGCCTCAATTGCGTCAAAGCGTGACCCAAACGCAAAGGTGCCGCGCCAATTTCTGAAATAGAGTGGTTTTTTACCAAACCGATCACGCACCAAATTCAGACGCTTTGTAGTCTTGTCCCAAAGAGCAAAAGCAAACATGCCGTGAAGGCGAGGTAGCAAATCCTGCCGCCATTCACTCCACCCAGCAAGAAGCACCTCAGTGTCGGTGTCGGTATGAAATCTATAGCCTTTTTGAATGAGGGTCTGTCGGATGTCCCGGTAATTATAGATCATCCCGTTAAAGGCGATGACAAAATTGCCATATTCCATCGGTTGGTTGCCACGCGAAGCGGTGTCTACGATCGATAACCGGTGATGGCCAAGCCAGATCTGCTGGTCCTGCCATTGACCCTCGGCATTTGGCCCGCGGTTTTCGATGGTTTTTAAGGCTTGTCGTCGCGCGTCTGCGCTAACGTCCTTCCTCGCACCAATTCTAGGGGCGTCACTGACGCACGTGATATAGCCCGCAAAGCCACACATTACGCAAACGCCTCACACTTCATTGAAGAGATCACCAATCATCTGTCCCGGTAAAATTTGACTGTCTTAATCGCGGAATTTTCATGTTCTGCATCTTATGTATGGTTCAGCATCAGCCCTGAAAACAAGAGAAATTTTGAAAAAACTGTGACCCGAAATATTGTTCAATTATTGAACAAAAATTAATTGTATCCATCGATAATAAATAGTAATCATATATTGGTTAGCAATGAGGGCGCCTATGGATCGCAACCTGACAGTAAATGAACAGAATGAGTTGCGCGTTCTTGAGCTTGTTGAAGAGTGCGACAAGATAACCCAACGTGGTGTGGCCAAGGAACTTGAGATTGCCTTGGGTATGGCTAACGCGTTGATCAAGCGATTGGTTCATAAGGGTTATATCAAGGTTAAAGAAGCCCCTTCGCGCCGGTATGGCTATTATATTACACCTGAAGGCTTCATAGAAAAAGGTCGCCTTGTGTCTAAATATATTGCTAATTCATTCAAATTTTTTGGAGAAGCGCGACGCGATTACGAAGCGATTGCTTGTCAGATATCTGCTGGTCAGATTACCGGAGCCTGCTGTGTTGGAACCGGAGAGGTCATGGAAATTGCCCAAATGGTATTTTCTGCACATAATATAGAAGTTGTGTGTGTTCTCGATGTTCTGGCGCATGAGGGCCAGCGTTACTTTCAAAGCTATGCAGACATTCCAAAAGAGACGGTCTCTCGAATTGGATGCCTCGTAATTACAGAAACCCGGCGCCCGCATAAAGTTTATGAAATCGTAGCATCAAATGACGGTGGCAAAGAGATTTTAGTGCCAGCGTTTATGAAAATTAAGAAATCTAATTTCCAATCAGGTAGAGTGTGAGTCCGTCAGATGAAGTGGTACGCTGTGCAAACGCAACCTAATCGTGAACATCTGGCTATGTTGCATCTTGAGAGGCAAGGTTTTGACGTGTGGTTGCCCCGTATCGAACGGATCATCAGGCATGCGCGCCAGATAAAGCGTGTCCGGCGCCCGTTGTTTCCAGGCTATTTATTTATCAATTTAGATCTTGAGACAGCCAGATGGCGCGCCATTAATGGGACGGTTGGTGTCAGTCATATCGTCAGCTTTGGGCAGTTGCCTTCGTTTGTTGACAGTGCGTTCATGTCAGCGCTTAAGGCGAGTGAGAATATGGATGGGCTTGTCGAGGCTGATCATGATGATCTGAAACTGGGTCAAGACGTTGAGATATTATCTGGCCCAATGGCTGGTAAAATCGGAAAGTTGTTACGGCTGGATCCTGGTAACCGGGTGACAGTTCTGCTTCAAATGCTTGGACATATTGTCCATGGGCAGATTGGCCGTGATGCGGTTGTTGGCGCTTAATGTGATGCCGGTAAAATAGTAGTTGCCTCTCGGTACCTGCAAAAAATAGTTTAGGTGTGGGAGACTATGTTTCACCCACACTGCGGTAGCATGATTACATTTTGTGGTATATGGAAAGTCAATTTTCTAAATTAATCCTCGGAACTGTGCAGCTTGGTATGCCCTATGGAGTTGGTCGATGGGCCAATGAACTCATGCCAGAGGCCACCGCATTTTCTATTTTAGATGCCGCGTGGGATAGCGGCATCACAACACTTGACACTTCATCGAACTACGGTGTTGCAGAGGAACGAATTGCCAAGTTTATGAGGCTAAATCCGTCCAAGAATTTTGATTTAATTAGCAAGGTAAAATCTCAGAACACAGTTTCAACCCATAAACTCTCTTGTTTTGATGATTGGCAAAGAACAAGCCCATTGCTCAAGATCGAGTCAAAAAAATCTTTGTCTTTGTTGCTTCACAATGAAAATGACGTCAATAGCGAACTTACTGTAGAGGCCATACAGCAATTCCAAGCACGTGGGCTTTTCTCGTCTTGGGGGGTATCAATTTATTCAGCGGCGGCTGCTTTAAAAGCTGCGGAAATTGGTTCTTGCCAAATTGTACAGCTGCCGTTTGGGGTGTTAAATCAAACTTTCCGCGACAATGGTGTTTGTGACATCCTGAGGCAGCACAACAAAATAATTCATGCGCGCTCTATTTTTACAAAAGGGCTGTTATTCGCCAAGAACACTGGTTTGGCCTCAGCCTCTACTGAGGTTCTAGAAGCCATAGAATTTATTGAAAGTTTAAGTAAAAAAGAAGGTCTGACATTGATGCAATATGCAATAAATTTTGTTAAGTCATTCGATGAAATAAACAGTATTTTGATTGGCGTGGATACGCCAAAACAATTGAACGAAATTGTCGAATCTATGGATAGGCCAAACACAAATTTTGAACTTAATATGCTGTCTGACTATATCAAAAGGCTAGCGCCTGACGATGTAAGACCCGAGAAATGGAAGTAGCACATTATGGCTAATCCATTAATAAAGGTTGGGGTAATTGGGCTTGGCGTTGGAGAGGCGCACCTGAGATCCTACCAAGCCATCAACAATATTGAAGTTAAATCAATTTGCGATTTGGATAAGTTGCGTTTAGAGGCCGTTGGTAAAAAATACAATATTGAACATAAATTCACCGACTATAAAAGTATCACAGAAGATAAAGACATCAGTGTTGTGTCAATCTGCAGTTATGATGACTCCCATTTTGAGCAAATTGTGTCAGCAATCCGCCACGATAAGCATATTATGGTAGAAAAGCCTGCTGTTCTTTTCCCTAATCAAGCGGAAGCTGTTTTAAATGAACTGAGCAAATCAAATGTGAATATAACCTCAAATCTTATATTAAGGCAGTCGCCTCGCTTTGCATTGGTCAAACAGATGGCTGAACAGGGTGAGTTTGGTGATATTTTTCATATCGAAGGTGATTATTTACATCAGATTTTGTGGAAGATAACCCAAGGATGGCGTGGTGATATGGATTTTTATTGCACCGTTTACGGTGGTGGCATCCATCTGATCGATCTGATGAGGTGGGTAATGGGGCAAGAAATCAAGTCTGTTTGCGCTATGGGAACTGACATTGCTGTCAAGGGCTCATCTTATTCTTGGCCTGACACTATAACAGCGCTGTTTCAATGGGAAAGTGGGGCAACAGGTAAATGCACCACCTCATTTGCGCCTCAGCGCACCAAATTTCACTCATTGAATGTATTTGGAACCGAAAAGACCTTTGTGAATGATATCCCGGATGGAAAATTATTTACAGGTGATGATCCTGCAAAAGATGTTGCTGGTATTAATGCGCCTTATCCGGGAATAGAGAAGGGGGACTTGCTCCCTGAATTTATAGATTGTATTAGAAATGGAACAAAACCTTTGATAGATGAGACAGACATTTTTAAGGTCATGTCCGTATGTTTTGCGATCTGGCAAGCGGTTGAAACTAAACGGCAGGTCACAGTTAATAACTTAATATAGGTAAGCCGTTTACATGACAAATATTCCTTTTGGGAAACCTATGATTGGCGATGTCGAGCGCGATGCCATGACCGCTGTGTTGCGAGGCACAACCCTTACACATGGCCCAAAATGTGCTGAATTTGAGATCGCTTTTGCAGACTATGTGGGTGTAAAGCATGCAATCAGCACGTCAAACTGTACTACAGCCATTCACTTAGGTCTGATTGCTTGCGGTGTTGGGTCCGGCGATGAAGTTATTGTTCCGGCAATGACTCATGTCGCTACGGCGCACGCGGTTGAGCATTGTGGGGCAGTCCCAATCTTTGTTGATATTGACATTGAAACCGGTTGCATAAACCCAAAGCTTATTGAAGAAAAAATCACGCAAAAAACTAAGGTAATAATCGTTGTCCACTTCATTGGGTTGCCCTGCGACATGGCGAGTATTAATGCTGTTGCCGAAAAATATAATATTGATGTGATTGAAGACAGTGCAACTGCACTTGGTGCCAAACACAACAATAAATTTGCGGGAAGCCTTGGCAAATTAGGCTGTTTTTCATTTTATCCAACAAAACATATCACGTCCCTGGAAGGGGGGATGTTGACCACTGACGATGATAATGTAGCCGCTAAGGTACGTTCTCAACGAGCCTTCGGATATGACAAGGGTTTGGGAGAAAGGCAAATAGCTGGGGTCTATGATATCGCAAGTTTGGGTTGGAATTACCGTATGTCCGAGGGGCATGCCGCTGTTGGTCATGTGCAACTATCGAAGCTACCAGCTTTTCTTGAACAAAGAAAAAAAAATGCTGAACGACTTGTTGCAAAGTTAAGCAAAATCAGCGGGCTATCAGTTATGCCGCTGGCTCACAAGCAATCACATTCCTCTTGGTATTGTGTGAACATTATGGTTTCAGAAAAGCTGACCAAAAGCAGGAATGAGTTAGTGAGGTTGCTTAATGCTGAGGGCATAGGAACCAGTGTTCACTATCCTGTAGCGCTGCCGCATTCAAAATATTATTCCCAAAAATACCCAATAGCTAAAAATAAATTTTCGCAGGCACAACACTTGGCCGCAAACACAATATCGCTTCCCTGTGGGCCGCATGTCTCAGACCAAGATATCGGTACAATAATTGAAAAAATGAACGAAATTCTGAACCCATGA